>PHFL01000065.1 GCA_002794105.1 Candidatus Thermochlorobacter aerophilus | reverse complement strand
CGTTTGAGTAAGACGGCTGCGACTTGTGCTGTGGTAATGGCATCGTTGAGCGCATCATGGCGCGACTCAATTGGGACATTCAGTGAAGCGGCTAACTTGTCCAGTTCATACTCCTCCATCTGCCTTGGATTCAGACCAAGATACTCAAAGGATTGGTTGGTGCTGGCTAAAGCATGCGCCAAGTCGATGGTATCAAGACAGTAGTTGCGCAACGCTCGCCCATAGCAGCGCTGAAGTTCTGCATTCAAAAAGGCTAAATCGAAGCGGGCATGATGGGCAATCAGCACATTGAGACCGATAAAATCCAAAAACATGGGCAAGACATCGGTAATTTTTGGCGCATGACGACTTTCTTCAGGGGTAATTAGATGCACGGCAATTGTCTCGGGCGGCGAGGCAGTCTCAGAGTAAATGCGCTCAAAAAAAGTTTGACTCAAATCCACCCGCAAGTCCTTGATGACCACGGCACCAATAGAGAGCACTCTATCGCCCTTTGCTGGATTCAATCCCGTTGTTTCAGTGTCTATGACCACAAATCGCAAAGACTCAATTGAAGATTTTTTGGACGGCAATTCGCCACTGAAATACTTGGCAACTTCTGCTGGCAACTCCGTGCTGTTAGCCGGCTCTTGCGAGAAGAGTTGTTTTATCCACTTCATCTGCCTGCGCCTTTGCTTGTCAAGTTTGGTGCCTCTTTGTGGCTTGATGTTTCTAACGTCTTCTCTCAAAGTTACTCATAGAGATGCACTTCTCTACCGCCACCGAACTTATCTCGCATCTCAGCTTGCAACTCTTCAATGACACGAAAGGCTTCCTTCACAGCGTTGCGCTCAATTGCCGATAAATCGTCTGGGTCAATAAAGTTATCGGGCACTTGGTTCATCTTGCGCTGCCGGCTATGATGCGCCAGTCGCAACGTCATCAGGTAGTCAAAGGCTTCTATGGCATTTTCAATGAGCATGTCGCGCAAAAGTCCACGCTCTTTTGCCACAGTGAAGCGCTTTACAGTAGAGGTTTCCATACTGCGTGCTGCCAGTGATAAGATTCGTGCGCAATCCACCAACGGGCGCAAGGCACGCTCTTTGAGATTGAACTTATGCTTGTTTTCACCTGACGACTCAACCACGAATGTGCCCAAAAAGCCAATCGGCGGTTTGGTGCGCAAGGCATTTTGTGTCATAAAAAAGAAAAAGTTCGGTGCTTCTTCTATTTCCTTGAAAAGTTTTTCGTAGAGCGCTCTAACCAGTTCAGACTGACCGTGGAGAGCACGCAAGTCAAAGAAAATCATCGAGTGCAGTAATGCTTTCGGATGTGCAGAATGCACCCACTTTTGAAAGTGCCGTTTCCACTCACTCAGCGAGGCACACCACTCTGGGTTGGTAGCCATGATGAATCCTTTGCACTTTGGAAAGCCGCATTGCTCCAAGTCATTGACAACAAATTCTCCCAGTTTTAGAAAGTAGGCTTTTGCATGCGCACTATCGGGCGTATTTTCAAACACGATGGCGTTGTCTTGGTCAGTTGCAATGGTTTGTTCTCGGCGTCCTTCACTGCCTAATGCCATCCACGCATATGCTACTGGGGGCTTGCCTTCGCCACTCTCCTGCATTTTTCGTTCGGCAAACTCAATTAGCTTGAGCGTTAGCTCGTCATTAAATGCAGTGATAAGCTCCGTCAGTTTTCGTGCGCGAATGCCTTGCACAATGAGCGCATCAATCACGGCATCCATCTGCGCACGCACCTCGAGCAAGCCTTGCACATTTTGCTGAGCGGTCAAATTCTTGACGACAGCCACAGGACTGATGCCATGTAGCAGCACCAAATCGTGCGTTGAGACCACACCGATAAACCGCTCTGTTGCATGGTGGCGCTCTACCACACACAGATGATGAATACGCCGCTTTGTCATGAGCATTAACCCATCTAAGATGCTCTGGTCAGCATCAATGGTTACAACGGGCGCCGACATGACTTTTGAAATAGGTGTGTCCGTAGGAATGTTTCTTGCCACAACTTTTGCCCGCATGTCTGTATCGGTGAGAATACCCATTGGACGGTGCTGCTCATCGATGACCACAATTGAGCCAATGCGCTCTAAAGTCATCACTTCAGCGGCTTCGCGCACGGTCAGCTCTGGGGTGCAGACCACGGGACTGCGTTTAATCAGGCTGCGAATCGGATTGTAAAGCAACGACATGTCGTCAGTTGACTTGCGCTGCGAGAGCCGCAACGACCCTTCCAAGTAGGCATTCGCTAACGACACGGAGAGTTGAGATGAGAAAAAATCAGCCAGCGCTTTGTGTGTCTGTAGCAAGGCTTTGAAGTCATCTTTGGGCAAAAGGTAGCAAATCGTGTCTTGACTGGTCCTCGCATTGAACACAAAGGCTTCGTCTTCCAAGACCGAAGATGCGCCAAAAATGTCTTTTTCGCCGCATACGCTCACCAAGCGCTCATTTTCATTGACAATGCCACGCGTAATTTGCACGGCGCCTTTGCGCACGATATAGACAAACTCGGCTTTGTCGACATCGCGTCGTAAAATCAATGTATCTTTCGGGAAAAATTCAATGAGCAACTTCTTAGCCAGTTCATCGAGCTCTTTATCGCTCAGCAGTGAAAATGGCGCCACACCTTTGAGGAAAGTTTGCACAGATTCCATAACTTCTCCATTACTCTTTTGAAAGAAATTATACGTTTTCGTGCAGTTCCCATGCCTGAATCAGACCATTTATCTGAACCTGCACCGAGTGCGCTGCCCAGTCCGAAGCGCTCTATCTTCTATGGGGCAGCCATTTATTTTATCATTGGGGTTATTCCTTTTGTCAATAAGCTTAATCTCTATGGGATAGGCATGGTGCTCTGCGGCGGCTTTACGGCTTATCACTACATCAAAACTCATAAGCTCTTTCTTAGCTATTGGGAAGTCTTTCGCATCAGCGTAACAGCGACGCTTCTGGGCTGTTTGGCACTTGATGCGCTGCAACTTCTTTTGTTCGGGGGCTATGTGGCGCGCCTGCTCTACGATATTGCCGTCTCAATTGTCGTCGGAGGTCTCTCTGGCATTATTTCAGCTTCGATTGCACGCCGGGCATTTAGAGGCGCACCGCCATCATAAAAAATTCATACGCCGTGCCTGCCTTGCGCTACAAGGTCTATCAAAACACGCAAACGCCAAACTTCAACTGCGCTGAAAAAACTTGCCGGGCAATTGTTTGACACAGTTTTTGAGTTCCAGCTCAAACAAGATGATGAGCACATCCGATACATCAAGTCCTGTGGCTTCGCAGAGGTCATCAATGTGCATGGGCGTATCAGAGAGTTTTTGGTAAATTTTGAGTTCTTCGTCGGAGAGCTCTGGCAAGGGCAAAGTTAGTGCAGTAGCTGTGGTCGCCGTCTGAATGCGCAGTTCCGACAAAATATCTTCGGCGCTCATGACCAGCTTTGCTCTGCTTTCACGGATGAGCGTGTTTGTGCCATTGGATTTGTGCGAATAAATGCTACCGGGCACAGCAAACACTTCACGATTTTGCTCCAGCGCATACTTGGCAGTAATCATGGCGCCGCCTTTGATGTCTGACTCTACAATTAGCACGCCTTGCGACAAGCCCGAAATAATTCGATTGCGCTTGGGAAAATTTTCTGCGATGGGTGCAGTACTCAGCCACTCTTCCGACACAATGGCTCCATTTTCAATGATTCGTGGATAGAGTTTACCTTTCGGGTCAGTGTAAATTGCATCCACGCCAGAGCCTAATACAGCTACGGTTCTTGCGCCTGACTCCAGCGCCGTCTGATGCGCAATGCTATCAATGCCAAAAGCTAAACCACTGACGATTTCAACCTGTGCTTGAGAGAGTGCCGCGGTGAGTTTTTTCGTAACATTCTTGCCATATTCGGTTGGGTGCCGCGTTCCCACGACGGCGATACGCAAAGCATCCTGAGGCAATGTGCCTCGCACGAACAAGTAGGGTGGGGCATCATAGATGTGCTTAAGCAAGGTCGGATATTCTGAATCCCACAGCGTCAGAATTTTGACACCAAGTTTTTCGGCTTTTTCCACTTGAGCCTCTGCCATGGCTCTATCGTTTTGAAACGCAGCACTGCGCAGGTGGGCATAGAGCGACTCTGCAATTGTCTCGCCGATTCCTTCTACGCGCATGAGTTCGGCTGGCGTTGCCTTGCAGACTTGTGCCGGCGTGTGAAAACATGAAACTAAAGCTCGCAGCCGTGTGGCGCCAATCAAGGGTGCTTTGGAGAGCGCCAGAAGCTCAATAATAAAGTCTGCATTACTTGCCATTGGGTGTTGGAGCGCTATCGACTGCTGGCTGCGTTGTCCGGCGCTGCTGAATTGCCACAAATGCGGCAAAAGCAAACATCGTCAGCAAAAGCAAATTTGCCCCTATCGAGAGCAATCTGCCAATCTCAAACGCACGCGATTCATAGACCAAGCGAATCTCATGCGTGCCTTTTGGCACTACCACACCGCGGAAGGCATAGTTTGTTTTGTAAATTTTGGTCTCCTGTCCATCGATGTAGCACTTCCATGCAGGATAGTAGATTTCACTGATGAAGAGAAACTGGTCGCTTGGCGCCGTGGCTTTGATGCGAATATCTTGAATGCCGTAGCTTGTAATTTCGGCTTGAGCCATGTTGGTGCTGTCTACGGTGCCAAGCGGCGGAACATCTTCTTCAACATAGGCTTTCTCACGCGGGTTGAACGACTGTGCAATAATGTGTTTCAAAATCTCGACTCGGTCGGCTTTCTCGACTTGCCTTACAAACCACAGGCGTGGCGTTGGATTTTCACGCTCCAAGACAAACGCACTGCCATTGAAAGCAGGTTTGAACCCTACGACCGTGTAAGGCACACCGCATACCATATACTTGACATTGAGCAAGTCCAGCATCACAGGATTGGTGAAGAAAAACGGCGTCTCCGTAGAGCCCAGCCCCACGGTTTCAATTAGGTCCTGATACAGGCGCAATTTTGCACCTTGATAGCCACCGACACTTTCCAACTTGAAGTAAGCCAGCCAGTTTGCTTCCTTGCCGAAGTCGTGCGGATTGATGCGGAATTTGGACTTATCTTTTTGCAAAAATTCAACGAAGTCTGGTTTTTCAAAGAAACTTTTCTGTGCCTCTGCTTCTTTGAGCTCCTTGAGCAACTCTGCACTTGTACGCCACAAGTCTAATGTTACGACTGCCACTACCAGCGGCACAAACAGCGCTGACGGCATTCGCCGACGTGCAAAGAAATAACCGCCGACAAATATCGCGCTAACAAAGAGTAGCGACAGAATCAAATCGTTTTTCGTCTTCTCGAAAATCTTTTCTTGGTCAATGACGCGCTTGACCACATTTGGAATGCCGGGATTTTGCTTGACGAGCATCTGTCCGCGTGGACTGGCTGCATATTCTTTGACATAACTTTGCTCACAGCCCGACACACCCACCATTGCCGTCACCAATAGCACCACTGCTGCCACCGCACTGTATCGGAATACTTTCATGGGTGCTTCAGGTTGATGCTGCCGCAAATCGTAGATGGCTTTTATGCCATAGCCTGCCAAAATGCATGCAGAGGTTTGCAGCAGAATGAGAATCATCGACGGTGCACGAAACTTGTTGAAGAAGGGGAAATAGTAAAACAGTGGGTCATATAGCAGTGGAAAATACTTGCCGAACGAAATGAGCAAGGCTAATGTGCCAATCACGCCCAGCGCTTGAACAAAGTGGTCTCGCCGGTAGTATATCAAGCCCACTAAGGCTAATACAACGATTGTCGCTCCGAAAAACTGCGGACAGGCTGTAAAGGGTTGCGGTCCCCAGTAGGTATTGTTGCCGTAGCCGTAGTAGTATGGAATAAAAAATGTCAGCACTTCACTTACTCCAAACGACCAGTTCGTGGCATAGTCATAATCCAATCCTGTTCCCACGGGCTTTTTCTTTTCGGCAGTGCCGGGCAAGAGCAACTCTGGGGCTGACTCGGTCACACTGGCCGCGCCACGAATGGAGTGAGGCGTGTATTCAGCCACTGATAGGTATGTATCGGCTGACATAGAAGCACCAATGATGACTGCAATCACAAAGCCGCCTACGCTACGCAACCACGGCTGCACCGATTCTTTGCGCGCCAGCGTCGAAATCAGTTCAAAGAGAAAATACACGCCCACGGCAAGGTAGGCGTAATACACCATCTGCACATGCGTGGAACGCAGTTGCACATTGAGCACAAATGCCAACGCCGCTAAGTTGAATACATTTTTTTTCCAATCTGGTTCTTCACGCAGTCTTTCTAACAACACCAGCGTAAATGGTAGCATAGAAATTGCCACCATCTTGGTATTGTGCCCGACAGTAATCCACACCAAGGAAAGTGTTGCAAATGTTGCACCAATTGCACCCACCATTGCAGCTGCAGGCACAGCTTTCTTGATTCGCAAAAGCGTGTAGATGCCTGCACCGTAAATGAAGAAATACACAATGACCCAATCCGACACATCATTGCTCGAAGGCAAGGTGATAATATGCAGTAGCCTTGACCATAGCTGATTGAGAAAATCAAAGGTTCGCTCACCTGTTGCAAAAAGAGACCCGTAGGAAGGCATCCCGCTGAACACATATGGAATCCACAGTGGGAAAACCCCTTGTTCTTTTGCTTCATTGACAAATGTTTGTAGGCTCAACGAAGCAGTATTGTCTGGCGCTAGAAAAGTCTTGCCACCAAAGAGAGCTTCCCAAAAGAATAAAATCAGCAGTGCAGCCAGCGTGAGGAGCGCCACCACATCGCGATATGGCTCGGCAATTAAAGCTTTTTCTTCGGCAGGCGGCATGGACGGTTGCGACACCCCTGCCTTCTTGGCTTTTTTTGTTTCTGGGACTGTAGATTTCGACATAAGTCAGTATTGGTTCAGTAGCGTTTGCAGAAATGGCTTACCCGTGCTCTCTTTTTTGAAATGTCGCTAATTTACAAAACTTTTTCCACTTGAATACTTTTTGACGGAATCTTTTGCACTTAAACTTTGGTGCCTTGTGTCTGCTTCTGCACTGATTGTGTTTTTCAAATGGCCTGAAGCAGGTAGCGTCAAAACTCGCCTGACACCACCGCTTGCCACGCACGACGCCGCACGGCTTTATGCGGCTTTTGTGAAGGATACTTTTGCCAAAGTTACTGCACTGCCAGATGTGAAAATTTTTGGCTATGTCGCTGGCACGCTTGGTACTGGTCACGCCTTAGAAGCTGAGCTCATGACTCTTCCTCTTACACTGCGCAGGCAACACGGTAGCGACTTGGGCGAACGCATGAGCAAAGCATTTCAAGAAGTATTTAGCGACGGCTTTCGACAAGTGGTTATCATCGGCACCGATTCACCAGATTTGCCCCTGAGCTACATCTCGACGGCCTTCGACACTTTGCACCTTTCGCAAGATGCGCTCTGCCTTGGAGCTACCGACGACGGCGGTTACTACTTGCTCGGCATGAACCGCTTCTTTCCAGAAGTCTTCCAGCATGTGCCATACAGTTCTGCCGAAACCTACCGCGCCACACTCCAACAAATCGTGCCGCTCTCTGCACGACTCTTCACCCTACGGCGCTGGTACGACATTGACACCCTTCACGACCTCTCTCGCCTTGCCCTCTCTCTTCACGCTAAAGATTTGCCACACACCGCCTCTGCACTGGCACAGCTTTCCTATCGCCTGCCACTTCCGCACTCAACACCATCAGAATAGCTTTTGCACTTCCGTCGCAATTGAATACACACTCATAATTGACATGAGAATTACAACCAGCACACCAGACACTGCCAACCAAGTCGGATGCTTGTAGTCTCCGACAAGCGCTCTACGATACGCCGCTGCCACCATCACGCCTAACGATAGTGGCAAAATTACCCCGTTGAGTGCACCTGCGGCAATCAAAATTTTTACAGGCTTTCCAATGCTAACAAAAACTGCCGTAGAAAGCACAATAAACCCCACAACCAACCCTTTGCGATGCTTGCCCAAAAACGCCGACAAGGTTTCAAGAAATGACACCGTCGTATAAGCCGACCCGACAATCGAGGTCAGCGCCGCTGACCATAGCACCATGCCGAAAAATTTGTAGCCCACTTTACCTGCCGCCAACTCAAATACCGACGCCGCTGGATTGCCCTTATCCAATATCAATCCCTGTGCGACGATTCCGATTGCTGCCAGAAAGAGCACACTTCGCATGAGCGCTGTGACGAGAATTCCAGACACTGCACTCTGCTCTACTTCGGGTAATGCGGCTTTGCCTGTAATGCCTGCATCTAGCAACCGATGTCCGCCTGCAAACGTGATGTATCCGCCAACTGTGCCTCCAACCAGCGTCAGGATTGCCAGCACATCAATTCTGTCAGGCAACACCGTCTTGAGTGCCACTTCCGCCAGTGGTGGTTTTGCCGCAAAAGCAATGTAAAGTGTGAGCAGAATGAGAATTGCACCGAAGAGCTGGACAAACACATCTATCGCTTTGCCCATCTCTCTAAAGAGAAAAATGCCAATGGCTACTATGGCACTGACTATTGCCCCACTTTGCGTGTCTAAGCCAAATAGCACATTCATGCCAAGTCCTGCGCCTGCCACATTACCCACATTGAAGGCAAATCCGCCTACACCAATGAGCAGTGTCAGCACTGAGCCAAGTCCGAACAGCACTCGATTTGCAATCTCTTGTGCATGCAGTTCTGTAATGGCAATGATGCGCCAGATGTTTAACTGCGCCACCACATCAATCAGCACAGAGATAAGTATGGCAAAGCCAAAACTGGCTTTGATGCTTTCTGTAAAAAATGCGGTCTGTGTCAGAAATCCCGGTCCAATTGCCGATGTTGCCATCAGGAATGCGGCGCCCCAAATTGCGCTTTTTTCACGGCGAACCATTGCAGCTGTTAGGCTTTTGCAGCAAGACTGTGGCGCGCGTTCATGGGCATGATTTTTACGCCTGCTTTGATGAGCGCCTCATGAATTTTGTGCGCAAGTTCCAGCGCATTTGGACCGTCGCCATGGATGCAGAGCGTATCTGCCTCAATGCGAATGCTTTCACCTTGCAGCGTCTGCACCGTGCCTTCACAAGCGAGTTTTACAGCTTGGCGTGCTGCTTCATCAGCGTTTGAAATTAGGGCGTTTGGGTGTTTGCGTGAGGTCAGTGAACCGTCAGCTTGGTAGGTGCGGTCGGCGAAGGCTTCGTTTGCAGTTCTTAAGCCTATTGCTTTGCCAGCTTTAATCAGTTCGCTGCCCGAGAGCCCCACCAGCGTGAGGCTATCATCAAATTTTGCTATGGCTTTTGCAATCGCATCTGCAATCGCACGCTGTTTTGCCGCCAGCGTGTAGAGTGCGCCATGTGGTTTGACATGGGAAAGCTGACCGCCTTCGGCTCTCACGAACGCATAGAGCGCGCCTACTTGATAGAGCACCAAGTCGTAAGCCTCGTCGGCAGTAATCTCCATCAGACGCCTGCCAAAGCCCATCAAATCAGGCAAACTTGGATGTGCGCCAATTGCTACATGTTTCTCCAATGCCAGTCGCACGGTTTTGCGCATGGTTGCAGGGTCTCCGGCATGGAACCCACATGCAAGGTTTGCAGAAGTGACCACATCCAGCAAGGCTTCATCATTGCCCATGGTGTAGGCGCCAAAACTTTCGCCCATGTCGGCATTGAGGTCTATCGTCGTCATGGCAATATGGTGTTAAGTTTCCAGTCAAGATGAGCTTTGCAGAGCTGCATGGCACGCTGTTGGGCGCGATAGAGCTCTTGGGCTTCCTGCAAAGCAATCGCTTGAAAATAAATTTGGCTATGGACATTTGCTTGCGCGACCTTTTGCAAATCCACGCTGGCCACCACGGCAATCACAGGATAGCCCCCAACCGTTTGTCGGTCCGAGAGCAAGATGATAGGCTGACCGTTCGGCGGCAATTGAACTGCACCATTGACTGTGCCTGTCGAGAGCTGTTCTTCGTAGTGCTGAAATTCTAACGGTTTGCCGCTCAATCGATAGCCCATTCGGTTTGAATGCGCCGATACCGTGAAAGGCTGTTGAAAAAATCGTGCCTGACTTTCGGACTTCAGTTGCCCAAACTGCTCTGTCAGCAGCACGCGCACCACAAGTGGCGACCGTGGCACGCTGTATAGCGATGGACTGATGAAAAATGGCGCCGCTGCAATGGCTTTTCCTTTGCTTTGGGCTTTCAGCGCTGTCATTAGCTTTTGTGCCTGTGGTGTGCATTCTCCGATGCTGAGCCTATCGCCACGCTGCAAGGCGCGTCCTGCCATGCCTCCAAAGCGAGCGGTTAAATTGGTGCTGCGGCTGTTCATCACTCTGGGCACATCAATGCCGCCTGATACAGCTAAGTATAACCGTGCTCCGGCTTCCGCTCTGCCGCATGCCACTTGACTGCCCGCGCTGACAAACACAGGTCGGTAGAGTGGGAGCGGTTGCCCGTTCAATGTTGCCGCAAATTTTCCGCCGCAGAGTGCCATGAGCGTGTCGGTTTCAACTTGCAGTGTGGCGCCAATGAGGGTCATTTCCAGCACTGCGGCTGTGGTGTCATTGCCCACTAACCAATTTGCTAGTGTCGATGCACAGGTATCCAGAGCGCCAGTTGGTGCAATGCCCAAATGCTGCATACCCCATCTTCCCAAGTCTTGCACGGTTGTCAGCAGCCCTGCATCTTGCACTTCAATGCTCATGGCACTCTTTGAGCATACTCAGCAAATTCTCGCTCTGAAATCGGATAAAACTTGACTCGGTCGCCACTTTGTAGCACACTCGGTGGCTCTGCATCAGGGCGAAAGAGTTTGATAGGCGTGCGTCCAATCAACTGCCATCCGCCCGGTGTTTCAAAAGGATAGATGCCAGTCTGTTTTCCTGCCACTCCTACAGAACCAGCAGGCACGGCAAGACGCGGCGCGGCATGACGCGGTGCGTAGAGTTTCTCTGATAGCCCTACCAGATAAGGGAAAGCAGGCACAAAGCCAATCATGGCAACTTCGTAGAGCGGTTGCGTATGCAAGTCTATGACATCCTGCACGCTCAACTTGAGATATGCCGCCAGCGCTTTCAGGTCGGGCGCAAAGGCTTCAGCGTAGCACACGGGAATTTCAATCGTGCGTCCAGCATGTGGCTTTGCCGCTGAAGACATTTTCAGCAATTTTGATACATGCATTTCTGCTTCAGGGTAGGTGGTTTGTTGCAGGTCGTATAGCACGGTCAGTTTTGTCAGAGCTGGAATGGCTTCAATAAAGCCTCTGAAAGGTGATGCTTGCAGTTGTGCCATCACTGCCCTGATGCGCTGACGTATCTCTGGCGAAGTTTCCTTGCCAAACTCTATGACCAACGCGGCATCACCGAATGGATATATTTTCATACGCTTACAGGCTCAAGCATTTTTTGCAAAGGCGTAGAAATCGTAACTTTTTGAAAAAATTTACCAAGCAAATGGCTGTCTCTAAGCAAGATGTAGAGTACATTGCGGCGCTTGCCAAGCTATCTTTTTCCGAAGCTGAGAAAGAGAAACTCACGGCTGAACTCAACACCATTCTTACATATGTTGAAAAGCTCAATGAGCTTGATACATCAAACGTTGAGCCACTTCAAAATATCAATGAGCGCGTGAATGTGTTGCGAGACGATACGCCAACTGAACCCCTTTCAAATGAAGCTGCGCTTCAAAATGCGCCAGATTTTCAAGACCGATTTTTCAAAGTTCCGAAGGTGATTTCTCAAGGTGAATAAAGACTGGATACGCATGAGCGCACCTTTTCTCGCAATTCTGCTCGCATTCGCCTGTCAGATTACCTTTGCTCAGGACACAACGGTTAAGAGGCTCTACTATCCGAGCGGCAAACTTCGTGCTGAGATGAGCTATGTGGGCAATACGCCAAACGGGTTTTTCCGTGAATACACCGAACAAGGGCAAATTCGCGTTGAGGAATATTACCTCAATGGTCAAGTGGATAGTGTGCGGCGAGAGTATTACGATAGCGGACAGCTCAAATCGGAATTTCGTTTTCGTCAAGGCCTGCGCCATGGCACTGCTTATGAGTTTTATGAGTCGGGCAAAGTTCAGTCGCAGGCTACTTACCGCAATGACACACTTCTTTCCACCGTCAAGTATTACTTCTATCATCCGAATGGGCGGTTGCGTGAGGAAGCATCGGTCAATGCTAATGGGCGACTTCATGGCATAAGGCGCACTTACCACAGCAATGGGGCTTTGGAGTCAGAAGAACGCTATGTGGATGGCGTGCGCATGGGCGACGCCCGCCGCTACACGGCAACTGGCACACTCAAGCTCATTCGCACCTACAAAGATGATTTGCCCGATGGCGAAGAGTTGATTTACTCTGACGATGGCAAACTCGAAGAGGTCAATACCTACCGTCTCGGTGAAAAAATTTCCGTCAAGCGTTATGATGAGCGAGGTTATTTGGTTGAGGAGTTAGATGAACGCGCTATCCTTCGGCAGAGACAACGACGACCCAATGGCTATTGATTTGGTACAGGCTTCTGACCGCTTTTACTTTTCAAATCATTACTGGGAAGAAACGCTGCTACTTGCTCAAGCACACGGTTGGGTGCCACTTGATGCACCTTCCGAGGAATGGGAACGCTGCTACTTTTCCAACGATGGGTACACAATTTCTGACCGAGATGCAGCGGCGCTTGCCGATGCACTCATGCGCGCACTTTGCTCTGTGCCTGATTCTGAAAAAGCATATTTGCAAAAGTTTATTGCCTTTTGCCGTAAAGGCGGTTTTCGCATAGAGTAGATGAGAGCTTTAATTCAACGGGTGCGACGCGCCTCTGTGACGGTGCAGGCTAAGCAAGTTGGCGGCATTGAACAGGGGTTGCTGGTCTTGCTTGGCATTACGCACACCGATTCAGAAAAGGAAGCTGAATATCTTGCCCGCAAAACGCTGGCTCTGCGGATTTTTGATGATGCTGCTGGCAAAATGAATCTTTCGGTTGTAGATGTCGGCGGTGGCATACTGGTCGTGTCGCAATTTACGCTCTATGCAGATGCACGCAAGGGCAATCGTCCCAGCTTCACGGATGCCGCCCGTCCCGAACAAGCTCAGATGCTCTATGAGCATTTTGTAGCTTTGCTTCGTGCACATTCCAGTTTGAACATTCAGACAGGCGTGTTTGGCGCTGCCATGCAAGTCGAGCTTGTCAATGATGGTCCTGTCACGCTTCTGCTGGAGTCTTCATCATGAAGCGCAAAGTTGTCATTGTTATCCCCGCTCGGTTAGGTTCGACTCGCTTGCCAGAAAAGATGCTTGCTGATATTGCTGGCAAGCCACTGGTTGTGCATACCTATCTGCGCGCTAAGCAAGCTCGGCTAGCTGATGAGGTTATTCTTGCCACAGATGATGTGAAGATTGTCAAGGCCGTGTCGCCTTTTGGTTGCCGTGTTGAGCTGACACCCAAGCGACTGGCAACAGGCTCCGACCGTGTGGCGTTTGTTGCCAACAGACTTGATGCAGACATCATCGTCAATGTACAAGGCGATGAGCCGTTGATTCATCCAAAGATGATTGACCTTGCAATTTCACCGATGCTTCAACCTCATGCTCCGCAGTGTACTACGCTTGTGAAGGCTATCACTGATCCAGCGCTTCTTGCCAGCCCCAGCGTGGTGAAGGTTACGCTCAACACTGAAGGCTATGCACTTTACTTTTCGCGCAGTCAGATTCCGTATTTGCGCCATGAGGTAGCGCGTGCAAAGTTTTACAAGCATATCGGCGTCTATGCTTACAGTCGCGACACTTTGCTTGCTTTTCGGCGCTTGCGCCCCTCTATGCTTGAAAAAGTCGAGGGTCTGGAACAGTTGCGACTTTTGGAAAATGGATACCGCATCAAATGTGTCTTGACCACTATGGATTCACAGGCAGTTGATACTCCCGACGACTTGGAAAAAGTCCGAACTTTGCTCTTTAGCAGATTATGACTTTTATTTTTTGAATCTATTTTTTCAAATCTTTTTTAACTTCATATACCAACATTTTTGCTTTGCACTTTTTCAAAGTGTCAGGGCAACTATGACAACGAGAAGTAAGCACAACCTTGGTTGCAATAGTCTGCAACCGTAGAAGCGCTACAAAATCCTTGCTTGCCAATTTGGCGATAAAAAGCATGCAGATTTTGAGCGCTTCTTTCTAAAAAGAAACGAGAAAGCCTCAGAGCAACTCTCTGAGGCTTTTTTGTTTGCGTTATGCTATACTGGTTTCGCGCTATGGGGTGAGGATAATTTTGCCGTAGTTTTGGCGCAATTCCAGTAGCTGATGCGCTCTCATGGCCTCAGCCAATGGGAAGCGATGTCCGATTTGCGCATGCCATTTTCCTTCCTTGCGCCATGCCAGCAGTTGTTCGTAGGTTTTTTCATACAGTTCAGGGTTTGCAGTAATCGCACGCATAGAGAATCCAATCAAATGCAACGACCGATAGACAAGTGTGTAGGGCTCAAGCGGTGGCGGCATGCCAGCGCTGTTGCCAAACAACACAACTTTGCCGTGCATTGCCAAATGTTCAAAGTTTTTTGCAAAATGTGGTCCTGCATTGCCATCAAAGATAGCGTTGAAGCCTTCGGGCACCAGTTCAGTCAGGCGTTCATACAAATCGGGGGCTGTTGTGTTGAGTGTGAAGTCGGCGCCCAGCGCAGCTACACGTTTGAGCTTTTCATCGGAACTTGATAGTGCCACCACACGGCAGCCAAAGAGCTTAGCCAGTTGCACTAGCGCTGTGCCTGTTGCACCGCCCGCCGCATGAATCAGCACCGTTTCTCCAGCATTGACACACGCTGCGGTTTTCAGCAAATGATAGGCAGTTTGAAAGGCAATGGGAAAGGCGGCACCTTCTTCAAAGCTCATATAGACGGGCAGGCGAAACACATTGAACTCTGGCATGACCACACGCTCGGCATATCCGCCACCGTAGTGCGAGACGCCAAAGACCCTTTCGCCAACTGCAAAGCGGTGAGCGTCTCGTCCAGTGCGTGTCACAATACCAGCCACTTCATAGCCAAATCCGGGCTTGGGAATATCTGGCTGTACTTCATACCCTTTTCGGATTTTGACATCTGCAAAATTTACCCCAGCCGCCTTGACCTCAATTTCGACTTCGTTGTCATGCAGCTCAGGCAACGGCGCCTCAATGAGTTTGAGCTCACCGTTTGAGATGATGATTTTTTTCATGGCATGGACCGTGTTGCACAAGTAATGGCTAAACGATGAGGCTCACCGACGGTAGGTTTTCAGTCAAACCTTTAGGTCCTTGCTCAAGAAGTTGTAGCGAGGCTTGCTCGAGCGCGCCCCGCTTTCTTGATTAGGTTACATGGACTTTGCTACATCCAACACCTCTTTGGCATGCTGTTCTGGCTTAACATCCTTGAAAATTTTCTTGATGATACCGTCTTTGTCAATTAGAAAGGTAACTCGCTGCGCAAAGCCCATCATGCCCAGCACGCCATACTTTTTTGAGACCTCTTTTGTCTCATCAGAAAGCAGTGTAAAGTTCAGGTTTTCTTTTTTCTTGAAGGCTTGATGCGATTCCACATCATCGACACTAATGCCGAAGACTTCTATGCCGTTTGCTTTGAAATCGTCATAAGCATCGCGAAATGCACAAGCTTCCTTTGTGCAACCCGGTGTCTCATCTTTGGGGTAAAAAAAGAGCACTACCGTTTTGCCTCTGCACTCAGATAGCTTTACTATGCGCCCATCATCGGCTTTGAGCGCAAAATCTGGGGCAACATCACCGACTTTCAAGCTGGTCTCATTCGGCTTAGCTGCGCAGCCCATCATGTAGAGCAAACTGAAGAGTATTGGCAATGTTCGTGAAACGATGTTTTTCATGTTCTGCAATACGGTTTTGGATTTACAGGTTTTGTTTGGCTTGTCTTAACTCCTCTAACAATGTTTTTGGCAAGACGGCATGAAACATCAAGGCTTCTAGGTTTTGCTTGAAGTCAATTGTGCCAACCAGTTTCTTGATGCTCTCACTTTGACGTTGGCTGAAGTTTTTCGTTACCCAAAGCGTGATACCGATTAGCCCACCAGCAAAGAAGGCGGCGGCACGACTGTCATAAATCCATTCAGATTGCCCTTCAATGCCATCGGTCAGTTTGAGCGAAAGCACCAGTTGGCGAATGTTGCGAATGTTGCCCATGCCTTGCATGTCTCGGTTGCCGCTGGTCAAACCGCGCATGGCGTCAAATGCCCAGCGGGCTGAACCCAGTGCCAGCCAAAAGTGAGATTTATACTGTGCTCGTTCAATGAGTGGAGTGATGGTAGAATCGGTTGCCCAAAAATCTGCTTTCGGCTGCAAATAGTTTGCTAAAGCATCAGCATGGCTCGATAGCACCAGTTCGTTTTCGCTCACCTTTGCCCACCATAGTGTTGGCTCAAGCTGGTAGCCAAGGTAGTTTCCAGCCCGAATGCTATCGAGAGCACGAGCAGCCAGCTGCTTGAGTCTTGCTGAATTGAACCGACCAATCAAAATAGCAAGTGAGACATTAACCTCGCCATAGCGATTGACCTCTGTATAGATAGCAGTATCGATGTCTTGGGCAAAACTAATCTGCATCATGCTCGCAAAGCGCCCGATAGGGCTACTGGTGTCAGCCAGTAATTTTTCTTTGAGTGAGTCAGGCACAAAGTTCTGCCAAAATTCTGACTGACGAATTTCTTTTAAGCCCAGGTAGGCAACTACATTTGCATTAAGCGGCAATCCAGATAGGCGTTTGCGAACTGTAGGTGGCAGTGGCTCGGCTTCTGGGCGCTCTCTTGGCCAATTTGCTAACAGCGCCGCATAGCCAAAAAGCCCAGAGATGATAATTACGAAAATGAGTGCACCAATCCCACGACCTCTCTTGGGGAACATTCCAGCCATTGGGTCGCTGGTGGCAGGCAATGGGGTAAGGTCTTCTGGCGTGTTCTCAGAACTTTCTGGGGAAGTCGCACTCTTATCAATGTCGTCAGGCATGCTGATTACTCCTTACTACTCACTACCTTCGAGAAGTGTATCATCAACGTGTGTGAAATTAATCTGGACCTGCTGCACGAATCGCTTCAGTTGCCAGAAAATCACATCGATTGTTATACTCATTGTCGCCGTGTCCTTTCACTTTATGAAAACGCACCTCATGCATTGTACTCAGCTCTATCAAGCGTTTCCACAGGTCTTGGTTGAGCACAGGTTTTTTGGCAGAGGTTTTCCATCCATTCTTTTGCCATGTCTCTACCCAACCTTGCTCAAACGCATTGACAAGATAAGCAGAATCGCTGTATAAGTCGACTGTGCAAGGTTCCTTTAAGGCTTCGAGGGCTTTGATAGCAGCAAGCAGCTCCATTTGATTATTGGTTGCTTTTTCTTCAAAGCCGGAGAGCTCGAGGCGCTTGTCTGCATAGAGCAACACTGCGCCCCAACCGCCTTTGCCCGGATTACCACTGCATGCGCCATCTGTATAAATGGTTACTTGCTTTCTTGCCGTCATTTTGACTTGCTTCTTAGCACAGAGTGTGCGCTACTCGCTTGGGCTAAAGTGCTTGCTGCTCCTTGAGTGCTTTTGAAAGTATTGCTGTGCCTTTTTTCGCAAGTGTTCTTAGAGCTTTTGCAGAAATCCTTACTCGCACCCAACGC
Source organism: Candidatus Thermochlorobacter aerophilus (assembly GCA_002794105.1). Lineage (GTDB taxonomy): Bacteria > Bacteroidota > Chlorobiia > Chlorobiales > Thermochlorobacteraceae > Thermochlorobacter > Thermochlorobacter aerophilus. The sequence goes on along the minus strand of PHFL01000065.1, from coordinate 92,947 downwards.
TTTTCATCTTCCAACCAGATGCGCTTTTTTTGCAAATTCGGCTCAAAGCGCGTTCTGCGATGATTGTTTGCATGCGACACTACATTGCCATATACAGGCTTCTTGCCCGTTAGTACACACACTTTTGCCATAGTCGCTAAGAATTGAGTTGTTTAAAGGTGAGCCGAAAATATAGCATTTTTTCGTTTCGTGCCAAAAAGCGAGCACTTTGTAAGCCTTTCAGCTTATGAGACGCCATGTAGCTCCATCCTTGGTATCTTTCACTTCTACACCTGCTGCTTTGAGTTTATCGCGAATACGGTCGCTGGTCGTAAAATCTTTTCTTGCCCGTGCTTCTTGGCGTATTTCAAGCACGAGCTCCATGACTTTTTGCAACACATTGTGCAGCGTCACCGCTTCGTTGCTTACCGTATCGGTGCTAATGATGCCCAACACATCACGAGCGTAGGTATGGAAAAATTGTATCGTTGTCTCTTTTGCTTCTTTGGTCAGCCCTTCGTTTGCCAGCCTTGAGTTGATTTCTCTTGAGAGGTCAAACAAGGTCGCAATTGCCAGCGGAGAGTTAAAGTCATCATTCATGGCTTGGCAAAATTGCTGCTCGAACTTTTGCAATTCAATTGTGCCTTTTCCTTCTGCGGCTTGTTGCAGACGCATGTAAGTTTCTTGCAATTTTTCCCAGCCTGCTTTGGCTGCCTGCAAGGCGCTGTCTGAAAAATCCAGCGTAGAGCGGTAGTGCGATTGCAAAATGAAAAAACGCAGCACTGTTGGCTTAAACTTCTTCAGCACATCTTTTATCGTGGTAAAGTTGCCCAGCGATTTGCCCATCTTGACGCCGTTTACGGTCACCATGTTGTTGTGCATCCAGTAGCGCACAAAGGGCTTGCCTGTGGCAGCTTCTGACTGCGCAATCTCGCATTCGTGATGCGGGAACTGGTTTTCCAAGCCGCCGCCATGGATGTCGAATGTTTCACCAAGGTATTTCATTGACATGGCGGAACACTCAATATGCCAGCCCGGATATCCCCATCCCCACGGCGAAGGCCACTTCATAATGTGGTTCGGCTCGGCTTTCTTCCAGAGTGCAAAGTCGCTTGGATTTCGCTTTTCACTTCGAATGGCAACTCGTTTTCCTGCCTCTAACTCCTCTGGCTTAGTTCTCCCTGAAAGTTTGCCGTAGCCAGCAAAGGCGCTGACATCGAAATACACACTACCATTAACCTCGTAAGCATAGCCTTTGGCTATCAAGGTTTTAATGAGTTCAATCTGTTCGGGAATGTGCCCCGAAGCGGTTGGAGCGATATTAGGACGCAAGACCCCCAGCGCGTCCATATCTTCGTAAAACGAGCGTGTATAGGCTTGAGCAATTTCCATTGGTTCCAAGCGCTCGCGTCGGGCTTGCTGCACGATTTTGTCTTCACCTTCATCAGCATTGTCAGTCAGATGCCCCACATCCGTGATGTTCTGCACATACTTGACCTTGTAGCCCAAGTGCCGTAGCCAACGCACCACCACATCGAACGACACATAACTTTTGGCATGACCAATGTGCGAGTGCCCATAGACCGTCGGTCCACACACATAGATGCCCACATGCCCCGGTACCAACGGTGTAAAGACTTCCTTTTGACGCGTTAGGCTATTGTAGATTTTTAGCGACATGGCTTACTGCTGAAGATAAATTTTGGGCAGCATTTGCTCGGTGAGTGTGACAGCTTCACCGCGCTCCATTTGCTCAATAATTGGCATGCAGTGCGTCTGAACATGCTGCATCAGCTCTGTGACAGCCACGCCACGATAGACAGGCTGATAGTGCTCCAATTTCACAAAGGCTTTGGCAAACATTGAGCGCGCCCCCTTGGGATTGCGATTCGTTAAGTGATACAACGCAATTGCTACTTGAATTAAGCCGTGCAAAAATTTTTTATCGCTTCCGTAAATCTCATGCCAGATTTCCTCCCATGTATCGTGGCACTCAAAAAACATAGCCGCATTGTATTGCTCAATGCCCTTGAGAAATTCTGCATAATGTTCATCTAAGCTCATAGTAGCATGCCGCTTTGAACACTCAAGAAATCACAAATCTACGCACTTGCGTTGTCAGTGCGGCAACTTTCTACGCAGATTTTTGATTTCTCTGTGCCATGTAGATTCAAATGCGTAAATTTTTGTTTAATCTTTCAAACAAATCTATGCACAAAACAGATGTATAGCGAACAGAAGTGGGAAGCGTCTGAAGCCAAAACACGCTTTGCGAAGAATTTTCCGGGTCTTGTTCCTCACAAGACGCTTGATGGCGATGTAAAGATAGAAAAGACCGTGATGCTACCATCTAACGGAGTGAAGTTGATTCTCTACACGGACCGCACCTTCTGCTTTGAGCCGTTAGACCTCGACGATGCACGAATGCTTCTATGCGCCCTGCGTGAATCGCGACCGTATCTCTATGCGCTCTATCCTGCAGCATTTGATGAGCTCGATGCCCTCACGGCACGCGATGCTGAACTGTCGCGCCTATCCAAGATGGAAAAATTGCTCGGCGCAATTGTCAACAACAGTCTGGAAATTCCTGCTCTCTATGAACTTGTGCAAAAACAGCTGGAAGATGTCTCGCGCCTACCTGCTCACACTTTGACTGGCGACGCCAAAGTAAAAGCTGAACGCGTGCTGAAGGCTATCTGCAACCTGATTCCCACCATACCTGAGCTTTACGAAGAAATTCCAAAAGTGCTCAATGGCACCAGTACGCTGGTTCAATGTGAGGCGATGAAAACATTCAAACGCAATTTTTCTTCTGCACTGTAAGAATTGCATTAGCCTTTGCTCTTTCAACTTAACCTATCTGATTCATGCGATTGGCTGTTAATGTCGATCATATTGCCACGCTTCGCAATGCGCGCAAGGAAACCGAGCCAGACCCTGTCTATGCCGCTGTGCTTGCAGAACTTGCTGGCGCCTCGGGCATCGTTTGCCACTTGCGCGAAGACCGTCGGCACATTCATGACACTGACTTGCGGCGACTGCGCGAGACGCTTAAAACCAAACTCGACCTCGAGATGGCCGCTACCGAAGAAATGAAACGCATTGCCATCGCTACCAAACCAGACCTTGTTACACTTGTGCCTGAAAAGCGTGAAGAATTGACCACAGAAGGCGGATTGGATGTCAAGAAGCATTTTGATTTACTTGAACCCTTCATTGCCGAACTTGCTTCACACTCGATTCCTACATCGCTTTTCATTGAACCTGAACCAGCTGCAGTTGAACTTGCAAAGAAGCTTGGGGCAACGTTTATTGAGCTTCATACTGGCAGGTATTCCCGTCTCACCGATGCCTGTGAAATTGAGCATGAGCTTTTACGTCTGCGCCGTGCGGCAGAGTTAGGACGCTCGCTTGGCTTGCGTGTCGTGGCTGGGCATGGGCTGAATTACCGCAATATCATCGCTTTTGCCTCTCTTTCCGACGTGATTGAAGAAGTCAGCATTGGTCATGCCATCGTGGCTCGTGCAGCTTTGGTGGGCATGAACACCGCTGTTAGAGATATGCTGCGTCTGTTGGAGTGCCATTCCGTGCGGAGGTCACCATGAACCCTGCTTTCATGCGCCTTGCCATTTCTCTTTCAATAGAAAACGTGCAGCAGGGCAGAGGCGGTCCGTTTGCGGCAGTCATTGTCAGAGATGGCGAAATCATTGCTCATGGCACAAATCTTGTTACCACCACGAACGACCCTACAGCACACGCTGAAGTTGTTGCCATTCGTCATGCATGCCAGCGCTTAGGGGTTTTTCACCTGACGGACTGCGAAATTTATAGCACCTGCGAACCTTGCCCAATGTGTCTTGCTGCGATTTACTGGGCACGGCTCAAAAAAATCTACTATGCCAATACCTGCTCAGATGCCGCCGCCATCGGTTTTGATGACGAGAGACTTTACCACGAGCTTGCTCTACCACCCCTTCAACGTACGCTACCTGCAGAACAACTTTTGCGCCACGAAGCACTTGTCGCATTCCAACTCTGGAAGGAGAAACATGACAAAATTCCATACTAACCAAGTGATGCTGGCACTGGCAACCCGCAACCCTGACAAAGTGCGCGAGATACGGCTCAAATTAGACTCACTTTCGCCACTGCTCTCCATTCACAGCCTTGCAGACTTAGAAGCACAAGGCTTCAAGCTCCCTGAAGTGGAAGAAACTGAACCCTCGCTTGAAGGCAATGCGCTCAAAAAAGCTAAAGAGATTTTTCATGCTCTAAAGGCACAAGGCGTGTCGAACATACTTGCACTCTCCGATGACACAGGCTTAGAAGTTGAAGCCTTAGGCGGCGAGCCGGGCGTCCATTCCGCACATTATGCAGCGGCTGAACTTGGGCGTCAGCCCACTTACTCGGAAAATGTTGCCAAGCTTCTGCGCAAGATGCAAAACATTCGTCAGCGTCAGGCTGTCTTTCGCACTGTGATGGCGCTGGTCGGTCAATTTCATCTTGCAAATCATCATTACTCGCCCTATTTTGAACATATCTTTGAAGGCAAAATTCATGGCACTGTTACAACAGCGCCACGCGGCGAAAACGGCTTTGGATACGACCCGGTGTTTGAAGTGCCATCGCTTGCGAAGACTTTTGCAGAGCTTTCTGTTGATGAAAAAAATCAAATCAGTCATCGTGCACTTGCGCTTGAGCATGTGCGGCAGCATCTTCAACAGCTCTTTTCTAAAGCCCATTGATAGTGTCTTAACCTTGCACTCAAACTATGGCTCAACTGTCGACCGCTCAACTCGATGCTCTCAATTCTGTCAAATACAACTTGCTTTCTTCCGTTTCTGATGAGAGTGTCTACAGCTCAATCCTCAGAAAACTAAATGTCAAAGAGCTTAAGCATTTGCAAGAGTTCTTTTGGGATTTGCTTATCACCGAATCGCAGCAAGCCCAAACCAAATTCACGCGGGCAGATATTCTTGCCGTGCTTGAGCCAACAAGCAAATATCAGCAGCGTGCTCGCTGTCAGGAACCGCTTGGATATTGCACCATTTCCATGTGCATACGCATCAATCCGGCATGCGCCACCAATCGCATCTCGGGCATCTTGCTCTCTATTCGTCCCCTTCTGCGAACTTTGGTCAGTGAGCGTCCAGATTTGCTTGCACGGTTTTCGCCTCCCTCTGCTACCACCACTTCATCTCTTGAGCGTCAGAAATTGGTCAAGGAAGGATTGCCCAAACGCCTCGCTGAACCTGAGACACTTTCGGACGATTTTCGCGCCAAGTTTGCACGCCATAAGGCGACACTTTGGTCTATGATTGAATCCGATGGCTTAGACCACGCCCTTATCATGACCGAGCAGGGTAGCATTGTTCAGTTTGCTACCACAAAGACTCATGACCTGAACCGCATTACCGACATTCTTGCCGATGAAATTTTCTGGGTAAAGGAGCAGGGTCAAGCCGCGGCGTTCAATACCTTGCTTACAGTAACCAAAGAGTTTGAAAATGGTGTTTTGGCAATTCGCTCGCTTGGCAATAAACTCTATCTTGTGGGCAGTTCGCAAACGGTTTTGCCCGGCAAAATTCACAGCCTGATTTGCCGCTTGGGCAATGCTCTGCAAAAAGAACTTCAGAACGCTGGCGCTTAGAGCGCGGTTTTGTGCTTTGGCATAATTTGTGATTATTTGCCTAAACGCTACCACTATCAGTATGCAGTACTCACTAGGACTCTTTGCAAGCCTCTTGCTTGCTACCATCACGCTGGATTTAGGTCAGCGCATTTTGCTGGGCATCACGCTCATTGCCACTATCATTTTGGGCGTTGTGCTCACGGTATGGTCGGAGCGGCGGATTGCAGCGGCAATTCAGCATCGCATTGGACCGAACCGCGTTGGACCGTTTGGACTTTTGCAACCTTTTGCAGATGTTCTGAAACTTCTCTTCAAGGAAGATGTTACTCCAGCAGCAGCCAACCGATTCTACCACCTTTTGGCACCCATGATTTCGCTCTTTGCGGCACTGACAACCATTGCCGTGGTGCCGCTGGCAAGCGGTGTAGTCATTGCCGATGTCAGTGTCGGTATCCTCTACATTCTTGCAATTACCTCGATTGGGGTGTATGGGCTGACCATAGCAGGTTGGGCTTCTGGAAGCAAGTATTCGCTGCTGGGCGGCTTGCGCTCATCGGCACAGATGATTAGCTACGAAATTGCCATGGGACTTTCGGTGGTGAGCGTGGTGCTGCTGGCTAACTCGACGCGCATGACCGACATTGTGGCTTCTCAGACTTCCAATCCGCTCTACTGGAATTGCTGGCGCAATGCAATTGGTTTTATTTGCTTTACGGTTGCAGCGTTTGCCGAGTGCAATCGTGCGCCCTTCGACCTGCCTGAAGCAGAGCAGGAACTTGTCGGCGGCTACAATACCGAGTTTGGCTCAATGAAATTTGCAACCTTTTTCTTGGCAGAATATGCCAACATGATTGTTGCCTCGGCAGTAATTGCCACACTTTTTTTGGGCGGCTATCAAGTTCCGTTCATTGATGAATCGCTTGGGTTGCCGCCCCTGGTGCTCATGCTCTTGCAAATAGGTGCTTTTGTGGTGAAGACGGTTTTCATGATTTTTGTCTTTATCTGGGTACGCTGGAGTGTGCCGCGCTTCAAGTATAACCAACTGATGAACTTGGGCTGGCGAGTGCTTTTGCCGCTGGCACTGTTTAACTTACTGCTGATTGCTATTGGCGTACTTGTGCTCGGCGAAAACGTGACGACTTGAACTTTTAGCGCCTTTGTGTATGCCGAGTCAATCTACTGCACGGGCTCGTACTTCGCTAAGGGATTCAGAGCTGACCACGCAGCGCAAACAGCGCCATGTTGAGCTTTGCCTTAACACCGACGTGGATTTTGCTGTGCGCAACGGCTTTGAGCGCTACGGCTTTCGGCATAATGCAGCGCCAGAACTTAACTTTCACGATATTGACCTTTCTACCACGTTCTTGAAGCGAAAAATCAGCTACCCTATCATGATTTCCTCCATGACTGGGGGCTACCGCGGTGCTACACAGGTAAATGCTATTTTGGCATCGGCGGCGGAGGCACTCAACATTCCACTTGGTGTCGGTAGCATGCGTCAAGCCTTAGAGTCAGAGCAGCATCGCGAAAGTTTTTCTGTGGTGCGCACGCTTGCTCCTACCACGCTGATTTTTGCCAACATCGGTGCCTCAGAAGTTGCCGCTGGGCTTAGTCAGGCGCAAGTCCGACTTCTGCTCGAGCTCATTCGAGCTGATGGGCTGATTGTTCATCTGAATGCCACGCAGGAACTTTTTCAACCCGAAGGGAATACCAACTTCAAAGGGTTTCTTGCGCAACTTAAAAAACTTTGCAAATGGCTGGATGTGCCCGTCATTGCAAAGGAAGTTGGTAATGGTATTTCGGGCAGCGTGGCGCAGCGCCTAATTGACGCAGGCGTGCAAATCATTGATGTAGCTGGCGCTGGCGGCACCAACTGGCAAAAGGTTGAGCAGCAGCGCTACGTGGAGCAATTTCATGCCGATGAACGCTTTACCGAAAGCGGCTTGCGTGAACTGCTCAACTGGGGCTTGCCCACTGCAGAATGCGTGCAAGAAGTGCATCAATTGCGACAAGCCAAAAAATATCGCTCCGTACAGCTCATTGCCTCGGGGGGAATTTCAAACGGTATTGAAATTGCTAAAGCCTTAGCACTTGGCGCCGACCTTGTTGCTTTAGCCAAACCGTTTCTTAAAGCCGCTTTTGAACCGCAGGGTGTCGAAGCCGTCAAAAAATTTGCTATGCAATTGGCAAACGACCTACGCGCCGCCATGTTCCTTGTAGGCGCAAAAAATATCAAAGCCTTAAAATCTATTCCGCTTGTGCGACAGGATACTGCAACCTAAACTATGAAGCCAGAAAAAATTCGAGCCGCTCGCAATCGCACACTTACGCTGTCGGAGAGCGAAATCGAGTTTTTTTCACAGCAGTTGAAAACTTTGTCAGGACCTGCTTCACTTTGCGACATTGAAAACCAGATTTTCTGCCAAGATTTGTTTAGCGTCTTGGATTTTCTCCCCGAGTCTTGTGTTGATTTGCTCATTCTCGACCCGCCTTACAACCTGACGAAATCGTTTAACGGTCGTGTGTTCTCTGCTTGCTCCACCGCTGAATATGTGGCTTATCTTGAGATGTGGTTACCGAAGTTGCTTAAGACTTTGAAACCGACGGCGAGCGTTTATCTGTGTGCAGACTGGCGCATGTCGGCAGCCGTGCAATCCGTGTTAGAGAAATACCTCATCGTGCGTAACCGCATCACTTGGGAGCGAGAAAAAGGTCGCGGCGCAAAAAAGAATTGGAAAAATTGTTCAGAGGACATTTGGTTTGCCACGCTCTCACATCACTACACCTTCAATGCCGACGCTGTCAAGCTCAAACGGCGTGTCATTGCACCATATCGTGAAAATGGCATGCCGAAAGATTGGGAAGAGACCGAATCAGGTAACTTCAGGCTTACTGCGCCTTCAAACTTGTGGACTGACATCACCGTGCCCTTTTGGTCTATGCCTGAAAACACCGACCACCCGACGCAGAAGCCCGAAAAATTGATTGCCAAACTTATGCTTGCCAGCTCCAACGAAGGCGACCTTGTGTTTGACCCATTTTTGGGGTCAGGCACTACAGCAGTTGTGGCAAAGAAACTCCAGCGCCGTTTTTTTGGTATTGAAATCGATAGACTCTACTGCTGTCTTGCTGCTAAACGCTTGGCTTTAGCCGAACAGGATAAAACCATTCAAGGTTACGTAGGTGGCGTGTTTTGGGAACGCAACACATTTCAATTACAGCAAATCTCAACTTAACTTTGCGCAAAATAATTTTGTACTCATCTGTTTTTGATGTCAGCACATTCCGTTGCAAGTCGCAGTCCCGACTTAGAGCAATGCCTTGAGGCGTATCGGCAGTCCATCAATCACGAGTTGGAAAAGCTTTTTCAGCGTGAGCCTGCCTCGCTCTATGAGCCTGCACGCTACATTTTGCAAGGCAAGGGCAAGCGCATTCGCCCTATACTGGCACTCATGGGCGCAGAAGCTATTTCTGGCAATAGCCGACCGGCTCTGCCTATTGCCTTGGCTGTGGAAGTGTTGCACAACTTTACCTTGATTCACGACGACATTATGGATAAGGCTGAGTTGCGCCACGGTCGGCTCACCGTTCACAAAAAGTGGGATGTCGATACTGCCATCCTCACTGGCGATGTGATGCACGCCATGGCTTACTCACTTCTACTACGCACCAAAAGCGCTCATCTCCGCAAAATTCTTGAAATCTTCACGCAAGCTATCACCGTCATCTGTGAAGGACAATCCTACGACAAAGAATTTGAACACCGCCACGATGTTACACTCGACGAATACCTGATGATGATTTCCAAAAAAACCGGTCGCCTGATTTCCGTCTCTCTCGAGCTTGGTGGGTTGGCTGCGAATGCTACACCAGCTCAAGCCAAGGCTTTGCGCAATTTTGGCGCGCTGATTGGACAAGCTTTTCAAGTGCAGGACGACCTATTAGACATCATGGGTGGCGACAAATCAGGCAAAGTAGAAGGTGGCGACATCATGGAGGGCAAAAAAACTTTCCTGCTACTGACAGCTCTCGAACGCGCCAAAGGCAAAGACAAAGCACTCTTGCAGCAACTCATCAAACAAAAAGGAATTGAAAGAGAGCGAGTCCCTGAAATCAAAGCTATCTACGAACGCTACGGCGTGATTGAAGAAGCCAGAAAACTTATCGAGCAAGATTTCAAGCAAGCCCTGAAATATGCCGTCAAGCTACCGCACCCGCAAGGTCGTGAAATTCTCATACGCTTTGCTTCGTATGTTATGAACCGCGAGTTTTGACCCTGCATATCAGGCGAAATCCTCTTATCTTTGCAATGTAACTTCACGCTTCAACGCCCATGGCTTTCTCACTTCGCGCTTCAATCGGCTTGCGCCTTGTGCTTATTGCCATCTTGACGCTTATTCTCCTTATTCCCACCGCTTTGATTACCAACCTTATCACCGAGCGAGAAGCCCGACGCAATGCCGCTGTGTTGGAGGTGAGCGATAAATGGGGTAGCGACCAAATTATCGCTGGCGCCGTACTGATTATCCCTTACAAAGTTATTTTGCGTCAGTTTGGCACGCAAGGTAACCCTGCCGTCACTGGCGAGAACTTGAAATACATATACCTTTTGCCACAGACTCTCAACATCAGTGCAGAGCTGACGCCAGAAATTCGTCGTCGTGGCATTTATGATGTTGTGCTCTACCACGCCACGATTCAACTTTCTGGAAACTTCTCACTATCGGAACTGAAAACCCTCAGTATTGAACAGCCTGAAAACATTGAGTGGCACAATGCTACGCTTGCTATTGGCATTAGTGACCTTAAAGGCATTCGTGACGCTATTCCCATTGAGTGGCAGGGCAAGACTCTACTTGCCAATCCGGGCTTGCCCTCTCGTGATGTGATTGGTAATCTGAGCGCCAGTCCCTACAGGTCTCAATTGCGTCTTGGCGTGTTTTCTCCTGACGCTGATTTTACGGCACATGCAGGTGGGCAGCATACCCTTTCAGGCGGAGTAAGCGTCAAGCTCTCAGACCTTTCTTTCAAACATGCTGACAGCGCACTCTACAGATTTTCTGCCACGCTCCGTCTCAATGGCAGTGAAGCCTTTATGGTGGTGCCCGTTGGCAAAGAAACGCGCCTTACGGTCTCATCCAGTTGGGCGCATCCCAGTGCAATTGGTGCATATCTTCCAGAACAGCCAATCGAGACTACCAATAACGGCTTTTCTGCAACATGGAAAGTGCTACACCTCAACCGTGATTATCCTCAAGCATGGTTTGACAATGCTTACAGCATCTACAACTCAGCTTTTGGCGTTCGTTTGCTTTTGCCAATTGATGAATATCAAAAAAATATGCGCAGCATCAAGTATGCCGTCATGTTCATTGGTCTTACCTTTATTGCGCTCATCATGACAGAGCTGCTGATGCGCACAGCGATTCATCCCATTCAGTATTTGCTCATCGGGTTAGCACTACTGATTTTCTATGTGCTATTGCTCTCGCTTTCCGAACACATCGGATTCAATTGGGCTTACATCCTCTCCAGTCTTGCCGTGATTGGATTGATTGCTGGCTACACGAAAAGTGTGCTGCAAAGTCTTACAGGCGCTGCAATTCTTGCTGGAATTTTGGTTGTGCTCTATGGCTTTCTCTTTAGCATTTTGCAACTGCAAGATTATGCTTTGCTCTTAGGCAGTCTCTTGCTTTTCTTCACACTTGTTCTCATTATGTATCTGACACGCAAAATCGATTGGTTCAATGCGGGTCAGCTGTTTGACAAAGCTGGGGGTAAAAAACCCGACGCAATCCAGTCGTAGTCTTTAGGTGGTCTTACCAGCCCTTTTCTTGCCGCAGTTTGCGAATTTGCTCGACATGATGCCGTCCGTGAGCAGCATAGTATTCCAGAAAGGTTTCTAACTTCATATCGCCATTTTCGGGGTGAAATGCTGTGCGTGTCCAATCAGTTTCGGGGATAGATTTTAGAAATGCTGCCCAGCGAGCATGCAATCCCTTAATGATGAGGATGGAAGCCTCAATAGGGAATTCGCAGGCGTCAGCAAGTTCTGCCCAAGCGTTTTGGTCGTAGGTCTTTAGCGTTGGATGGTGTTCAGTGAAGGCAAGTTTCATTCGGATATAAGCATGCATGTGCGCATCTGCCAAGTGATGCACCACTTGCCGTAGTGTCCAGCCACCGCTGCGATATGGCGTATCGAGCTGCTCGTCACTCAAGCCAGAGACAGCATCTGCTAAGTCTTCAGGCAGATGCTCAATGTGATGGATGTATTGCTTGCGTGAGAGTGCCGTCATGGTTGTCAGCAATTGAAGTTAGTGCGTCTTCGGCTCCAATCAACATCATGACGATACGGGCAGCAAGTCTTTTTCGCTGTTTATGTAAATGAAGCGGGCGTCGCCCCAGAGTTTTTCAAGTCCGTAAAAGGCACGTCGTTCTTTGAGAAAGACATGTACTATGACGGTGATGTAATCCAAGACCATCCATGTCTGCTCACGAATTTCGCGGTGCGCTGGTTTTTCGCCCTCTTCGCATAAACCGTCGTAGATGGCGTCGGTAATGGCTTTAACTTGTCGGTCGGAATCGGCAGAGCAAATTACAAAAAAGTCTATGCAGTCAGAGAGCTGGCGCACATCGAGCAGTGTGATGTCAAAGGCTTTTTTGCTAAGTGCCAAATCGGCAATGCGCCGTGCCAGTTGTTCCGATTGGCTGATTTCGACAACAGCAGTCGAGTGCTTTGCTGTTTGAGTCTTTTTGGTTGTTGTGCTCTTTGCGCGCCCTGCAGGTGTAGAAGGCGAGTCAGTTGCGCGCTTTGCTGAAGACTTTTTAGATGTTGAGGACTTACTTTCCACAGAAGAGGTTTTGGGTGCCGCTCGGAGCGACTTTGTTGTCATGGATTTTCTTGCCAAGCGTTTCTCAGATTAAGTTAGCAAACTCTTTTACGCCAAACTTCTTTTACGCCGAAATATAACTTTAGCTCTGGCTATGGAAAAAAGCGACTATGTAGAAATCTCGCTTCCTATTGGTGCCGAGCACTTTGACCTAGCGATTGGGCTGCTGCGCCAAATCGGCTATGAAAGCTTCTGGGAAGATGGCGACACGCTTCGTGCCTACTTGCCTTGCGCTGCATGGAGCCCAGACCAAGAAGATGCGACGCGTGCGGCACTGGCGCAGATTTTACTGACGCCCCCAACTTTGCAAGTTACTCTTTTGCCCACACGCAATTGGAACGCCGAATGGGAAGCGACGCTGCGCCCAATTCAAGTCTCGCCACGCATTATCATTGTGCCTTCCCGCTACAAAACATGGGCTCATTCTCACCACCAAATTGCTATTGAAATCAATCCGAAAATGTCTTTCGGAACTGGCTACCACGAGACCACACGCCTGATGATTCGCCTGCTCGAGCAAGTGCTCTCGCCACACGACCACGTCTTAGATATTGGCACAGGCACAGGCATTCTGGCAATTGTGGCACGCAAACTTGGCAATCTTAACCCTATTCTTGCACTCGATAACGACACTTGGTCAATTGAAAATGCAAAGGAAAACATCGCCCTTAATCACTGCCACGACATAGAGGTCAAGTTGCTCGACGCCCAGCGCGACCTGCCCGCTGTGCTTCCTATGGCACCATGGAGTTTGATTTTGGCAAACCTGCACCGCAATCTCCTTGAACACATCCTGCCCCTTCTCCGTCAGCACGCTCCACAAGCACAAATCTTGCTATCTGGCATTTTGAAATACGATGAATCTTGGCTGCGCAACTTAACTTGCCAGCTTCAATACCGCATTGACTTGCTTACAAAAGAAAACGAATGGCTCTGTGCATTCATCAAGCCGTTTGGCACCTTGAACTATACCATGAAAACCGAATAGCTACATAAATCTTTTTTCCAATGCTTCTAAGTCGATACAGCCTGTAAAAACCACATCAGCACTGCCAATGAGATAAACATGTTGCATTCCCTCATCAAACTCTACTTCAATCACCTCGCCACTTTGCACAAGTAGCTTGACACTGCGCGCGGCCACTTTACGCAGGCGATAGCTCACAACCGCCGCCGCCACACAGCCCGTGCCACACGCCAGTGTCTCATCTTCCACGCCTCGCTCGAAGGTACGAATGCGCAAGCTGTCTTCAGAGAGCGGCTCTACGAAATTGACATTTGTCCCACCGGGAAATAGCTCGGTGTGATGGCGGATTTTTCGCCCGACATTCTGCACGTCGAAGGTTTCAAGAGGCGACACATAGAGCACGGCATGCGGCGAACCTGTATTGACATAAAAACTTTCAAAGCCCTCGACAGAAATGGCTTCCCTGAAGTCTCTTGGCGGTTGCATCTTGAGCTTGACGCGCCGCTCATCGAGTATTTCAGCATGATAGACTTCGCCATTAGCTTCAAACACAAAGTGTGCTTTCTTCATACCAGAAAGAGAAGCAAAGCGTGTGATACATCGACCGCCATTGCCACACATGGAACTGGGTTTACCATCGGCATTGAAGTAGCGCATGGCAAAGTCATACTGCACCGATGGATTCATGAGCATCAAACCATCGGCACCAATACCTGTTCGGCGCGCACACAAAAGACGAATTTGTGTTTCCGACAGCTCCAGCAGCGCACTGCGGTTATCAATGACAATGAAGTCATTGCCAGCGCCAGACATTTTGGTAAACTCTATTTTCATGGTCTTTTTTCGTTTGGCACATAGGTGCTATGCTGAAATTTTTAGGCACAAAAAGCGTTTTCAAATTTGCCAGTGACTTCTAAACTTCAGCGCAAGGTTTCCATGAAAAAAGCTGGGCTGTTTGTCATCTTCCTGATGCTCTCTAGGCTGAGCTTTGCACAGCAGGGCGATATGCAACTTGCTGAAGCGCTCTATCAAGCTGGTAATTACGAAAAAGCCGCTGAACTTTATGAAAAGCTCTACCAACGCGAGCCCTCATCACTGTTCTATGTTGAACGCCTGCGTGAGTGCTGGAGCGAGTTGCGTCAGTATGACAAGCTAATTCCTTTTTTGCAAAGAGAAATTGCCCGTCAAACAGCACTCTATACGATTGCACCGCTTCAAGTCCATCTTGCCCAGTGTTACAAAGAAAAGCACGACCACGCCAAAGCAAACGAAACCTTAAACAAACTTGCCTCACTTCCCGAGACCGTTAGCGACTACTCACTTATCATTCGTGAACTTCGTCTCTACAAGTTTTATGAGGCGATACTTGACCTTGTGCAGCGCGCTCGCCGCAAGTTCAGTCGGGAATTGCTTTTTGCAGATGAAGCCGCCGATGCCTATGTCTTTCTCGGTAATTACCGTGCGGCAACAGAAGAGTATCTTAAACTCTTGCAAGAAGACTTTCCCAACTATGCTAAGGTGCAATCGCAAGTGATGAGTTACGCCTCGAGGTCCAGTCCAGCGGCACTGAACGAAACGCTTGCTGTTCTGGAGCAGGCTCGTAGCAAATTTCCTGCTACTTCACTAGCGCGCCAGTTGCTTTCTCAATTGCTCACGCAACTCTATATCGAGGCTGAAAACTACGACGGAGCTTTCAATGAAGCCTTGTATCGCGACAATATCACGCATGCGCGCGGCGGACAGCTCTATAATTTCGCCACTCAAATGCTGCAAAGGAAGCAATTTGCCGCAGCACGCAAAGCTTTTCAAGCTATTGTTATAGCAAATGCAGATGTGAGTTTTGTGCAGCGTGCCAAAATTGGCTTGGCATCAGTTTTAGAGCGAGAAGCCGAATTGCTCACAGGTGCCGCACGCCGAGCCAAACTCGAAGAAGCCAGTGCCGCTTATCAAGAGTACGAAAGAACCTATCCACTTTCGCTAAATCTGCCTGATGTGTATCTGGCTTGGGCAAATTTGGAGTACAACGGGCTTGACAATCTTTCTGCGGCAGCACAAATTGCTAAGAAGCTCTTAGCTCGCTTTTATGAATCTCAACCTGCACGCTCAGCTGAAGTACTACTTGCCAAAATTCAACTCTCACAAGGCAACTTCAGCGGCTTGGAGCACACGCTGCAAAAGTCAGCCACTCATCCCAATGCTTCACCTGAAGTGCGTGCTGAAGCGACATATCTCTTAGCCTTTGTGCAGTTTCTTGAAGGCAACTACGAAGGCTCATTGAAAACGCTCGCTCAAATTGAAACCCAACGCGATGCGGCAAATGATGCCCTTGAGTTGCGACTCTTACTGCTTGAAGCACTTGCCGATACTGCCAAGAATCCACATGCTCTCGATGCCCTCAAAGAGTATAGCGCCGCCAAACGCGCATTGGCTCAAAAAAAGTATGATGAAGCCGCCTCTCGATTTGCAGATTGGCTCAATAAGTATCCTACTTCACCGCTTGTCGATAACGCACTCTATGAGCGTGCCACGATTCTGCTGACAATTGCCCCAGTAGCGGCAGCCGAAAGCTACGAGAAACTGCTGCAACTTTATCCCAAAAGTTTCTATGCAGATAAAGCTCTCTTCCGCTTAGGCGAACTCTACGAAAACGAGCGCAAAGAGCCTGCCAAAGCGATGGCTTGTTATGAGCGGCTCCTGCGCGAGTATCCACATAGTTTTTACTTGCGCCCAGCACGCGAACGCTTAAGAAAACTTAAATCAAGCAGTTAGGTATATGTTGTATGATTTTATCGTCATCGGTTCGGGCTTTGGTGGATTGAGTGCCGCCAGCTTGCTTGCCCAGCGTGGCTTTAGTGTCTTGATTTTGGAAGCTGCTGCCGTCGCAGGCGGTTGCGCCTCGTCTTACCTCATCAAACGCGATGGCAAAAAATTTCTCTTTGAAGCGGGTGCAACCACGATTGTTGGACTCGATGAGCATCAGCCCTTGTATCGCCTCGCACAACAACTCGGATTGAAATTTCCCGTTGTCGAGCTCAATCCATCCATGACGGTTCATGTTGGCGGCAAACGTATCATTCGCTACAAAGACAAGCTAAAGTGGGTAGAAGAGTGCTATCATCAGTTTTTTTCAGGCACAGCCTGCACCTTTGAACAGGTTAAGGAGTTTTGGCAACTTATTTTTGAGCTGAGCGATTTTGTTTGGCTGGTCTCTGAACGCAATCGTGCCTTTCCGCCAACTTCGCTAAGCGATCTCTGGGAACTTTACAGACAGAATTCCATCAGCGATTTTCCTAAGCTCCGCTACCTTTTTCAGCCTACGCTCCATGCCATTCGGCAGTATGGTCTGCACGTCAGCATAGATTTTATTCGCTTCTGTGATGAGCAATTGATGATTACTGCGCAAGCGCCTGCGGCAGAAGTGCCGCTGCTCTATGCAGCGCCCTGCTTGGCTTACACCAACAGTTCCAACTACTACGCCTACGGTGGCATGCTGGCGCTGGCAGAAACCATTTTGGAAAAATATCAAGCACTGGGCGGAAAGATTCTCTACCGTGAGCGTGTGACTCGACTTGAGCAGGATAAACACGGCTACTATCAACTTTGGACCGAGCGCGCTAATCTTTACACCGCTAAGCAAGTTGTCAGCAACCTCACGATATGGGATATGGCACAGATTGCACAAGGCAAACTTCAGCCGTTTTTTGAGCGGCGCTCAAAACAATTTCCATTCGGCTGGGGCGCAGTAACGATGAGCATTGCCATCGAAGATACCCTCTCTCCAGACCTGACGCTGCATCACCAGATTATTCTCGATGAAAAAATTCCGCACTGCCAATCCGATTCATTCTTCATTTCGCTTTCCATGCCTGACGACACGAAGCGCCAGCCCGAAGGCACACGGCTCCTAGCTGTTTCTACTCATACGCGACCTGACATTTGGTTTCAGCCTGAAGGTTATGCTGAAAAGAAAGCTGATATGGAGCAATTCCTGCTTGCAAAGCTCGAGCAGCATTTGCCCGGTTTTCGCCGTGAAAAAATTCTGTTCAAGACGCTTTCGACACCGAAATCTTGGCAGGAGTGGGTCTATCGCTATCGCGGGCGTGTCGGTGGCGTGCCCAACACGCTTGAGCGCAAGATTTTTGATTTGCAAGGCGCCATGACACCGTTCAAAGGGCTTTACCTTGTTGGCGACACGGTCTATCCGGGTCAAGGGATTGCAGGCGTATGCCTCTCTGGCGAGAATGCAGTGTATCGCATTATGAAAGACAATCTCCTTACGCCGTTGCAGCGGTCGGCATTTTCAGACCAAGCGGAACGCTTGAGCAAAGCGGAGTCTTTGTAGCCGCCAGCATTGCTAATATCGCCAGCTTTTGAGGTCTGCACCTTTTGGTGCAGTTTTTTCAATGCGCTCTAAAATCTTGGGCACATACATCGTGTGGTAGCGCAGACGGGTAATGTAGTTTGGCAGCGTGGGGTCGCCGTTCCAGCAGTGTTCAAATCGGTCGCCATACTTGACTTCCGCTTCAGCTTTAGGATTATCCAAACTGTTCAAGGTTTCTTCCATCAAATAGACGGCGTTGTTGAGATAGTAATTATCCATATCGCCGCAGTAGATGTGGATTTTGCCTTTGAGTTTTTCGCCAATCTTTGCCCAATCGCGTTTGATGATGTGCTGCAAGTCGTAATGCTCTCGCCAGTATGCAGCAACCGATTTATCAATCTCGCCAGTAAGTTTGTCCCAAATTCGTTTGGGGTAGCCGTCTTCGCCCACAGGTGAAAAGACGGCTTCCCAAATATCCCACTGGTCACCAGAGCGCGACTTGGTGCCTAAAACCAATTCTTTGATGTTCATATCTTCAAGCAAGGCGCTGATGTGCCCCAGATAGTTTCGCTTTCCGGGGCGCGGCGTGCGGCGAAATTGCCCTTCTTGGTAATAAGCATTTTTATCTTCGTAGATATTGACCACCGTGTAGGCACGAAAATCGACTGGGTCAGGACATGCGGCAAAGCAGCCGTTGTATTCATCGGGATAGAAAATTTGTGCGGCTAAGGCTTCCCATCCGCCCGTTGAGCCGCCATACAGAAAGCGCGCCCAGCCTTGACCAATGCCGCGAAATTGCTTTTCA
Organism: Candidatus Thermochlorobacter aerophilus; assembly: GCA_002794105.1. GTDB lineage: Bacteria > Bacteroidota > Chlorobiia > Chlorobiales > Thermochlorobacteraceae > Thermochlorobacter > Thermochlorobacter aerophilus. The sequence continues at coordinate 74,353 of PHFL01000065.1, read as the reverse complement.
ATGTAGGGAATGAGCTCATATGTGATGGCATCCCCATATGGACCTAAGTTGGCAGAATTTACGGCGTAGGAATCATCGTAGTAAGGATTGGCGTGCTGGATTTCGACGATGAGAAATCGCGGGAAGTCTTTGCTGGTCCATGTTTTGTAGAAGTTATAGGCTTCTTGCGCCTGAATTTTTTTGTAGCCATAGATTTTGAAGCGTTCGTTATAGTCGGAAGTATCCATGTCAGCGGGTGGTGGGGTTTCGCGAAAGCCTGAAAAGTCCACCGAGAAATGCCCATGGAAAATGCAAAGTGGATAGCGCGCTTCGGGATGTTCATCGAAGCCTTCGGGGAGCAATACATGCGCGCCCAAATACATCGGGCGTCCCCAAAATTCTGAAAGCAATTTGCTCTGTATTTTGATGTGCTTGATATACTTTGTGTCTTTTGGTTCAGGAATCGGCGGATTCTTTTTGGTAAGTGTGATGGTAAAAGTTGATTTTTTCTTTGGGTCAAAGTTCACGGTGATGACGTCGCTAAGTAGGTTATCGGGCGCGATGCGAAAGTTCTGTCCCTCGCCTCTATCCATGGGGAGTTTTAGCACGCGACCATCTTTGAGCTTGAAGGTTTCGTAGCGATGCAGAAGCGCTTGCACATAATACTTTCCAGCTTTGATGCCAGATAGTGAGCGAATAGGATAGCCCAAGACGGTAGCATCAATGATGGCAGGCTGACCGGGTTGCCAATTTTCGACATCAATGCCGAAGACTTGAGCAGTTGTAACTTCATCGCGGATTTGGAAGCGCGGTTCGCTGGTGCTATCGGTGGTCAGCATCAGCAGCACTCGACCGTCCAGACTTTTATCTTCAAGGGTCTTTGGGAAGGTGATGGCAAACCGAGTTTGCGCCTGCAGCGCTGCGCACGATAGCCATGCGGTCAGAATCAGTAAAACTTTTAGCATAAAACGATTTGAAGCATAGAGTTTTTTGCTAATTAGCAATGCTTCGGAAATTTATCCAAACTTATTGTATTGTCGCTTGAAAGTTTTGCTCTACATTGCCTCTTGCATCTACGGGCTTTTTGTGCTGGTGCGCAATTGGCTTTTTGACCGCCGCATTTTGCGCAGTTCTGCTTCGCGCATTCCAGTGGTGTGCGTGGGCAATCTGACCGTTGGCGGGGCGGGGAAGACGCCGACTGTGGATTGGATTATCAAATTCTATCAGCGTGAAGGCAAGCGTGTGGCGGTGCTCTCGCGTGGCTACAAGCGCAAAACCAAAGGCGTGGTGCTAGTCTGCGATGGTGAGTTGGTGCGTGTCAGTGCTGCAGAAGCTGGTGATGAGCCTTTGATGCTGGCGTGGCGCAATCCTCGAGCAATCGTGGTGGTTGCAGAAAAACGCCTTGCGGGCATTCGTTTCATTGAAGAAAATTTTGCATCTCGCTTACCAGATGTCATCATCTTAGATGATGGCTTTCAGCATCGGCAACTGCATTGTGACCTCAATCTTTTGGTCATTCATGCCGAACAGAATGTTTTTCGCGATAGTCTCTTGCCGCTTGGACGACTGCGCGAACCTGTTCAGGGCATTCGGCGCGCAGACCTTATTTTGCTCTCTAAAGTCACCAAATACCTCGACCTTGCGCCGCTTCTCAACGGGTTGCAGACCTTTCAGAAACCAATTGTGCAATCGCAAGTGAAGATTGTAGGCTTGCGCAGTTTCTTTTCCTCTGAGCTGGTGCCGCTGGGCACCCAACCCTTTCTCTATACATGGGCATTTGCGTTCTCAGGCATCGGCGACCCTAAAAATTTCATGGAGACTTTACAGTACGCTGGGCTCATTGTCGAGCACGCCAAACATTTTCCAGACCATCACGACTACACTGCGGCAGACATTGATTTTATTTTGAGTGAAGCGGTTCGCCATGGTTCTAACATCATTGTTACCACCGAGAAAGATTTCCATCGTCTAAAAGCCAAAGAAGAGCTCTTCAACACATTGCGACATGCCCCATGCTTTTATCTTGAAATTGAATTTGAGATGATAGCAGGTCAGCAAGTGTTGGAGGAAGCGCTTCGTCGTCTTGTCTATTGCCGCAGTTGAAATCCTGATGCACGCACATCAATTTCTGTATCGGGCAGTGTATCACTTGTGTCGCTGTTCGGTTGTAGCTCTGGTGCTGGATAGCCGTTAGGACTTGTATTGACTACAGTCTCACGGCAAAGCATTGTTGCGGCAGTAATCTTTTCGGTATTGAATTTTGACACTTTCTTTAGCTCGGCAAGAATAGCACTAGCTTCTTCCATGGAGCAACTGCTTCTTTCCCCCGCAATTTCTAGCATAGCTACACTGACTGTAAGCAGTGGGAAATTTTTGAGATTTCCTTCACGGTCTTTTGCTGTCAGATATCCATTCAAGCGGTCTTGTTCATCATAGAGTGCCTTTACGCTTTCTGTAAATTCAGTAACGGTGTGGCGCACTTGTTGGTATGCCTCTTCAAATTTTACATTCTTGAAGCCTACGAAGAAGTCATCGCCGCCGATATGCCCAATCATGGTATCTTCTCGTGTAAAGTGACGTTTGAGAATATCGGCAAAGAGCAAGATGGCTCTGTCGCCGCGGCGAAATCCATACTTGTCGTTGTAGGGCTTGAAATTGTCGAAGTCGTAGTAAGCCAGCAGGTAGTAGTCGGTGCCGCTTGCTAATCCTTCCGAGACGAAGGTATGGATAAGTGTATTGCCCGGGAGCTTGGTTAGTGGATTTTGGTCGCGTGCTATCGCCAGATTTTTCTCATTGATGATGCGCAGCAGTGCTTTCGTGCTTAAAAAGCCGATATACTGCATGTCTTCTACAATGATGATGCCTTCTGCATCTTCTTCTCTTGAGAAAATCTCGAGCATTTGCTCAGCTTTGGTATTGACATCCACAATCGGGCAGCGCACCAGAAAATCTTTGAGGGTCTTTGCTGTGGATTTGTTTTTCAAAAGTTGCCGACCGTAGAGCGAATATGCAAAGGACTTGATGTCGCGCTCGCGTACAATGCCAAGTGGCTCATTGTTCGGTGTGGTAATCGGGCAGACACTTGTTTGCTTGTTTTCAAGAAAGTAATTGAAGACTTCTTCCATGCTGGCTTCAATAGAGAGCTGTGGGATGAACTCTGCTTGGTTGTAAATGATTTGTTGGTCGCTTTGGTATTTGCGGCGGTCTGCGCGTGAGAGTTGCTCAACGTAGTCGTATTTGAGTTTTAGTTGTGCAGGGTCGGTAACTGGTGTTTGGAACAGATAGCCTTGGACATAGTCGCAGCCTAAGTTACGGCATGCATAGTATTCCTGTTCAGTCTCAATGCCCTCGGCAATAACTGCCATGCCCAAAAGATGAGCCATATTGACAATGCTCGTTACAAAAAATCGCTTCTTAGCGTCCTGCGCCAAATTTGAGATGAAAAAGCGGTCTATCTTGACAAAATCCGGCTCAATGTTGTAGAGTAGCTGCAAGCCAGAGTATCCCACACCGAAATCATCTAAGGCAATTTTGTAGGATTGGGCGCGTGTGTTTCTGACAATCTGCAGTATCCTTTCCGTGTTGCTAAACCGATGCTGCTCGGAAATTTCAAACGTTACTGCATACGGCTTAAGCCCATAGCGTGCCAAAATCTTTGCCGTCTGCCCCTGCTGGTAATCTGGCATATCGACAATGCGGCTATCGACATTGAGAAACAGCTTGGCTTTCTCATGCACGCCGGCGGTTACAAATTTCTGAATTGCCTTTTCTCGCAAAAACAGCTCGACCTTAAACAGCACTCCTTCACGATAGGCAGTATCAAAAAATTCTTGAGCGCTCTCAAACCCGATAACTTGATAGTTTTTCAGTAATGCTTCAAAGCCAAAGACTGCCCCCGTATGTATATTGATAATCGGCTCGAAGGCATAATCAATGATGTCAAAGACAATAGCTCGCCATTTTTCTTCGAGTGTTCTCATAGAAGCGGATGTTCAAAAGATGTGTGTGCTTGCTGATTTGCCTTGCATCACAAAGATAATCACTTTTGCGACTCTTCTCGATACGCTGAGATGGTTGCCCTTTGTCCCGCAAGGGTGCTGCATAGATGTGCGCAAAAGCAACAAGTAGATTTTTCCAATACTACAAATCCGTTGTAACTTCAAGCAACCAAGTTCAGCCACCGATGAAGCCGATATACAAGCCAAACTTCGACAAATTCCTCAATACGCTAACGCCAGAACAGATGATGTTCTTGGGCTCTCTCATTGAGCAAGATATTCAAGCCAACACGCATGCCAACATGGATTACCTTGCCGATTTGATTTATGAGCGCACGCAACACCTCAATCACGATGACTTGCAGCGCATGACCTTAGAGCGTTTCTTTGACAAGTATTTCCCAATCGCAGAATAAGACTTCGAACACGACCTAATTTGCGGCTTCAAATCTATGAACATCGGTATTCTTGGCACGGGCAACATGAGTAGCAGACTTGGCAGAATCTGGTTAGCTCGCGGTCATCATGTTTTCTTTGGCACCCGTTCTGTCGAGAAGGCTGCTCAACTTGTCTCGGAGACGCAAGGCAAAGCGCAAGCGGGGTCATATCACGAAGCGGCAAGGTTTGGCGATGTGGTCTTCTTAGGCGTGCCATGGAGCGCTGCTGAAGACACGGTGCGCGCCTTGTCTGCAGAGCTACGTGGCAAGGTTCTCATTGATTGCACCAACCCACTTGCTCCTGACTTTGCCTCGCTGGTCGTGCCGCCTCATACATCTGCGGCGGAACTTATTCAATCATGGTTGCCCGAGGCGCATGTCGTCAAAGCCTACAATACCATTGGCGCAAAAGTGCTCGCTAATCCAATTTATGATGGCATTTCAGCCACAGGCTTCTACTGCGGCAACGATGCGGCAGCAAAAGCCAAAGTGGCAACGCTCATTGCTGACAGCGGCTTTGACCCCGTCGACTGCGGCACACTCTTGCAAGCGCGTCACTTGGAGACGATGACACTTCTTTTTCTCAATTTGGCTTTCAAGCAGCAGATGGGCGGAGAAATTGCGTTTAAGTTGCTCAAACGCTAATTTTTTGCCTACATACAATACTTCCAGCTACTCAAACACTTTCAAGAGGCTTATGCACCGTTTTACTATCGTCTTATTCAGCGTAGCAATCAGTATCGTAATTAGCCAAGTTGGTTTGGCGCAACCGACGGCATCGACTTTTGCATCTTCAGAGCGCCTTGCGCGTGCAGATGCTTTGCGCAAGCTGATTGCTGAAAAAGTTGCTGCCATTGAGCCCAAAGTGATTGCATGGCGACGCGATTTGCATCAGCATCCCGAGCTTTCCAACCGTGAATTTCGCACGGCAAAAGTGGTTGCCGAGCATCTGAAAAGTCTGGGCTTGGAGGTGCAAACTGGTATTGCCCATACAGGCGTAGTTGGTCTGCTTCGTGGTGCCAAGCCCGGAAAAGTAGTCGCCCTACGTGCCGATATGGACGCCTTACCTGTCACTGAAGAAACAGGCTTACCTTTTGCCTCTAAAGTGCGAACTACATACAACGGTCAAGAAGTTGGCGTCATGCACGCCTGCGGACACGACTGCCATACGGCCATTCTCATGGGCGTAGCTGAAATTTTAGCTAGCATGAAGAATGAGTTGCGTGGCACGGTCAAGTTTATCTTTCAGCCGGCAGAAGAAGGTGCCCCAGCTGGAGAGGAAGGCGGTGCCGAGCTCATGATTAAGCAAGGCGTGCTGGAAAACCCCAAACCCGATGCAATTTTCGGCTTGCATGTCTTTGCAGGATTAGAGTCTGGGAAAATTGCATATCGCCCTGGACCGACTATGGCCGCTGTCGATAACCTTGAGATTACCATCAAAGGTCGGCAAACACATGGGGCTAAACCTTGGGCAGGCGTAGACCCTATTGTCGTGTCATCGCAGGTGATTTTGGGCTTGCAGACAATTGTCAGTCGTCAAGTGGATGTGACGGCAGAGCCCTCGATTATCACCATTGGCAGCATTCATGGCGGTGTGCGGCACAACATCATTCCCGATAGCGTGCACATGCTTGGCACCATTCGCACCTTCAATGAAGAGATGCAAAACGATATTCATGCTCGCATTCGTCACACTTCCGAATCAATTGCCAAGAGCGCTGGCGCACATGCTCGCGTAACCATCAGGAAGCTCTATCCTGTAACACATAACGATGAGCGGCTTACGGCACAAATGGTGCCCAGCTTGGAGCGTGCTGTCGGCAAAGACAATGTGATGATGATTAACAAGCTCACAGGTTCAGAAGATTTTTCATTCTACCAAAAGAAAATTCCCGGGTTTTTCTTCTTCGTTGGCGTCACACCAAAGAGCGACCTAAAGACTGCTGCAGCCAATCACTCGCCTCGGTTTTATGTGGATGAATCAGCTTTGCAGGTTGGCTTGAAAGCCATGCTACAAGTTGCCTTAGATTTCCTTGAATCGCCATAGACTTAAGCCCAACCCAGCAAAACCAGCGATATGGAACACTTCGCTATTGGCGTGGATTTGGGCGGCACGGCAATCAAAGTTGCTTCAGTTTCAAGAGATGGGCGCCTGCTTTCAGACCACACGCTACCCACGGAAGCTGCAAAAGGACCAGAAGTGGTTATTGCCAACATGCTTGCTGGCATTCAAACCGTGCTGCATGAAACTTTTAAGACACATTCGCGGGAGTTGCTCTTAGGCGTAGGGGTCGGCGTGCCCGGCGTCGTAAGCTTGGATGGTGGAACAATTAGCTACCCGCCCAATTTGCCCGGTTGGCAAGTAGTGCGTCTTGGTGATATTCTTCGTGCTGAACTGGAGCGACGTGAAACACTCTCGCTACCTGTTTTTGTAGAAAATGACGCCAATGTTGCGGCACTCGGTGAATCACATTTCGGTGCAGGACGGCAGTTTAGCGACTTTGTGATGGTTACTTTAGGCACGGGAGTTGGCGGCGGCATCATCATGAATAATAAGATTTATCGCGGTGTCACTGGTGCCGCAGGTGAGCTTGGACACATGACAATTGACTACCGTAGTGAGCGCATTCATGCTGGCATTCGCGGCTCCATTGAAGGACTGATTGGTCAGCGGCGTATCGTGGAGTATGCCCTGTCTTTGCTGGAAAAAAACCCTTCTCCGATTCTTCACGAATTGTGCCAAGGCGATTTTTCGACGTTGGATACAAAGCAACTTAGCGTGGCGGCACAGCGTGGCGATGCTGTGGCTATCGAGACATGGCGTTTTGTAGGAGAAGTGCTGGGTGCTGGGTTAGGCTCGCTCGTCTCTGTGCTTGACATTCGCAAGTTTGTGATTGGCGGCGGGGTTTCAGGTGCAGGAGATTTCATCCTCAATCCTGCACGAGAGCATCTGTATCGATACACTTTGCATTCTATGCACGAAGGCTTGGAGATTTTGCCAGCACAATTAGGCAATCGCGCTGGGATGATGGGCGCTGCCGCACTGTGTTTCTAAGCCCATGAACTACATGAACTCTTCAAGCTGGCGACGCTTTAGGGCATCGACAACAGTTTTCACTTCTTGAGAGCGCCCACGCTTACAAATCAGCAAAGCATCTTTGGTATCAATCACAATTACATCATCAATGCCGACGACGGCAATGCTCTTGCCTTTGGGTCTGATGGCAAAGACATTCTGTGCTTCGTTGAGCACAATCGACTCATCCATGATACGCTCTTGCGCAAGGTGTCGGGAAATTTCATCCCAACTACCTGCATCCGACCAGCCAAAATGTCCTTCCAAGACATACACCGATTCGGCTTTTTCCATCACGCCATAATCGATAGAAATGGGATGCACCCAGCTGTAGAAACTTTCGATAACCTTTTTTTCCTTGCGTGTGCCAATCGCCTGAATGATGTTTTGCATATCAAAGTAGATTTGCGGCAAATGGCGCTTGTATTCTTCAATGATGCTATCGACTTGCCACACAAACACGCCGCTATTCCACAGGAAATCTCCACTCTCCAGAAACTGCTTAGCTGTGTCCAAGTCTGGCTTTTCTGCAAAGGTTTTAACTTTGTAAGCGTTAATACCAAAGCGCACTTTGATGGAGGTCGTCAGGTCTGTGTGTTCTTGATTGACTTGAATGTAGCCGTATCCTGTTTCGGGTCGGTCGGGTTTGATGCCAATCGTCACCAGGGCTTCGGTGCGCGCTGCTGTCTCGATAGCGGCACGCAAGGTTTGCTGAAAGAGCTTGACATCGGTAATAAGATGGTCGGCAGGAAGCACACAGGCAATAGCATCAGGACAACGCTTTTTGATATATGCTGTAGCCAAAGCAATGCAAGGCGCAGTGTTGCGACCAATAGGTTCCACGATGATATTGCGCGTCGGAATATGTGGCAATTGCTTTTTAGCCAAAGCTTTGCCAGATTTGTTGGTAATAATCAAGATGTTTTCGGGTCTGACAATGCCATCCAGTCGTTCAACCGTTTTGGCAATCATGGAGCCATCGCCGAAAAAATCCAGAAATTGCTTTGGCATTTTGCGTCGCGATAGGGGCCAGAGCCTTGAGCCAACGCCGCCAGCCATAATGACGGCATAGATATATTCATTGTGAGGGTATTCCGGCTGCAGGTATGGATATGTGCCGTTCTGACTTGTCATATTTGCCTTGTGCCCTTGTGGTTTCATTGCTGTGGGCGGTCAAGTTAAGTATCTTGATAAAATTTCTCAACATCAAAAACTCTGCAGTATTCTTTGACGCGTACTGAACTCGATAGTATTGTTCAGCACATTTCTGCATGTCTTCCGCTCTCTCACGAGCAGCAAGAGCAACTTTGGCGATATGCCGAGCTTTTGCTGGCATGGAATAAAAAAGTCAACTTGATTAGCCGAAAAGATGAGCACAGCGTGCTTTCTAAGCACATTCTCCACTCTCTTTCTATCGTGTTTTTTCATCAGTTCAAGAAAGGTGAGCGTGTGCTGGATTTAGGCACAGGTGGCGGCTTGCCCGGTATTCCGCTTGCGATTGCTTTTCCGAACACGCTTTTTCTTTTGATTGATGCGATTGGCAAAAAAATCAACGCCTGTCAGGATATGATTGTCCAGCTTGGCTTGAAAAATGTGGTGGCACAAAAGAAGCGCAGCGATGAACTCAAAGGTGTCAAGTTCGATGCCATCGTGTGTCGCCAAGTGGCGGCGATGCCAGAGCTTTGCAAATGGGCGGCACCTTTGCTCAAAAAAGGTGGTAAGCTCATCAGCTTGAAGGGCGGCAATTTGGACGATGAAATTCGCGACGCCTTGATTTACGGCGCTGAACATCTCTGCTTCCCTGAACATATCGAGCAGCACCCGATTGATTTTTTAGGCGAAAAGTTTGCCGAAAAAGTGGTTGTGATTGCTCAATAACGCCAAACATCCATGTCATCATCACGCAAACTCTTTGAAGAACTCTCCCAACTGCTGACCGAGCAGCAGAACCCGAATACCATTGACATTGATGAGCGCTCTGCCATAGAGATTGCTCGGTTAATTAATGAAGAAGACAAAAAAGTGCCCTTAGCAGTCGAGCAATGCTTGCCTGAGATTGCCGCCGCTATGGAGTTGGTTGCAGATGCTTTTCACTGCGGCGGTCGATTGATCTACATCGGAGCTGGCACATCGGGACGCTTAGGGATTTTAGATGCTTCAGAGTGTCCGCCTACCTTTGGTGTCAAGCCCAGTCAAGTGCAGGCAATCATTGCTGGCGGACGCCGTGCCGTCTTCCGCAGCATTGAGGGCGCAGAAGATGATGAGCAAGCCGCTATTGATGCGCTCAAAAAGATTAATTTTTCTAAGCAAGATGTGCTCTGTGGCATCAGTGCCAGTCGGCGCACACCGTTTGTTGTAGCCGCCTTGCGCTATGCACGCACGTTACGTGCAAAGACCATTTTCCTAACTTCAAATCCTGATGTTAAAGAAAAAGCTACTGTGATTATCCGCACGCTGGTGGGACCTGAGGTTATCATGGGCTCGACTCGCATGAAAGCTGGCACCTCCCACAAAATGGTCCTTAACATGATTTCCACTGGCGCTATGATTCTCTGCGGCAAAACCTACGGCAATCTCATGATTGACTTGCAACAGACCAATAACAAACTGCGCGAACGCACCAAACGTATTTTCATGATGGTGACTGGAGAAGATTATCACACTGCCGAAACCTACTTACGCCACGCCAAAGGCAGTCTGAAACTGGCTCTAATGATGCGCCTTTCGGGTCTTAGTTATGCTGAAGCAAAAGTCGCTCTGGAGCGTGCAGGTGGGTTTCTTAAGCGTGCACTTCGCAACATGGGGAAATTGTAAGTCCAATATGCTGCGTTTTATCTTTCTGATGACGATAACGTTTTACATGCTATGTTACCTGTGCGAACCGAGTTATGCTTAAAGTTTGAGTTTTGTGCCTCACATTCGCTTTCTGTGCGTGAAGTGCCGCATGAGCATCTTTGGCGCGTGGGTGTTCATCTTGCAGGGGAAACGCGTGCAGGCATGATTCTGAACTTGCCCGATGTGCGTCGCGCTTTCGAGGATGTTCTCGCCCCTTTGCGAAATACCTTTCTCAACGAAAACACCTACCTGTCCCCAGAGGCCCAAGCAGCCCCAACTTGCGAGACACTCAGCGCATTTCTTTTTGACGCCTTCAATAAACGGCTGGCAACAGACTTTCTATCTGCAAATCCAACTGTTCAACTCGTATCCGTTGAGGTAGCTATTTGTGAACCTGATGGCTTCGAATGGGGGTCCGTAAAGCGCACATACGCATAGCCGAAAAGCCTCTCTCTTGAAGGGTCTTGCAAGTAGCTCAGGGGACTAAGCTGTGGAAAAGGCTTGTGCGCCCGACGGGATTCGAACCCATAACCTTTGGCTTCGGAGACCAACACTCTATCCAGTTGAGCTACGGGCGCAAGATGCAAGAGAGTATGTAAAAACTACACATCTTTAGCATGCAATGCAAGAGCTGATGTAAGGCAATTGAGCAAACCGCCATGCGACTTTCCAAAGCGATGCAAAGCTGTGCATTGAAGTTCAAATGAGTTGTAAATTTGCAAGTCATAAAAATTTAACCATCATTTTTGGCAAGCATGAAAAAACGACTTTTCACACCCGGTCCGACCCCCGTGCCTGAACAAGTGATGCTGCGCATGGCGGCACCGATGATTCATCATCGCAATCCAGAGTTCATGGAAATTCTGACCCGCGTGCACGAGAATTTGAAATACCTTTTCCAAACCAAACAACCTGTTGTGGTGCTGACCTGCTCAGGCACAGGGGGCATGGAAGCGACCATGGTCTCAATGTTTTCGCCGGGCGATAAAATCATTGCCGTCAATGGCGGTAAGTTCGGCGAACGCTGGGCAGACATGGCGCGCAAATACACTGGCAATTGCATCGAGCTAAAAGTGCCGTGGGGCACAAGTATTCAGCCAGAAGAGATTATCAAAGCGCTGAAAGAACACCCAGACACCAAAGGCGTCTATTTCACACATAGCGAAACTTCCACAGGCACGGCAACTGACGTTAAAGCCATGGCAAAAGCCATTCGCGAACACTCCGATGCACTCATTTGCGTCGATGGCGTAACCGCCGTCGGTGCACATGAACTGCGCTTTGACGACTGGGGCATTGATGCGTGCGTAACCGGCTCGCAAAAAGGCTTGATGATGCCGCCCGGACTGGCACTCGTTGCCCTCTCCGAACGCGCCATCAACGCCATTGAGACCGCCAAACTGCCCAGCTACTACCTCTCACTCAAAAAAGCCTTGAAGTCATACAAAGACAACGACACACCCTTCACGCCAGCGGTCTCGCTCGTCATCGGTCTGGATGAATCGCTCCAACTTATCAAACAAGAAGGCATAGAAAACATCTGGAAACGACATCAGCGACTTTCCATGGCGTGCCGCATGGGCTGCGAAGCATTAGGCATGCGACTCTTCAGCAATTCGCCCTCAAATGCGGTAACACCCGTTTGGCTACCTGAAGGCGTAGAGTGGAAAACCTTCAACAAAATCCTGAAACTCGAGCACGGCATTACCGTCGCGGCTGGACAGGATAGCTACGCCGGCAAAATTTTTCGCATCTCGCATTTGGGCTTCTATGACGAGCTCGATATGCTCACCGTTATCGGCGCATTGGAAATGACGCTCAAAAAAATCAATTATCCGTTTGAAATCGGGAGCGGCGTCTCTGCCGTGATGAGAGCCTTTCTGGAAGAGCCCATCGCTGTGTAGTGTATGAGAAGCGCGCAAGCGGTTAGCAGGTCAAACTGAAATCAAGCCGTCCAAAAATGCAAGAGGCGGGCACATCGCCCGCCTTGATGATTGACTTACCTTGCAATGACTTTCTGTTCTGAAAGCGGATTGCCATTGACACGGTAGTAGGTCTTGAGCGGCAAGCTGTAGATTTTGATAAAACCGATGCTGGCTTTGTGGTCGAAGGTATCTTCTTCGGTGTAGGTGGCAAGGCGGGTATCATAGAGCGAGTTGGGCGACCAGCGTCCGAGCAGTTCCAGATTGCCTTTGTAGAGCTTGAGCACGACGGTGCCGCTAACTACTTTTTGCGTCTCATTCACAAAGGCGTCGAGGGCAAACCGCAATGGCGAATACCACAAGCCGTTGTAGATGAGGTCAGCGTAGTCGTGCGAGATTTTGGCTTTGTAGTGCATGGTATCTTTGTCCAGCGTGAGTCGCTCGAGCTCGCGGTGAGCAAAGTGCAAAATGGTGGCGGCAGGTGCTTCGTATAGCTCACGCGACTTGATGCCAACCAAACGGTTCTCAACCAAATCCAACCGACCAATAGCATTGGCGCCGCCGATAGTGTTGAGCGTCATGATAAGTTCCACAGGGCTCATCTTCTTGCCATTGAGTGCCACAGGGACGCCATGCTCGAACTCGATTTCAACTTGCGTGGGTTGGTCTGGGGCTTGCTCTGGCGAGACGGTGCGCTGATAGGCATCAGCAGGTGGCGGCAGTTTGGGGTCTTCAAGCAAACCGCATTCAATGGAGGTGCCCCACATGTTTTCATCAATGGAGTAAGGGCTATCTTTGGTCGCCTTGACGGGAATGCCATGGCGCTCGCAGTAAGCAATTTCTTCTTCACGAGATTTGAACTCCCACTCACGCAGCGGGGCGTAGACTTTCAGCTCTGGCGCCAGAGCCGCAATGGTGGCTTCGAAACGCACTTGGTCGTTGCCTTTGCCAGTGCAACCGTGCGCCACAGCGGTGCAGCCTTCTTGCTTTGCAATCTCGACGAGTGCTTTGGCAATAAGCGGTCGCCCAAGTGAAGTGGCCATCGGGTAGCTCCATTCGTAGAGCGCACCAGCCTTTAGGGCGGGGAAGATGAAGTCGGTCGCAAACTCCTCTTGCAGGTCTAAGATGAAGGCTTTTTTTGCACCAGTTTTGTAAGCCTTTTCCTCGACGCCAATCAGTTCTTTGGTCTGTCCCAGATTGGCGGTAACGGTAATGACTTCAGCATCATACTTTTCTTGAAGCCACTTAACGATGACAGAAGTGTCCAATCCGCCCGAGTAAGCCACGGCAATTTTTTCTTTTGGCATAGTGGATAGAGTCGTGTTTAGAGTTAATGAGCCCTATGATTCCGTTTGAAAAATGGCTTCTTTGATGCGCCTCACAATGGTTGAGATTTTCTTCGTTGAGCTTGGCGCAATGAAGATGGTGTCGTCGCCAGCAATGGTGCCCAAAATGTCGGGAATATCCAATCGGTCTAAAATTTCAGCCACGCCAGACGCACGCCCACGCAAGGTTTTGATGACAATGAGGCTTTCATTGGCATGAATGGATTCAATCTCATAGCTGATGAGCGAGCGCAAGCGATGCGCCTCATTTTCAGGCTGAAGCTGATACCAGACGCCCTCGGGCGTAGAAACCTTGGCAATGCCGAGTTCCTTGAGGTCGCGTGAGAGCGTGGCTTGATTGACTTCAAAGCCGCGCAAAGCCAGCTCACGCGCAAGTTCTTCTTGACTGGAAATATCCTTTTGCGAAATAATTTCTTTGATAGCCAACTGGCGCTGCGCTTTTTCAGATGAAGACATAGCATCACGCTCAGATTCGGTGCCATAAGAAATGAGCTTCAAAGATACGAAACAGTTCGCCATGAGCTAATCAGTGGAAAGAAGTTTCTTGCGTTTGCCAGCGTGTGTGTGGAGCGTGGTCTTCGGCGCACTCGTGTGCAAGAGCTTGAACAAAATGGCTTTCTGTACATGCAGTCGATTTTCGGCTTGGTCAAACACCACAGACTGCGCCCCATCGATGACCTCATCGGTGATTTCCTCGCCACGATGAGCCGGTAAGCAGTGCATGACAATAGCGTCAGGCTTCGCAAGCGAGAGCAGTTTGGCATTGACTTGATAAGGACGAAAGATGCGCCGACGGGCTTCAGCTTCCGACTCCTGTCCCATGCTGGTCCATACATCGGTGTAAATCACATCGGCTTGACGCACGGCAAGTTCAGGCTCTTCCAAAATTTCAATTTTGCTAACTCCAGCTTTCATTGCCGCTTTGAGCGTCGCAATGTGAGGATTGTAAGCGGCAGGCGCTGCCAAGACAAAATGCAGCGGATAGAGCGTCGACATCTCCAGCCATGAGTTGACCACATTGTTGCCATCGCCGACGAACACGACCTTGACGCCCTCGAAGAGCTTACCATGCTGCCGAAGCGTGTAGAGGTCTGCCAAGACCTGACATGGATGCGAGTGATTAGTCAGCGCATTGATAACGGGCACGGTTGCATATTCGGCAAGTTCTAAAAGCACGGAATGCTCAAACAGTCGCGCAATGATGAGGTCATTGAACCGCGAGAGCGTGCGCGCCACATCAGGCACGCTTTCCCGCTCACCAATGCCAATGGCTTCTTGACCCAGATAGATGGCATGACCGCCCAGTTGATAAATCCCAACCTCAAATGAAACACGCGTGCGTAGCGAAGGTTTCTGAAAAAGCAGTGCCGCTGTTTTGCCCGAAAGTGGCTTTGCCGTGTGGTCTGTCTTGAGCCTATCGCACAGCTCAAAGAGCTGAAAGAGTTCTTCGCGGCTTTCAAGGTCATAGAGGGATAAGAAGTCCGCCTTCATTTTACCGCTCCTTCCATGATGCGCTGCACACGCCGCCGCTGCGACGCTGCAGTAGTGGGCGCATCTTCGTTGATGATTTCCGTGCCAATGCCTTCATTGGTAAAAATTTCAAGCAACAGAGCATGCTTGATGCCACCATTGATGAAGTGCACTTTATTGACCCCGCCCTCAATGGCTTCAAAAGCTGAATGCACCTTCGGAATCATGCCGCCATAAATTTTGCCTTGTTCAATCCACTCTAAGGCTTCACTTTTGGCAAGCGTTGGAATCAAGGTGTTATCGACAATGACGCCATCTGTATCAGAGAGATAGACCAGTTTTTCAGCTTTCATGGCAATAGCAATTTCTGTGGCTGCCACATCTGCATTGATGTTGTAGAGTTCGCCTTGTTCGCCCAGACCAATTGGCGCAATGACAGGAATGATGTCGTGCTGCATGAGAAGTTGCAAAAATGCCGTGTTGACCTGCGTGATGTCGCCGACCAGACCCAAATCCACATCGCTTTGCAATTTTTTGGCGCGCAATAGTCCATTGTCAATGCCGCATAGCCCGATGGCATTGCCGCCATGTTTGATGATAAGTCCCGTAATTTCTTTGTTGAGCGTGCCAGCGAGCACCATCATGACGACTTGCATCATTTTTTCGTCAGTGTAGCGCATGCCATCGACGAAACGCGACTCGACGCCAAGTTTCTGCGCAAGGTTGGTAATATCCTTGCCGCCGCCATGCACGACAATGATGTTAATGCCAATTTTGCGCAGCAGCGTAACATCTTGCGCAAAGGTCTGCTTGAGCGCGTCGTCGGTCATAACCGCGCCGCCGTATTTAATCACGAAGGTTTTGTTTTCGTAGGTGGTGATGTATGGCAGTGCCTCAATTAACACTTCTTCTTTCGAGCTAAAGGTTTTCATGGCTGACGATTGGATTTATTTCACGGCTGATTTTTCTTCCTTGATGAGCGCAGTGAGCGCCGCCTCTTTTTCATAGAGATTGGGAATAAAAATTTCCATGAACTTTTCAGGATGAGCGGGCGCCGAGAAACCAAACTTTTCATAAAGCCCATGTGCATAGGTGGTAACAAGCAGCCAGCGGCGCAGACCTTGCAAGTCAGGATGGCTCATGATTTTCTCAAGCAGAAGCACAGATAAATCTTGACCGCGATAGTCTTCCAAGATGAAGACATCGGAGAGATAAGCGAATGTGGCATAGTCGGAAATCACTCGTGCAAAGCCAGCTTGCTGCAGCCTGCCATCGGGAAGCACCTCATAGACGCCAAAGCAAAGCGAATGCTCAATGGAGCGCGCCACCAGCTCACGCGAAATGCCTTTCGCCCAGTGGCAATTGGTCAGAAAGCCATGAATGACATCAAGGTTGAGCAGCGATTTGTCGGTGCTCACCAGATAGCGTGATGACTGCGATGTAGATGATGTGGTCATTCTGCATTCACAAGAAAAAGTTATGTGAAAGTGTCCGATGCATAATTATGCAAAGTGGTTATGAGCGATAGCTCCCGTTGATTTCTACATACTTGGCAGAAAGGTCGCATGTCCAAAATGTGACACTGGCGTCGCCTTGGTGCAAATGAACATGCAAGACCACTTCTGGCTTACTTAGCACTGCCTTGGCTTTGGCTTCGTCGAGCGCGATGTGAAAGTTGGGCTTCAAGATTGCAAGGTCATCCAGCCATAGCTCAACTTTTTCTGGGCTGAAGCGAATCCCCGAATATCCGAGTGCGGCCATGATTCTGCCCCAATTGGCATCGGCGCCATGAAAAGCCGTTTTCACCAAAAGTGAGTTTGCAATGCTGCGTGCCGCGCGTTCCGCTTCGTCCTCATCATGAGCTCCGCTTATATGAATTTCAATGAGTTTGGTTGCACCTTCGCCATCTTTGACAATCATTTTGGCAAGGCGTATCATGACGGCTTGAAGTGTCGCAAAAAATGTGGAGTAGTCAGCCGAGTGAACATCTTCAATGAGAGCATTTCCAGCCAGTCCATTTGAGAGCAAGAAGACAGCATCGTTGGTGCTGCAGTCACCGTCGACACTGATGCGGTTAAAAGAGCAACGCGTGGCAGCAGAGAGAGCATGTTGCAGCACCGATGGTGAAATCGCCGCATCCGTAGTCAGGAATGCGAGCATGGTTGCCATATTAGGTGCAATCATACCCGAGCCTTTGGCAATTGCACCGATGTGCACTTCATGGCTACCCAGCATGAAACGCACAGCAACTTGCTTCGGAAAGGTATCGGTGGTCATGATGGCTTCAGCCGCATCGGTGCTGGCTTGCGCGCTACGAGCAAGACAAGCGGCAGCTGCATAAATGCCTTGACGAATGTTGTCCATAGGCAGAAACTGCCCAATCACGCCTGTGGAAGCCAGCAGGACTTGACTGCGTGGCACATGCAACGCTGCCGCTGTGTAATGCACAATTTCCCATGCGTCGTCCAGTCCGCGTGCGCCAGTGCAGGCATTGGCATTGCCGCTATTGACAAAGATGGCAGAGCAGGTGCGATGCTGTTGAAGTTGCGCTCGGCACACCTGAATGGGAGCAGCAGCAACTTGGTTGGTCGTGAAGACTGCGGCAACACTTGCTGGCGGCTCAGAGACAATCAGCGCAAGGTCTTTCTTGGGCTTGCGAATGCGCGCTTCAACGCCTGCCGCCTTGAACCCTTTTGGTGCACAGATGCCGCCCTCCACATCTTGAAAGGTATTGCTCACTTCAGCCCCTCCGTTTCTTCAAAGCCAAACATCAAATTGAAGTTCTGCACAGCTTGACCTGCCGCGCCTTTGAGCAAATTGTCAATCGCTGAAAGCACAATAAGCTGCCGAGTCTCTTTGCGAATCCTAAAGCCAATGTCAATGAAATTGGTATGCACCACCCCTTTCAGATGTGGCACAAGCGTGGCGCTGTATCTGACAAAGGGCTCATGGGCATAGAAGTTGGCATAAACTTGCTCAATATCTGATGCGCTGACATCCTTCAACAGCGTAGCATGAATAGTGGTGTAAATACCACGCGTGATGGGAATCAGGTGCGGCACAAATGAAATGGAAACAGCTTTGCCACTGAAGTCAAAAAGCGCTTGCTCAATTTCAGGCAGATGTTGATGCTCACCAACTTTATAGGCTTTTACACTTTCATTGACCTCGCAAAAATGCAAATCAATTGAGGCGTGGCGTCCTGCGCCAGAGACGCCAGACATGGAGGTAATTGTGATGCGTTCAGGAGAAATGATTTCGGATTGGAGTAGCGGCACAAGCGGCAAAATGATACTGGTCGGATAGCAACCCGGATTTGCCAGCAAGGTTGCATGCTGAATAGCGGCACGGTTAAGCTCGGTAAGACCATAGACGGCTTGCGGCAGAAGTTCAGTGGCAGCATGCGCGTGTGCGTAGAAGCGTTCGTAGCGCGCCGCATCTTTCAAGCGAAAGTCGCCGCCAAGGTCAATGATTTTCTTGCCACGCGCCAGTAACTCTGGCACAAGGTGCATTGCCTCGCCAGACGGCAGAGCAAGGAACACACAATCGCTCTGGCAAGCCGCTTCAGGCGAATAGGTTTCAAGCACGATGTCCACTTCTCCGCGAAACCGTGGATAGAGCTCGGCAAAGCTTTTGCCCGCAGATGAACTTGCAAAGAGCTTATGGAGCCGAACGCCACGATGCCGCAGAAGAAGTTGCACCAGCTCTGCGCCGGAATACCCAGACGCTCCGACCACAGAGACTGTAACCGTACCGCTCATTCTTCAAGTTTTGAATGATTGATGTAAAAAAGTGCATAATTATACATGGAAATGCATAATTATGCAAAGGATTTTTTGCACAAAACTCTTCCGAACCTGATGGGCTCCTAATGCACTACTTCTTCAAAAGCTGTATGCTCATCCAGTCATGAATAGCTTGTGCCAGCAAGTGAAGTTTGCCCGTAAAAAAGTGGTCGGCATCCTCAATCATGCGCAGAGTTTTGGGCTCGCTCAGATGAGCATACTGCGCTTGAAAATCTGCAAAAGACGCAATAGTATCAGCCGTGCCATGGACAAATAGTTTCGGTTTGTTGGAGTCTGCAAAAGGAATCTGCCCAAAAAGTCGCGTAGGCAATCCGATACCGATAAGATGCGTGACCTGTGAGTCGGTCGCTCCGTATGTCAAGCCAACCCATGCCCCAAAAGAAAATCCAGCCACGACAACTGGCACACGCATACCCTGATGCGTCGCGATGAGAAACTCTACAGCCGCTTTAACATCTTGCTGCTCACCAATGCCATCGGCATAATGCCCTTCACTTGCCATCACCCCACGAAAGTTGAAGCGCAGCACTGCGCCTCCTAATTCATGCAACGTGCGTGCCGCCGTAACTACAACTTTATTGTGCATCGTCCCTTGATAGAGCGGATGCGGATGACAGACTACTGCCAAAAACTTTGGCGTCGCTACAGGATTGAAAATGGCTTCCAGTTTCCCTGCTTCGCCATTTAAGAAGAGCATTTTTGAAAACGACATGCGAGACCACGCAAGAATTACTTTTGAGCGATGTAGAGAATAGCAGTCTCGTAGGTCAAGGCATATTGCCAGCCGCTTGAAAAGCGAGCGCGACCCAATTTTTCCAAAAATGCTTCACCCTGCGGAAAAGTCTCAACGGAAAGTGGCAAATACTGATATGCAAAATCTGATGTGCTGAACAGTCGAGCAATCTGCGGTAGGATGTGCTTGAAATAGGCAAGGTAAATCCGTCTGAAAGTGCGCTGCCTTGGAATCATTGGTTCAAGGAAGGCTGCTACACCCCCCGGTTTGAGCACGCGGTGAATTTCCGATAAGCCTTTTTCCAAGTCTTGGAAATTGCGTGCGCCAAAACCGACGGTTACAAGGTCAAACGAGCCATCCTCAAATGGTAAGGCTTCTGCAGCCGCACGCATGAAACGAGCCTCTGGTACTTTGCGGCGCGCACGGCGAAGCATCTCTTCAGAAAGGTCTATGCCAACGACGCCAGCCTGCGGCAATGTGCGCAAAAGCAAAGCAAAATCGCCCGTGCCAGTTGCTACATCGAGCGCGGCAATGGGACGCAAAGGCGGAAGCAGCCGATAAGCCATGCGCAGCGCAACTTTGCGCCAGTGCCAATCTAAGCCAAAGCTCAACACACGGTTCAGAAAGTCATACACCGGAGCAATTTCATCAAACATGGCTTGAATTCGCTCATGCGACTTTTGCTCCGCTAATGCTTTGGCTTTTACAAATGATGAAGACATGGTTTGCTAAATCAAGGGTTCAAGAGCTTGCTCACACTGCTAGCTGATACAACCTACGTTGCAAAAATTAAGTTTTCACTTTGCCGTAGGTGGTTACGGCATCGAAGACAATGCGGTCGCAAATTTGCAGCGAGCCATCTGGAGCAAGGCGGCGATAAAAGCATGATTCATACCCTGTGTGGCATGCACCGCCTTTCTGAGTGATTTTCAACACAATTGCATCTCCATCGCAATCGAGAAGAACTTCTTGCACATCTTGTGTATTGCCCGATGTTGCACCTTTGCGCCAGAGTTCTTTTCGGCTGCGACTCCAGTAGCAGGCTTTTCTTTCAGTCAGCGTAATGAGCAAACTTTCGCGATTCATGTATGCCAGCATAAGCACTTTCCCAGTATGTGCATCTTGTGCAATCACAGGCACAAGTCCATCGGCATCGAATTTGACCGCCGCAAGAAAATCGTCGTATGGCGTGCTCGAACTCATGGTGATGACTTTCTTTTTTGTGCTTGTTTGAAGGCTTGAATTCTTTCAGCAATTTTTTTGTCGCTTGCCACTTTGGGCGAGAGCGCCACTAAGGTGCTCTGTGCCGCAATTCTTTCGCGCCCGTTGAAGATAAGCATAAGCTGACCAATGTATTCGCCATCGTTGCCTGCAGTCAGCGCAAGACATTGACCGAACGCCGTGGGTGGATTCGTCATCAAGTCCGGCGAGTTTGAGATGATGACAGAAAGCTGTGGAAATTTTTCAGCAAGCATTTTTTCGTAACCAATGTCCTGCGTGCGTAGCAGCAGGATGATAACATCGGGGCGTTCATGCGCAAGCGAGTCCAAAGCGTGAGCAAGTGCGGCAGTAGCAGGCAGAAGACGGATGCTGCGTTGAGCCATTTCGTTGGCACTTGAGAGTGCGCTTTCGGTCAGCAAGCCCAGAAAGGCAACACGCAACGCTCCGACGGTTTTGAGGCGATATTTTGGCGCCAGCGCTTGCCCAGCGGTGCTGCAGACATTGACGGAGACAGTAGGCAAGGCAGAAAGCGTCTGTTGAGCAAATGTCAGCCCGTAGGTAAAATCATATTCGGCGAGATTAAGCGCATCGTAGTGCATATCGCCAAGAAGCTGGGCTAAGAGTTGGGCTTCTTGCGCTGACTTTGGATAAGTGGGAAATTGATTGCCTGCATCGACAAGCACCACCTTATCGCCGAACGCGGCACGTGCCTGTTGAATCACGGTTGCGCGCCGTGCCAGCCCACCTAAGTTTTCTTTGGAACACGGACAAGCCTCAAGGTAACCGAATGCGCCGCCTGTATAGAGCACCACCAGCGTATCAAGCGACTGTGCACAAGCTACTGCAGAGAAGACCGACAGGAGCGCCCCCAGAGTCAGAACACACTTCAACGCATATTGCTCAAGATGTGGAAGGAGAAAGTTCAGATGGCGTAGCAGGTTTGGCATACGATGCAGTTTTCGGAAATTCAGGATAGATGATGCGCTCTAAGCGGACACATTTGCCAGTTTCAGGGTCAAGCTGAATGAGCATGGCGCAGAGTCGCACATCATTGGTAGCACATTCATACTTGTGTGGAGTTTGGTAGATGAAGCGGTCAATGGCTGACTTGGTAACCATGCCGATTACAGAGTCATATGGACCGGTCATGCCAATGTCGGTGCAGTAGCCCGTGCCTTTTGGCAAAATACGCTCATCGGCAGTAGGAACATGCGAATGCGAGCCCATCACAGCAGAGACGCGTCCATCGAGATACCAGCCCATTGCCACTTTTTCCGCTGTAGCTTCAGCGTGCATATCAACGATGATATACTTGACATCTTTCAACTTTTCCAGTGCCCAGTCTGCTGTGCGAAACGGGCAGTCAATTGTGTACATGAAGGTGCGACCTTGCAGGTTCAGCACAGCGATTTTGCCAAGTCCTTTCGGCAGATTGTAGACGCCCATGCCGGTGCCCCAAGTGCCCTTTGGATAGTTCATCGGGCGCAGCACATTAGGGTCGCGCTTGAGCACTTCGTGAAACTTGAAGTTATCCCAGATATGATTTCCACCTGAAACGACATCGACACCTACGGAACGGAGTTGATGCAAAATTTCAGCGCTCATGCCTTTGCCGTGATAAGCATTTTCGCCATTGCAAATGGTAAAATGCACATCGTATTTCTGGATGTAGCCTTTGAGTAACTTGACGACAATATCGACGCCGGGTTGCCCGACAATATCAGCCATGAAAAACACATTGATGGTCTTTGCCATGAGCCCTCTCTTCAGTTTGCTTAAAGAAAGTGCTCAATTTACGACAATCTCTAGCGGGAACCAATGTGTAGGCCAGTACGGCGCTGTGTAAGTCACTCACACCACCTGATTGCGAATCATGCCCAAGCGCTCAATACGCATTTCAACCACATCGCCAATCTCGAGATAAGGAAAGCGAGAGTTATCGAGTTCCAGCAAGCAACCTGTGCCCACTGTACCGCTACCAATCACATCGCCTGCATAGAGCATCACATCACGAGAGGCGCGCTCAATCATTTCAGCAAATGAATAGTAAATGGTCTTGAAATTACCTCCGCCGTATCGCTTGCCGTTGACAAACACCTCCATCTCCAAATCAAATCCCTTGCCAGCTTTCCTATCTGCAAGTTCATCTTTGGTGACAAGAAAGGCACCAAGTGTGGTGGCAAAGTCTTTCGCCTTTGCTGGACCCAATCCAATTTTGACTTCGCGCATCTGCTCATCACGAATTGACCAATCATTCATGATGCAGTAGCCAGCAATGTAGTCCTCTGCCGCCTCTCGGGAAATATCCATGCCATCTTTGCCAATTACACATGCCATTTCCAGTTCGTAGTCGAGCATATGCGAATGACGGGGCTTTTTGACAGGTGCAAACGGCGCCGTAATGGCGTGATGATTTGAAAAGTAGAACGCTGGGAATTCGTACCATTCGGGCGGCACATCTAAACCGCGCTTTTGACGCGCCTGCCGAACATGAGTTTCAAACGCATAGAAATCGCGCAACGACTTCGGACGCGGCACACAAGCCAGCAGTTCCACACTGCTCAAGTCAAAAGCTGACGGTTGTAGCTCAATGCGAGAAAAATCATTCTGGCAGGTTTCTAAAAGTGTCAGCATGGATTGGAACTGTGTCGGAAACACTTGCTCATCAACGACACAGCCAACATGTTCAGCGCCCGTGTGTGGATGACGAAAAGTGCAAAGCTTCATGGCAAGCGGCTCTCAGTGCAAATCTTAGACTGCAATGCAGCTGAAGGGTCATTCAGCAGTTACTGAACAAGGCGCTGAATGACTGACTCGAAAGCATGCTTATCACGAGCACCAACAAAGGCAGTAACGATTTCCCCCTTGGAATTGATGGCAAATGAAGTTGGAATGCCGCGAATTTGTCCGCCTTCTAACAATTTCCCGTAGTCTACTACCACCTTTTCATTACCCATTGCCACTGGGTAATTGATACCTTTTTCTTTAACATATGCTACTACATTTTCCAGCTTATCGTTGACTGCAATGCCAATGAAGCTAAACTTGCCTGCATACGCCTTTTGCAATTCAATCATGTCTGGGATTTCTTTGCGGCAAGGTGGGCACCACGTCGCCCAAAAGTTGACAATTACGCCTTTGCCTTTGAAATCCGATAGACTCACCTTTTTGCCATCAACGGTCTCAAGTGTAAAAGCAGGCGCAAGCACGGGCTCTGCGTGTCGTGCAATAACTGTCGCTGTAGAGAGATGATAAGCTGCAAAACCGAATGCCAATAGCGCAAGTGCAAGTATTGGAGCAAATGTGCGTAATGGTTTCATACCATTTAGATAATTTTTTGATTGACTGCGCATAGTGTAACGAAGAACTTCTTCAAAAGTTCTTGAAATTAGAGATTCCCACGCGCGGCTTGGTCGCGCTCAATGGCTTCAAAGAGTGCCTTGAAATTGCCCTTGCCAAAGCTCTTCGAGCCACGACGTTGGATAATTTCATAAAACAGTGTAGGACGGTCTTGCACGGGCTTTGTGAATATTTGAAGCATATAGCCATGTTCATCTTTATCTACCAAAATATGCTGGGCTTTGAGTTCGGCAAGTGGTTCTCGCACTTCGGGCACGCGCTCAAGCAGCGTATCGTAGTAGGTTGCAGGCACGCTGATAAACTCTATGCCCCGCGCTCGCAATGCTTGAACCGTGCGGAGAATATCATCGGTCAGCAAAGCAATGTGCTGCACCCCAGCCCCACGATAGAATTGAACATACTCCTCAATTTGCGACTTCTTTTTCCCTTCAGCTGGTTCGTTAATTGGTATTTTGATGCGTTCGCTGACATCAGTCATTACCTTGGAGCGCAGTGCTGAAAACTCTGTAGAGATGTCTTTATCGTCGAAGCTCTGAAACTGGTGAAAATCAAAGACATTTTCATAGAACTTGACCCAAGTTTCCATCTGATACCAATCCACATTGCCGACGATGTGGTCAATTGCCTTTAGCCCAACAGATTGTGAAGGCAGGTTCGAGGCATATGGTACAAAGTGCGGCAAGAACGCTTTGTAGGATTTGCGCTCAATAAAACTGTGAATAGTGTCGCCGAAGGTATGAACAGCGGCACGAACTAATGTGCCATGTTCATCAGAAAAGGTCATTGGCTCATGGACACTCTTGGCGCCACGTGCAACTACGGTTTCGTACGCTGCCACGGCATCACTGACTTCGAAGGCAATATCTCTGACGCCGTCGCCATGTAGCTTGATATGCTCAGCAATGTCAGAATCTGGTGAAAGTGGTGAGGTGAGCACAAAACGAATTTTGCCTTGTTGCAATAGGTAAGAGGCTCTATCGCGCACGCCAGTCTCTGGACCACAGTAAGCTACGATGTCAAAACCGAAGGCAAGACGATAAAAATGCGCGGCTTGCTTGGCGTTACCGACATAAAACTCGATATGGTCAAAATCATGAAGTCGTAACGCCGTTGCTGTGGCAGGTGCATGAGCGGATTCAGTCGCTTGCATAGCTGTGCAAATGAGTTAATTGACGAAAGATGACTTTGTAGCGCCGAGAAATTTAGGAAAATTTCATCAATTGCCGCCAACAGGTCGCCTTAGGATTGGCGCAGGGTGTAGCGTGGCAGTTTAATCCGAAAGGTTGTGCCTTTGTCGACCGCCGTCTCTTTGAGAAGGAGTTTGCCGCCATGATAATCTTCTACGATGCGCTTAGCCAGCGTCAGTCCTAACCCCCAGCCGCGCGGTTTGGTGGTAAAGCCCGGACGAAAAATCTCGGCACGATATTGGGCTTCAATGCCTTTGCCATCGTCGCTTAGGTCAATAACAACATAGCGGTCTTCAGCGGTAATGCGAGCTTGTATCCGTCCCTGTTGGCGCTCAATAGCGTCAATGCTATTTTTGGTAAGATTCTCAAACACCCATTCCATCAATTCACGATTCATGGGCACGCGCACATCAGAGGCATCAGAGACTTCAAGGGAGATATTTTTGCCCATCTGCGGCAGCCGAGTGCGGTAGTAGTCGAATACGCTATTGATGACCTCTGCAACGCATTCTGGAGAGACCGTAACCTTTGAGCCAATTTTGGAAAAGCGTGTCGCCACACGGTTCAGCCGATTGACATCAGTTTGCATCTCGAAGATAATCTGGGCTTGCCGTTCAGGATTGTCGCTGGCATGTTTGAGCAATTCAATCCAGCCCATCAGTGATGAGAGTGGTGTGCCAAGTTGATGAGCCGTTTCCTTTGCCATGCCCACCCAAATGCTTGAGGTTTCCGTGCGTCGAATGTAGCTGAAGGTGAGATAAGCAATCAAAATGAACATGCCGACGCCGATGCCCAACAGCACGGGCGCAATTTGCAAGGCTTTGACCAAATCAGAATCGCCGTAGTGGACATACTGCACAGTATGGGAATTGAGGCGCACTTCTACGGGCGGATATTGCTCATCCATTTCGGCGATGAGCTTTCGCAAGTATTGCATCTGTGCCGAGTATGGCAAGGTGGTATCGAGCTTAACATTGCGCCAAGTCAGTGGCGTCATGGCGCTGTCAGAAAGAATGGCTGGAAAATCAATGACGCTAACAATTTCTGTAAAGAGAAACGAAATCTCGCTGGTGTTCTCTGTGTCGACGAGCATTTTGAGCGATTTGACCCACAGGTCAACTTTCTGGCGCTGCTGCTCACGCACTTTGCTAATAAGTTGCTGCGTGAAAGCAAACACCACAATAGCGCCGATGACAGCTATCAGGATGAACCCACCTTTGAGAGTTGTGCTGCTCATCGTAGAGCTATGCTTTACCGTTCTCGAGCTTGGCAATAAAATCGTCTAAGGTGTCGTAGCCTGAAATGCCAATACGGCAAATTTCATATCTATCACGCAGGGGCAAAGTATTTGCTGTGCCTTTGATGCGTGCGGCACAAAGAAACCCATGACGCTCCAGCAAGGTTTTGACCTGCCGACGCAAGACCGGGTTTTTCGGTAGCCCACCGTATGGGTAGGCAAAAATCGGTGAATAGGGAAATCCACTTTCAGCCGCAGTTCGGCTGGCGGCAGCAATATCGGCGGCAATTTCATCAGCCGTCAGCGTGCGATAGTCTTTGTGCGAATGCGAATGAATGCCAAACTCAATCAGGTCAGTCATCTGCCGCATGGTCTCGTAGGACATCAGTGGCTCAGAGCCATCGTCCCATGCATTGGTTTTGCCAACATATCCAACAGGCACGAAGACCGTTGCCTTAAACCCAAGCTGCTTGAGCAGGGGATAAGCCAACACAAAGTTGTTGTGGTAGTTGTCATCAAAGCTAAGAATGATAGGTTTTTGGGGCAAGTTGGTTTGGTGCAAATGGTAAGCGATAAGTTCTGCAAATGAAATGGGTGTGTAGCCATTTTGCGCGAGCCAGTGCAGTTGTGCGGCAAAGTCACGCTGTCGGACTGTAAGGGCGTCGCAGGTGCGGTCAGAAATCTTGTGATACATCAATACCACGAGGGTTGTGCGGGTTCTATGCTGGGGCGAGAGCCAAAGCCATGAGCGTAAGGTAGATATGGCAACCCCTATGGCAGCTGAAGCAAGACCGAACATAGCTACACTTCATCATTCCAGTGTGGAAAGTTCTTCTTCAAGCAGCTGTTTGCGATAGAGCGCGGCGTAGAGCCCATCTTTAGCCAGTAGCTCATCGTGCGTGCCACTTTCAACGAGTTCGCCGTTATCGAGCACGATGATGTGGTCAGCATGCTGGACAGTAGAAATACGGTGGCTGATTAAAATCACGGTCATGGCAGTAGTGGCGGCTTGCAAGCGGTTTAGAATGGTGTCTTCTGTGTGAGTATCCACAGCACAGAGTGAGTCGTCCAGAATTAAAATTTTCGGCTGGCAGAGCAAGGCTCGGGCAATAGAGAGGCGTTGCTTTTGTCCGCCCGACAGGGTAATGCCACGCTCACCAATCAGAGTGTCGTAGCCAGCAGGGAAGCGCTCGATTTCTTCGTCGATTGCGGCAACCCATGCGGCTTTGCGAATCTCATCAAGACTGGCGTGAGGGACGCCAAAAGCGATGTTGTGGCGAATGGTATCGGAGAAAAGAAAATGGTCTTGTGGCACAAAGCCAATGGCGCGACGCAGCGAGCGAAGCGGCAAAGTCTGAATCGGGCGACCATCGATGAGAATTTCACCCTTAGTGGGTTCAATGAGGCGCGGCAAAAGATTAACCAAAGTTGATTTGCCAGACCCTGTTGCCCCAACAATTGCAAAACGGCAGCCCTTCGGAATTTTGAACGAGAGATTTTTCAGCACCAGCCGCTCTGGCTGCGTGGGATAGGCAAACGAAACCTGACGAAATTCAATCTCCCCTTCGATGGAAACCTGCTCATCGCTGGCTTTGTCTGCAATGTCAGGCTGGGTGAGCATGACTTCATCGAGGCGCAGTTGTGCCGCTGCGGCGCGCTGCAAGATGTTGGTAACCCAGCCAATTGAAATTAGTGGCCACGCCAAAGAGGTCATGTAGACAAGAAACTGTGCAATGTCGCCAAGTGTCATCTTCCCGTGAATCACATACTGCCCGCCTATCCAGAGAATCAGCATGACGGAAAGTCCAAGAAGTGCGGACATAGAGGGGTAGAAGAGAGCTTGAAGCCGTGCGAGTTTCAGATTTTGGTCGTAGTATTCGCGATTGAGTGCCGCAAACGCCGCCGTATCACTTTCTTCGCGTGCATAGGCTTTGACGACGCGTATGCCAGCGAGATTTTCCTGCACTTTGGTTGAAAGCTCGCCGTATTTGGCTTGTAGGATTTGGCTTTGCTCATGGATAGCTTTTCCCATGCGATAGACAAGGTAGCTGAGCACTGGTGCAGGCAAGAGCGCAAAGAGCGTCAGCATCGGTGAAACGGTCAGCATTGCCGAGAGCGCAAAGATGAGGCGAAAGACCGTGTTTAGCGAATACATGATGCCCGGACCTAAGTAGTTGCGCACCGCATTGAGGTCGTTGGTGGCGCGCGACATCAGGTCGCCCGTGTTGCTCTGCCGAAAGAACTGCGGTGAGAGCCGTTGCAAGTGAGCATAAAAATCATTCTTGAGGTCATACTCAATTTTGCGCGAGGCAACAATAATGAACTGACGCACTAGGAACATAAATACACCTGAAAGGGCAGAGCACAGCAATGCCAGTAGAACATAGCGCAACACATCTGACGAGGTAAAATTTCCGCTCATGGTATCGATGGCGCGTCCGACAAACTTCGGTGCGCTCATCATGAAAAAGTTTGTCAGTAAAACGCACACGACTCCTGCCAAGAGTTCTCGTCGGTAGCGCCACAGATAGGGATTCAAACGAAGCAGACTTTTCATATCGCACTATGATGCCGTTGGTGAGGTCGCAGAATTTTTTGAACCAGAGCGCGAGCGTAAGCTTTGAATGAGCTGTTCATACTCGTGTTTTCCAATTGTGTGCTCAAGCTCGGCAAGATGTTTTTTCACCACAGCAAGATACGGATTGCTGAAGCGTTCAAAGAGAGTCTGTGCTGCAAAATAATACTTGGCTGCATCTTTGTAGAGTCCACGCTCGGCATATACCTCGCCCGCATGCCACAAGGCTAAGCCCATACCTTGCAGATTGTTTCTCTGGCGAAAGAGTTCAAATGCTTCACGGTAGTGCTCGACAGCTTTGACATGCAAGCCAATTTCTTCATAGACCATGCCAAGATTGAGCAAGGTTCCTGCAGACGCATTCGAGTTCTGAAGTTCACGGTTATGCGCAATGCTACGGGAGTAGTAATCAATGGCTTTATCAAATTCGCCCAAATCTTGATACAGAAGACCAATCTGATGTAGCAGCTCAGCCGCGCCTGGCACATTATCGGCTTTGGTGTACAAAGCAAGACTATCGCGATAATGCTGTAGGGACTTTTCGTAGTAGCCCCACAAGTGAAGGATGGTGCCGAGTCGGTGCAAGACCAATGCACGGTGCGCCAAATCCTCTGGAGCATTGAGTAGTAGCAGAAGGTCGTTATAGACTTCAAAAGCCTTTTCATACTGACGGTCATCAAAGTAAGCCTGTGCCAAAAGCAGCATGGTGGGGATTTGGTCTTGTGGCGTCGCCTTGTAGCGCTGACGAATTTCGGTCAGTTGCTGTTCAAGCAAGTGTATGCGCTTTGTACGCGCATCTGGTGGCTCAGTCGTAGCAGATGGATAGTTGTACGCCAGCTCTCTGGGCAATTCAGAGGCTAATCTCAAGTCAATGATGTGAGCACTGATGCTACGCCAGAAACTTGGCGCCTTGCGATACACCAAGTCCAAAAGAAATACTGGCAAGCAGAAAATAGCTGACGAAACAAATCTAGGCTGTACCGTGCGCGCAAATGCTTCCAAGACCTGACAGACCTGTTCTTCAGTCAGAGCATCTTTCGCAGAGGGAACATATCCGTTGACGACAATACAATCAATATGACCCTGTGATTTGGCAAGTGCTCTGTCAATCTGCTGAAAAATTGTAGGCTGCAGCGCTAAGCTAATCTCACATGCGACAAGTTTGGCACGTTCAGCAGCTTGAATAAGCTGGGCAACAATCTTGACACGCTGCACAGGAGAATTCACTTTAATAGCCCATATTTTACATCCACTACTGCGCTCTGCTGACTTAGCTTCCGCAAAAATCTGATTCAGATGCTCTCGCGTTAGAAGTTGTCTCACGCTCCGTGTTGATTTTGCACGCCTAAAAAAAATGCACGCTAGGTATTGCGTGCATCATAAAGTACTCTTTTTTAATAAAACTCCGTGTGCTTTGGCTAACGCCCGCGCTCGCGGTTTTCATTGTTAATTCTGGATACGACAAGACCCAATCCAACAATAAGCAACCCAGTCAGGATTAGTGTGACACGCAAGACCGTGTTGCGTGTGGCGACCAATTGCTCAGTCTTATGCACCAATGCCTTGACTGAATCTTTGACCACAAAGCCTTCAGCCATCTTGGCTTCAAAGAGAGCGGCTCGCACCACATGATGGTTACCGCCAGCAGCATCGGCTTGGCGCTTGAGCTCTTCCAGATACGCCAGTTCTTCGCTGACAGGGATAGCCTCTTTTTCACGAGCCTCGAAGAACTCACGCGCCTCTTTGTAGGTCCGTTCAAAATCCGTTAGGTAAGCATGCAGTTTCGTGGCGCTTCCCATAGCACGCAAGTTGGCTTGATACTTGCGGTAGCTATTGGCGTAGTCAGCCACCTCAATAGCTAAAGCCAAAGAGTCGTCGGCTGTTTTCAACTCGCTCAATTTGGCTTCGTCCTTAACAAAGGAAAGTAGCACAGGCACCAGCTTGCGGGCGTTGAGTGAATCCTCACGCGTGTCGAGTGCAATGTTGTAGCGGTCGATTTCGAAGAATTTCCAAGCAATCTGCAGAGAGTCTTCAAGTGACTTGAGTGGGGCTGCAAAATACTTGGCTCGGGTGTAGAGTCCGCGTGAGCGTGCATAGCGCACTGAATCTGCCGCTGTCTTCAATTCGCCAGCAAGAAGTCGTGTGGCGTTGAACTGTGCCATAAGCTCATCGAGAGCCACCTTGTAGGCAGGCGCTTCAGGCACATTTGCGTTGTGGCAGTTTAGGCACTGTGCTCCTTCCTGAACCCCAACTTTTTCATGCCCCCAGTTTGCAATGCGGTGTCCATTTGGCGAACCATGGCAACTGATGCAGCCGTTATTCCCAGCGGCTAAGTAAGCCGACGCATGCGGTCCTTCTGCATATGCAGATGCAATAGAGGCATGGCAGGAGTTGCAAGCATGTGTTACATCAGCCACATCTTCAGGATGATTGCCATGCTTGCCATGACAATCGTTGCAGGTTGGTGAGGTTAAGTCATTCTTGACATACATGGCTTTGGCATGCACACTTTCCATGTATGCCTCAATGTGATTTTCAAAACTCTTGCCCTTCTTTTCAAGGGAAGCTGCCATGTAAGTTTCGCTGGCGTGGCAGGTGCCGCACATGTTGGCAATGTTCTTCGGATAAGTGAGCGAAAGTGGGTTATCGGCAGTCATCGCACCATGTGCGCCGTGGCAGCTAACGCAACTTGCCGACGCCGCATTCCCTTCTTTCAAAGCCGCTACACCATGTGAGCTGGCGGCATAGACTGCATTGATGTTCAAGTCAAGTTTTTCAACGGGCTTAGAGAGCTTGTAGGTTTGCATCTTCTCGGCGCTCTCGTGGCAAGAGCCGCACCATTCCATTTGCTTTTTGGCATCGCCGCGTGCGATAAATGGTGTAATCACCTTGCCTTTGGCATCCTTGATGTCTTGATGCGCTAACTGGAAGTTCGCCATGGTGATGTCTTTGCTTGGATTACCGCCATGGCATCCGACGCAGCTTACACCAGCTCGGTGGTGCGTATCGCGCTCCCAAATTTCCGCGCCAATGCCAGCCTTGCCAAGAAGCTGGGAATGGCAGGAAAAACAGCCACTCTCATCTTTGGGCACCTCCGCTTCAGAGACCGCATCTGACTTAGATGTGAGAGTAGCATCGCTGAACAGAAAACCGTAGGAAAGCACCGCGGCAAAACACACCGTGGCAAGTATCAAAACTTTTGCATGAAGGTGTCTCATCGGTTATACCTCTTGAGGTGATACGCTTTGTTCAAGAGAGATAGATTGAAGTCTGAAATCGTCCTTACAACGCTCAAGTGAGCGGTATTCGTTTCAATGTTCTTCAAATGTCTGACTTGGCAGCAAACTTAGGAAAATGCCTTCAAACATCAAACTGCGGTTGGCATACCACAACCGCTACCGGTGACAGAGACGCCTGCGATGGCAGAAGTTTCTAAAAAGCAAGATTTTGCGTATCATTTTACCCTGCCAGAACTATAACTCATGAAGGTAGCATTATGGCAAAAGTGGTTTTAGATTTTGAAAAGCCGATTGTAGAGCTTGAGACGAAACTCAATGAAATGCGCCAATTTGCCCTACAAAGCGGCAATGGCAAAGCCGAAGAATTGGCGCGCGACATTGAGCAGCTCGAGGCAAAGGTGCAAGAACTGCGCGTGTCGATTTACCGCAACCTAACTCGCTGGCAGCGCGTGCAACTGGCACGCCATCCCGAGCGCCCCTACACGCTGGATTACATCTACATGATGACGCAGGATTTCATAGAACTCTCAGGCGACCGCGCCTTCGGTGACGACAAAGCCATCGTCGGCGGATTTGCACGCATGATCGATGAAGACGGGCGAGCGCAGACAGTCATGATTATCGGTCACCAAAAAGGGCGCGATACCAAATCGAACCTGATGCGAAATTTCGGCATGGCTAATCCAGAAGGCTACCGCAAAGCCTTGCGCTTGATGAAATTAGCCGAGAAGTTCAAAAAACCTGTCATTACGCTGATTGATACGCCCGGTGCTTTTCCCGGCATCGAAGCCGAAGAGCGCGGACAAGCTGAAGCTATTGCACGCAATCTCTTTGAAATGGCGCGCTTGCGCACGCCTATCATCGCTGTCATCATCGGCGAAGGCGCCTCTGGTGGCGCAATCGGTATCGGCGTCGGAAATCGTGTGCTGATGCTCGAAAACGCATGGTACTCGGTTATCTCGCCAGAAAGTTGTTCTTCCATTTTGTGGAGAAGCTGGAACTTCAAAGAGCAGGCCGCCGAAGCGCTAAAACTCACTGCCCCTGACCTGATGGAACTGGGAATTATTGACCGCATCGTGCCCGAGCCTATCGGCGGTGCACATCGCAATCCTGAAGAGACTGCAGCAACCTTGAAGCGTATTTTGCTGGAAGAGCTCAAGCCACTCATGAGCAAAACGCCAGAACAGCTGGTCGAAGAACGCATTGAAAAGTATGCGAAAATGGGCGTGTGGAGAGAAGATTAATGTCGCAACCGCCGCATAAAGTCTTCACCTACTCGCTTCGTGTCATTTACGCACACACCGACCAGATGCAAGTCGTCTACTACGCACGCTATTTTGAGTTCATTGAAGCGGCTCGTAACGAACTTTTGCGCGAGTGCGGCTTTGCTTACAAAGACCTTGAATCGCTTGGCATCATGCTCCCCGTGGTCTCAGCTCACTTGGACTATCTTGCGCCAGCTCGATACGATGACGAAATTCTCATCAACACCCACGTTGCAAAGCTCGAGAATGTGCGCATCACGCTCTCTTACCAAGGCTTTGAGAAACGCTCTGGTCAAAAACTGTTTGAGGGCTACACCACGCATGCTTTTCTTAGTCGGTCAGGCAAACTCTCCCGTCCGCCTGCCGCTCTCATTGACGCTCTCAAAGCCTATTTGCCACACGACGCAAATGCTCAAAGCATGAGGGTGTAAAAAAAGTTCAGTAAAATGATGTGCTCGACTCGCACCGGGAGCGGCGGCGTGCGGTTGATGACCCGATTCTGGTATAGCACATCTACAATGATGCCCGACTGCCGATAACGCACCCCGGTCTGAAACCGATTCTGATTCCACACTGGCGCTTCAAACGTCAGAAACCACTCGTTGTTGATAAGCCATGAGTAATTGCCGCCTACTGGCAGGGCAATTTCAGGACGAATCCGAAGTCGCCACGAACGAATCACATCAAAGAAGGCATCTTGTAGCGAGTGCCATGCCAGACTTTCTGCACGCAAGCGAAGGACGGCTGGCACTTTACCGACTTTGAAATCATGCCAGACTTGAAATGAAAAAATATCCAAAATGCGGTTGTTAATCGGCGTCAGAATGATGTAGCCTGCGCCCAACGAAGTGGAAGGCACTACTCGGTAGAGCCCATAGACCAAAAACACGACAGTCTGAAACTGCGATAGCCCGTTAATCATGCGGCTTTGTGCAAAGACCTGCATTGACCATGGGCTTTCGCCAAAGCGAACGGTGACCATCGCACCAGACCAGTTGACCAAATCATGCTCTATGGTCTGAGCCAATGCAGAGGAACTCAGCAGACTAAAAGAAAGAGCAAGAAAAGCATAGCGTCGCATAAAAAGTCCAAATCATTTTGCCGTGTAATGTGTAAGTTCAAGATAGAAAATCCAAATGCGTCAGAGATGCGCCTTTCGACACGAATTGTGCTGGTCAGTGCAGCAGTGAGCGTGGCAGCGCTGGCGATAGCGTTGGCAGTGTATGTGATTGTTGTAAAAGTGCCAACGGACCTTGCACACAATGCAGCAGAGGGGATTCGGCGCAACTTCAACTTCACCCCTGAAGTGCGGCTCAATGAAATCGTCGTTGTGCAGCAATCTGCACCCATTCTGGAACTGGCAACCGTCTCCAAGTCGCTCATGGTGGAAGATACTTACACGCACACTTTTTTGGGCAGCACGAAAATTCTGGTCGTGCGCGGCATCTTTAATGCCAAAGCAGGCTACGACTTGAAGCAAAAATTTTTGCTCCGCATCACCACCAATCCGACGAAAATCATCGCAGAGTTTCCCGAACCGAAACTGCTCTCGCTGGAGATGGCGCGCTACGAAGTGGTGCGCGACGAAAGCGGCTGGTGGAACTACATCACGCGTGAAGAACGAGAAGCGGCTGTCAATCGCTTGCAGGAAAAAGCACGGCAACAGGTGCTGGCATCAGGCTTGCTTCGCGATGCCCAAACCCTGATGGAGCGTGAGCTAAACACGCTACTTGGTGCACATGGCGTTCCAGTAGAAATTCTCAAGCGCCAGCATGAGTAGATTTTTGAGCAAAAGTAAAAATGGGCTTAAAACCCTGTAAATCCTGCTTAAACGGCGTATATTTAGCCTGCCCATAATGTTGCAAAATTTATCCAACGCTTATCCAACTTGAAGTATGCCACTCATTCAAAAAATTACCGCCCGACAAATTCTGGATTCTCGCGGCAATCCAACCATTGAAGTTGATGTCTATGCTGAAAATGCCTTTGGGCGTGCCGCAGTGCCCAGTGGCGCTAGCACTGGCGAGCATGAAGCCGTAGAACTGCGCGATAACGACAAGAAAAAATATCTCGGCAAAGGTGTGCTCAAGGCTGTCAAAAATGTCAATACAGTTATCAACGATGCGCTCACCGGCATGCTGGTAACCGAGCAAACCGCAATTGACCATAAACTCATTGAGTTAGATGGCACGGAAAATAAATCCAAGCTGGGGGCTAACGCCATTTTAGGTGTCTCGTTAGCCTGTGCAAAGGCTGGCGCAGATTTTACCGGTTTGCCACTCTATCGCTACATCGGTGGCACGCTTGCCCGAACCCTGCCCGTGCCCATGATGAACGTGCTCAATGGCGGTGCACATGCCGACAACAATGTGGATTTCCAAGAATTCATGATTGTGCCGTTGGGCTTTAACACTTTCAGCGAAGCCCTGCAATGCGGTGCAGAAATTTTCCATGCCCTCAAGGCCCTGTTGAAATCAAAAGGCTATAGCACTGCCGTTGGCGATGAAGGCGGCTTTGCGCCAAACCTGAGGTCCAATGAAGAAGCAATTGAACTGGTCCTTGAAGCCATTGGTCGCGCTGGCTACAAAGCTGGTGAAAGCACTGCGCCAGTAGCCACAAAATCAAAGAAAAGCACTGCCGCCCCAACTGCCGCTGGCAATGTCATGATTGCTCTCGACCCAGCCTCCTCAGAATTCTATGAACCCAGCAAGAAAAAATACATCTTCAAAAAGTCCTCAAAGCAAGAGCTCTCATCGGAGAAAATGGTCGACTACTGGGCAAATTGGGTAGAGCAGTATCCTATCATTTCGCTTGAAGATGGCATGGCAGAAAATGATTGGGAAGGCTGGGAGATGCTGACCAAAAAATTAGGGCAAAAAGTGCAACTTGTCGGCGATGACCTCTTCGTTACAAATACCAAGATACTTGCGCGCGGCATCAAGATGGGAATTGCGAACTCCATTCTCATCAAGGTCAATCAAATTGGCACGCTAACCGAAACGCTGGAAGCCGTAGAAATGGCAACCCGCAACGGCTACACGACCATCATTTCGCACCGCAGTGGCGAAACAGAAGATGCAACAATTGCTCAACTGGCAGTAGCCACTAATGCTGGACAAATCAAAACAGGCAGTCTTTCGCGCACCGACCGCATCGCAAAGTATAACGAACTCTTGCGCATTGAAGAGCAATTAGGTCGCGAAGCCCGCTTTCTGGGCAGAGATGCTTTCCGTGTCGTCGCCAAAGACTAAGAGAGTAGTCACTGCCCCTCGTGTAGATGAAAAGGTTGTGCCGATGCCTTGCAGATGCGCTGTCATTCTGAACGAAGCGAAGCATCCAGCACCTCACCCTGTCTGCTGGCGCAGACATCCCTCTCCTTTGCAAGGAGAGGGACGTTTCGGCACCGCCGAAACAGGGTGAGGTCAAGGGAAATTCTTCATTAGCAGTGGATTCCTCACTGCGTTTCGGAATGACACAAAGAAAATGCTCGGAATGACACTTCCGCTCTTGTCATGCTGAGCGAAGCGAAGCATCCATGCACTGGATTCCTCACTGCGTTCGGAATGACACAAAGAAAATGCTCGGAATGACACTTCCGCTCTTGTCATGCTGAGCGAAGCGAAGCATCCATGCACTGGATTCCTCACTGCGTTCGGAATGACACAAAGAAAATGCTCGGAATGACACTTCCGCTCTTGTCATGCTGAGCGAAGCGAAGCATCCATGCACTGGATTCCTCACTGCGTTCGGAATGACACAAAGAAAATGCTGGGAATGACAAAACACAAGTGCGCAACCGTGCCGCAAAACCAGCACTGGCAACCTTAATACATCAGTTGCATGCCGACACGCAAAAACCATGTATTGGCAGGATTGAACTGTTGCAGAAACCGTGCATCACCTGAAAGCCGATTGTCGGCAAGCTCTGTGCGACGCAGTAGCGTGTAACCGCCCTCGAGCGAGAGATAGGTCTTTTCCAAAAACTGATAGCGAACAATTGGTCCAGCGGTCAAGTTTGCAAAGCCAAATTGGTTCATGTTCAGGCTATTGAGCGTAGCATCCCCCACGCGATACTCACTGCCGTTAAGCAGAAAACTTAGTCCAAGCTCCCACTCTTTGGAAGGATAAAACATCACATCAAGGTTGCGTGGAATAATAGCATCAATCATAAATGTTTCGCCGCCAAAGTAAATGACATGCAGAATGGGCACAATCAAGACTCGACCGAAGTTGCTGGTGCGCGATGCACCAAAGCCCAGCGTGAGTTCATCACCAGCGTGCCAATCCAAAAATGCCGCCCCTTCAAGACGAGTATGGTCGAGAACGACGTTGCGAAAATCAGAAAAAATACCAGGACGGACGGCGACAAGGAGCGTAAAAATATCCGATAGCCGTTGCTGCAAGACAAGGTCAAGAAAAAGCAGATGTGCTTCACGAGGCGCATTAACCGTAGATGACGACGGCGGAGCTGTAACAATAGGAAGACGAACCTCTGGCTCGAGCCGAACATAGCGATACTGCGCACCAAGTGTGAGGCTCGAAGCCCCACGCTTATCCAAAAACACCTTGAACGAGGCATTGCCCGTCAGCGCAAAGGCACCAAACGAACTGCCCGATAGTTCTGGTTCAGCTTTGTCCAAATTTACAACGCCGTATTGCTCGTAGCGAATGCCGAACTGTTCGCGCTGCGCAAATGCATTAGCGCAAAGGCAAAAGCCAAAAGAAAGGCAAATGAGAAGTCGCAAATGTGCCATTGGTGTATGGATGGTTTTGTTGATAAAGACAAAAAGCTGACGAAATTACATGCGCTTGCCTCAATCCAAAAACAGCAGGGGACCTTAATTTGCAAACATCAGGCTTTTTGTATCTTCGCCAAAACTTATATGCGCCTTGTGTAACCTAACCATTTTCACGGAATATGAAAACCTTACTTTTGCTACTTGCCTTGGTTGGATTGCACAGCATGTCGCTCTTTGCTCAGGAGTCCAAAGCGATATGCGATGAAATTGATGCACTTATGGGACAAATCAAAATTGCAGAGGCGAAGGCTAAAGTCGACGATGCGCTCAGTAAATTTCCGAACGACTTTGAAGTTCTCTGGCGCGCCTCGCGTGTCTATGTGGTCTATGGGGACACACGACCGAAAAGTGAGCAAGAGCAGATTTATGTTAAAGCTAAAGAATTTGCCGATAAAGCCATTCAGCTTAATCCGCAAGCTTCGGTCGGATATGTGCGCCGCGCCGCTGCGAACGGTAAAGTAGCGCTCTTCAAAGGCGTGCTGAGTGTAAAAGACTTGGTCAAGCAAACGAAAGCTGACGCCGAAAAAGCCATTCAACTCAATAGCTCTGGACCGCAAGTGCTGGCAACAGCCTACTACATTTTAGGACGCACGCATCTCAAGCTCTCGGAAACTCCTGAAGTGATGCGCATGCCGCTAGGGCTGGCGTGGGGCAACTTGGATGATGCCATCAAGTATCTTGCAAAAGCCGTTGAGCTGCGCGGCGACTTTATCATGTTCCGCTTAGATTATGCCCGAGCCCTGCAAAAAGACGATAAACTCGACCAAGCACGCGAACAGCTGAAAGAAATTGCCTCACTCAAAGTGCAAGAATATGGCGACGAAGAGCGCAAAAAAGAAGCAGCCTACCTTTTAGAGAGCATCAAAGGTAAGTAGTGCGGAGGAAAAGTGCCCTTTGTCAAACTCAAAGTGGCATGATGGTAGAACGAGCCCAAGAAGAAGTGCTAAAACAACCGCATGCGGTAAGTCTTTGCCCCGTCTTTATGACTTTTTAATTCTAATGATTAGGTCGGAAAGTAAATTAACCTGCGACTGCAGCTCTCGCACCTTTTGCTGCAACCTCTCGTTCTCTTGCTGAAGTGCAATAATCTGCTGGTGAATAGAAAGTTCTTGCTCTGTGTCAGAACGCTCTTCTGGAGAAGGTGGTGTGTGCTCTATGCGAGAGTGAGAATTAAACATGTTGCCCTTTCCGGTCAGTAGCCAATTAATGTTGATATTAAACTTTCGCCATAGCGAATAGAGAAGCTGAATACCGGGAGATTTCTTATTGCCTTCGATTTCGCTGATAAAGCCTGCTGAGGTATTGAGTAGTGCTGAAAAATACTGCTGGCTGTATCCAAGAGCCATACGAACCTCTCGTAAGCGCGTGCCCACATCTTGGATGGTCCTTTCCTTCGTTGTAGTTGTTGTCAGTCGTTCTTTCGTTTCGTCGCCTTCCATATTACAAAATTTTCTCTTTAGCGAAAAAAGCCTAAATTGTCTGCAGAGAGAATTTTACTTTTCAAGCAACAAAAAACTCTTAACAAACATGCTGCTGATAGTTGAAGATGACCCTATGCTACGGGAGTTACTCAGAGACTGGTTTTTGGAAGTGTGTGATGTTGTAACCGCACAAAATGGCAAGGAGGCTATCCAACTGTATGAACAGTTTGCAGATAAAGTGAAGCTCATCATAACAGACTATGAGATGCCACTCTGCAACGGCTTGGAATTTTTAAGATGGCTATGTGCAAAGAATAACACCATCCCCGTGCTGGTGATGACAGGGCGAACACTCTCTGATGATGAAGAGCGAGAAATTCGGTATCTCTCCAGTTCCAAGGTGCTGCCGAAGCCATTTGACCTCGAACAGCTCTCTAGCGTCTTAAAAGAAATATGTGCAGCGCGCTCATGAGAGGTTGTCATTGACCTTGCTCTGACTTTGCGCCATCTCGCGGTCGTATTCTAACATTTTCTCTACTGCATTATACTCAACAATAAGGGAAATAACAGTTGTACGCACAGGTTTCTAAATCAGGTTCAATTTCCTTGAAGTTTTTGCAAGTAAAATGCTGATGCTCACAAAAGGCTTCAAGGAAATAGCCAATGTAGGTTTCCTCTGTTTCATCGGGCAAAATGCGTATGGCTTCACGCATCTCAAGTGCATAGCTAAGCAGATAGGTATTTTGTTTATCGAACACCGCAAAAGCGTAGAGAACGGGCGGCTCATTGAGATATTTTTCACGCAACTCTTCAGTGGTAATAGGACAGACATAGACATCGATAAAGTATTGGTCAGTCTCGATTTCCTCGACTTTTTGCAATCGTGCCCAACGGGGACTCAGTGAAGTATTTGGCATAAGCGTAATACAGACAAATGTTGATTGGAAATAGCGCTTGTGCGAAGATACAATTTTGACTTAAGAACACTGGTGTCAGCTGGTGGTACTCTGCAGCCGTGCAACCAAGGCGCGAAGACGGCGTGCAGGGATTCATACCTAACCTATTGCGCTCAATCTGCCAGCGAGGTGTTGGTATTTGCCTGTTTGACATACTTTTCCAGCCATTGATGCATTTCGTAGAGCATGTGCAGAACTGACTCACGTGCTTGGTAGCCATGCGACTCAAGGGGCAGGAGTACGAAGCGAGCGGTTTTGCCAAGCCCTTTGAGCGCATTGAAGAGCCGTTCGCTTTGGAGAGGGAAAGTGCCTTGGTTGTTATCGGCTTCGCCGTGAATGAGCAAAATCGGCTCATTGATTTTATCGGCATGCATGAAGGGCGACATTTTGATGTAGGTATCAGGTGCTTGCCACAGCGTGCGTTCTTCATTCTGAAATCCAAAAGGCGTAAGGGTGCGGTTGTAAGCGCCACTGCGTGCAATACCAGCGCAGAAAAGGTCAGAGTGTGCTAAAAGATTGGCAGTCATGAAGGCACCGTAGGAGTGTCCGCCAATAGCGATGCGTTTTCTATCAGCAACGCCACGGCGCACTACTTCTTCGACAGCGGCTTTGGCACTGGCAACCAACTGCTCCACATATGTATCATTAGGTTCTTTGCCGCCTTCGCCAACGATGGGCATCGTTGGACCATCGAGAATTGCATAGCCTTGAGTCAGCCAAAAGAGCGGCGACCCCCAATTGATGCGTGAGAATCGATACGGCGAGCCGACCACTTGACTGGCAGCCTGTGCACTCTTGAACTCTCGCGGATACGCCCACATCAGCATTGGCAATGGACCCTTATCAGGCGTATAGCCTTCGGGAAGATAGAGCGTCGCAGAAAGCTCGACCCCATCTTCGCGCTTATACTTGATAAGCTCCTTTTGAATTTTGGCTAAAGCGGGCGCAGGATGCGGAAAAGCCGTCAGCGGTGTCAGAGTGTTTTTGGAAAGATTGCGAATGAAATAGTTCGGCGGTTCAGTCTGCGACTCGCGGCTGGTAAGAATTACTGTGCCGTTGTCGTCGAGCACTTCAACAGGGTATTCGTAGTAGGGCGCTTCAGATTGCCACAGGCGCTGACTTCGCTTTGAAGAAAGGGTAAATTTATCAATAAATGGTTTATCGCCTTCGGGAGAAGCGCCATCACCGATAAGCAAGAGCGATTGACCATTATCAGCCAAATGCAGCACACTCCTGCCATTGGGCAGGGTCTTCATGACCGGTGTGCCTGGGTCGGTGTAACGGTCTTCAAAAGAGCGGTCGAAGAGCAGTTCAGGCAAGGCGGGTGTCGAGGCGGTGTTAATTTTCCAAGTGCGGATGCGGCGTGTTGACCACCAAGTCTCATTAACCAGCGCAAAGCCCCTGTCGCTCCACAGCACGTTTTGGTAACGGTAGCCAAGCCCAAGTAGCTCTTGTGGTTTGCCGCTAAAAGGTTCGCTTAGCATAAAGAGCTTATCGCGCACATCGGCTTTGACTTTGGGATTGCCTTCGTCTTGAGCTTCTGACCAGTAAAGCGTAGCAGGCGCATCCGGGCGCCAAGTGCAGGCATTGACACCTTTGCGCACCGCATCGCGACCGAGTGGAATATCTTCTGCAAGCGGCAAATCCGCAATCTCTTTGACGAGCTTGCCTGTAAGGTCAATCACTTCGATTTTCTGAGGAAAGCGCGAGGCAGGCACAAGGTAAGAAAACGGTCGATGAAGCGATTCTACGAGTAGGTATTTGCCATTGGGCGAAGGTTGAATGCTGGTAATCAAACCTTCTTTGGTTAGCGGGGTGATGCTGCCCGAGAGTGAGACACGCACCAATTTTGAGGCAAGGAAGTATTCGAACAGGGCTTCGTCATGCTCATTTTTTAGCAAGTCTTGGAAAGTCGGAGCGGCGGCAGTTTTCCCAGAAGTTTCTTGAACCACCGGACCAGAGGGCACTGTGGGTGCCGTAGGCATAGCACCACGCTTGTCGGAAACCAGTTTGGCAATGAGCGATTTGCTATCGGGAAGCCAGACGAAGGTCGTGCCGTAGATGTCATTGAGTTGGGCATCAAGCAGCTTTTTTGCGGCGCCTGTGGAGACCTCAGCAATCCAGAGTTCGACACCGTGGGCACGCGTGAGCGTGAAAGCAAAATGTTTGCCATCAGGTGACCAGTGCGGCATGCCAAGACGCGCATCACTTGGCAGACCGGTAATTGCCATTTCTTTGCCGCTTTCGAGAACTTTGATGACAAATTTGGTGAAATACATCGCCCGACTGCGAGCATTTGTAAGCGGGTTCAGACGCAAGCCAGCAAGACGATACTCCGGTGCAGCCAGCTCGGAAATGGGTATCAGACTTGGGCGCTCCATAATCAGCATTACATCATTTCTCGGAGAGAGGCTCACAGTGGGTGTGGGCGGCGCATCAATGAGGTCAATGAAGACCTTGGGCGGCAATTGATAGCGTGTGCCCCCTTGTGAGAAAGCAGAATCGTTCATGACAAGGCAAAAAAGTAATATGAGAAGGTAACGAGAGAGGTGTGCGTAATGGTGCATAGCTCACTTTTTGACGAATAAAAACTCAGGTTCGGAAGCTAATAAATTTTCAAACTTTGCCAAATCAAAATAGCGGAAAATTTTGGCTCAAAACGGCATGAGCACTCTCGCTCGGTTTTGCCTGAAGCGCAAAAATCTGCATGGCAGGGAACATCGGTTAAGAGATTAATTGAAAAAATCATAGATTTGCAAAAAACCGCAATGCTATAGCAAGGGATTGAGCAAACAGCATTGCTACACTTGACGCATCATCCAATCACAACTTCAGTAATCTACCGTATTTGCCATGCCACTCTCTTACAAAGTTGCCATACTGGGTGCCACAGGCTTGGTTGGTCGCACGATGCTGGCGTGCCTGCAGGAACGCCAATTTCCCGTCCGTGAGCTGGTGCTTTTGGCAAGCGAGCGTTCAGCTGGGCAGGTGATGGAATTTCAAGGTCGGTCGCACTTGGTGCGTGTGCCGTCGGCGGAGGCATTTGCTGATGTGGATATTGCACTTTTTTCAGCCGGTGCGGCAGTCAGCCGAGAGTGGGCACCAATTGCAGCCGCACAAGGCGCCATCGTGATTGATAATTCTTCGGCATTTCGAATGGTGCCAGATGTGCCGTTAGTTGTGCCCGAAGTGAATGCCGAAAAAATTTTTGACGCAACAGGACGCCCCGCACCGATTATTGCCAATCCAAACTGCTCGACCATTCAGCTGGTCATGGTGCTCAAGCCGTTACATGACCGCTACCGAGTGCGACGCGTGGTGGTTTCAACCTACCAATCGGTAACAGGCAAAGGCAAAACCGGCTTAGAAGCCCTGCAATCCGAACTGGCAGGCGTAAAGCCCGAACGCTACACGCATTTTCATCCCATTGCCTTCAATGTGGTGCCGCAAATCGATGAATTTGTCGAGCATGGCTACACCAAGGAAGAGATGAAGATGATAAACG
This sequence comes from Candidatus Thermochlorobacter aerophilus, assembly GCA_002794105.1. GTDB lineage: Bacteria > Bacteroidota > Chlorobiia > Chlorobiales > Thermochlorobacteraceae > Thermochlorobacter > Thermochlorobacter aerophilus. The sequence goes on along the minus strand of PHFL01000065.1, from coordinate 29,986 downwards.
AGACGAAAAAAATTATGGGAGATGACACCATTCAGGTATCTCCTACAGCCGTGCGAGTGCCAGTTTATGGGGGACACAGCGAAGCCGTCAATATCGAGTTTGAAAATGATTTTGAGCTCGATGAAGTGCGAGCGATTCTCAGTTCCACAAAGGGTGTGGTGCTCAAGGATAATCCAGCCGAGCGTCTCTATCCGATGCCGATAGATTGTTACGGGCGAGATGAGGTCTTCGTCGGGCGAGTGCGGCGCGATTTATCGCAGCCAAAAAGTCTCAACCTGTGGATTGTTGCCGATAACCTACGCAAAGGCGCCGCCACCAATGCCGTGCAAATTGCTGAACAGCTTATCGGTCGGCTTCAACCAAAGGCAGTTGCAAAATTGAGCGTATCCGAAGGCAGATAGGCACGCTACAGCGTTAGAATTTCCGCTCTGCCCACAGATACGCGGCGGCGACCACAAACAGCATAAAGAACCACCACGGCGAGACTGGCTCGTAAGTTTGCACCACGCTGGCACGCACACTATCACGGGGATGCAAATGAGCAAATGCCTGCGTCGCTTGCTGCATGAGCGCACGCCGAAGCGGTGCCCACTCATGACTTGCATGCACATAGAATGCCGCCGATGCACTATCTGCTGTGCCCATGCGCCAGACCTGATGCCAGCCCGGTTCGCGAGACCAAAACATGCTTTCCCATTGCGTGGGCTCAATAGGATGTTGTCGGAAGAAAAGCGTATCATACGCACCGCTGGGCAACTTGACTATTGCAAAAGGTGCAGCGGAAAGTGTGCGCAGGGTAAGCTGACAAGGCAAATCCACCGTAGGCAGCATGCTATGCGCCCAAAGGTCCGTTTCCAAATTCGGACGAGCAAGGCGCTTTAGGATATGACTCCAGTAGTCGGCATAAAGCTCACGCCGTCCTTCCAAAGCCCAGCGAAAGGTCTCCTGCACAATGCTCACGGCGACTTTGCCCAAGCCCCTTGCCGCCGCAAGAACCAGCGCTCGTCCCGCTTCATCCTGCACCAAAACTTCTGCACCAAAGCGATGGCGCAGCCGAAGTGGCGCAATAGGCAACGCTGTGCCCGATGACTGCCGCAAAGAAAATCCTTGCGGTCTGACAAAGCGCCCCTCATTTGACTCTGGCACTGCCGTAAAAAACCCCAAGAAAAAATCATGCTCTCGTAACCTCTTTGCCGGTGCGTCAGAGAGCGCCATCAAAAGTCCTAACCCAGCTTCCACAGCTTGACGCAAGGCGGCTTGCTCAGGTGCCGATAGACGTAGCACGGTCTCAACATCGGTGATGACCACATCAACCTTTTCAAGAATGCTGGCAGTCAGCCTCTCAAGCGCAAATGGTGCCATGTTCAAGAACTCGGTGAAGAATTTTTCGCGGCTGACCATGCTGCGAATTGCCAAGGCGTTGCCAGTGACGGAAGCCCACTGTTTCAGGGCTCTGGTCTCGAAGCTGGGGGCGCTTTCCAGAATTAAAACACGGATGGGTTGCGGCGGCACGACATGGATGGGAACTGTGCCCACAAATGCTGTATCGCGCGCGGCACGCAGAGCGCAAAGTGTGTAGAGCCATGTGCCTGCTTGCTTCGGCAAGGCGTTGAGTGCGAAAAGTAGCTGCCCTTCGCCAACCAGCAAAAGCGAATCACAGCGCTCGCCATGCAGGGCAAGATATAGCCAAAGCGAATCGCGGCGCGTAGTATGCCATGTGCCTTGAACGTGAAAAGGCTCGCCAAGCACAATGCGGTGCGGGTAGGTCGCAGCAATCGGACCATCAGGCAATGGTGCAAGATGCAAGCTCACTTGCAAAGAAGCAATGCTTTCAAGTTCATCGGGGCGTAAACCATCACCAAAAATGTGAACATGACGAATGTGCGGGTAGCGGCGCAAAAGCATGGCAACATTCGGCAAAAGTTCCAAATTGGCAAGCGTGTCTGCTCCTACGGCGCGCGGCAGAGCAAAAACACGTGCAGGATGAATCGAATCGGCAGCACGCTGAACTTGCTTGGCGCCAAAACCAGAAGTGAGCAGAAAAGCGTCGCTGGCATGTATAGGTTGGCGATGCATGGGTTCTAAACATAGCATGGCTAATGAAAGCGTCGCCATACCAACGGCAAGCAAGCGTAGGAGCAATTGGCGCCGATTAGGACGGCGAAGTTCTAAGCGAACAAGGTAGACCAAAATCAAGGCGACGGCAAGCCAAACGCCCCATTGCCACCAGCCACGAAGTGCAAATTCCATCTGATGCTATCGGGCGTAGCTAAAGTGTTGAAAATATGATTTCGCCAGTGTGGGCATGTGCAAATGATGGCGTTCAGGGCGTGACTCGGGCTGGGGCAAAAGCGACCACAAAGCACGCTCGACAGGCTCAAGATAGACAAGCGGAGCGCGCCCATGCTGCTCGGCTGCATCAAGAAACTGGCGCAAGGCTTGCAAAGCATCAAGGTAACGCAAGGGGTCGCTCTCGGCAGCACGTGCCAGTGCTGTGCCGCCTTGTGTCAGGTGTTGCAACGCCGTTCCAGATACCAGCTCTTGACCAGCGCGCAGATTAGAAATGACGGCTAAAGCCTTGCGCACGGCGGCAAACTCATCTTGCACAGTCAGCGTTTGCGACACGGTGCGCGACACGACCTTATCGAGCTTGCCACTGAGGCGCTTTTCATCGGGTTTTAGCGTCGGCGGCTCAAAGCCCATGCGTTGCACATACAGCCGCGAGTTTTGTTGCAACGCTTTGAGCAGCTTGAGTGCTTTCAGTTCGTAAGGCAGGGCTTCTTCGGGTTTGTGCATGCGCAAGTAAAGTTCAGCGTCCCACATTTCGGCTAATGCCGCTTTGAGTTGCGCTTTGATAGCATCGGAATAAAATGTAGCGCCCTCTTCGGTATCGTGAGCATGGACGAATTGGCTCATCAATTTTTCCACAGCAGTTTCGTTCGGATTTTTCTCTAAGGCGGCCAAAGAGGCTTTGGAAAGATGCCCGCAGTTTTCATCATGCACATGACGGATGAATTTTAGCAAGGGATGCGGCGTAGAGTCCTTGGGCGCAAGACTTCGCTCAATTTCTTCCATCGCCGCGCCGCCAATAGCCGATTCAAACTCTTCGCCCAAGAATTTGCCATAGCGCAGGCGCAACACTTTTTGGTCGACGCCCAAGGCTTCAGAACGGGCTTGAAATGCCGCTGGCGAAAGCGTGCGCCGCTCTCGCAAAAGTTTCTCGGTATCAATGATAATCTGGCGCTGACTGCGGAAATAATCTGGTTGCGCTGCCACAGGTAACGACATGCTGAAATCTGTTTCCACTTCGGCGGTGTCTTTCGTGGTAATCAGCACTGTCTCGGAGCGTGTGCGGTTCGGTTGAGGCTCACGATTGTCCTGTGCTTCAACGGTAAGATAGAGCTCATCGCCCGGCTTCAAGCCCAACGCCAGAAGGTCAAGCGTCTTGGTATGCTGCTCACGATGAACCGCATCGAAGGGGAAGAAGAGTTTTTTGAATCGGATATTTTCGCCTTTGCCTTGCGCAAGCACGGCTTGCACATTGCTCTCACGCACGGCAAAATCATCGTGAATGCGAGCAACCAGCGTCAGGCGCGAGTGCCTAAGCAAATCTACTTCGATGCGCTGATGCGGCTCAAGAATGGTAATCGCTGGCGGCTCATCACGCTCAAGGAAAATTTTGTAGTAATGGCTTCGCTCTATGCCGTGTTCCGTTTCCACTTCCAAAAAATAAAATCCACTGCGAGACAGTGTAGTGCTCACTTGCCGCATGAGCCCTTGTGCGGGGAAGTAAAGCGTATCGTCATGATTGAAGATGAGTCGGGCAGTGCGTGCAGGCTGCGAAAGTTCAAGTGTCCATGTCGCTGTGGTCTGTTCAATGGTGCGAAGGTCAAGCGAAGGTGAGGTGAGGCGTTCACGCTGGGTGTAGCGCGGCGGCACAAGCTCTACGCTAAGGCGAGTTACCGTAGGCAAAAGAGTGGCGGTGCGAGAGAGCGGCGGTGCTTGGGTAGCACGAGTCTGTTCAGTGCGCAAACTGTAACCAAGCCACATCACGCATGCGCCGCACAGTATGCTGACCAGAGCCACTTGCAAAGCTGGGCGAAAAGGGTTAGGCAAAAGTGCCTCGGCATGCAAAGGCTGTGCTTGCAATCGCTGAAGTTGCCTAAGTTCCAAGAGCGAAAGTTCAGATGCTGGTTTGAGCAAAAGTTGCGCACTTTCTTCCCATCGCGGGTCGGTGCGATTCAGATGCTCGGCAATTTTTTCTGGAGTCGCCAATCGATGTTTGCAAAGCAAGTAGAGCAAAAAAAATCCTGCAACCGATAGCGCTATCCACATCCATGCGGCATGCACAGTCGGTCGCTCAAGAAAGGCGGCAACGGGCAGCACGATAGCTAATGCCACTGAAGCAGCCACAAGCCCAAGGCTCATGAGCACTCGTCGATTCCAGTATGAGGCAAGCCGATGAAGTGGCGACATGATAGTTCCAGTCCGATTCTATGTTGAGATGCGATGCGCAAGTGCGCGCTCAATGATAAACAAAATCGCTACGAAAATCCAGAGTGGCAAGGCAAGCGGTGTCTGTGCTGCGGTTGCGAATGCGGATGCAGACGCTGAAGGTGGCGCAGTAGGCGCATGGTGCGGCAAGCGTTGAAGGTCGGTCGTGCGACGCAGGTCGGGCATATTCGGTTGATATAGTTCATGAAGCACAAGTTGCGCAATCCATTCGGGGAAAATCGGTGAAAAGACAAGCTGATTCCATTCGGGCGAAAAACGGCTGTAAAAAATGTATTCGTTGCCGTTAGCTGTGCGGCATTGCTCTAAGATGGGCTCGCCAAATCCATCGGTCCAAAGTGCATGGCGGTATTGCGAGCTGAATGTCCGCTGGCGCATTTGGAGCAACTCGCCACTTGGCAGCACTATCACACTTTGAATAGATGAAGCTCGACTGCCACCATATCGCAAGATGAATGGAGTTGAAATGAGAGATGTAGGCAAGGGATGCGCTGAAAGCCAAAAGAGCATGTCTGGCAACAAGCGGAGTGCCGCCGTATCACGGATGGGGCGCATCGTAAGTTGGAAATCATGGAAAAATTGTTGTTGGATGGCCTGCAAGGCGTAGCGCAAGTATTCGGCATCGTGCTGGGTGGAGTCGTCAAAAAAGATGGCAAAGCGCTGCAGTGGCGCTGGCGGTGGAATGCTGTATCGCTGCTGGGCAGCCGCAAGCGACGAAATAAGTTTGGTCTGAAAACGGGTGTAATCTCTGTGGCTTTCGCCCAGCACGACCCACACGCTATCCTTGCCAACATGTTTGGCATGATGAACCCATGTTTTTTTCTCGGTATGAGGGAAAGTAAGCCAAACCACTTCACGTGAGAGCGTGGGACGCTTGCCATGTAGCAAAGCCACTTGCTCACCAGTCAGCACAACAAGGCGAGTATCTTGAGGCAGCAAGTGGTCAAGTTCTTCGAGCATAGACCAAGCATCAACAGGTTCAGTGGCAACGCTATCGGGCGGGAGAGCGGGAAAAGTGGGCAAGAGCAAATGAGGTTCATAGCCCACTGCACGCAGCGAATCGATGCAGTGGTAGAAATGCGGGTCGGTGGCACGCTGCCAGAGGTCAGGACTGACAAGCACCCAACCGGGCGCAGAGCGACTCTCAAGGCGTGCGCGCAAAACGGGACGCGCCAGCGCCAAAGTAGCCAAGGTTAGCAACAAAAGGCGCAAGACCAATAGCCACCACTCCGAAAGCGCAAAACGGCGAAACGTAGCTGGCTCTGCCGCCTTGAGAAACTTAATTGAGCCGACTTTGATGACCTGCGCATAATGCCGACTCAGCAAGTGAATGGCAAGCGGCACCGCCAAAGAAAATAGACCAGTCAGCGCAAGTGGTGAAAGCAGTTCAACCATGATGCAAAAAAGAATAGCGCCAAACTTAACACAGGACCGTGCAAAGAGCGATAAGCATGACGCTATTTTGAAATTGCCGCATTCTAAAGCAGAGTTGTATCTTACTCAAAAGCATAGACGCTGTGTGCAAAATTGCCCTGCAGCCAGTCAAGCCTAATCGCTTCTAAAAGTGAGCTAATACCACCATGCTTGAGCCAATCGCCCAAGAACGCACCTTGCGCTTGAAAACGATTACAGACTGGATAGACACGCATCGGCAAACGCTACTCAAGACAATTGACAAGCTGCTGATAGTTTTGGGAATTATAGCCGTGCTATCGCTGGTGGCGCGCATTGGATTTTTCCTATCGCCTGAACAGGAAAAATGGGCAAGTTATCTTGAACTGACGATGCTGTATCTGTTTGCCCTGCAAGCCTTTCTGAAGTTGGTGCTCTCGCCCAGCAAAGTAGAGCATCTCAAAAAACACTGGTTGGAACTTAGCATTTTCACGGTAATTTTGCTCTATCTGCTATTTCCCTTTGCCGTCGAGCGCATGCTGACATCGCTCAACCCGCAACTGACGCCCGAAAACCTCACCAGTCTTTACCTTGTAATTACACAGTTTTTTGTGATTCTGGCACTGCTTCCCGCGACACTGCGCTACAGCGCAAGTGTGATGACCGCAAACATTCAGCCTGCCACAATTCTGCTGGCAAGTTTTCTGCTACTGACCGTGGTCGGCACAGGGTTTCTACTTTTGCCTAAAGCCACGGCAGGTGAGCCTATCGCTGTCATTGATGCGCTGTTTATGGCAACAAGTGCCGTTTGCGTCACGGGGCTGGTGACGCTCGATGTCGCTACAGCATTTTCTCACACAGGACACTGGATTTTGTTGGTGCTGATTCAGATTGGTGGATTAGGCATTATGACGCTGACCACATTTTTTGCCGCTGCGGCAGGCACCAGCGCACGGCTCAAAGAATACATTGCATTGCGAGAACTGATTGGCGAAGAAAGTCTGGGTAAAATTCGCCTGATTCTGCTGCAAATCGGATTATACACCACTGTCGTAGAAGCAATCGGCGCCGTGCTGATTTATCACACTTTGAATCTTGATGAGGTGCAGTTGCCAATGTCGTCGGCGTTTTTTGCAGGGTTTCATGCGATTTCAGCGTTTTGCAATGCTGGGTTTGCGTTGCTACCTGAAAACTTGGCGGCGCCAATGTGCAAGGATAACCTGCTGTTTCTCTCGGTCATCATGTGTCTCGTAGTAATTGGCGGCTTAGGGTTTCCTGCGCTGGCAAGTCTATCTGGATTTGTGTTTGCAAAATTGCGTCGTGAACCCAATGCTCGCTTATCGATTCACGCCAAACTTGTGTTTTTGACATCAGCAATTTTGATTGGACTTGGCACGGTAGGCATCTACGCTTTGGAAGCCTCGCACACGATGAAAGAGATGAGCATCGGAGAAGGGCTGTTTGCAGCTTGCTTTCACTCCATCGTTGCACGCACGGCGGGTTTCAACACTCTCGACATTGGTGCCTTAGCTACGCCGACGCTGTTTCTTATTGTGGCACTCATGTGGATTGGGGCATCGCCAAGTTCCACAGGCGGTGGTATTAAGACAACAACGGCAGCCTTAGCCATTCTCAACATCGTTGCTATTGCGTCTGGCAAAACGAAAATCGAGCTGTTTCGTCGCCGCATTCCTGACCGTGTGATTACACGTGCCTTCAGCACGACGCTACTGTCACTGCTCTACATTGTAATGGCACTCTTCATTTTACTTATCACCGAGCAAGAGAAAAATTTTAAGTTCGAAGCCTTGCTCTTTGAAGTGGTCTCGGCAGTCAGCACCGTTGGGCTATCGACAGGCATTACGTCTGAACTTAGCAATGCCGGAAAGCTGGTAATCATTGTTTCTATGCTTGTAGGGCGCGTAGGCTTTCTCAATGTCATTATTGCGCTGATGCGGCAGCAAAGCCGCGCCTCGTATGATTATGCAGAAGAAACCGTTCTTGTCTCTTGACCATGACCAAAAAAGTCGCTGTCATTGGCATTGGAAATTTCGGTGCGCATTTAGCCGTCACGCTTGCCAAGCAAGGTGCAGAAGTCTTGGCGATTGATTCCTCCATGGACCGCTTGGAGGATATCAAGGATAAAGTCACATACACGGTTCGCTTAGACTCGACCGAAGAAAAAGCTCTGCGCGACCAAGGATTGACAGAGTTAGATGCAGTTATCGTAGCGATTGGTGATGATTTTGAGGCAACACTGCTGACAATTGTTGCACTGCAGAACATCGGGGTAAAGCGTATCATTGCTCGTGCAACAACGAAAACGCATGAACGCATTTTGCGGCATTTGGGTATTGAGGAAGTGATTTCTCCAGCGGTGGAAGCAGCAGAGCGATTAGCCGATAGCCTCATGTATCGCGGTGTCATTGATTCGTTGGAACTGTCTTCCGACTACTCCATCGTGGAGGTGAGTGCACCAGAAGCATTCATCGGTAAATCCTTAGGTGAGTTGCAATTGCGTGAAAACTTTGATGTCAATCTTATCACCATCAAGCGTGTTGAGCAGGAGCCACGGCTTTTGGGTCTGCGCTCTCGCACCGTTGAAAAAATTTTGGGTATACCTACTCCTGACATGGTCGTCCAGCGTGGCGACGTGTTGGTGCTTTTCGCCACGAAGCCTGCTATCAGCAGAATGTGCAACAGCAGCCTCGAATAGCCTGAAATGAAAAGGTGCTAACACACTGAAACGTTTGTTGCCCTGCGTATTGTTATGGGGCTGGCACTTCTGCTGCCGATGTTCCTTACGCAGCCATATCAGCATCCGAAATCACCTAAATCAGCGTTGCATATATGATGGGCATGACCGGTTTCAAAAGGGAGAGTTTGTTTTTGCTAAGTTTCTTCGTTTGTCTGATGAGTCAGGCGGTTGCACAAACGGTTACCATAAGCGGATATGTGCGCGATGCCAAAACGGGAGAAGAACTCATCGGGGCAACCGTCCAGCTCAAGGAAATCGCCAAAGGTGCTGCCACGAATGTATATGGATTTTACTCCGTAACAGTTGAACCGGGTGTCTACACGGTTATTGTACGCAGCGTAGGCTACAAGGAACAGCAAGAGAAAATTTCCCTCACGCGCAACCTGAACAAGGATTTCTTCTTAGAGCCAGCCGATATTCAAGCCGAGGAAGTAACAGTCTCGGCAGAACGCGTGTCCAGCAACGTGACCAGCACTGAGATGGGTGCCACCAAGCTGGATGCCGAGACGGCTAAGCGCGTGCCTGTTGTTTTAGGCGAGACTGATATTCTCAAAACATTGCAGTTGCTCCCGGGTGTGTCGGCACCAGAAGGGTCAACAGGGTTTAGTGTGCGTGGCGGCAGTGCTGACCAAAACCTTATTCTGTTGGATGAAGCAACCATTTACAACGCTTCGCACTTGTTGGGCTTTTTCTCTGTCTTCAATGCCGATGCAGTCAAGGATTTCAAGCTCTATAAAGCAGCGATTCCTGCTAACTTCGGTGGGCGACTTTCATCGGTGCTGGATGTGCGTCAGCGCGATGGTAACCCGAGTGAGTTTGGATTCAATGGCGGTATTGGGCTCTTGAGTAGCCGCTTGCTGGTTGAAGCCCCAATTGTCAAAGAGCGTGGCTCGTTTCTCATTGCTGCTCGGCGTTCCTATGCGGATTTATTCCTGAACCTCTCTCGTGAGTTTCGCGGCACAGTGCTATACTTCTACGACCTCAATCTCAAAGCCAATTACAATTTCGGAGAAAATGACCGTCTCTTTTTCTCTGGCTATCTTGGGCGCGATGATTTTGGGTTAGCAGACTTTTTCGGCAATGCATACGGCAATGTCGCTTTCACCGTGCGCTGGAATCATCTCTTCAGCCGCAGTCTCTTTTCAAACTTTACTGCAGTCTATAGCAACTACGACTATGAACTGCGAGTCTTAGCGCCGGGCTCAGAATTGCAGGTCAACTCCAACATCATCAGTCCAACCTTCAAAGCCGATTTCACATATTTTATCAATGAAGACAACCAAATTGATGTGGGCGCGGAGCTGATTTACTACCAATTTGTGCCAGGTAGGGTGCAACCGCTACGCGACTCGCCTATTCGTCCAACTGCACTCGATGAAAAATATGCGTTCGAGCCCTCGTTCTACATTCGTCATGAAATTGCTCTGACCAAAGAACTTAGTTTGGATTACGGCTTGCGATTCAACTTCTTCTACCGCTTCGGTCCCGAGCCAATTCGTGAGTATGTTGACGGCAAACCTTTACGATTCAGCGAAATTACAGGACGCTACGAGAATGGCATAGTGTTACGCACTACAGAGTTCAGCCGTGGGCAAATTATTAGCGCATTTTTCGGTCTTGAGCCACGTCTTGCCGCCAGATGGCTGCTAGATGAGACTACTTCACTTAAAGCAAGCTACAACCGCACGCGTCAAAACTTGCATCTTGTTTCCAACACGGCTTCCCCAACCCCGCTGGACCTATACACGCCCAGCGGACCGTTTTTTGAGCCACAAGTAGCTGACCAAGTCTCTCTCGGCTTCTTCAAGAACCTATTCAATAACGATATTGAAATCTCACTCGAGGCGTATTACAAAGACCTACGCAATCTTATTGATTTTGTCGACGGTGCTAATCTCTTTGGCAACAACAACATTGAAACCGAGGTACTGCGCGGCATTGGCAGAGCATATGGTTTGGAGCTCTTTGTACGGAAAAATACAGGCAAACTGACTGGCTGGCTCAGCTACACACTCTCTCGCTCCGAAAGAAAGGTCGAAGGTGTCGATGGCGGACCGGGCATCAATCGCGGCGAGTGGTACCCTTCCCCATTTGACCGCACGCATAATCTGAACATCGTAGGCATCTACAAGCTAAATGATGCTTGGACTATTTCTGCTGATTTCGTCTTACAGACAGGCATTCCGACCAATTTCCCAATCGGAGCATATGAAATCTCAGGTGCAATCATTAGGCAGTTTCCCGACACGCGCAACGCAGAGCGCTTGCCTCTTTATCATCGTTTAGATATCTCAGTCCGATGGGATGCTAGCGCACCAGATTCCCGCTTCAAATCAGCATGGGTATTTGGTCTGTACAATACCTACAATCGCCGCAACGCTGCCTCTATCACTTTCCGTCAAAATCGTGATAATCGCTTCCAAGGGGAAGCTGTACGCTTAGCTTTCTTTGGTATTGTGCCAAGCGTATCATGGGAATTCAAGTTCTAAAACATTAAAAACATTAACCCAAGCATGAATCGCACAGCAATTCATCCAAGGGGTAGAAAGACCACTGTGCTAAAGTATGTAGCAGCGCTTTGCCTGCTGCTCTGTTCAGCATGCCAAGATGTCATAGATGTTACGCTGCCAAGCGACCAGCCTCGCCTAGTTGTAGAGGGCATCATTGAACGCAAAGCGGGAGAACCAGACTCTGCATTTCAACGCATCAAACTTACTCGCAGCATCGGCTTTTTTGATGGGGTGCGACCGCCACTGGTGCGCGACGCCGAAGTGCGCATCATCAGTTCAGACGGACGACAGTGGCGCTTGAACTTTTCAGAGCGCGACAGCGCATTTATCACAAATAATCTCGTCGTAGAAGAGAAGCTTGGCTACAAGCTACAAATCCAGTACAATGGCGATATCTATGAGACTGGATTTGATTCGGCACGCCGCGGCGGCACGTTGGATTCCGTCTATGCACGTCCTCGACGCACCTCTCCGTTTGATACCACGCGCGGCCTGACAATAGCAGCAGACTTTACAGACCCAGCCGATGTAACCAATTTCTACTTTATCAAGCTTTTCAAAAACGGTCGTGATGCACTGGAAATCCGACCAGGCAACCAATTTGCAACCGTTCGTTCCGACAAATTTTTCAATGGACAAACTTTGCGTGGATTAGAGCCGCAGAGCAACATCGTCTTCCAGCCCGGCGACACAGCCTTAGTGAAAGTTATCTCAATAGGAGAATCGCTCTATGAGTATCTGCGCGCATTATTTGCTCAAACGCAAGGCGGTGGCGGCGGCACTTTTAACCCACCACCTGCTCCAATTCGCTCTAATGTCAGGAACATCAGCAACCCAGACCGCTTCCCGTTAGGTTATTTTGGCGTAGGCTGGACTTCGCAGCGTACCTTGATAGTAAGAGAGTAGTTGCACTGCATGAGTTACTACATATCTTGCACCACCAAGCTATTTTTGGTTCAATCAAACTCATGCTGACAGTAGTTTTAGTCCATGCGGGATACACATTATCGCTTTGAAGTCTTGCCGTGAATGATTCTTGCTCTGCCCATGATGGCATCGCATCATGTTTAGTAGGGCGGTGCAAGGAAGATTTTAGCGTATCCAGCGTTGTTGAATTTTGCCCGTTGCCCAGAGGTAGTTGCTAATAGCACGCAAATAATCTGCTTGTGCATTAATAAGTCCTTGCATTGCTGTAGCAGTGGCTCGCTCGCGCAAATTTAAGATGAGCAGAGAGCTTTCTCCCATAAGAAAGCGTTTGCGTTCGCCTTCTTGGACGAGGTAAGCATAGCGCGTTTCGCGTTCAGCAGCTTCAATGCGCTCCAGAGCGCGACCGATAGCAGAAAGTGCATCGTCAATATCAGCTTGGATTTTACGCTCAATTTCCAGACGCTTCAGTGTTGTGCGTGTCGCCTTAATCTGCGAAAGTTGAAGTTGTGCATTAGCCTCTCGGAAGAAGAGTGGCTGAGAAATTGAGAGCCCAATGCGATAATCAAAACCAGAAGCAGAGCCAAAATACTGCAACGCTTGAAACTGTGCTTCCAGATTCGGTCTCAAAAATTCGTAAGAAAAGCGCACATCAATATCCGCCGAGCGTTGCTCGACATCAATCTGCATGAATTCGGGGCGATTTTTTAAGGCTTGCATGCGGTCAAGTTCAATTTGTTCCGGTGTTAGCATTGGGGCTGGAGGCAGAGAATAGGGCACTGCCGTAAGTGCCCGCGGCGTCCCATCTTGATTCCACAGCAAAACCCCGGCTTTGATGGTCGCCGATTCATACTTGCGCTGCGCCTTCAACACATCGCCGTAGCGCTTGGCGACTTCTTGCAAAGCCTCAATGCTGTCGAGTGCTGCCGTCTCTCCGCGCCGAACGCGCTCGGCTATGGCATTAGCACGCACAACGGCAATGTCATAGACTTGTTGAGCTATGCGAAGCTGCGAATATGCCTCAGCCCAATCCCAATAGCGTTCCGATGCGGTGAGCAGCAGATTGTTCTTGATTTGCTTCTCATTTGCACGCGAAAGGTCGGGGCGCAGGGCGGCTTTCTCGAAAAGGGCGCGACGTTTGTCCAAAAAAATGCCCTGCAAAAGTGGAAGTTTCAAGCCAATTTCAGCTTCTCCGCTCGGGTCTGTTCTATTCACAAAATCCACGCGACTGCCTGCTCCGCGCTTGTATTTGGCAACGAATTTCGGACCGAAAAGTGAACCAATCGGAAGCTCGATGCCAGCACTAATGAAATCCACAGTAGGCAAGCCGCTTTTCGTCTTGCGTTCAACCGTGCCTTCAAAAATTGGATCGAATGCACCGTATGCATCTTGCACTGTCGCTTCGGCAACATCGGCTTCCAAAGCCGCAGAGATAGCTGTCGGATTTGCCGCAAGAACAAGGTCTAAGTATTGCTCCAGCGACAAGGAATCTAAAGGCACTGTGTTAGACGATGCATATTGTTGAGACCAAGCATTAGCAGTAAGCAGCAAAAGGATAGCAAAGGGCAAAAAGGACTTCAGGCCTTGAGCAACCATTTTCCTCCTGTAATCAGAAATAGAGTTTTGTGGGACTACTCTACTCTTTTTCTTTATCGGATGAAGTCTTTGCTTTTTCAGCACCGAGTTTCTTTTTGTCTATGCCACTCGGTCGCACTGGAATGATGGGTGGAAATCCGCAAAGCTGCCGCCAAGCTTCATAGGCTAAGCTGACCTCATTGAGTAAAATCCAACCTGTCACTTCTGTGCCCTGCCGGAGGTAAGTACGGTTCGGCCATGGCTTATCTTCAGGGTCAGGCACCACAAGGACTCGGAAGCGGCCCGAGCCATCATTGACGGCATCGATGACGGCGACTTTGCCGCCAAAGGTTCCCACAGAGAGCGATGGCCAGCCGCCACCCCACACTTGAATGGCTGGAAAGCCTGCAAACTGCAGTCGCACTGGTCGACCCGTATCAATAATAGCGGCATCTAAGCTGCTGACGAAAATCTCAGCCGCAATGTCTTCGGTCGAGCTGGGCGTAACCACGCAAAGCGCTTCACCTTTCTTAACCGTTTGACCGGGACCAGCTTGTGCTATGCGTGTCACTTGTCCAGCAATCGGCGAGATGACCACACTCAAGTTGCGGCGCACTGCCACTGTGCCAAATTCCAAATCGGCTTTTGCAATCGTGGCTTCAGCTTTCCGCTGTTTTGCTGCAAGTTCAGCCTTTGCGTTCTCGACAGCTTGAATTTCAACCTGCAAATCGGCAGCCGCTTTAGCAGAATCGGCAATTGCCTTTTGTAGCTTGATGGTAGCATTTTCCAAATCCTTACGCGCCACCAACCCTTGGCTTTCTAAATCCACAGCACGCCAATACTGTATGCGGGCAATCTGCACATCCACATTGGCTTGGCTGACAACTTGCTTTGCTGCCAATAGTTTCTGTTCAGCTTGCCGAACCTTGTTTTCGGCTTGCACCACCTCAAGCTCCACTTCACGAACCGTATTTTCACGAATTGCCCGTTGATACTCTACGAAGTTGTCAGCAAGGAACTTGGTGTCAATGTCGCGCAAGGTAACAATCGTATCGCCAGGCTTAACCATAGCACCTTCATTTACATACCATTTGACAATTCGCCCATCGATTTGTGCATCAATGGTCTGCGGTCGGGCAGCAGGCACAAACGATGTCACCGTGCCTGACCCAGCAACGTTTTGTTGCCAAGTGTTTGGAATGAAAGCAATCAGGATAATCACCAGTAGTGTTAAGCCAAACCCACGCGCCAGTGGTTCAGCCGTTTTCGGAGCATGAGCCATACGAAGCGCCGTGGTGTAGTAGTAGGGCACGACATCTTCAATGATAACTTTCTCCCGATGCACGGGACTGTGACCATTCGTAACGCCAGTCTCAACCTTAACCATTTGAATTTTTTCTGCTGCCATTCTCGGTGCTCAAAAGTTAAGAGTTTTTGTTCGTGTCACTACTAATCCGCAGTTGTATGGTTTTGTCTGCCAAGTCCATTGCCTCTTTTTCGGAGATGACTTGACGCACAAGGTCAGGGAAAAGTTCCGCAAATCGGCTATGGGCACGGAACGACAATTCACGCGGTGAGCCTTGCTCACAGATGATGCCTTTATCTAAGACGAAGACCGTCTCGGAGCGACGGATAAGTTCAGCGTCATGCGAAATGTCAATAATTGTCCAGCATCGTTCTGCGTAAAGCGACTGAATGAGCTGCAATTTCGTGCGTTCCTCCAAGCCGCCGAAGGCTTCATCCAAGATGAGGATACAGGGCTTGGAGATGATGACACGCGCAAAGATGATGCGGCGAATCAGCCCAAGCGGCACATTGTTACCCGTAGAGGTCAGCATGGTATCAAGGCGGTCGGGCAGGGCACGGATAGCATCGTAGATTTGTGCCGTCTTGAGTGCCCAATCCAACTGCTCTTGCGAAAAGTGCCGTCCCATCAAGATGTTTTCAGCAATGGTGCCTTCAAAAATTTCATTTTCCGCCATAACAACCCCGACTGCCTGACGAACATCACGCAGATTCAAATGTGTAATGTCGTAGTTATCAAACTCTATGAGCCCTTTATCTGGTGGATAAATTCCGACAAGCAGAGACGCTAAGGTAGTTTTCCCTGCACCGCTCTCTCCAACCAAACTCACACGAGAGCCACTCTTGATAAAAAGTGAAAGACCTTTGAATACCTCAGGACCATCAGGGTATTTGAACGACAGATTGGTAATGCGAATGTCTGGTGGCACAGGTTTGCGCTCGAAGGCAAGACCACCTTCTTTCTCAAGTGGCTTATCAATCAGGTATGAGAGTTTGTCAATAGCGGTGAGCAAATCGTAGTGCTCTGCAAACTGGGAGACCAATTTTTCAACGGAGCTCAGCATGGCAACGATAATCAACTCTGCCGCAACCAGTTGCCCAATCGAGAGTTGCCCTTGAATGACTAATGAGCCACCAATGCCAAGCACACCCACAATAGCTAACGCTCGGAAGAAGACAGAGCCAGCAATCTGACGCGCCAATACCATAAAATGTGCATGGCGCGCTTTCACATACTCGACTGCAATACCATCGACACGCTCGTAGATGTATTCAGGAGTCGAGAAGAGTTTGAAGCTCGTCTGGCAGCGCCCAATTTCTTCGAGCCATGACGCCAGCGCATATTTTTTCTTGGATTCCTTAATGCTGGAAACCAACCCCCCACGCCCCAAGACAAAAATCAGCACAGGGATAAACGCTAGCAAACTAAAATTGAAGAGAATGAAGAATGGGTGATAAATAGCTAACAAAAATAAGCCAATCCCCATCGTTAGCGTGGCACCGACACCGTCGAGCAAGAATTTGCCAATGGTCTTCTGAATGGTCAGAACATCGAAGAAACGATTGATGAGCTCTGGCGGGTACTCATTTTCTAGAGAGGATTGCTTCATCTTGGGTAAGCGGTGCGCAATTTCAAAAGCCGTGCGCACGAAAATGCGGCGTTGCAAGACATCAACAACATACTGCTTCATCACATCAAACACGCCGATAATAAGCAATCCAATAGCAGCAATGATGCAAAGCCACACCAGTTGATTGGTAAAGACTCCCAACACAACGGAGTTGACAATCGCCGAGGCAGAAAGTGGCACAATGAGCGAGAGCACACCGACAATGGCTGCGTAGGCAATTACAACGCTGAAGTCGCGCCGTTCTTCCTTGAGCAACTCAAATAGGCGACTAAGTATTACGCTGAGGTGATCTTTGTGCTCAAAGCCGATGCTGTGTTGGTCTTGTGGCTTTTTGCCATAGCCACTGTGGCTGTGCTGGTGGTGCGGCGAGCGTCGAGTCATAAAGGTCTGAATAGCCCCATCAAAGATGAGAATTTCAATAACGCTTCTGCCCTGGAAAATATCAGCTACAGAGAGTTTTTGCTCGGCACGGGTATAAAAATTGTAAACCTTGACATGCTCATCTCTGAAGACTTGTTTGACCAGCAGCAGCTCATTCCCACGGAGAATCAGGGAATTGGTAGGCTGCCGGCGCACAAAATCTTTAGCCGCAATCCCCATCCGACGCAAAGATAACCCAAGCACCTGTCCCTCGTGCTCAAGATGCTGCAGAAGCGTTGCCTGCGAAAGAGCAGTGTGACGAAAACGCTCGTGAAGTGCGGCAGTACTGAAGGCTAAGTTAACTTGCTCGGCAAGGTACTCGAGAGCGTAAATAGCTTGGAATTCAAGCAATGCGACATCATCTTGCAGACCCACTATCTTTTCCCTCCCAAAATGTAACGTGAATGCAGGTTAAATGCAGGTTTACCACTACCCCTCGAACCCTAAAATAAGGCCCAATTGAAACACGGCAAAAGAGTAAAAAATTCCCAAATTTTCGGATTCCGCTCAACACACATAGCTCTCCGCTAGAGTCGCAGGCACCAATTCTTCCACATCATTGAGCAAGGCAAAATAGTGAAATCTTAGCAGTTGCTTGGTTTCTTATCCATGTGCAAGTCGAGACCACGATTTGACAGGCTGCTATACCCATTGGAGGTATTTTTGCAATTGGTATTTTCCACTCGCTGCTCTATAACACAACAGTACATGCAAACGTAATGCAAGACGGCTTAAATCTCATAAATTTCAGGCATGTTTATTTTTCTAACGATTAAAATCATCTAACCATGTCGCAAACAAACGGGAAAACACGTCGCTATCGGTTCGAGACCCTACAAGTCCATGCGGGACAAGTGCCAGACCCAACGACCAACAGTCGAGCCGTGCCAATTTATCAGACCACGTCGTATGTGTTCAATAGTTCCGAGCACGGTGCTAATCTGTTTGCGCTCAAAGAGTTTGGCAACATCTACACGCGCATCATGAATCCAACAAATGATGTCTTTGAGAAGCGTGTAGCGGCGCTCGAGGGTGGCGTGGCTGCGCTAGCCACATCAAGTGGGCAAGCGGCACAGCTACTGGCAATTACAACTCTTGCACAAGCAGGCGAAAACATTGTCTCCACTAGTTATCTCTACGGCGGAACCTACAATCAATTCAAAGTATCGCTTCCACGCTTAGGCATCACGGTCAAGTTTGTCAATGGCGACAACCCCGACGACTTTAAGGCTGCCATTGATAGCAAAACCAAGGCGATCTACCTTGAGACAATTGGCAATCCTAAGTTCAATATACCAGACTTAGAAGCAATTGCTAAGGTTGCACATGATGCTGGCATTCCGCTGATTGTAGATAACACTTTCGGTGCAGCAGGTTACTTGTGCCGTCCGATTGAATGGGGAGCCGATATTGTTGTTGCATCAGCAACGAAGTGGATTGGTGGGCATGGCACCAGCATTGGCGGCATCATTGTCGATTCAGGCAATTTTGACTGGGGAAATGGAAACTTTCCTGTTTTCACGGAGCCCAGTCCCGGCTACCACGGTCTGCGCTTTAACGAAGTGTTTGGCAAAGGCAATCCAAATGGATTTCCAAACATTGCCTTTATCATTCGTGCACGCGTAGAAGGCATGCGTGATTTAGGACCTGCACTCTCACCATTTAACGCCTTTCTTTTTCTGCAAGGGTTAGAGACACTATCGCTGCGCATGGATCGCCATTGCGAAAATGCACTGGCATTAGCTCGTTGGCTTGAAAAGCATGATGCCGTCGAGTGGGTCAGCTATCCCGGACTGGAGTCACATGAGTATCATCAGAATGCCAAGAAGTATTTGCGCCATGGGTTCGGCGGAGTACTCTCGTTCGGCGTAAAGGGCGGATTTCACGGTGCACAAACAGTCATCAATAATCTCCAACTTGCAAGTCACTTAGCAAATGTAGGCGATGCAAAAACATTAGTCATTCACCCAACTGCCACTACGCATCAACAGCTCTCTGAAGAAGAACAGCGCGCCGCTGGCGTAACGCCTGAACTCATCAGAGTCTCTGTGGGAATTGAGCATATCGATGATATCATTGAAGACTTCGAGTATGCTCTCTCCAAAGTAAAAGTGCTGGCTTGACCTCTCATCCCTCTTCTCACAAAGAGAAGAGGGATAGAGCTTTCGTAGCTAAATCAGAGGCGAAGAGCAGCTGCATCAGCCAACTTTTACTACCATTGCCAACTTGCCTACAGCAGCATATCGAATTGCCCTTCTCAAGCTCTGCTTGCGGCTCTACCCTGAGTGCTACGCCGTAGCCAGAGTGTGCCAAAAAGTAGCCCTGCGTTAGCTTATCGGTTCAGTTGGTTAGCATACCTCTGTAGTTGTAGCTATACTTTTGCACAAAAGAAGAGATGATTACTTTTGCAGCTAAACACTTACTTAAAACTAACTCAATGCAATAATGAGAACCTATAAACTTAAGCACATTGATGCTTTT
Source organism: Candidatus Thermochlorobacter aerophilus (assembly GCA_002794105.1). GTDB lineage: Bacteria > Bacteroidota > Chlorobiia > Chlorobiales > Thermochlorobacteraceae > Thermochlorobacter > Thermochlorobacter aerophilus. The sequence continues at coordinate 10,478 of PHFL01000065.1, read as the reverse complement.
ACTGACCGTGCCTATACTGGCAATCCTGCCGCAGTAATCATGCATGCAGAAGGACTCTCTGACGAGGAGATGCAAAAAATTGCACGAGAGATAAACTTGTCGGAGACAGCATTCGTGCTTCCAGCAAAAGATGATTCCTATGACCTTGAGTTGCGTTGGATGACACCGCGCACAGAAGTAGACTTGTGCGGTCATGCCACAATTGCCGCCTTTCACGCTCTGGCTGAAGTTAAACTCTATGATTTGGGTCAGGATGGCGAGCGGGAACTGCGAGTCAAAACTCGTAGAGGGATACTGCCTGTTCGTGTGCATCAAAGTGAAGGCAAGGTCCGCGTTACCATGGGATTACCCTTGCCAAAGTTCGTACCATACAAGGGACACAAGTTTGAGCTCTGCCAAGCTTTTGCTATACCAACTGAGCTGTTGGATAGCAGTCTGCCCATCTGGCTATCCGACAACGGCTACATCTACATTCCGTTTGTCAATCGCGAACCGCTACTCAAGATGAAACCGAGCATCACCGACCTGAAAACGCTATCGCAGAAATACCACATCACAGGATTCTGTGCTTTCACAACCGACACCAAGTACGAGACAAGTGCTGCACATTCACGCTTTTTTGCGCCTTCGCTAGGCATTGATGAAGATCCTGTTACAGGTTCGGCGCAAGGTCCGCTTGCTGTGTATCTCTATCAGAATGGTCGAGTAACAGGTGAAGGGCGAGTGCCTGTTACGCTCGAGCAAGGCTATGAAATTGACCGCGGCGGAAGAGTATGGGCAGAACTAGAGGTCAAAAATGGTGAAGTATGCAATCTTTGGATTAGCGGTTACGCCGTAACGGTAATGAATGCAGAAATTTACATCTGACACTTTCCAAACCGTAGGTAGCGGACCAGATATGCGACGAACAAGTCTATCTCTGTATATCAGTGTCCTATGCATTGTGTTGCTGGGCTTATGCCATAGGCCAGTGCCGTTAGTAGCGATGTGGCAAGATGAAGATGCCTTGCCACCTGAATTTCATCAGCGCAATCGTGAGCGGTTCATTCAACACATGCCAGATAGTGCTGTAGCGCTATTTTTTGCCGCCGATGTCAAAAACCGCAGTAACGATGTAAATTACTCATATCGCCAAGATAACTCGCTCTACTACCTTTCAGGCTTGCGCGAGCCTGCAGGCGTGCTGATGCTTTTCAAATACCCGATTTCAGTAGGCACGACAACGACACAAGAGCTGCTATTTGTCCAGCCACGCAATCCGAAAGAAGAGATTTGGACAGGCCGTCGCTTGGGCAAAGAGGGAGCAAAAGATATCTTGAAACTGGCAGCAACAGAAACAGTTGATTACTTTGAAATCTTTCTCGATAAATTTTTCAAAGAGGAAAAAGCACGTTTCAAGGTTGTCATGTTCCCCTACCACCCAACAAGCCGTTCATTTCCTGAGGCACAGCGCAAAGCAGAACTGCGCTTCAGGGCTGAAGGCTTTACCGTGCAAAATGCCCTGCCCATTTTAGCAAAACTGCGCGTCACAAAATCCCCCGAAGAAATACGCTTGATTCGCAAGGCAGTAGAAATCGCCATGGCAGCGCACATGCAAGCCATTATGTCGTGCGAGCCGAATATGTATGAGTACGAACTGGCTGCTGTGGCAGAGTATGTTTTCAAGAAAATGGGATGTGAATACACAGCGTATCCGAGCATTGTCGGGGCAGGCGAAAATAGTGTGATTCTTCACTACGATGCGACACGCAAAAAAATGCAAGATGGCGAGCTTGTCGTCATGGACATGGGTGGTGAGTATCGTGGCTATGCAGCAGATATTACCCGCACGATTCCAGTCAATGGAAAATTCTCCGATGCACAGCGCCAGATTTATGAACTGGTACTGGCGGCGCAGACCGCTGCTATTGCAGAGTGCAAACCCGGCGCACCCTTCCACGCTCCACACCTTAAAGCTGTAGAAGTCATAGCAGAAGGCTTGCTTAAACTGGGTCTCATCCGAGAGCGCAAAGATTACCACTTATACTTCATGCACGGCACAAGTCATCATGTTGGCTTAGATGTGCACGACCCAAGCACAGGCGTATTAGCCGAAAATCAAATTATCACGGTAGAACCCGGTATCTATATTGCTGAGGGGTCGCCATGTGACAAAAAGTGGTGGAATATTGGTGTGCGCATTGAAGACATGGTACTTATCACGAAAGATGGTTGTGTTGTGCTGTCTGGTGCTCTTCCAAAGACTACACAAGAGCTGGAAGCCTTAATGCAGAAAAAGGGAATTGGGAACCTTAGTATCCAGCTGCAACCCTGAACAGGAGCAATTATTTTTGCCCACCCTGCAGATTTTTGCGATATTTACGACCACTTTATTCTGCGCAAATGAATTGGCTCAATCAACTCTCCACTCGCTTAGGATTGTTGCGTGCCGAAGTCGCCGTGTTGTGTTGCCTTCTGCTGTTTTTCTTAGCAGGGGTAGCACTCAAGCTCATAGCGGGCTACCGCGAGCGGAGCGAGCTCATAGAAAAGGCACAGGCTGAACTTTTCATAGGCGCAGAATCCGATAGCCTGCTTGCAGCAGAAGAACAGCGCTATGAACAAAGCCTTGCAGAGTTTCAGAAACCTGAACCAACACGAAAGCTCAATTTTAATATCGCAACGGTAGAGCAGCTTGAAGCGCTCCCTGAAATCGGAACAGTGTTAGCAGACCGCCTCATTCGCTTTCGCAACTATAAAGGTGGCAGACTCCGTTCTCTTGATGAACTATTAGAAGTCAAAGGCATCACACCGGAACGATTATCAGTGCTCAAAGCCTATCTTACAGTGGAGTAATCCAAATCAACCATGTCCCAAATTGGTATCTCGATAGAAAGGACCTCTGTTCGCCTAGCACATGTTAATCGTGGAGAGACAGGATGGTATTATGTGCAGTGCTGTGATGAGCTACTCTTCAATGCCGACCTTTACAGCGACCTACTGGACAAGGGCTATCCAAAGTTGGTCTCTGAAGTAACACAGAAATTAAGCAAGGCAATTTTGCAGCTTACCCCTCAAAAAGTGGCTGTCTGCCTAAATTTGACTGGTGCAAAGTTTCTAAAAATACAAGTGGAGAAAAATTTGCCAGAAGCTCTCTTCGAAGAAGAGTGCCAAGCTGAAGCGGCGCTGTTTTTGCGTCAGCCCAACGACTACATCTGGCAAGCTGTGCAAGTCAGTAGCGCACTAAACGGTAAGTATGAACATTATGTTTTGGTGTTTCTGCCACGGCGGTACCTGACACGCCTAAGGATGCTGTTGCTACCATTGCGTAAAGAAATCAATCTCATTGACATTGGGCATATTGCCATGCATTACTTGCAAAGCCATACCAACAAGCGCATGGTGCTCTTGGAAATTGAACCCAACTATCTTGCCCTCAGCTCCTCGTCTATACCCAATATCGAGACACTAAACTACTGGACACTGGAAGCAGAAACTGACGCTGCATATTTTGCGCTCACTGCTCTTCGTAAGTTACCTGCACCAAGCTCAATTAGCTTGATTGGCAGCGCCATAACTGATGATGTGATTTCCTTTATCCAAAATGCGGTAAAAGTGCCAGTTACAAGAGCCACATTACCTAAGAACTTTGTGTTGGATGCACAAATCACAGAGCCTGAAAAATATCTCAAAGCCATTGGATGTGCTGTTAAAGCCATGAGTCTATGACATCACTGCGCACAAGATGTGGCTATGCTGAAGCGAGAGCGTATCTTAAGTTAGCTTTTTGAAAAGACTCAATCGGTGATGAAACTATGCCAAAGGTGGCGATTGTAGCCTATCCTTCTGTACGCACAGCTTTCTTGATGCGAGTTCTTAACTTGCAGTCCATGAAGACCGAACTCTATACGCCTGACTTTGTCGATGCAATTGAGTTCGGCACAGACATCATTTACATTGAGGTGCTCAATGAAGAAAGTGACCTAGAGATGATTAGGCAATTGAGAGAAAAGCTTTGGACGACGCCTATCGTTAGCTTTGTGTCAACGCCAAGCATAGATTTAGTGGTCAAAAGTTTTCGTGCAGGGGCAAGCGATGTGTTGCTATACTCAAATGATGTGACACGCAACAGCATCGAAGCGGCTGACTCCGTGCATCGAGCGCTACGACAACGGCAGAAAATGCTTCTTCAGCATTATGCCCTAACTACTCCATTTCCTTCCATTACTGCACCTGCACAGACCAACTCCATCTACCAATTGCCACAACCTATCATTGTAATGGATAGGCTGCTGCGTATCATGGCACTAAATCCAGCGGCAGAAGAAATCATCAGCATCAGTGAGCAAAGTGCCTGTGGCAAGGATGTGTCTCTACTTTTTAGCATTTCGGTCGAAGAGCGCGAAAAAATTCTATCTGGGTATAGCTTCAGAAGTGAAATGCTCATCCAACATGGCGAACAAATGAAGACCATTGGCTATTCCATTTCGCCACGCGTCAAAGAGAATGGCGAGCTCGATGGTGCTGTGATGATTCTCAAAGACATCACAGAAGTTCGCCGTCGCCGCCAGCAAGCTGAAAAAGCCGAAAAAATGCAAACCCTTGGTGAAATCGCCGCTGCCATTTCGCACGAAGTAAAAAACCCACTAGCAGGCATCAAATCCATGGTGCAAGCCGTCTTGATTGACATGGATGAAAACACTGAACCGTATCAATATCTTAAGCGCATCTTGCAGGAAGTCGACCGCATCAACAATTTCATCGAAAGCACATTTGCCTTTGCCCGTCACCGACGCCCGAGAATCATTCGCAGCTCTATCCCCGACATTTTGGAATCAGTCATCGCATTACTTTCTGAAAACTTCAAGCGCAGCGGCATTGAGGTTGTGCGCGACTATGCCGAAGACTTGCCAACCTTGCGCATCGACCCTGAACAAATTCGTCAGGTCTTTCTCAACATCATGCTCAATGCTATAGAAGCCATGTCAGCCAAAGAGCTTCAAAGACGGCAACTGTTTCTCTCGGTCAAACCCAGTGCATTCAAGCAGGGCAAAGAGGAAGTCGGATGCTTAGAAATCCAATTTCAGGATACTGGTCCGGGCGTGCCAGAAGACATCCTAACTAAAATTTTTGACCCATTTTTCACGACAAAACCCAACGGCACTGGCTTGGGACTTGCCATTTGCTACAAGATTATCAATGAACATGGCGGGCGAATTGATGTGAGCAATGCGCCAGAAGGAGGCGCTGTCGTCTCGGTCAAATTGCCCTTGACATTCAAGACTAGCTACGAAACTTCGCCCATCACCGAAGTCGTGCAAGCATGAGCAACGCTGCCAATGCACAGCTAAAGCCGTCTTCTGCACGGGAAAAATGCACAGTACCCTCGTCAGAACCCATGCAGGCGACGCTTGCCGCAAAAGCTTTAGCCATACTCAGAAACGTCTTTGGCTACGAAGCATTTCGTGGTGGGCAGGAAAGTGTCATTCTAAGCTTGCTTAGTGGGCGCGATACGCTGGGAGTAATGCCAACGGGTCAAGGTAAGTCGCTCTGCTACCAAGTGCCTGCGCTGATGCTACCGGGCACGACACTCGTCATTTCGCCGCTTATTGCGCTCATGAAAGACCAAGTCGATGCCCTCAAAGCACGAGGTGTGCCAGCCGCTGCATTAAACAGCCAAACCAGTCCGGGCGCCGCACAAAAAATTTTTCTTGAACTGCGTCAAAAATCACTCAAACTGCTTTTTGTAGCACCAGAACGCTTGCATAGTCCATCATTCATCCAAGCTGCTTATGGTGCCGAGATTTCTCTGGTCGCTGTCGATGAAGCTCACTGCATTTCTGAATGGGGATACGACTTTCGACCAAGCTATCAAAAAATTGCCACAGGCATTGCTCAACTTGGCTTGCCTAAGCGTCCTACCATGCTGGCCCTGACGGCAACGGCAACCGAAGAAGTGCTCGAGGACATCAAAACCTATCTTGACCTGCAACAGCCCTATCTCTACATCGGTGGCTTTGAGCGACCCAATTTGAGCTTGTCGGTCTTCCAACTGGAAAATAAGCGCCAAAAACTGTTGGAGATTTTGCACAAGGTCAGCGGTGCCGCTATGGTCTATACCATGAGCCGACAATTGGCGGAGGAGACGGCTAAATTTCTCATCCATCACGGCATTTCAGCGGCATACTATCACGCTGGAATGCACGATGCAGAGCGAAACCGCATTCAAGAAGCGTATTTCAAAAATCACTATCGAGTAATATGTGCTACAAGTGCATTCGGTATGGGCATCAACAAGCCCGATGTGCGTGTTGTAGTGCATCTTGAGCCGCCCGATACCCTTGAAGCCTATTACCAAGAGGCAGGGCGAGCTGGTCGTGATGGAAAAAAGGCATTTGCCGTGCTACTCTTCTCCAAGAGCGACCTTGAGCGCCGCCGATACTTTTTGGAAAATAGTTTGCTCTCGCGTGCCGATGTGGAGATATTCTTCAGAGAGCTACGCGCATTAGGCACACACATTGAAATCGCGCAAGAAGCACTCTTGGAGCAACTCTATGAAAAATATGGCAAGCAGTTTAACCGTCTCAAAGTCGAGGCAATACTTGAACTGTTAGAACGCCATAATCTCGTGCATAATCACTCGGGTGAAGCTACAAGCGAAACCATGAAAGTAGAGGTGAGCCGAAGCGAGTTCAACATGCTACTTCAGCAAGCCACGCAGCCTGCCGAGAAAAGAATTCTGGAGCAAATGCTCCGCTCATTCGGCAGCGAATGTTTCAGTCGTGAGGTTATGTTTTCGCTGAATGCGTTTTCAGAGAAAGCTGGTGTATCGGCATCAGAGGCATTGCAAACCTTCAGAGCGCTTCACGAGCGTGGCATTATCAGATTTGCGTCAAAAGAATGGCTATCGCTGACCATGCTGGCTGCACATCTTTTACCCAAGAAGCTCCCAATAGATTGGAACCTGCTGGCACGTCGAGCCGAAGTTACACTTAAGCGCTTCCGTGCCATGGAACGCTACTTACACTACAAGCTATGCCGTCGTAATTTTATCTTGGACTACTTTGGCGAAGCACGTTACACAGAAAAATGCGGCATCTGTGACAATTGCTTGGGGCGGCATCAGCGAGCGGACTCGCATGAGGAACGCACAGTGTAACAATCAGGTTACCAGTGCCGAACACTAGCAAGGCATCCGCCGATTCGCATTGCATACAAAAAACAGCTATGCCAAAATTTACGGTTCTGTCGTTTCTGCTGTATCTCAGCTTACACCTTGCAGCGGGATTTTACATTTATCGCAAAGCAGCTCAATTGTTGGAGCATTTCCACCCTCAAAACTTGAAACGAAGCAAGCGTATAGCAGCAAGTATCATTGCGCTTCTCATGGCGCTACCTACGCTTGGCTTTGCACTCAACCGTATGGAAACACTGCGCGGTTCCCTGCTCACTCAAGCAGTCTTTCTTGTTGGTAGCGCATGGATTCTCTGGCTACTTCTTGCCTTTGCCACTTTTGTGCCTGCAGACGCAGCAGTGATGCTCTTCCGAAGCATATCTGCTCTTGCAAAGAAAATCGCCCAACGTTTCAAGACGCACGCTCATAAGGCGCCGGTGATAGAGCATGACCATGCAAGTGAAGCACTTGCGTTGGAAGCAAAGCAAGACCATCATGCCAACGCAATTCACCGCTCACGGCGAGAGTTTTTGAAAAAAGTAGCGCCGTTGTCACTGGGGTTTGCAGCACCCAGCGTGATTACAGGCTACAGCATCATCAACAATCGCACGGATTTTATCATCCATCGCATGACACTGCGTTTTCCCAATTTGCCTGCTTCACTACGCGGCTTGAAAATTGTGCAGGTTAGCGATATTCATTCCGGTCCTTACATGACGCAGCGCAACATGGAGGAAATTACTGAAGTCATTAATGCATGTTATCCTGACCTTGTGGCGCTCACGGGTGATTTTGTTGCCACTCAAAAAGATGAAATTGCGCCGTTTGTCAAAGGGTTTCGGCGCCTCAAGTCGACATTCGGCACCTTTGCCTGCGCTGGTAATCATGATGAATGGGTAGGACTTGAGTATTTCACAGAACCTATGCAGGCACATGGAGAGCGCCTGCTACGCAATGAGACCGTCGTGCTCAAAATCGGTGGGGATAAGCTGAATGTCATCGGCATTGACTTTACGCGCTCAAATCCGAATTTGTTGGAGAAGGCGCTCAAACAGGCAGACCCTGAAGGGTTCAACCTGCTGCTATGCCACTACCCTGACTATTTCACCATCGCCAAAGCCGCTGGAATTGATTTGATGTTAGCTGGTCATACGCATGGCGGTCAGATTTCTTTGGACTTAGCAGGCGTGGAAATCTATCCGATAGATTTGTTCTACAAGTATCCGCGTGGGCTATACGAAGAGGGTGAAGGTGGTCGCCAGAAACTGTACGTTAACCTAGGCGTGGGCTTTTCAGCTACCCCCATTCGCACCGTGTCGCCTGAGATTGCTGTCATCACGCTGACGGATTTGTAGGGAATGTGAGCCGTGTCATACCGTATGCGCCAAAACACAAAAAAGAATGTGATAGGGTAAAACTTTTTTATAGGCACTTTCGTTAGATGTAAGTGCCCTGCAGTTTATGGTTTCTGCAAGGCTTTTCATAGAGCACCTCCTTAAAGGTCGCCGACCCCAAGTCGGCGACCTTATTTTTTCTATCCTAGTTTCATAGCCTCACGGACTTCTTGCATCGTTTCGCAAGCAACTGCACGCGCACGCGCCTCGCCAGCAAGAAGAATTTCATGCACGGTTTCTGGCTTTGCAGCAAATTCCTGACGACGTTCCAAAATTGGAGCGAGAAATTGTGAGATATGGCTGGCACAAATTTTTTTGCACTCCACGCAACCCAGCGCCCCACTGCGGCAATCGCGGTCAATTTCAGCTTGTTGCGCCTCCGGCGTGAATTTTTTGTGATAGCTAAACACCGTGCAAATGTCAGGATTGCCAGGGTCATGCTTGCGCACTTTTTGTGGGTCTGTTACAGCAAGGCGCACTTTTGCCATGACCTCTTCCGGCGAGTCAGAGAGCAGAATCGTATTGCCTAGTGATTTAGACATTTTAGCTTTACCATCAAGCCCGACAAGGCGAGCAAATTTCGTCAGCCTACCTTCAGGTTCAGGAAACACAGCTTGACCATTTGGCTTGGGATACTGCTGATTAAACCGTCGTGCGATTTCGCGAGTGATTTCAATGTGTGGCAATTGGTCTTCGCCGACGGGCACCACCTCACCTTTGTAGAGCAAAATGTCAGCGGCTTGCAAGACAGGATAGCCTAAGTGACCGTAAGTCACAGTATCAAGTGCCAAGTCCCGCACTTGTTCTTTGAGAGATGGATTCCGCTCCAAGCGAGAGGTCGTAATCAGCATTGAGAAAATCAGAAACAGTTCAGTATGCTCTTTAACCTGCGACTGACGAAATATGGGGCTAAGCTCAGGATTGATGCCAGCAGCCAGCCAATCAATGACCATTTCAATTGAATTGGCGTAGAGCTGCGAGGTATCCAGATTGGTCGTAAGCGAATGATAATCGGCAATGAGGTGAAAACTCTGGTAAGCTCGCTCGCCGTTGGGCAAGGATTCATTCTGGAGCGCAACCCAATTTTCTAAAGCGCCAGTGTAGTGTCCTAAATGTAACTTGCCTGTCGGGCGCATGCCGCTAAGAAGACGTTTGGTCATAATGCTGGATTTGGATGCAAAAAGTTAGTGCGCCCATTAGCAAAAGTAGTATGATGCGCAACCCGTTTTACCGTATTGTGACATTAGAACAGTCCGTATTGATGCTCTTTTAGCGTGCAAACTGTCCAAAGGTAAAGATAAAGTTCCAGCCTTGATTAGCCTGTCCAGGGCGTGAAATCACTGGGTCGAACCCAAAGCCATAGTCGAGCCCCACAAGACCTATGATAGGTAAGAACAGTCGTAAGCCGATACCCGCAGAGCGTTTGAGGTCAGCCAAATTTACATCGCCAAATCTACGCCAGACATTGCCACCTTCTGCAAACAGCAGTGCAAATACTGTCGCTTGCGGATTGAGTGAGATAGGATAACGGATTTCAGCAGTAAATTTGGTATAGACATTGCCTGTAGGGATGTTCAGACCGGGTTCAAAATTGCCGATGCTTTGGTCAAGGTATCCACGCAAGGGAATAGTTGGAATGAAGGAAATGCCACTGCCGCCCATGAAGAAGAAATTTTGTGGAAAGACAAAATCACTCTCGCTAAAGCGACCAAGGTAGCCAAACTCGCTATTGAACATGAAGACGAGGTTGCCGACAATCGGCGTAAACCATTGATTTTTGAAGATGAACTTATAGAAATCGACGCTTCCGGGAAGGAAAGGACCGCCAGAAATTTGTGCAGTAAGCGAAACATCGGAGCCGCGACGCGCAAAAATTGGATTGTCTAAACTATTGCGACTGATGACTTGAATGATTGAAAATTCATCGGCGACAG
>PHFL01000064.1 GCA_002794105.1 Candidatus Thermochlorobacter aerophilus | reverse complement strand
AGAACATGTAGAGCGCGTTGTGATAGCGCCTTTGCGTGACGAAAGCATCAATCTCCATCTTCCTGTTCCTCTTTTGAATAGTAACAAGTTTTACACTATTGAAGCTGGGCCAGTTTGCTTAATCCCCTCAAAGCAAAAGGGCTTCGAGTGGAGTGTTTTTGACATACCCGTGTGAACGGGTTTTGTATAATCATGTTTTTTTTTGAAGTCTTCAAACAAAACAACAAGCAAAGGAGGCATTATGCAAGAGACAAAAGATAAAGTTCGAGCTCAAGAAGAAGCCATAGATATGTCGGCAGAGCTCGAAGAGTTTGAGCGAACAGGTCAGCTCTCGCAAGAGCAGTTGCAAAACTACTGGAAAGAAAACCGCAATTTGGTGCTGATTCTGCTTGCGATATGGGCAGCATCTACCTTCCTGTTACAAGCACTGGCATCTGTGCTCAATAATGTGGTGATATTGGGTTTCCCCTTAGCCTACTACATGGGAGGACAAGGCACGCTCATCATCTTTATGCTGCTGATTTATGTCTATGCCAAAAAGATGGATGAACTGGATCGCAAATACAACCTGCAAGAAGAGGAGGAAGAGAAATGAAATTAAGGAATGTCTTCACACTTTACACGGCTGGATTTGCCGCACTGGTGATTATCATTGGCATACTGGAGTCGATAGGCGTTTTACAGCTACAAGGAATTAGTTGGATTTTTATGGGTTTCTCGGTGCTGGTCTATGCCATGATTGGCTTTATTACACGCACCAGCGAGCCGACAGAATACTATGTAGCAGGACGAGGCGTCAGTAGTATCTACAACGGCATGGCGACAGGTTCCGACTGGATGAGTGCATCGTCATTTATTTCAATGGCGGGATTGCTCTTTGCGCTGGGACATGCAGGATTGGCTTACATCATGGGATGGACGGGCGGATATGTGTTGCTCGCATTGCTGCTTGCTCCATACTTGCGCAAGTTTGGGCAATACACCATTCCTGACTTTTTAGGCGCTCGCTATGAAGGTAATGTGGCGCGCACGATAGGAATTATCTGCGCTATCGTGGTCTCCTTCACATACTTGACGGCACAGCTGACAGGTGTAGGCATCATCGTGAGCCGCTTTATTGGCTTGCCACAAGATGTAGGCATCTATGTCGGTTTATTAGGCGTACTGGTCTGTTCGTTTCTGGGAGGCATGCGTGCCGTAACCTGGACACAGGTGGCGCAGTATATCGTGCTGATTACCGCCTACCTGATTCCAGCTATTATGATTTCAACGACAATCTTTAAAGTGCCAGTGCCGCAACTGACCTATGGGCAAGTCTTGCAGAGCATTACGGTGATGGAAAACCAAATTGCCGGCAGAGACAATCCGAACCTGCAAAGTGTACCTGAAGAGAGACTCAACAAGCGCATCGATCCAGCCAAAGAAAAGGAGACACGGGCACTGTGGGCTAATGATGTCAAGATGCTAAGTGCACGGCTGTCGAATCCAGACTCGGCGCTTAAGGCAATGACAGCTGAAGTAGATGCTCGTCTTGCTGCACTCACGCCCGAAGCGGTAGGAGCCAAGAAAGCGGCATTAGAAAAGGAAAAAGCGGACATCAATGCCATGCTGAGTTCAAGTGCCACGCCAGCGCTTGACGAGGCAAAACGCACAGAACTCTCGGCGCGACTTTCCGCCATTGATGCTGAACTGGCAACACTTACTCCTGAAGCCATTGCCAAGGCTAGAGAAAAAGCAGAAAAAGATAAGGCTGCACTGCCTAAAACGGTCGACGAAGCAAAAACCAAGTGGTCGGCAGCACTGGCAACTGCGAAAGCACAATCAGCGCCACCCAAGCCATACTTAGCAGTTCCTGAAGGCATGGGTATGGTGAATTTCTTAGGATTGATTTTCTGCTGATGCTGGGCACAGCAGGGTTACCACACATTCTGACACGCTACTACACCACGCCGAGCGTTAAACAAGCGCGCTCTTCGGTAGCATGGTCTCTGTTTTTCATCTTCCTGCTCTACTTTACGGCGCCAGCATATGCGGCATTTGCCAAGTATGAAGTGTTTATCAATCTCGTGGGTACACCTATTTCAGAATTACCCGGCTGGATTGCTCGATGGAAAATCGTGGGCTTGTTTGATGTGGTAGATAAGAACGGTGATGGCATCGTACAATTTGCAGACTTCATTGTGAAATCTACAGACTTCGTGGTGTTGGCTACGCCTGAAATTGCAGGACTGCCGGGCACCATTACAGGTCTTGTGATGGCAGGCGGTTTGGCGGCTGCACTCTCAACTGCAGATGGACTGTTGCTAACCATTTCCAATGCCATTTCACATGACCTCTACTACAAGATTATCAATCCACAAGCCAGTGTCAGCACACGCGTGTGGATTTCAAAAATCTTGTTGGTCATCATTGCACTGGGTGCGGCAACCTTTGCGGCGTTTGTAAAACTGCCCGTGATTGCCAACACCGTCGCATGGGCATTTAGCTACGCCGCCTCGTCGATTTTCCCAGCGTTAGTGTTGGGCATCTGGTGGCGTAGAACAACAGCCGCTGGTGCCGTGGCAGGCATGATAGTGGGCTTGGTGATTTCCATCTACTACTCCTTTGCGCATTTCAATGGGGCGGCTGACTGGTTCGGTATCGATAACCGCAGTGCAGGACTATTTGGCATACCAGCCGCATTTCTGGTCACCATCATTGTCTCACTCGTAACCCCAGAGCCCTCAAAGAAATTGCAAGAGTTTGTCTACAGCGTGCGATTCCCGAAAGGTGCAATGAAGGGCAAAGAAGTCGAAGCATTAGGCGCAAGCTCCTAACATGGCTTTCAGAGGCGTGTCCGATAAGGATACGCCTCAACTCATGCTGCTAAGTTCTATCAACAACATTGAGAAAAAACATCTTTCCAATTAACAACAAACCAACAAAGGAAAACATGATGAAAAGATTCTCCCAGTTCAGTCTTTTGCTGATATGCTGTTTAGGGCTCTCAACGCATGTCTTTGCACAAGGCTCAGACACATATGGCGCAGGAGCTCGCCTTAACCTTGACTCCTTGGGCACCAAATACATCCGCCTCATTACGTGGGTGCAAATTTGGACGCGTTTTCAGGAGCAAAATCCGGGCACAATCATTAATGGCAGCCCTGTCGACAATTTTTTTGATGTCAATGTGCGCCGCGCACGCCTCGTCGTATATGGCTCCTTCGGAAAAGGTAGCCTGTTTATGTTCCACATTGGAATCAATAACCAAACCTTTATCAATGCACAAACGGCGGGCAACGACCCCACAGGTCCGGCAAAACGACCGCAGCCTTTTGTTCATGACATCTGGTATGAACAGCGCATTATCCCAGAACTCTACATTGGATTTGGCTTGGCGTATTGGAAAGGACTTTCGCGAATGACCAATGCCAGCACGCTTAACTTCTTGGGCATTGATGCACCCATCTTCAATTGGCTAACCATCGATGCCAGCGACCAGTTCGCGCGTATGCCTGCAATCTATATCAAAGGACAACTCTTCGAGAAACGCTTAGACTATCGCTTTGCTATCAATCAGCCGTTCCGCCCGGGCGAGGGTGTTGCACCAACCACCAGCACCATCACGGCTACAGGCGCTACAACGGCAGGGCAATTAACTAATGTGGCAAGCTATAACCCGTTTTTCCAACAAAAGTCATTCGAAGGGTATGTATTCTGGCAATTCTTTGATATTGAGGCGCAAATCTTACCATTTATGGTCGGCACCTACCTTGGTACAAAAAAAGTGTTCAACATTGGAGCGGGATTCTACTACCATGGCGACGGCATGTCAACTCGCAAAGCACCACTCTCACGCACTGCTGGCGTACAAACCCTGACGCCTGATTCACTCAACACGCATGCCATTTCAGCGTTCGGTGTAGATGCCTTCTTAGATTTACCCATCGGCGAAGGCGCCTCTCGCAGTGCACTGACTGCATACGCGCTCTTTGCACGATACAACTTCGGACCAAACAATGTCCGCTACATCGGGATTATGAACATGGGTGCAGGATTTAGCCCGCAGACCTCAACTCCAGAACAACGTATCCCCGGTCTGGCTGGAATTGCCTATCCGCTGATTGGCACAGGCAACCACTTCTTCGTGCAAGCTGGTTATGCCTTCCCCAAGACGGAAATTGGCAGGTTTATGCCGTATTTCATGTTTACTTTCTCACAATTCGACCGCCTCAAAGACCCGATGATTCTGCCTGAACTGGGCTTAAACTACTTCATTGACGGGCATCATGCGAAGTTTACTCTGCACTATCGGCTGCGCCCAACCTACCGGCAAGAGGTAACGCCACCTTTTACTGGACCTGACGGGCTGCCAGCCATCTCAAGAGATGGTAGTAAAAATGAGTTTATCTTGCAGTCAATGGTGTATTTCTAAGTCCCTGTAGAATTCGTAGGAAAAAACCATATTTAAACTTAGCATTCAAAGCAGTTGCCAAACATAAATGAACCAACAATGCGGAAAATCTTTTTATTACTTCTCGTTTGCACAGCGGTTGGCTGTGTAACGACGCGCATTGCGCCACCGCGTCCCATAAAAATTGCTTGTAAGACGCTCTCCAAACCTGAATTTATCCAGTTGGTCACAACCGAACTGCGAAAAGAAGGTTTCGTGATTGAAACGATTGATGAAGAAAAGGGACTTGTGGAAGCCGAACGACCCATAGCATTCGTAGGTATCGGCGAAAACACCCTCGTCTTGGGTCCTTACGCCATGAACATTCTCTATCAGAACGATACAGTGGTCGTCAACTACGAGACCGTTCGCACAGGACCAGACGGGAAAATTATCTCGATTGAGACTTGGGACGAGCGCAACGCCAGCAGTTACGACCTTAGGCACTTGAAACCTATCTTAACCGCACTGCGAAATGCGTGCCAGTCAAAGTAAAGACAATGTCAAAGAGGGGGAAGGCGGCAACAAGCAGTAGCCTTCCCTTTGCCAACTAAAAGGACGATGAGGTGATGAGCCGCAGATGAAACGTACGGTGGTAGTGATAGGACTATGCCTGCTGGAAGCATGTGCATCGAGTACGCTACCTAAACCGATTAGGTACTACTGCTTCCAGCCGCCAGAAGTTTTTGTGGAAAATGCAGCCAGAGTGTTTCGCAACAATGGCTATGAAGTGCGTGAGACAGACTACGTGAGCGGTGAGATTGTGGGGTTCAAGCCAGAGAGAATGTTCATGATGGGCGATGTGCCTATCAAAGCAGGACCATACCTT
Organism: Candidatus Thermochlorobacter aerophilus; assembly: GCA_002794105.1. Classification (GTDB taxonomy): domain Bacteria; phylum Bacteroidota; class Chlorobiia; order Chlorobiales; family Thermochlorobacteraceae; genus Thermochlorobacter; species Thermochlorobacter aerophilus. Next base: position 20,322 of record PHFL01000064.1, on the reverse strand, counting down.
GTGAAGGCACAGTGCCGCAATGATACGCTGACCGTTTTCGTCTTCACCGTCAAAGACGATGGGAAAACCCCTGAGCGCAGTTGGGATGAGACCGCAACCGATGAATTTGAACGCAGTCAATACATGCCGCTGCTAGGCGACCTTAGGGCGCTTTGCCGTCGGGAAGCTCAATAGCAGAAAAGCGTAGGCGAGCTCCAGTCGTTGTCCAGCGCTTGCGCACGCGTATGCTATCGAAGCCAACAGTGAATCGCTCGGCATACCGAAAGGGAAAAGGACGCCCACCATCCCAAGCCTCATAAATTGAAGGGTTCGGGTTCTTGGGATAAAATGCACTTAAAAAGTATCGTCCCTCAGGAAGTTCTTGCAAAGTAAAGGGCGTAAAAGCAATGCCTGTAGCATCAGGCTGCACGGTAAGCAAGATGGGGTAAAACACATTCGTGCCCAAAAGTTCGGCATGAAGAAGCACATGTCCTGCTGAATCTGCGGTCAAAGTCCCCTCTATGGTGCCAAATTGTTCCTCTGACACAATTTGAAAATGGCGCACAATGAGCGTATCGCGCACGGGTTTGTTCAATGCACTTCGCAACTTGCCATGATTGACCGTAAGTCGATACCATGCTCCAAGCTCAAACCCTCGTTGAGGTCGAAGCATAGCACGTGTGGCATCAATGAAGAAGAGTTGATAATCCACAGGCTGATACTGTTTTCCAATGCGCAGCTCGAGCACTAGAGCTTGTGGTAAAGACGAACGGCTAATTGGTCCGCTGAATTGCAAAGGTAAAGTGCGCCCCTTTGGTGAAGGGGCAGAGAGTTCAAGTAAATTTTTCGTACTATCGGCGAAAGTCGGTTGCCAAAGAATCGTAGAAGTATCGGGAGTGCTGTTTCCTGTGAAAACCGCAACTAAAGAATCGCCAGAGAAGCCAAATCGGTCCTTGACATCAAAGGCACGAACTGCATAAAGATGCCCCTCTATCAAAGAATCTGTTACTAGCACAATCTGCTCGCGGCGACCTTCTATTTGGCTATATAAATCATAGACGGCAACAAAGGCTTGTGCAGTGGAATCAAAAATCACAAACTGTTGGGCAGAGAGGCTGTCGGGAGCAACATCACGATTGAAGCGCAAAATGACACTATGAGCATGACGCGCTTCGGCAACTTGAAGTTCAAGTTCAGTCGTGTCGGGCTCCAGAGCAAAACGCATCAGCACATTCGTCATGCCCGTACGAACAGGGTGGAAAGGCACTGCAAATTCTTCTTGAGCAAAATCGTAGCGGCGATTAGCAATTTTGTCATTGATGGCAATCAAACGGTATTGTCCCTCAACAAGATAATTGAGCTGAAATCTACCAGCAGAGTCAGTTTGAGCAAGATAGTCAGGTTTTTGGTAAGCAGGATTAAGCGTATCGGCATAGAGGCGGTTGGTATCAGGTAGAAGGTAGGCTAAAACCAATGCGCCTTTGACTGGGCGATTATTGCGCCCAAATACCCGACCAGCAATAAAGCCAGAGTCAATTTTGTTGCCAGTCGAGAAAGCAAAAGTGTACGACTTTTCAAGAGCATTACCGCGAGTGTCTTTGAGCTCATTTGTAAGAGTGTAGGTGTATGTGCGGTTGGGCTGAAGCGTGTCATAGATGATAATTTCGGCGGAGCGACCAGCGCCATACACTTCATAATCCTCAATGGCAGGAGAGAAAAACAAAGCTGACCGCAACGATTGAACATTGATAAACTTGTTAAACTCAATACGAATCCGATTGTCCGAAAAGCGCAAAGTGCCAGAATCAGGGTAAATATTGACGATTTTGGGCGGAGTGCGGTCTTCTGGACCGCCTTGCGGTGCAACTTCGGTAGCACATGCCGATAGCAAAAGCATCAGCAAAAAAGCATAGCAAACTCTAATGTTGTAAAAAGGTATATGCTGCAATGGGCGTTGTGATTCTCCTTAATTTTGCATACTTTTGAAACTTATTATTCTAAACCAGTAGGGAGGCGAATATAATGCCAAAAAAATTAAAAATTCTCTTCGTATCGGGCGAGGTTGTCCCGTTTGCTAAAACGGGCGGATTGGCTGATGTGATGGGATCGCTCCCACAAGCAGTAGAAGACTGCGGCAATGAGTCAAGAATTATGATGCCAAAGTACGGTGTCATCAACGACCGCAAGTTTCGCCTCCACGATGTCTTACGGTTGAAAGATATCCCTATCCCTATCGGAAATAAAATTGAGCTTTTGAATGTCAAGGTCACGGCTTTGCCCTCAAGCAAAATTCAAACCTACTTTCTCTACAACGAAGGATATTTCAAACGTGATGGGCTCTATGTTAATCCCGTAACCAAGAAAGATTATCCAGATAACGATGAACGATTTATTTTCTTTAACCGCTCGGTGCTAGAAACGCTGAAAGTATTAGGCTGGAAACCTGATGTGATTCACTGCAATGACTGGATGAGCGCGCTGATACCAGCCTATCTCAAACTTGTCTACAAAGATGACCCCTTTTTCAAGAATGTCAAAACGGTTTATACCATTCACAATATTGCCTACCAAGGCGCATTCCACAAGAGCGCATTGCAAAAATCGGGCTTACCAGAATCTGAATTCACCCCAGAGGGCTTAGAGTTCTACGATAGTTTTAACTTCATGAAAATCGGTATCGTCTATGCTGATGCCATCACAACCGTCTCGGAAAAATATGCCGAAGAAATTCGCACCGACGAAGAACTTGCCTGCGGCATGAAAGGCATTCTCAATAAACGCAAAAAAGACCTCTACGGCATTCTCAATGGCATAGATGAAAATATCTGGTCGCCCGAAACCGATGAGTTTATTGAAAAGAACTACAACATCGATGACTTAGCCTCCAAACTCGAGAACAAAAAAGCCCTACTGCGCAAACTGAAACTGCCCTACAATGAGAAAACCCCAGTTGTGGCTTCAATTTCGCGTCTGGTGAGCCATAAAGGATTTGATTTAATCATTGAAGCCTTCGAAAAGATGATGGCAATGGACCTGCAGTATGTCTTGTTGGGCACGGGCGAAAAAGAGTACGAAGATTTCTTCCGCAAAATGGCAAGTAAATATCCTGAAAAGTTTAGTGCCACAATTTCATTCAACGACGAATTGGCACATTTGATTGAAGCTGGTGCCGATATGTTCCTCATGCCCAGCAAGTATGAGCCATGCGGCATGAACCAGATGTATAGCCTCAAGTATGGCACTGTGCCAATCGTGCGTGCGACAGGAGGCTTATACGACACGGTCAAGCCATTCAAAAATGGTAAAGGCAACGGCTTTGTCTTTGAAAAATACTCTGCCGCCGACATGCTCAAAGCACTCAAAGATGCTCTGGATACTTACAAAGACCAAAAGACATGGGTGAAAATTGTCCAGAATGGCATGTCTACAGATGTCTCATGGGAAAATTCGGCAAAGAAATACAATGCCCTGTATCACAAACTGGTAGAAGGAAAGTAAAAACTTAAATGACAAAGCCCAATACAACACCAGCGACGATGGAGCCTGTCAAGGCGATATTCTTAGACCGTGATGGCACAATTATCTACGATGAGCTGGGCGGATACATCAAGAGCATCGAGCAAGTACGATTTGTTCCCGGTGCAATTGAAGCACTGGTGGCAGCCAAAAAAGCAGGCTATAAGCTGGTCTTGGTTACAAACCAAGCAGGTATTGTAAAAGGTATCGTAACAGAAGAGCGTGTGCAAGAAATTCATCGCTACATTCAAGACCGCCTGCAAGAAAGTGGTGCAAGCCTTGATGCATGCTACTACGCTCCTACACATCCAGACCACCCCAACCCACGCTACGACCACTTACAATCGTGGCGCAAACCAAACATCGGAATGATTGAACAAGCAGCCAGCGACCTTGCTGCACAAGGTTTCTATCTTGACCGCAGCCAATCGTACCTAATCGGAGATAAGCAAATCGATATCGAGTGCGGCTTGCGTGCTGGACTTCGCCCAATTTTGGTCATGACAGGATACGGCGAATTAGAACAGTGCAAGAAAAAAAATACCATGCCCTACAAAGTCGCTCGTCATATTCACGAAGCAATCATGACCTACATTCTTAGGCAGCAAGCGCCTGTAGAAGAAGAGGTGAAAACACTTTAACCTAAAAAATACTCAGCCAAGTCCGATGCATACTGAAGCGATTATGCGGCAATATGAACGTGCGGCAAAAAGTGATGTCAATAACGTCACGCACCAACGCTGCATGTATGCCTACGAATTTGCCCGTCAATACATCCAAGGTAAATCGGTGTTAGATATTGGCTGTGGCAACGGTTATGGCACGGCATTGATGGCTCAAGATGCACGCGAAGTTATAGGTCTGGATTATGACAAAGCTACTATAGAAGCCAATCGTGGGCAGTATCGCAACCTTGCAAACGTGAGCTTTGTGCAAGCAAAAGTTCCACCGCTTCCTCTCGAGACCGATAGCGTGGAAGTCATCACCGCATTTCAATTTATTGAGCACCTGACCTTGCGGCAGGAGTTTCTCAAAGAAGCCTTTCGTGTCCTTAAGCCAAAAGGGGTGCTGCTACTGACTACACCGAATGTGAAGCGGACACTGGCACGCAACCCATTCCATGTCCATGAATACACCTTCGAAGAGATGCACTCGGAATTGGCGACAATTTTTCATCACTTCGAGCTGTTTGGATTGTGTGGCAATGACAAAGTAGAAGCCTACTACCAAAAAAATGCAGAATGGGTGCGAAATATCATGCGCTGGGATATTTTCGGTATCCACAAAATTTTGCCAGCAGCAATCATTGCAACACCTTACAACATTATCACGCACATCATGCGCCAAACACTAAAAGAGCAAGTAGAGCACACCACCGACATTACAGTAGAAGATTTCTACTTAGAGCGCCAACCGCTGGAGCATGCGCTCGACATCTATGTGGTTGCTCAAAAAATTTAAGCTCAAAGCATGAGAGGCTACCGCATACTTGGAATTGTGCTATTGACGGTAAGCATTGTAGCATGTGGCGACGAAAACTTAGATATTGTAGGCACAGATACACGCTTTTTGCGACCAAACCAATTGCTGACGCTCAACACCGACAGCGCCAGCTTTGAAAACTTTCAGTTTGATTCCGTTGCAACAGGGAGCACAGCATCGCTGCCCACCATAATAGTCGGCATCAGGCAACTGCCAGACGGCAAGGAATTGCGAGCAATTGGGCGCGTAAAGTTTTCCTATCCACTAAGTCGGTTGGATTCGAGCTTCAACGGGCGCCCTGGTGCAATTTTGCGTGTGCTTGAAGTCAGCCTGATTACACGTCAAGTGCGCGCACAAGCCGATACATTGCCGTCGCTTGCACCACTCGAAGTCGAGGTCTTCCGTTCCCCAACAATCTGGAAAGGAGAGAACTTGCTTAGCAATACCCCATTTATCGAGCAAGAGCGACTGGCAGAAATTCGCTGGTTAAAAGGCGATTCACTGGCAACCGAAACCCCATTGCCACGCTGGTATGGCGATTCACTCTTGGCAGCAGCACGACGCGGTCAGAAATTCTTGGAAGATAGTACTACACTGACCCTCTCCTTCGTGCCAAAGCGTGGCAATGCCGTCATCACGCTGAACGGACTGCTAACCTTCTTGCGCCTCACATTCGATTTGCGTACCCCTACTGGCATTGAACGCCGCTCAGTACTTATGAATGTCTATGATGCAGGCTACACAGGCAGTAAGAACTTTGTGAATTTCGACCAAACAGGAATTTTTCTAAGTCCTACAATTGGTGCGCGTGCAGTGTTGCGGTTCAATTTACCGATGCTGCGCCCTGGTACGATAATCACACGCGCCGAACTTATACTCCATCGCGATACGCTCTACACCCCGATTGACGCAAATGACTATCAAGTTGGTGTATCTTTGGCAACTGCTGACCGGCGTACCAACACGAGCTTACCTGAGCAGCGGATGGTGGTCACCAACCGCAGTCAGTATAGCGCGATTGTAACAGGCAATGTGCAAGAGTGGGCAAACCGACCTGCATCGAATTTTGGATTTCTCCTGCGCACCGTCAGTCTATCTATTCCAGCAACTGAGGCTGGTAGCATTTCGCCAATCCGTTTCTTTGGCAATCTGGCGGCAGATTCGCTACGCCCGCGTCTTATCATAACATATATCGTGAGTGGCTTTTAGAGAAGAGTGACTTGAAGAGAATTTCGGTGTCTAGACCTAAAGAAGAATTTTTGGCATAAAACAAATCAGCTCGCTCGCATTGAGCAGGAGTCGTAGCATGCTGGAGTTCAGCCAAGCTCCATACGCCAGTACGCCACGCATATACGCCACTTGACTTGGAATGCAGCGCACTAACCCCGACCCATGTTTTTTTGCCACGCAGCACCTGCCAGACTTCAGAGAGCGGTTTGGTGCGCCGAACAAGCAAGACAAGTAGCACAAGCGGACAGAGCAATACATCAAAAATGCGTTTGGAAATTTGGCGTGCAGGCTGTGAAAGGGCAAGCTCGACATCAACCAATGCAATAGTGTTAGAAAAATCCTCAATAGAGCCTGAGCTAATCATGACATCCAATCCGCTGGGCGCAATGCGGCAAGCCACAGGCATGCGACTGCACTTGGAAATTGCTGTCAGTGCACCCATGTTGCTAACCTCCGAAGAGACAAAGACCAACTCATCAATGCGGTTGATGCGTACGATGTCGACAATGTTTTCAAGACGACCTAAGGTTTGTTCATTTGCAACACCATTGCCCGTGCTGATATAGCCGACAAAGTCATAGTTTTTGGAAATATTGGCTTGCAATTTTGTGGCAACATCAATAGCAGCAGGACCTGTGCCCACAACAGCTAAGCGGCGTCGGCAAGCAAGAGTCCCGCTAAATGCCTTAAGTGCGAACGCACGCCAAAGCACACGCCAACCACCGAGAAAGAGCAAAGCACATACAAACGATGCACTGAGCCCAACTCTTGAAAAAGCATACTGCTTGAAGAAAAAGGTCAGCGAAGCGTTAATTAAAAATCCAATGCACAGCGCAAGTGCAAGCGTCTTTAGCGAATACTGACGTGCCGCGCGATATTGCCCAAATGCAACAAGCAAAGTAACCCAAACGGCTGTATAAGCTGGCAGCACAATGCTTAAAAACTCGGTAGGATAAACCGAAAACTTGTAGCGAAAACCAACAAAAATGGAAAGCACGATAAGCACAAGGTCTAGGAGCGGCACACCAAGTCGCATGAGCAAGCGACGCAGAAAAGCCAGCGATGCACGCAGGTAAATTCCTAAAACCAAAATGGCTTCAAAGAGCCGAGAGTAGCGCAAGCGGTAGTGTTTGCGCACAAAAATGAGCATGGCTTCATAGAAGCGTATCACATAGTTAAAACTTTCCTTCTTTGTGCTCTCACCTTTGTAGTGAATGATTTGCGTCTCATGATAGTAGTAAATTTTCCAGCCAGCTTGCTTGATGCGATAGCATAAGTCCAAGTCTTCGCCATACATGAAAAATGATTCATCAAACAAGCCGACTTGCTCGAGCACCTCTCGCCGAATGAACATGAAAGCGCCCATCAGGGCATCAACTTCATATGTGGCATCAATTGGCAAATAAGTAAGGTTATACCGAGCAAAGCGGCGACTCTGTGGGAAGAGCGCAGAAAGACCAATGATTTTGTAAAATGAAACCTCAGGTGTGGGAAAACTGCGCCGACACGAGAGCTGAAACGACCCATCGGCATTGAGTAGCTTACAACCTGCAGCGCCAATCGTAGGGTCTTGCTCCATAAAAGCAATCATTTTGCGAAAGGTATCTTCCTGCACCAGCGTGTCAGGATTAAGCACCAACACATATCGACCACGACAGCGCCGCAAAGCTTGATTGTTAGCTTTGCTAAAACCAAGATTTTCTCGATTGAAAATAAGATGTACATTTGGTAAGCATGAAAATTTCGCCATGAGCATGGCTTCAGTGCCATCGACCGAGTTGTTATCGACGACGAAAATTTCTGATTCAATACCTTCAGCTGCTTTCAACACGGAGCGCAAGCATTGCTCTAAAAAAGTCTTAACATTGTAGCTAACGATAACAACGGAAAGTATCATGCTTAGGTAAATTGAAGCGCCAAATTTTTTTGCGAAATTACAACAAAGCGTTTCAAGTGTAGCACATAGTGCCCACTCAAGGCAAAATGGGTGCAAGGTGATGATGTAGCCAGCGCTGAACATGCCTGGCTAAAAAGCATGGAACGATGTAGTCACTTCTCTTTAACCTATCGGCATAGACGAATTGACGACAAAACGAAGCTCTACTGACGCAGACACAGCAGCGCCTAAATTGTTCTTAGTGGCAGGTGAGGCTTCGGCAGACCTACATGGCGCGTTTGTCATACGCCAAACCCTAAAAGCATTGCCTCACTTGCGTATCTTCGGAGTTGGCGGCAGGCATTTGGCAGAGCTGGGCATGCACCAGCTCTATGATGCGGATGAAGTTGGCATTGTTGGCTTTCTTGATGTCATAAAGCATTTCAACTTTCTACGCCGCATGCTCCATGAGCTGAAGGCTGCTATCGTGCACGAAAAGCCTGATGCAGCACTACTGATTGACTATCCGGGAATAAATCTGCGGTTAGCGAAATTTTTGACTGCACAAGGCATACCTGTCATCTACTACATTGCTCCACAAGTGTGGGCATGGAAAGAAAACCGTGTTGAACAAATTCGAAAATATGTTTGGCGATTGCTGGTTGTATTTGAGTTCGAGGTAGAGTTTTTTCGCAAGCATGGTATTGAGGCGCAGTTTGTGGGGCATCCGATTATTGAGGAAATTGCATCGCACGCCTTGCTACCAAAGCCTGTTTTCAGTGCGCAGCATGGGCTGGACGGGGCGCAGCGCTTCTTGGGACTTTTGCCTGGTAGCCGAAAAAGTGAAGTGATAGAGATGCTCCCACCGATGCTGGAAGCAGCCGCTCGCTTGGAAAAAGAATTTGGCTTGAAGTCTATCTTGGGCACTGCTACAACCGTTGACCCAGCGCTCTATCATCGCATTCTTGCATCTGCGCCAACTACGCCGCTCTTTGCAAACGCATATCAAACCATGGCATATAGCGACCTTGTGCTGGTTGCCTCAGGCACAGCAACCTTGGAAACGCTCGTCTTCGGAACGCCAATGGTAGTGCATTACAAAACCGCCCGACTCAACTACGAAATTGGCAAACGCTTGGTCAAGATTAAGAAAATTGCGCTATCGAACATCATTACCGAAGGCTTAGCAGGCGAAAAGAAGTTAGTGCCAGAGCTGTTACAAGATGCCGTCAACCCAGAGACCATCTATCAGACGGCAAAAGCGTTGCTAAGCGATAAAGCTAAGATGCAGGAGATTCGCAACCGCTTACTAGCAGCACGCTCCAAACTTGGTAGTCTCTCGCCAGCAAATGAAGTATCGAAGGTGTTGATTGAGGCGCTGACGCGAAAACGAGCGTTGCAAAGCCAAGTCTGAATTTTAACTTTGTAGCAAATGGCTTTTGATAAATCCAAGAAGTACTAATGCCCGAAGCAACTGCTATTTCATCGTCTGTTCCGCCTTATCCTACCAAAGGTCAGAGCATTCGCCTAAAAAATTTTGACGAAACCGAATCAGCCTTCAAGCATCATAGCAATCGGAGGTTGCGTCAGATGTGGTGGCTGTTTCGGCTGATGAACAGCCCCACGCTTAATCGTTGGGGCAGTGCGGCGCTTCGTCTGGCGATGCGGTGGCATCTTCCCGTCGAGCCTATTGTCAAAGCAACACTATTTCGCCAATTCTGTGGCGGACAAACCTTAGAAGAGTGTCAAGCAACAATTGCCCGGCTGGCTCAAGCAAACATCAAAACCATTTTGGACTACGCTGTCGAGGGCGAATCCACGGAAGAGGGATTTGAGCAGGTTACCCAAACCGTGTTACAGAACATTGCGCAAGCAAAAGCCAATCCAGCAATTCCTTTTGCGGTCTTCAAAGTAACAGGTCTGGCGCGCTTTGAGTTGCTCGAGAAAGTCAGCGCCAGAAAGGTGCTAACAAGTGAAGAAGAAGCCGAGTGGCAACGGGTGCAGGCTCGAGTGGCACGCATTACTACCGCCGCTGAACAAGCAGCAGTCCCTGTGATGATTGACGCCGAAGAGTCATGGATTCAAGCGGCAATTGATGAATTAGCAATGAAAGCAATGCGTCAGCATAATCGGCAGCGCGCAATTGTCTTCAACACAATTCAACTCTACCGACGCGACCGGCTGGCATACCTGAAAGCCTGCTACGCTGAGGCTGAAGCAGAAGGGTTCTACTTAGGCGTAAAATTGGTGCGCGGCGCATACATGGAAAAAGAACGGGCACGTGCCGCAAAGTTAGGCTACCCTTCACCTATTCATCCTACCAAAGCTGATACTGACAAAGACTATAATGCCGCAATTGAGTTTTGCTTGGCGCATTTAGACCGCATTGCTTTTTGTGCAGGCACACACAATGAAGAAAGTAGCCTAAAACTTGCCAATGCCTTGGAGACCCCAGCTCACCCCAATGTATATTTCTCACAACTGTATGGAATGGGCGACCACATTTCCTATACGCTGGCTGCACACGGATTTAATGTTGCCAAGTATGTGCCATATGGTGCCGTGCGTAAGGTCATCCCATACTTGCTACGCCGTGCCGAGGAAAATTCAGCCTTAAGTGGCTATGTCAGCCGTGAGCAGCGCCTAATAGAAGCTGAAATAGCCCGTCGGCAAAAGGCGAAAAAGTGTAAGAAAAATCTCCACGTTGATTAAGTTGTTAACATAACTATCCAAGGCAATTGCTAAAATTCGCCAAAAAAGTGGATAGGCTTTTTTTGGCATTAGTTTTGAGCAAGTGTATGCAGAAAAACACATACTGTATCCAGAAAATGTCTTTGATAACCTTAAACGAGGAAATGAAGTATGTCGCACTCAATTCTTTTTGTGGATGATGAGCCCAATATCGTGCAATCGCTAAGCCTCCTCTTCGATGACCATAAGGTATACACGGCGTATAGCGGGTTTGAAGCTTTAGACATCTTCAAGCGTGGGGAAAGCATAGACATCATTGTCAGTGACCAGCGCATGCCCGGCATGTTAGGCGTAGAGCTGTTGCGTGAAGTCAAGAAAATTAGTCCAAACACCGTACGCATTCTGCTGACTGGCTACTCGGACTTGGACGCTATCATTGATTCTGTCAATGTAGGAGAGATTTTCCGTTACATCAATAAGCCATGGCAAAGCAGCAAGTTCAAGGAGACTATTGCATTAGCAGGTCAGTATGCAGACCGACTGAAGACAATGCCTAAACCGAAAGTAAGCAGCACGAGTGCATCAGTAGGTTTGCTAAATGCGCTGGGCGTAAATCAGGTACCTGTCTCTACGAAAGATAGCATACTGTTTGTCGACCCCAAACCTACAAACCTGCAAGCCTACAGAAACGTACTAGGCGATAAATACGATGTGCATACTGCCGAAAACGCCGCACAGGCATTTACAATTTTGAAAACAAAGCCCATCTCGGTCTTGATTTCTGAAGTGAATCTTCCAGATATAAGTGCTGCTGATTTTCTTGTGGCGGTTGCCAACGAAAAACCCGATGTGGTCACGATTCTCTTGAGCGATAGCCGTGATGCGAGCATTGCTGTTCGACTCATCAATGAAGCGCAAGTATTTCGCTATTTGGTCAAGCCCATGCAGCGCGAGCTGCTCAAGACCACAATTGAACTGGCGATTTCACGTCATCAAGAAATCATCAGTGCACCACAGCTCAATACGCGCATATACAAAGGAGTGCCAGAGTCATTGCCGCTCTCGCAAGGCGATTCGCACTCTTTGGAGGAAGCCTTAGCAAAAGTGCGTGAGATAGCCAAACTCCGCAAAACCTACTGAGCGCAAAGGTAGGCAAAAGAAAGTGGGGGCAAGCAAGTTGTCATCGCTCAACTCGGACATGCCGCACGCCATCATGAAAATGTAGAATCAGTTCATCGCCCGGCTGCGCTGCTTGAGCAGAGCTGATGACACGCCCGTGCTTGAAGGCAAGGATGTACCCACGCTTCAAAATGTTCTCGTGCCCTAACGCTGACAGACGCTGTGCGGCATGCTCAAGCAAAGTTTGGTAAGTGCGCACACGCTCCGTGATGCTGTGCACCAGACGCTCTTCAGCATAATCAAGGCGCTGCACTAGCGTAGCAAGCTCACGCTTGGGGCGATTGAATGCATAACTATTGACGATAGAATGTATGTGCGCCAAGTGCTGCTGGATGTTGGTCTGAAGCGTGGTGCGAAGCGATTGCATTATTGCCTCTATGTCTTCTAAAACTTGCTGGGCAAGTGGAGCGACGATTTCTGCTGCCATAGACGGCGTGCTAGCTCGGACATCGGCGGCATGGTCAGCAATCGTAAAGTCCGTCTCATGTCCCACAGCGCTGACAACTGGAATTTGTGAGTCACGAATTGCATACGCAAGCGCCTCACTGTTGAAGGGCCAAAGGTCTTCAATAGAGCCGCCGCCACGCGCCAAAATCAGAACATCGGGACGCGGTTGCAAGCGATTAAAGCACTGAACACCAGCAATGAGCTCTTCTACAGCTCCTTCACCTTGCACTCTGGCAGGATAGAGTATCAATTGAGCAGCAGGATAGCGGCGCGCTAAAATCTTTTTGATATCCTCAATAACAGCACCTGTGGAAGAGGTAATAATACCAATGCGCTCAGGATAGCGTGGCAAGGGGCGCTTCAGCGTTTCATCAAATAGCCCTTGAGCCCGCAGTTTCTCATACAGACGAAGAAACTCTTGCTGAAGATAACCCTCGCCAACTGGTCTGGCGGTGTAACAAACAATTTGATATTTGCCGTGTGGGGCATAGACCTGTAAATCCCCCTCCACAAGAAGTTCAAGACCATCCTTGATGTTGAACGATAGCCTGTCGGCATAAGGGCGCCACATCACCGCACTAATTTGCGCCTCAGTATCTTTGAGTGTAAAATAAAAATGTCCGGAACTGTGACGTTTGAAATTCGATACCTCGCCGCGCAGTCGCACATAACCAACGCCAGTTTCCAGTATCGTCTTGATGAGCGATGTAAGCTCGCTCACTGAAAAGGTCTGAATATCTAACATGGTCGTCAGGGTTGTATGGATAAAACGGTTTGGCTAAGTTAGCATATTGCAGTATCATTCAAGAAAAATTGGACGACATGTCTTCAACATTAAGTGTGATTTCCAAATCGTTGGCACCAGCTTTAGCTGTACCCGAGACCAAAATCCACGAATGGCTACAGGTAATAGTGTATCGTGCATGTGAAGAATTGCTTCTCTCAGGCTCAGTGCATTTGCCGGGCATCGGAATGCTTCGAAAAGCTCATGTTGCATCGCGCCCAGCAGAGCAAAACGGCGAGATGTGGTTACTACCACCGCGCTGCACCGTTGAGATTCTCCCCGAGTCAGATGACAGCAGTGGCGGATTGCTCTACGATGAAGCCCTCGACACACTAGGGCTAGACGACGAAATGGCTGAAAAGTTCGCCATGGGATTTGCAACTGCAGTGCAAAAGACCTTAGAATTCAAAGGGCAATTGGAGCTTGAGCCGTTAGGAGTGCTGACACTTGTGGGCAAAGACCTCACGATTCAGCCGTCAGAATGGCTACTGGATTTGCTCAATAAGCCATATCAGGAACTTGTAGCCATATCGCTTTCGGAAAAATGGCCTAATCAGATAGCATCTGAGCAGCCTGCATTAACCAAGCAAGAATCGCAGACTGCTAGTGCATCAAGTGCAGACTTGCCAGCCGTGGAGACGGAATCTTCTACCACAACGGCACAACTTGTTTCGCCAGTCCCACCAGTTCAGCGTGTCGAGTTGAACCCTTCAGACTTTGGCTTAGACAGCGAGGTACTGCCGCAACAAGACGAGAATAAAATCTTCATTGAACAATCGGGGCTACTGGCAGACTTGAACATAAAACGCCCCAAGCCCAAGAAGAAAAAATTTCAGCCACCAATTCCAATTTACAGCGAAGAAATTGACAAAATCCTATCGAGCAATACGCAGAAATCAACTGCAGACAGTGCAACGCCATCTGCTGTAGCTTCGGAACCCACTCCATCGCAGACACCAGCGCCGCCTCCGAAGGTGCCACGAAAAGGCATTAGCAAAGCAACAGTTATCACGCTAATTATTGTAGGCATAAGCGTAGTAGCAATCATCGCGGTGTTTTTCTTGGTGTCGCAAAGTTTGCGGACATTTCCTACCTCGAGCACAGCGTCAAAGAGCCCAGCGGCAACCACAACAGAAGCTAAAAAAACCGTTGCTGAACAAGATACTGAGCTACTCTCTCAAGCAAGCGGTAAAGAAAAGCAGCAAACAGCAAAACAGAGCGAAAGCACAGAAAATCCAAAAGCAAACAAGCCTGACGGTACAAAACTGACATTCCCAACTCCGACAAACCCAAAAGATGCAGCACCAAGTGCAACACGGGCGAGACCCAGCGACATCATAGTCGACTTGCCACCAGAGTTGTCAACGCCAGTTGTGGAAGCCAAAGGAGGATGGTGTATCGTAGTAGCCTCTCGCCCAAATGAAGCAGAAGCCTTAGAAGTCGCCAAAGTATTTGCTCAAAAAGGGTTTAGTGTTAGTGTCAAACCACGCATTGTCAATGGCGAGCAGCGCTACCGAGTCCGAATAGGACAATTTGCACAGCAACAAGACGCCCTAAAAGCAATTAAGCAATACACAGCATACTTGCCTAAAGGTGCGTTTCTTGATAAAGTTCAGTGAGAAAATCTGCAACAACCTTTCTGCCAGCCTGAGCAAAATAAAAAGGAGAAGTAGTTATGACACAGAGCACAAATCTGACTCCGTCAAATGATGACCAATTCTCTCACCTCTTTACGCTGCTACGAGAAAGTGAAGCTAACCGAGACGAAAAAAGTGATGAGAATAACTTACATCCACAAACCATGTGCCCAGCCTTTGGGGGCTTGCGTGTTGTAACTCGCATTGATGGAGCACAGGTCTGTATGGCAACCGACAAAGGCTGCATGTATGGGCTAACATTTGTAACGCATTTCTATGCAGCACGCAAGTCTATTGTTTCGCCTGAACTGATGTCGACACAATTAGCTAGCGGGAGTATTATCAACGATGTGCGTGCAACTATTGAAGAAATCGCCAAAGACCCAACAGTTCGTTTGATACCTGTCGTTAGCCTATGTGTAGCGGAGACAGCAGGCTTAGCAGAAGAGCTTTTGCCTAAGAAAGTTGGCAACGCCGAAGTGGTGCTGGTGCGCCTGCCCGCTTACCTTATTAAATCGCATCCTGAAGCAAAAGATATTGCGTTAGAAGCCTTGCTCAAACGCTTGGCAAACTTTTCGCAAAAGCGTGAAAAATCCATTGTCATCGTTGGTGAAATTTTCCCGCTTGATGCTATGGCAATTGGTGCGGTCTTGGAGCGCATCGGTGTAGAGTCCGTCATTACACTGCCTTCTCAGCATATTGATGACTTTGTCGAGTCTGGTAGCGCAAGTGCCGTAGCGGTGCTGCACCCCTTCTATGAACGAACTGAAGAGTTTTTTAGAACCCGTGGGCTACGGGTCATTTCAGGTAACCCTGTTGGGGCGCAATCCACTTACAGATGGATAAAAAGCGTTGGTGAGGCGCTTCACTTAAATGAAGCGGTAGTGGAAGAAGTCGCTCAAGAAGAAAAAGCTAAGGTCAAAGCTGCAATTGAAGCAAACCGATTAAATGCAACAATTATCGTGGCAGGTTACGAAGGCAATGAATTTCCATTGGTGCGCCTGTTGCTGGAAGCCGGAGCAAATGTGCCTTATGCCTCAACCTCAATTGCACATACAACATTAGGCGATGACGACCACAAACTGCTCACCATGCTGGGCACAGACTTGCGCTACCGCAAATACCTTGAAGAAGACCGTCGCGCCGTCCTGCAATACAAACCTGATTTGGTCATTGGCACTACATCGCTCGATAGCTATGTCAAAGAATTGGGCATACCCGCTGTGTATTACACTAACATTGTGTCATCACGCCCAATTTATTTTGCACAAGGCGCAAGCGCTATGCTTCAGCTGATGCACACACTATTAGGCAAACGCGCAGCATACCAAAAGATGAAAGCCTTTTTTGAAAGCTAGGAAGGCTACAAGGCAGGTTAGCAAAGGAAGTTAGTGCAAACTCCACAGAAAAAGTGAAAAGAATACTTCGCTGATGACAAATGCAATAAGCATCACAGAAGAGAAAGTGATATTCATGCGTAGGACAAGCTGATAGACGAAGTTTGCCGCAACCAGTAGAGCGGAGGCAAAAGTGGCAGCAATGACCGATGAGCCTTCGCGCGTATGAGGCAGGCTTGTGCTAAAGCCGTCGGTTGCACTGTAAAGTAGCGCAAGGGCGGAAACAAAATTAAACAGCGCTGACCCAGAAAGCAGATAGGAAAAGAAGCGCAATTCTTTCCTCCTGACAGGCGACTGACACTTCATACTTTATAAAGCAGATGCTGCAGTAGCAAAACGTCTTCAAGAAATAAAAAATTCTCTAAGCACAGAAAGTTGTATTTTGCCGTGTATGAATCACATCCAGCTGATAGAGATATATGGATGCAAGAAAAATCTTAATCTTCGATCGAGTGGGGCTGCCTACGGAAGCCATACAAGATGGCTTAAAAAAGATGCATTATGCATTTGAGTATTTTTCTCCCCGACAATCTGAACAGCATCTTAAGACACTGGGCACATCGTTTCATCTGACCCCTATTCTGATGCTGGTAGATATCACTACACTGCATCGCATCAAGGAAATTATCCCAGCGAGTTTGGCTAAAATGTTTGCGCTGGCAGCGGTAGGATTGCCTGAGGAATTTGAAGCCTTCGGAGATTTTGGAACACTGGTCTACAGGCATCATTTGATTGATGTACTGGAAATTCCAATTAGTTCGCTACGCTTCGAGTTGCTTTTGCAGCGCACCCAAGCTCATTTTCAAGAGCAAGAACGTCAAAGGCTCTTACGCCGAGAGCTCTCAGAGCAGCGTGAAGAATTAGAAAAGCTCAAGGATATTGGCATTGCTCTATCGAGCGAGCAGGATATTACACGCCTCTTGGAAATGATTCTCTCGATTAGCATGGAAATTACTGGTGCAGATGCTGGGAGCTTATACATCATAGAAGAAATACCAGGCATAGAATTCAACCGCGATAACTACTTTGCTAATAAACAATTGCGTTTCAAATTAGCGCAAAATATCAGCCGTGAAGTGCCATTTAAGGAATGGACAATGCCGATTACGCCCAATAGCATTGTCGGTTACGCAGCAATTTCGGGTGAGCCACTAAACATTCCAGACGTATATCATCTGCCTGACCATGCTCCATACAGCTTTGGCGGTCGAGCTTTTGACCTCTCTATCAACTACCGTACAAAGTCCATGCTCACCGTCCCAATGCTGAACCGTGATAAAGAAACTATCGGTGTAATTCAGCTTATCAATAAGAAACCTGACTTTCGTGTCGTATTGCCTGACCCACAAGAAGCCATAGACTACATCATTCCCTTTACGCGAAAAGATGAATCATTTATCTACGCCTTAGCCTCACAAGCCGCCGTGGCATATGAAAACCGATTGCTCTACGACAGCATTAGAAACCTGTTCGAAGGGTTTATCCGAGCATCCATCACAGCCATTGAAGCAAGAGACCCTACCACGTCTGGACATTCAGAGCGTGTTGCCATCTTAACCATTGGTCTTGCCGAAGCCGTCGACCGAATGGAGACAGGTATCTATAAAGATGTCAAGTTTTCCAAGCGCGATCTTGAAGAAATTCGCTATGCGTCGCTGCTACACGACTTTGGCAAAATTGGTGTGCGAGAGCATGTGTTGGTGAAAGCCAAAAAATTGTACGACCATGAAATGCGCGCTATCAAAGAGCGATATGCACTCATCAGAAAAGCTATCGAACTCAAATACACTAAGCAAAAGCTATTCTACCTTCTAGAACGCACCCGTGCTGAAGTGGAACCACAACTCCGACGCTTAGACCAAGAGATGGCAGAAAAATTAGCTGAACTCGACAGCTTCCTAGAATTTATCATCAAGGCAAATGAACCGACAGTCTTGCGCTCGGAAGGATTTGGAAAATTGAAAGAAATTCAATCCAAAGTCTTTATCTACAGTGAAGATGAAGTCTATCCGTATCTTTCAGAAAGTGAAGCCAGTCGATTAGCAATTTCAAAAGGAAGTCTCGATGAACATGAGCGGCGCGAAATTGAATCGCATGTAACGCATACCTTCAATTTTCTGAAAAACATTCCTTGGACAAATGACCTGCGACGCGTGCCCGAAATTGCTTATGCTCATCACGAAAAACTCGACGGTTCAGGCTACCCACGCAAAATCAAAGCAGAAGCAATTCCGCTACAAGCCCGAATGATGACCATCTCAGACATCTATGATGCGCTAACTGCACAAGACCGCCCCTACAAACCTGCAGTGCCAGTGGAAAAAGCCTTGGATATTCTTCACTATGAGGTAAAAAGTGGAAAAATCGATGGAGAACTGTTCAACATATTTGTCGAGGCAAGAATTTTCGAAAAAGTTCTACCTATGGTGCCGCAACTGTCGTAGCGCAAAAGCCTAAGCAAGAGATTTTTTCCACTTGATATTGCATCCTGCTGAAGGTTTTTGTTCAACCGATATTGGGCGACCTGCCAGAAGATCATCCATAGCGGCGCACAGGTCTTTGCCCGTGACTGGAATGCGGTTACCAGGGCGTGAATCATCAAACTGACCGCGGTAGACTAATTTCAAAGCTGAATCAAAAAGAAAGAAATCAGGAGTGCAGGCGGCATCGTAAGCACGAGCGACCTCTTGGGTTTCATCATAGAGATAAGGAAACACATATCCCCATTGAAGAGCAACTTCCCTCATCTTCTCGGGAGAATCTTCAGGATATGCCGTAACATCATTAGAGTTGATAGCGATGAAAGAAACCCCCTTTGCCGTGTAGGTTTTCGCTACCTGCGCCAGCACGCCTTGAATATGCTGAACATATGGACAGTGATTGCAGATGAACATGATAAGCGTGGCTTTATCGGATTTAAGCTCCGACAGTGAGAGCATCCTGCCCGATACAGCGTCTGGCAGTGTAAAATGAGGAGCAGGCGTGCCCAAAGGCAACATGGTAGAGTAAGTTAGTGCCATATCGCTGAAAAGTTGATTGAAATTGCAGTATAGCCTCTAAAGCAAAAAATTCGCAAAAGACCAAACAAAGCATGTGCTTCGAAAACACTTTTACTAAATTAAACTGAGTCCTTGGTCATACAAAGTGTTCGAGAATGAAACTTGGTACTGCAGTGCTCATATTGCTGAGTGTGAGTGTGTGTGAAGTATGGGCACAAGAGCAAGTGAAATCCGGGACCGATAGCCTGCTACATGCCCTCACTCAGGCAAAAGATACAGCACGCGTAGAACTTCTTTATCGGTTGGTGCGCTACTACTGGCGCAACGAGCCCGATAGCGTGATACGCTACGCCCAAGAAATGCTTGCGCTCTCCCAATCCCTACGCTACACGCTCGGCATAGCGCATGCCTATAATGCAATAAGTTATGTCTATGAACGCCGCGCCGATTTCCCTAAAGCCATGGAAAGTCGCTTGCGCGCACTCGAGCTCTACAAGGCACTCAAGGACAAAAATGGCATCGCATGGTGCTATCACAGTCTGGGTAATATCAACGACTATCAAGGCAAATACGACTTAGCCATTGACTACCATCTTAAAGCACTCAAACTGCGCGAAGAGATTCAAGACCAAAAAGGGGTACTGTGGTCGCTCATTCGTATTGGAGATTGTTTTGCCAATCAAGGCAAGCATGAACAGGCATTGCAGTATCGCTCCAGAGCACTTGCGCAAGCGGAAGAAATCGGCGTAGAAGATGCTATCTGTTCAGCCATGACGGGTGTGGCGACAAGTTATCTTCGGCTCTTGCGCTACGCAGAAGCCAAACCATATGCACAAAAAGCATTAGCGCTATCAGAAAAACTGGGCGATAAACGCTACATCGACCTTGCTCTCACGGCACTGGGCGAAAGCGAATTGCATGAACATAACTACGAAAAAGCACTTGAATACTTTATGAGAGGGCTGAAAATCCGTCAAGACATGCAGATACAAAACTACGTGGCAGAATCCTTAGAGCGAATCAGTAGAACGCTGTTTTTGCAAAAAAAAACATGATGCCGCCCTCCAATATGCTTTGCGCTCTCTTGAAACTGCCGCAAATGTGC
>PHFL01000063.1 GCA_002794105.1 Candidatus Thermochlorobacter aerophilus | reverse complement strand
ACAATGTCAAGCGAGCCCTGTTCCGTATTGGCTTTGATGAAGTCATACACTTTGTAGTGTTCGTTTTCAGCGATGCGGGTTTTGTTGTCTAAGAGCATATCCAGTCAAGTTTGAATTAGTGAGATTTTTGCTTTGCACGCACTGAGGTGAAAGGAGAAACCGAAAAGGATATTAAAAAAATTGTAGAGAATCCCGAATTGAAGCTAACAAGGGCGACTTGACTTGGGGGCTCTGCACACTTTTTCAGAGCATGGTATGCCAAGCGTCAGCGAAGCATCCGCATCGCACTGGATTCCTCACCATCGTTCGAAATGACACAAAAGGCATGCTTGCAATGACCATGCGACCTCACCCTGTTTTGGCTTTCGCCAAAACATCCCTCTCCTTGTTGAAGGAGAGGGACCAGAGGGTGAGGTTTGCTATCCTCCACCTTGTCATGCTGAGCGAAGCGAAGCATCCATACAATGGATTCCTCACCATCGTTCGGAATAAATGGCACAGAAGGCCATGCTCGGAATGAGCGTGCAATCTTGTTCTTGTTTCATCACCGTTGAAATGTTCCTCGCCTCTTGCAAGGAAGAGACGTTTTGGCAGTAGTGAAACAGAGTGAAGTGAGTTTCCTTCGTGCTGAATGCACAGTCATGCCAAGCAAAGTGAGTTTGCAGTAGACAAGGGCGAATCAATAAGCACACAAATCTGCCTTTGAAAAGGTTGGGTGATAAGGGGGAAAAGAGCTACACTTTAGAGGTCTGCTGATGCACTCTGGCTTTAGCACTAAGGATAACGGCAGCTCGATAGCGCAAGGGCGTCATGCCGAAATACTTTTTGAAAGTACGAATGAAGTAGCTTACACTGTTAAAGCCAACCTGATAGCACACATCTGCTAGGGAGTGAAAGTCGCGCAAGAGCAATTGTGCAGAGCGTAGCACACGTTCATGATTGATGAATGCAACGGGCGAAAAACCTGTAGCACGCTTAAATGCACGGAAAAAATTGGCGCGACTCATACAGCAAAGTCGGCATAGCTGACTGATGGAGAGGGGTTCACTCAAGTGCTGATGGATGTATGCAATGGTGCGCAGAAGTTGTGGGGAAGATTGTGAGGCGGGATGCACTGGCGATGTATCGACCTTCTTTCTCAAGAGCAAGCGCTTTCTCTTCATACTACTCCTCCCTTGTTGCTTTGTGAAGACGATAAAAGCAAAGATAATGCAATTGTTTCGCAATATAAACACTGCTTTCAAAATTGCATTAGACGATTAGGACGTTTCAAAATTGAGACGATTGTGAAATGTTTTCTTCAGAGGAGAGATGATATTTGCCACACTAACATTTCTATTAGTCTTTAGTCACCGTCTTTCAGTAACCAAATTCCAATAAGACCTATGACAATGCTTGTTGAAGAAGCGGTTAAACCCAGCAAGATTCACCCGCGCCCACAGTTCAAGTCGCGCTACGACAATTTCATCGGAGGCAAATGGACACCGCCAGTCAAAGGGCAATACTTTGAGAACTTCTCGCCGATTGATGGCTCGTTTATTTCAGAGGTAGCGCGCTCGACCAAAGAGGATATCGAGCTTGCACTTGATGCGGCACACAAAGCCTTCCCGAAATGGTCGCGCACGTCTGCCACAGAGCGCAGTAACTTGCTCTTGAAGATTGCTGACATCACCGAGAAAAATCTCGTCTATCTTGCCGAAGTAGAAACTGTCGATAATGGCAAGCCGATTCGCGAAACGCTCAACGCTGATTTGCCGCTTGTCGTCGATCATTTCCGTTACTTTGCTGGGGTCATTCGCGCCGAAGAAGGCACTGCAGCGGAACTAGATGCCACAACGCTTTCTATCAACATCAAAGAGCCGATTGGTGTAGTTGGACAAATCATTCCTTGGAACTTCCCGCTTCTCATGGCGGCGTGGAAGATTGCACCTGCGCTTGCGGCAGGCTGTTGCACGGTTGTCAAGCCCGCTGAACAGACGCCCACGAGCATCATGGTTTGGCTCGAGCTCATTCAAGACATTTTGCCTGAAGGCGTTTTGAATGTGGTCAATGGCTTCGGACCAGAAGCTGGTAAGCCGTTGGCTTCCTCACCACGCGTGGCAAAAGTTGCCTTCACAGGTGAAACCACCACAGGACGCTTGATTCTGCAATACACGGCTGACAATATCGTGCCAGTCACGCTGGAACTGGGTGGCAAATCGCCCAACATCTACTTCAAGAGCGTCATGGACGCCGACGATGAATTTCTTGATAAGTGCTTGGAAGGCGCTACAATGTTTGCCTTCAACCAAGGTGAAGTATGCACTTGCCCCTCTCGTATCCTCGTTCAAGAGAGCATTGCTGAAAAGTTCATTGAGCGCTTGATTACACGCACTAAAGCCATCAAGCAGGGCAACCCACTCGATGAAGAGACCATGATAGGCGCACAAGCCTCAAACGACCAGATGGAAAAGATTCTCTCCTACTTTGACATTGCAAAGAAGGAAGGTGCAGAAATCCTGCTGGGTGGCAAGCGCGCTAACATTAATAGCGGCTTAGAAAAAGGCTACTACATTGAGCCAACGATTCTGCGCGGCAACAACAAGATGCGCATCTTCCAAGAAGAAATCTTCGGGCCAGTAGTTGCCGTCACTACATTTACAACGGTTGAAGAAGCCATTGAAATTGCCAACGACACCATCTACGGTCTGGGTGCAGGGGTTTGGACACGCGATGTGCATGAAGCCTATGTTGTGCCTCGTGCCATTCAAGCTGGTAGAGTGTGGGTCAATTGCTATCATGCCTATCCAGCTCATGCACCGTTCGGAGGCTACAAGAAGTCAGGCTTCGGTCGCGAGACGCATCTGATGATGCTCAATCACTATCGCCAAAACAAGAATATCCTGATTTCTTACAGCAAGAACAAACTCGGCTTCTTCTAATCTCATTTAATCTCAAAAGGACAGGCTTCGAGCGGCGTCGCGATGCTGCGGCGTCGCTCATAATTTTTGGAGGATAAGATAATGGTCAAGCGCGTTTTAATTACACCAGAGGCTGAAAAAGTCGTTCAACGCTTGAAGGCAGAGTACGGAGATTTGCTCTTTCATCAAAGCGGCGGTTGCTGCGATGGCTCTGCCCCGATGTGCTTTTCTGTGAATGATTATCGCGTTGGGGATAATGATGTCAAGCTGGGCGAGATAGCTGGCTGCCCATTTTACATGGCTCGCGAACAATTTGAGTATTGGAAGCACACGCAACTTATCATTGATGTCGTTCCAGGGCGCGGCGCAAGTTTTTCACTTGAAATTCCGCTCGGCGTGCGATTCCTGACACGCTCACGCGTTTTTACAATGGAAGAGCTGGAAGAATTAGAGCGCCAAGAAGCGGCTGGCGTAACGCAGTAAGTGCATCAGTCGTTGCAGAAATCAATTAGCCCACTTTCTTGCGAATTCTAAGAAATTCGCGCAGGGCACTGTCGAGCGGCGCTTGAATCGGAAAGCGGTGATACGCAATGTGCTGCATCAGGAGCATATTCTGAAAACCTTTCATGTGCTCTGCCATCGCCCTTTGATATGCTGCACGCGCCGCATCAGCATCCACGGCAATCCGTTCACCGCTTTCTAAATCCTCAAACACTACAGTACCGCGCTGCGGCAAAGCAAGTTCCATTTCGCCCACAAGATGACAGAGCAAGACCTCATGGCGCAAGCTGGCAAGTTTTGCCAACGCTGTGCGCAATTCTTCGCCATGTTCGTGCATGTCGCTGACGAACACCAGCATATCGCGATGACGAGCAGTCGTAAAAATTGGCTCAAGCGCCGACCACGATTGCCACTTGCCACGCGCCTGCAAAGTCTGCAATGCACTGAGCACACGGTGAAGATGACGGTGATGCCGACTGGGTTCAAGATTCAGTGCAATCTCATCGCTTAGCGCATGCAGCGCAATTGCATCGCCTTGACGGTAAGCCAAGTAGGCAAGCGAGGCAATCAGAAAACGTGCATAATCAAATTTTGACAGGCGATTCTCTGTGTGATTCATCGATGCACTGGCATCTAACACAAAGCGAACCGTTACGCTGGTTTCCACTTCCGATTCACGCACGAAGAACTTATCGGAACGGGCATACATTTTCCAATCTACACGCCGCAAGTCATCGCCGGGCTGGTAACTCCGATACTGACTAAACTCTAAACCCACGCCTGACTTCGGACTCTGATGCAACCCCAACATAAATCCATCGACAACAGTTTTAGCAACAAGTTGCAAGTTGGCAAGCGATGCCAAGACATGTGGGTCAATGAAGCGATACGACGTAACTGACATCAGTCAAACGGTTTGAACTGGAACGAATCAAGATAGCGCTCGTTAAGCCAGCGGACTTTTTGGTTCAGGCAATTTCTCAAGTAGTTCTTTGGTAACAATATCGGATGTAATCTGCTCGGCTTCTGCTTTGAAATTGACAATGATGCGATGCCGCAGCACTGGAAATGCCATAGCGCGTAGGTCATCGAGCGTTACGGCAAAACGTCCATGCAACAAGGCTCGTGCTTTGGCGGTCAAAATCATGGCTTGACCTGCACGCGGACCTGCACCCCAACTGACCCAATCTTTGACAAAAGCAAGACTTGAACTGGCTGGACGAGTGCTGCGCACC
Source organism: Candidatus Thermochlorobacter aerophilus (assembly GCA_002794105.1). Classification (GTDB taxonomy): domain Bacteria; phylum Bacteroidota; class Chlorobiia; order Chlorobiales; family Thermochlorobacteraceae; genus Thermochlorobacter; species Thermochlorobacter aerophilus. The sequence goes on along the minus strand of PHFL01000063.1, from coordinate 20,100 downwards.
AATTGCACCACATAACGAACCAGAGATTCGCTAATGACCACCTCGCGCACGATTTTTTGTAAATGCAAAATCTCTTCAGCGCCGATAACCGCTTGCACTTGATATTTCTTACTGCCGGTGGTGTTCAGCAGCACCTCAATTTCTTCCGCTTCTGTAGGATAACCAATTTTGATGTAGAGCAGAAACCTATCGAGTTGGGCTTCAGGCAATGGATATGTGCCAGCTTGTTCAATAGGGTTTTGCGTGGCTAAAACGAAAAACGGTCTATCCAGTGGGTAGGTGATACCGCCTTGTGTGACGGCAAATTCTTGCATGGCTTCAAGCAATGCGGCTTGTGTTTTTGGCGGCGTGCGATTGATTTCATCAGCTAAGACAATGTTAGAAAAAATTGCACCTTTGTTGAATTTGAAGAAGCGTTTGCCTGTGGTATGGTCTTCCTCTAAAATTTCGGTGCCGATGATGTCGCTTGGCATAAGGTCGGGCGTAAATTGGATGCGGCGAAATTGTAGTGCCACGGCATCAGCAAGCGTGCGAATCATGAGCGTTTTCGCCAGTCCGGGCACGCCTTCCAAAAGACAGTGTCCGCCAGCAATAAACGCCGTCAGCAGTTGCTCGATTGCCTCATGCTGCCCGACAATCACTTTCTGAATTTCAGCGCGCAGCGTAGCAAGTTTTTCCAAAAGCCTATCAATGTCGGCTGCGGTAAGGTCTGTGCGATAGCTCATGCGTGTAAAGCCTATGCGGTCATGGCGTAAAGGATAATATTGACGCCAAATTTGGTGTTGTCTTCAGCCAGCCAGCGTTTGTTGCGAAAGTCATAATCCCACTCGCAGCCGTAATCCTTATTGCTATACAGCACTCCGATGCGCCCGTTAATCTCGATGGCTTTGAGGTAATCATGCACAAGGTCGTCGCCCCAGCCATTGAGTTCAAACGAGGTGGTTGGCGGACCGTTCTCAAATTTGAAGAAGGCAGAGTAGAGTGGGTGCGAGTTTGGAATTTTCTTGAGTGCGCCTTGCCCAAAAATGCTTGCCATTTGGGCTTCAAACGACTTGGCAAAGAGTCCATCAATATCGTGATTGCAGTCATCGACGAACACGAATCCGCCATTGCGCACATATTTTTCAAAGTTATCGCGCTCTTTGCTCGTAAACTGCACCAGCTTATGTCCGCTCATGTAGCAAAATGGCGCGCCAAAGAGTGCAGGGCTATCGAGGGCGACAATTTTTTCACGCGTATCAACTTCGATGGTGGTGTATTCAATAAGTGAGTTGAGCAGATTGTAGGGCATGCGCTGGTCGGTATCCCAGTTGCCTGATGCGTATTGCAAGCGCGTGAAGGTAAAATCTTTGCGGCGCCGCTCGAAGGCTGAAACCACTGAATTGGCCAGCGGCGACAGCACAGCACCTGCTACGCTGAGGCTTACAGATTTCAGAAATTCACGTCGCTGCATGGTGTGTATTCCAAGTTATACAGCATCAGATAGACTGGTAAAGGTAAAGTCACGCACGCGAATAGGCGGCACAAGACTGTTGCCAATACGCTCAGGCTTTCCAATTGCATCCAAGTTGTTGAGCATGATAATCGGACTTTCGTTGAAGCGGAAGTTTTTAATCGGATACTTGATTTTGCCATTCTCAATGTAGAATGTGCCATCACGCGTCAGCCCTGTAAAGAGCAAGGTTTGCGGGTCAACGGGACGAATATACCACAGGCGTGTAACCAAGATGCCTTTCTTGGTATCTTTGATGAGGTCTTCAATAGAAGCATTGGTACCTTCCATGATAATGCCACCGGGCGGTGGAATGGGTTTCTTGCCTTGTTTTTCTGCCCAGTAGCGTGAGTAGAAGAGATTCTTGACCACACCTTTTTCAATCAGCATCATTTTTTCACGGGGGCGACCGTCGCTGGCAAAGGGCGCAGCGGGAATTTCTGGATGCTGCGGGTCAGCATAAATGGTAACTCGCTCATCGACAATTTGCTCGCCAATTTTATTGCCACCGCCTTTCTTGGAAAAGAAACTGCGCCCTTCGTCGGCTTGTCGTGCATCCATGGCAAAGAGCATTCCACCTAAGAGACTGGCATCGACGGTGCTGAGCAGTGCTGCAGGCTCGAGAATCACGGTGTATTTGCCCGGTTCAATGGCGCGTGGGTTGCGGGACATCAAGGCTTTGTCAATCGCAATTTGTGAAGCCTTTGCGCTGTTGAATTTGCTGACATCACTGTATGAACGCACTGCATAGCCAGAGCCTGTGCCATCTTCAGTGCGCATTGTTACTGAAAAATCTACCGAGGTGTATTTGTAGTAGCCAAAAAGCCCGCGGCTATTCATCAGAGCTTGGAACGCTGTAGCATCGTTGAAAAAGCCAGCGGCAATGACTTTCTTTGCCGCCGCCAGCACAATGCTGTCTTCAGCCACTTTGGCGCGAAATTCAGGCGTGATGTTTTCCGTCGATTCAAATGCACCTTTGACTTCCAAGTAAGATTGCGGTTCAATCGAGGGCATTGTTTCAGGGTTATCGGGCGCCAGCTTGGCAAGCTCTTCAGAGCGGCGTACGCAGGCTTCCAGTGATGCATCATCAAATTCGTTCGTGCTGGCTGAGCCTACCTTTTTGCCGAAGCGCGACTGCACCGACAGCGTCAGGGTATCTTGCAAGCCGCTGGTCGAGACGGTGTTGCGTGCATAGCGAATGTTGCCCTCCAGTCCGCCGCTTAGTGTGGCATCAATATCATCAGCTTTGGAGAGCGCAATGACTTTTTTGAGAATGGCTTCTGCTTCGCTTTTTGAAAGAATTGCCATTGGATGAAGAAGTTAAGTGTTAGACAAAGGAATTGACAATTTTGCGTCGCATGTAGTAGCACGCTAAGGCGCAAAATTTAAGGATTCAAGTGAGAAATGCAAGGTAAAGCATACAGCGAAAAGTAGCGCCTAATTTTTAGCTGTAAGAAGCGCTGTTGTGCAATAAAATTTCTGTGCTTCCTCAAGTATCTTCTCTTCATGAGCCAGCACCGAAGGCTCAAGCACTTTGGCAAGTTTCAAGAACGGCAATTGCATGATAGGTAAAAGTTCTGACGCAGATGCTTTGCGTAAAGATAAAAATGCTGTTCGGCGCCAATCCCAAAGTTCAGCTTTTGCCACAAGAAAATCTTCTTCGGCAAAGCGAATTAGATGCGTCTGCAACCGCTGTTGGTAGGTCTGTAAATGCGTGCCCGCTAAAATGAGTGAAAAAATAAAATAGTGTCCATACCAAAACATCGTGCGATAAGTGAAAATCTCGCCCTGACCGTAGAACTTTGGAAAATCCAGCATCACGTAAGGATAGCCTTCGTAGTTTTCACCTTTTGCAATCTGACCGCGTGAAAAATCGGTTTGTTCAGGACAAAGCGTGTGTTGCGGTTGCACATAGCGAAGGTAAGTTTCACGAATGCGCTCCATAAGTGCTTTGAGTTTCTGCGTGGCAGCATGTTTGAGTTCAAAGGGCGTTGGGTCGCAAATTAGGGCGAGCTCCTCTGGTGTAAATGCCATACGCTTTAACAGTATTATAGGTCTTGAAATTACATAGGCAAAGCAAAATACATCAGCTATGAGAACACTAGTAACCAATGCCCCTGTTTTATCCTGCTAAGCGAAGCATCCATACTGGATTCCTCGCTATGCTCGGAATGACACTTCGCATCGTGGCATGACCTCACCCTGTTTTGGCTTTCGCCAAAACGTCCCTCTCCTTGTAGAAGGAGAGGGACCAGAGGGTGAGGTCGCCATTCCCTCTCCTTTTTGAAGGAGAGGGATGTCTGCGAAGCAGATCCGCAGTGGTTTCTCTCGTTGTGCATCTGCAAGTCTGTCACTGCCCACCTATCCTGACCTCACCCTGTTTTGGCTTTCGCCAAAACGTCCCTCTCCTTGTAGAAGGAGAGGGACCAGAGGGTGAGGTCGCCATACCCTCTCCTTTTTGAAGGAGAGGGATGTCAGCGAAGCACACAGCGGTGAGGTTTCTCTCCTTGTTGAGCATACTGCAAGTCTGTCATGCCGCACCTATCATGACCTCACCCTGTTTTGGCTTTCGCCAAAACGTCCCTCTCCTTGTTGAAGGAGAGGGACCAGAGGGTGAGGTTTGCCATTCCCTCTCCTTTTTGAAGGAGAGGCAGTGCTGCGAAGCAGACAGGGTGAGGTTCCTCGCTATGCTCGCAACTGACAATTCGCATCCTAGCATCCTGACCTCACCCTGTTTTGGCTTTGCCAAAACGTCCCTCTCCTTGTTGAAGGAGAGGGACCAGAGGGTGAGGTTTGCTATCCTCCACCTTGTCATGCTGAGCGAAGTGAAGCATCCATGCACTGGATGATTCCTCACTGCGTTCGGAATAACAACAAAAAGCCTGTAGCCCCTTCAGTGTTCTGCGATATTGAGGGCAGCGCCGTGAAACCTGCTATTTTTAAGCGCGCACAAAAACAGGTGCAAATGTTTTCTCACAACATCAAACCAAACAATGGGCACATTGCAAGGGTCTTGGTCTGCTGCGACGATTTTTTGGGCAAACATCGTGCTTAGTGCGGTCGCCTTCGTGGGCGGAAAGGCAATCTTTGAACAACTCTGGCTGCATCCCTACAGCCTCGTGCGAAAAAATCGCTACCATACCCTATTGACCAGTGGATTCATTCATGGCGACTTGGCACATCTGGCATTCAACATGATAACCTTTTACTTTTTTGCATTTCCGCTTGCGCGCGAGGTTGGCGATATGGCTTTCCTCATCATCTACTTTGGCAGTCTGATTATCTCAAGCATTCCTACGGTGATAAGAGAACAAAACAACCCCGACTACAAAAGTGTTGGAGCCAGCGGTGCCATTTCTGGTGTGCTCTTTGGCTACATTCTATTTGACCCAATGAGCAAAATCTACATCTTTCTTATCCCGATTGGAGTGCCTGCTGTGCTCTTTGCCTTCATCTATCTGGGCTTCAGTTACTACGCCGCCAAAAAGGATTTAGGCAACATCAATCACGAGGCGCACTTCTGGGGCGCTCTGGCTGGAGTGATTCTCACCATTCTGCTTGTCCCACGAGCACTCATGACTTTCTACGAAAAAGTATTTGGCTAACTCTGAAGCAACCGCGCAAGGACTTCAGACTCGTGGGTCGGTAGCTGACAAGCGTAGTCGATACATACAAAAGCTGTTGGTCTTTCGCCGTGATGCGCAATGATGTTCTGCAAGAATTCGAGTTGGCTGGCAAGTTCCGGTGCCGCATGCAGAACAATCTTGTTGGGAAGATAAGGTCGGTAGATAGTGCGGCGAAGTGCCATCATGTTGGGGTCATCGAGGCGACCGGAGAGAATGATTTGCTTTGGTTTCTGAAGGTAAAAGCTGAGTGCAACAAGCATTTGTGGCATGTAGCTCGGTGCCTTATCAAGCAGTTGGCTAAAGTATTTCAGGGTGTTTTGGGCAGAGACGAAGAAACTGTGTCGGTCGGTCATTTGTGCCAGACGTAGCAGGTTGAGCACAGCGATGGAGTTCGGCGAAGGTTCAGCGCCATCGTGGTCTTCTTTCATGCGGACGATGATGCTGGCGTCGTGCGCATGGCTGCTGAAAAATCCACCATGTTCGGTGTCTTCAAACAGCTGTTGCATTTTTTCGGTTAAACCGATGGCGGCAAAGAGGTAGCGTGGCTCAAGTGACGCTTCGTAGAGGTCGAGCAGACCTTGAACGAAGAACGCATAGTCATCAAGTTTGCCTTCAATACCTGCTTCACCATCGCGGTAGCGGCGGAGCAAGGTATGTGAAGTGGGCTGATAGAGCGTGTTGAGAATGAAATCAGCGGCACGTTGAGCAGCTCGCAAGTAAGCCTCTTCTTCCAAAACCATGAATCCTTTTGCGAAGGCAGAAATCATCAAGCCGTTCCACGACACGAGCACTTTATCGTCAAGATGTGGGCGCGGACGTTGCAAACGAGCTTCGAAGAGTTTGGCTTTTGCCTCACGCAAGAGGTGCTGAAGCTCTTGCACGGATTTGCCGAATCGTTGGGCAAGCTCTTCAAGAGAGAAGCGTTGAATTAGGACATTTTTGCGTGTGAATTCGTGGTGCGGGTCGTTTTCGACATTGCCTTCGGGTTGAACGCCGTAGAGGGTGCAAAATATCTCGCTGACTTCCGCTCCTAAAATGCGGTCAATTTCGGCTTTTTCCCACACATAGAAAGCACCTTCGGCAGTGTGGTCGGCGTCGGGTGTTGGTCGACTGTCGGCATCTTCAGCCGAGTAGAATGCGCCACGTGGGTCGGTCATGTCGTGTTGAACATAGTTGAAAATGTCGCGTGCCACATCGGCGTAGAATGCGTCGCCCGTGAGTTGATAGGCTTCAAGGTAAGATATGGCGAGTTGAGCATTGTCGTAGAGCATTTTCTCGAAGTGTGGCACATGCCAGTATCGGTCGGTGGAGTAGCGAGCGAAACCGCCACCCCCGCGTCCCATGACGCTGATATGGTCGTGAATCCCGCCAGCCGCCATTTTGCGCAGTGTAAAAAGTGCCATGTCAAGCGCTTGTCGGTCGCCGCTGCGGTGGTAGTAGTTGAAAAGAAAATTTAGGCAGACTGGTCTTGGAAACTTCGGTGCACCGCCGAATCCGCCCCATGCGCTATCAAAGCTATGGGCAAAGCTTGCCGCAGCGCGCTCAAAGACCTGTGGGGTAAGTTCCGTGCGTTCAGCATCAGCCATTTGATTGGCAATCTCGGCAAGTTGGTAGGTTGCGCGTTCCGACACAGCAAGAATGGTATCGCGGTCTTTTTCCCAGCTTTCGGCAATTTTCAAGAGCAGGGTCTTGAATCCTGGGCGTCCCCATCGGTCGGTAGGCGGGAAATAGGTGCCACCAAAGAACGGTTTGAGCTCAGGCGTGAGCCACACTGACATCGGCCACCCGCCACTGCCTGTTACAGCTTGAACATAGCTCATATACACACGGTCTAAATCCGGGCGCTCTTCCCTATCGACTTTGATGGAGACAAAATACTTGTTGAGCACTTCAGCAATTTCCTCGTTCTCAAATGACTCTCGTTCCATAACATGGCACCAGTGGCAAGTAGAATAGCCAATGGAGAGAAAAATCGGTTTGTTTTCACGCTTGGCTTTCTCAAAAGCCGCCTCGCCCCATGGATACCAATCCACAGGATTGTGCTGATGTTGGAGAAGGTAGGGACTTTTCTCTTGTGCCAATCGGTTCGTGAATTTCGCTGATGTGCTCATTTTCAGACAACTGGTTAAAGTGAGTATAGTCTGACTCAGAAAGCAAGATGCGCGCCTAAACGTTTTTAGGGTCGCTTTGCTGGTGCTATGTTCTGCATGACAGGTGGGAAGGGAAACAGCAGTGAGGAATCTAACAAAGATACTTCGCTTCATTCAGCAAGCCAAGTTTGAGAAAGGAAACCAGCCTCACCATGCCTGCTGGTGCAGACATACATTTCGGCAGCGCCGAAACAAGGTTGAGGTCAGGATAGGTGGGCAAGAAAGACGATAAGTGAGGGATGAGGGTGTCGGATTATTTTTTCTTTTTGGGCAAATAGGTCAGCGTGGAGGCAAGGTCGGGTTGGAAGAGCTGTTCAGCGACGGCGCGTAGGTCTTTGGGCGTAGTGGCGTTGATGCGCTCAATGATGTCGTCGCTGGAAAAGATATGCCCGAAGTAAAAGACGTCACGGGCAATGTGAGCGATGCGGCTGGACATGCTTTCTTGCGCCATGATAACGCCGCCCTTGAGTTGAGCCTTAGCAAGTTCCAATTCTTTGTAGGGAATAGATTTTTGAGTGAGCTTATCGAGTTCCGTGCGAATAAGAGCAATAGCGCGGTCGAGTTTATCGGCGTCGGTGCCCAGATAGATGCTCAGCATGTTGGTTTCGTCGTAGTGATGGAGCGAGGAGTAGATGGTATAGGCGAGGGCATGTTTTTCACGCAGTTCAAGATTAAGTCGTGAGCTCATGCCGCCGCCAAGAACGATGTTGAGCAAAAGCGCGGCGTAGTATTGGTCGTCGCGGCGTGGCAGAGGGAAGCCCATCATCAGGTGCGCCTGCGAAATGGGCTTAACCTTTTCTTTGACAAAAGGTTTATAAGCTTGATGCAAGTAAGGTTGGCGCTGGTGAGGAGATGTAGTGCGGCGTTTGGGCACGAATTTTTCAGCTAAGTCGAGCATCGCTTGATGAGAGACATTCCCAGCGGCAACAAGCAACATGTTATCGGTGGTATAAGTGCGTTGCATGTATTGCACAAGGTCAGCACGTGTGAAACTGCGTACGGTTTTGGGCGTGCCCGTAATAGGCATGCCTAAGGGATGACGATAGTAGAAAAGCTCGTCAAAGTCGTCGCTAATGAGTTCATCGGGCGTGTCTTCAAGGCTTTTGATTTCTTCGAGAATAACGAGTTTTTCTTTCTCGAGTTCATCTTCTGGGAAAGTGGGATGGAAAACGAGGTCAGTGAGCACATCGACGGCAACATGGATATAGTCATCGAGGACGCGAGCATAAAAGCAAGTTTGGTCTTTGCTGGTATAGGCATTGAGATAGCCGCCGACACGTTCAAGACTTTTTGAGATTTCAATGTAGTTGCGCTTTTTTGTGCCTTTGAAAACCATGTGTTCAATGAAGTGCGAGATGCCATTTTGCTCAAAGGATTCATCACGTGAGCCGATGCCAATCCAAAGACCGATGGATGCACTGCGAACAGTTTTGACAGTTTCCGTGATGATGGTCAGACCATTAGGGAGCGTAGTGCGCTCTATGGTAGAAGGGAGCGCTGCAGTTAGAGATGTCGAAGCCAATTTCGCCTTACGCATAGACTCGGAATAGATTTTTTATATCAAAATGTTTGAATTAAAGAAAACGTTTGAGTGAATATATCAAAGCGTGCAATTATGCCTCAAAAAAGTTACTTTGAATGGTTTGACTTGCCTGAGACGCTAAGGCTCGATGTTAGAGAGCTACAGAAGCGCTTTTACGCACTTTCCCGAGCGGTGCATCCCGACTTTCATCAAACGGCAAGTGAGGCACAAAAGACCTTGAGCTTGGAGGCATCAGCGGAACTCAATCAAGCCTTTCTGACACTCAAGGACCGCGAGAAACGATTGCAGTATGTTATCACTCGCTATTTGGGCGAGCCCAGTGAGGCTGAAAAAAAACAAACACCCCCAGAACTGTTGATGCGGCTGATGGAAATACGAGAACAATTGGAGCAGTTCAAGCATGAGCGAAGCGAAACACTTAAGACCGCACTGCAACACGAACAATCGCAATTAGAAGCCGAACGAGATGCGCTCGACCAGCAAATCGAGGCACTTATGCAAGCCTTCGATGAAGCCACAACTCCCGAAGCTAAACGCTCTGCTTTGATGGAAATTCGCAAACTGATGCTGAAGAAAAATTATCTGCATTCCTTAATTAGAACCATTCAAAACGAGTTAAATCCAGAGGCACTGTGAGCAAGGCGATGCGCAAGGTCGAAGACTCGCCCGAAGTGGAAAAGCCTGCTAGAAAGCGAATTAGCCAATGAAGATTTTGGTTACAGGCGGCACGGGTTACCTTGGCGTAGCACTGCTGAAATTGCTGCATCAGCTCCATCCGCAAGGGTGCACACTCTACGCATTGGTGCGCAAAGACTCACCAAAGGCACGCTTAGCTGGATTGCCCATTGAGTTTGTAACGGGCGACATTTTGCATGCGCCTTCGCTGTGGAAAGCTACAAAAGACATGGATGCAGTCTTTCATGTCGCTGGCTTGGTCAGTTTCGAGCAGCGTCGATATCGGCAGTTGTATGAGACTAATGTGGTGGGCACGCGCAATGTGGTCGATGCATGCTTAAAAAATGGAGTCAAGCGCTTGATTTACACCAGCTCGACGGCGGCAATTGGGGTCAATAGCGATGGCACGCCCAGCAACGAAGAGAGCGCTTTTCAAGGTTGGCAGAGGCGCATTGGATACATGGTCTCTAAGTATTTAGCAGAGCTTGAAGTCATGCGCGGCATTGCCGAAGGGTTGGATGCTGTCGTGCTCAATCCGGGCATTGTGATAGGTAATTCTTACGGTGTCGATAATGTGGCGTCGCGGTGGTTACGGGAAGTGTTTTTGGGGAAGGTGCCGTTTTATCCACGGGGCGGAGCAGGGTTTGTAGATATTCACGATGTGGCGATGGCGCATATTTTGGCATGGCAAAAGGGCAGATGCGGCGAGCGCTACATTATCGTTGCCCAAAATTGGAGCTATCATGCGCTATTTGAAGAATTAGCAAAATACGGCGGTCGCAGCCGTAGTGCCGTGCCCCTAAGTTGGTCACTTGGACGGCTACTGGCACTTGGCACAGAATTGCTCTACAGCTTGAGCAAGAAAGAAAGTCCGATTACGCTCGATGGCATAAGGCTCTCGGAACGCCGACTGTTTTACGACAATGGCAAATCGCGCCAAGAGCTGGGCTTAAACTACATGGCATTTGGGGCGACGTTAGAGCGGCTTTTGGATTCGTACAAATTACTGTTTCGCCGCCGCTCAGCTAGCGTGCAGCAACCAGAGAGGAGCATAAACTAAACTCTGAAGTATATGCCACATCTGCAGGTATCACAAATAAAAGCACTACAAATTCAAATGCTGGCAGCGATGCTCTGGACCAATGTCCTGCTGGCACAACCTGCGGGATTGCGTCCGGGTAGCCTTGCTCCAGACTTCCGACTCAAAAGCGTTACGGGCGAAACCTACTCGCTCTATGCGCAAAAAGGGAAAAAAGGCTTTATCGTCGTCTTTATCTCCACACAGTGCCCAGTCTCGAACGCCTATAATGCTCGCTTCATCAAGCTGGCGGAACTTGCAAAAGAGAACATGATGGAATTTATCGCCATCAATTCCAATGTAACTGAACCGTTTGAAGAAGTGCAACTGCACGCCAGAGAAAAAGGCTTTACCTTCCCTGTGCTAAAAGATGAGAACAATCGCGCCTGCAACGCCTTTGGGGCAAGTGTAACGCCCGAAGCCTTTTTGTTAGATGCCAATTTCAAGCTCATCTATCGCGGTCGCATCGATGACAATCAGCGCGAAGAAAGAGTGGTTTCCAAGGATTTAGAAGAAGCCATTGCAGCGTATTTGGCTGGCAGGCCGCCACTCATGCCAGTAACCACGGCGCGAGGTTGCACCATCAAGCGAGCAGAGTAACAGCAAGGCACGAAACAAGTCCCCCAAAGCGTTGACGCAGGCAGTGAAGCAATTGGACAGCAGATGAGAGCATAACTGCATAAACAATTAGTCAGAATGGAAAACCAAAGCCAGCCAAAGAAAGGCTTACAAATGGAAGCGGATACGCCGTCGGGTAACGTGCTCGATGCCTTGCTACTGCGGCGGCTGTATCGCTACGTTAAGCCTTATCCAGTGCTACTAGCAAGTGCAACGGTGCTCACCATCAGCGCCGCCATGATTTCTCCCCTGCGTCCGTACCTGACGAAATTGGCAATTGACTCATACATCGCCATCGGCGATTACGCAGGGCTCTTTGCACTAAGCATGGTGTTTTTGGGCGTGCTGGGACTTGAAGCCTTGGCACAATTTGGTAGCACGTATCTAACCCAACTTTTGGGACAAAAAGCCGTGATGAACTTGCGGCTCGATATTTTCACGCATTTGCAAAAGCTCGCCCTGTCGTTTTTTGACCGCAATCCTATCGGTCGGCTCATGACGCGAGTGACAAATGATGTAGAGACGCTCAACGAAATGCTCTCCAGTGGATTGGTCTCGCTCTTAGGTGATGTCTTTCAACTGACCTTTATCATTGTGATGATGTTCATCTTGGATTGGCGATTGACGCTGGTCACCTTTAGCGTGCTGCCGCTCATGTTTTGGGCAACGATGGTGTTCAAAAAGTATGTGCGTCTTGCCTATCAAGATGTGCGCACTGAAGTGGCGCGGCTCAATGCCTTTTTGCAAGAGCATATCACAGGCATGACAATTGTGCAGCTTTTCGGGCGAGAGCAAAAAGAGTTTGAAAAGCATGCCGACATTAACGCCGCACACCGCGACGCCAACATCCGCTCCGTGTGGTATTACTCCATCTTCTATCCCACGATTGAATTGCTCTCCGCTATCGCCTTGGGCTTAATCATCTGGTATAGCAGCACGCGCGTGCTGGAAAACTCCCTCACACTGGGCGTGGTCATTTCCTTTGTGCAGTATATCGCACTTTTTTTCCGCCCACTGCAAGACCTCTCGGACAAGTTCAACATCATGCAAACCGCCGTAACCAGCGCTGAACGCATCTTTAGGCTGCTTGACCAAAAAGTCTTCATCAAAGAGCCTGAACAGCCCATCGTGCCAACAGACCTTCGAGGCGAAATTCGCTTTGAGCACGTCTCATTTGCCTACATTGATGAGCATTGGGTGCTGCACGATGTAAGCTTTGAAGCCAAAGCAGGCGAGAAAATTGCTTTGGTAGGAGCAACAGGTAGCGGCAAATCCACCATCATCAATTTGCTCTGCAAATTTTATGAGCCCCAAAAAGGGAGAATTTTGCTCGATGGTATTGACATTCGCCACATTCCAGAGCGAGAGTTGCGGCGTCATATTGGCGTGGTGCTTCAAGATGTATTTCTATTTTCTGGCACAGTGCGCGACAATATCACGCTGGGCAATCCTGACATCACTGATGCTGAAATTGAGCGCGCTGCTGCACTGGTGGGCGCCAACGCCTTTATCGAGAAACTCCCGAATGGCTACCACTACGCCGTGCAAGAGCGCGGCAGTGCACTCTCGACAGGACAGCGCCAACTCATTTCATTTGTGCGCGCTATGGTCTATAACCCCAAAATCTTGGTGCTCGATGAAGCCACCAGTTCAGTCGATACCGAAACCGAACAACTGATTGAAAAAGCCCTCGAGACACTCATGCACGGGCGAACGTCCATCGTGATTGCGCATCGGCTCTCGACGGTGCAAAAAGCAGACAAAATCATCGTGCTGCACCGTGGCACCATTCGCGAAATGGGAACACATCAAGAACTCTTGCAACGGCGTGGCTTATACTACAAACTCTACGAACTTCAATACGCCGAGCGACCATTAGCCAACGCCGAGCACAACAAAGCTCGCCTACCGCTTGCGAATGGCCTCGCGAAAAACAAGTGAAAACCAATAGAACCCTTGCTGCGATGAGTTGGGCGCATATCGTTGGACAAAAAAAACAAATTGAGGTGCTGCGTCGTGCCGTGCAGACCAACCGTTTAGCCAGTGCCTATTTATTCATCGGTCAAGAAGGCGTGGGGAAAGACGCCGTGGCGCTGGAACTTGCCAAAGTGCTCAACTGCCTTGCCGACGATGCCTTGCAGCGCGCCGAAGCCTGCGACCAATGCGAAAGCTGTAAGCAATTTGCAGACCTCACACACCCCAACCTTGAATATGTCTTTCCCATAGAAGGCATACTGGTCAAAGATATTTCCGAAGCCAGCAAAGAGCGCGAAAAGCAGGAAAGTGCCTTGGCACAATACAAACAACTTTTTGCCGAGAAACGGCGCAATCCCTACTTCAAAATGCAGATGGAAAAATCCATGGGAATTTTGGCAGAGCAGATTGAAGAGCTCATTCGCAAATCGCTCTACAAGCCCAGCAACGGCAAAATGCGTGTCTTTCTGATTTCACAAGCCGAGCGAATGAATACAACGGCGGCAAACCGATTGCTTAAGCTCTTGGAAGAACCGCCGCCCTTTGTGCTCTTCATTCTGACCACGTCGCGCTTGGAGCAGATGCTACCGACGATTGTCTCGCGCTGTCAGCCCCTGCGTTTTTCCGCGCTCTCATCTGCTGAAATTGCGCAAGCCTTAGAGGCAAAGTCGGTGGCGCCAGAGCGTGTGGCGTTTGCCGCAAATTTTGCTCGTGGCAATTTTTACAAAGCCCAACAGCTGCTTGAAAATCCGCTTGAGCAACAGTGGCGCGATAAGGCTCTGGATTGGCTACGCGCTATACTCGTTTCAGGACGAGAGCTGGAGATGATTCGCAACATTGAGGAATTTGCAAAGAAAGAATCCTCGCGTGAAGAACAGTTGCAAGTACTCTCGGCACTCTTGCTACTGTTTCAAGATGCGCTGCGCTATCGTGCTACTGGCACCGACATTGATGTTATCAACCGCGACATTGTGGAAACGGTGATAAAATTTTCACGGGCTTTTCCTAACGCCGATTTGGACGCGGCGGCGGCGGCAGTGGAAGACACCATCTATCAACTGACGCGTAACGCCAATGCCCTATTGGCACTGGCAGCACTCTCCATTCGACTGAAAGCCGTGCTCAACGGAAAACCTGTGCCAGTTTAGCATCGGTGAGCACCGCCCATTGGGAACGCTTCAGCGGTGATAGACACTTGACGGAAGCAGAATCGTAAAAAAACGAAAACCGAGATAGTGATATGCAACCCATCACCTTTTCCGAATTTACTTTGCCGAATGGCTTGCACTGCATTGTGCATGAAAATCACACCGTGCCGATTGTCGCCATAGACCTGTGGTATCATGTTGGCTCGAAAAATGAGCGACCAGACCGCACAGGATTAGCGCATCTTTTCGAGCATATGATGTTTCAAGGCTCGCGCCATGTGGGTAAAACCGAGCACTTCGCCTATATTCAACGCGCAGGCGGCACCCTCAATGCCAGCACTAATGAAGACCGCACCAACTACTTTGAAACCTTGCCGTCCAATCAACTGGAACTTGCGCTTTGGTTAGAATCAGACCGCATGATGAGTCTTGACATTAGTGCAGAAAACTTTGAAAATCAGCGTCAGGTGGTCAAAGAAGAGCGGCAAATGCGATACGACAATGCCCCATATGGCACTGTGTATGAGCACTTGCACCAGCGTGCATATTTTCAGCATCCATATCGCTGGACCACCATCGGCTCCATGGCGCATCTTGACGCTGTAACGCTCGAGGAAGCACAAGAATTTTTCAAGACCTACTACGTGCCCAATAATGCCACATTGGTCTTATCGGGAGACTTGACAGTAGAAGAAGCTGAGAAAGCCGTCATGCTGTATTTCGGCGATATTCCCAGCGGAAAAGAGATTACGCGTCCCACAGACTTTGACCTACCACTGACCACAGAAGTGCGCGACACAATTTACGACCATGTAGAACTAGCTGGTTTATTCATGGCATATCGAATTTGCGATGTGAAAAATCCCGATGCTGATGTGCTAGGCATCATTGACCACATACTAGCAGGCGGACGTAGCTCAAGGCTATATCAGAACTTGGTTCATAGCAAGCAAATTGCACAGTCGGTTAGTGCCCTTGCGGCGCCAAGGGAGCATCCGGGACTCTTCTTTATCAATGCAATTGCAGCGCAAGGTGTATCACTGTCAGAAATAGAGCATGAAATTGATACCGAACTTCAACGCCTCATTGCAGGGCAACTAAGTGAAGAGGAATTGCAGAAGGCAAAAAATAGCTACGAGACTCGACTGCTGAAGAGTTTCTCCACAGCAATGGGCATAGCCGATAATCTGGCATACTTTCATACCTTCTTTGGCAATGCAGCGGAAATTAACCGTGAGCTGGAGCGTGCGACAAAAGTATCGCTCGAGGATGTTCAGCGCGTTGCAAAGCAATACTTTGCAGGCAAAGGGCGCGTGATATTACACTGGCTTCCAAAAACCAAAGTCATAACGAGTTAAAAACCACTGCAGTACAATGCGAGAACTTGTCAGGAAATATGCCACAACGCTATTCGTATTTGCTCTCCTACTGTTCTCAAACCTCTACACACTAAGCTATGAGTATAGCATAAGCCGTGACGCAATGGACCTGACTTATACCATGCTACCAAGCATTTATCATGTCTCGAGTATGAGTACCGATGTGTCAGATTATCAGATTCATGAGCTGCGGCATCTGCTTACGAGCGATAGTCTGGAGATGAGTCGGCAAGAAGCTGGAATGCGGCTCGAAGAAGAAAGTTATGCCAAGCATGAGCGTGCCTACCTAACGCTCATGGTTTCCGACGAAGAAATGAGACTGTTTGAGCGTGCAAAAACTATTCATGATGAATACTTATCGGTGAGCAAAAAAATGGTGGCTTACTCACGTGAAAACCGCAAGGAAGAGGCATACCGCATATTTCGTCAGAAACTGCTCTCATTAGACGACACACTGACCGCATGCTTCGACAAGTTAGTAGATGTGGCCATGAAAAATGCATCACGCACAGCAGAGCAGGCTATTGAACGATATGAAACATCGCGTTGGATTGCTCTAAGTGTTATCTTGGGCTGTGTGGTCGCTGTGCTGTCATGGATTTTTGCCATTGAATACTTTGCACGCATCACCCGCAGTGGGTAAGACAAAAGACTACGCAAGTTCCCGATGCAACGCTAAGGCATTAGATTTTTGAAGTGCCACATCCAAGCTAATCACCCCATACAGCATCGCAAAGGCAATAAACCCTTCAAGGTAAGCAAGTCTCGGCACAGCTACGAGCCCAAACAGCGCATTAAAGGCAATTGCCACCCCGAACGCCACTTCCACCGCCCACGGTTTCGGATAGCGAATTGCCGCCAGCAAACCAAAATTGGCAGCAAATAGAAAATAAACCAGCACAGCACCAAATTTAGCCAGCAGCGTGCCCACCACAAAGACAGGGTCTTTTCGCAAAAGGTCAATGACAGCTGTCTTCAGTGCAGTTTCATATTCTGGAGAGCAATAGGGCGCATCAGGCGCCAGCTCATGCGCTTTTTTTGCGGCAACTATATCTTTGTAGGCAAGACCGTAGTCGTTGCTCAAATAGCCAAGCCCGATATAGACCGTATGCCAAAAGGGATGCTGGCGCAATACCGGATGATAATTCGGCTGATGCGCTTTCAAGAACGCATCGCGTGTGTCCATGACATGCTGCATGTAGAGCAGTGGCAACACAAAGCCTACCAGCACCATAGCCACAAGCAAAAGCCGCTTGTGCCAAGCGCGCACTGCTGTGCCGAAGAGCAAAAGAATGATGACAAAGAGCATGAGCCCCGTCGCCGAGTGAGACCGCACAAGATGGGCAAGCCCGAAGATGAAGCCAGCCGTTCCTAAGGCAGCAGCGTCGCGCCAGAGAGCACGGTCTCCACGCTCTGAACACAGATTTTGAAGCAACAATGGAACAGCGGCAAGCGCCAAGCAAGGTGCAATCTGATAGATATCGCCACGCTTGATAATCAATGCGCCAAGAAAAGAGAGCTCAATGAAGTAGAGGATTTTGGCGGGCAGAGTTTTGAGCAGGTGCATTGTACCATAAATCCCTACGCCGAACGAGAGTATCAAAATGGCAAAGAACCACACTGTCCATGCTTCAGACGGGGCAAGATGAAAAAGATGAGCGAGCTTGGGCAACAGGTAGTAAAGTCCAGCATCATCTGTAATACCTAATGCACGATACACGGTGCCCGAATCGGTTTGCGTGGCGGCAACAAGGGGTGGCAAGCCCTGTGCATAGCTATCAAAAGCCGCCTGCAGTTCTGCATATCGCGCCGGCATGAGCGGAATAGCAGTCGGCACGGACAGAGTGTCTGTAACAGCAGCCGTCATACTTTGCGAGCCCTGACATAATACTGTCCACCCAAGGGTAGCCAGCCCAAGTAGGCTTCAAGTGAGCGAAAGATGCGCAACGAAGCAGGGAAAAACAGCACATAATTTTTTTCTACCAACTGAAATCGTGCCTGACGGGTGCGGTAAAGCAGTTCTGCAGGAGGCAGCAACACTGCATCTTTATCAAAGGGACAAGTATTGACTAAATGTCGGGTAACAGGGTTGTAAGGATTATGCTCAAAGATGAAGAGCTCACCACCCGGCTTCATGAGCGCATGAATTTGCGCTAAGGCATCCGCACGTGCTTCTGGAGCGATATGATGAAAAACACAGGCAACGAAGATAAGGTCATATTGCCGTTGAGGCACCTCTTTATCGAGCAGATAGAGTGTGGCGTCAGGGGCGCGTTGGGCGGCAAGGCGCAGACTTTCAGCGGAAATATCGCAACCCTCGATTTTGGCATCAGGGAAATAGAGTTTTAGGAACGGTAAATTTCGCCCGGTGCCGCAGCCATACTCGAGAATGGTTTTAGGCAGTGAAGTAGCGGTGCGCTGCAAGCGCGCTTGGGTCAACCGCACCTTATACTCTGCAAAGTAAGTGCTTTCTTCGCCAAAGCCTTGAAGTTGTGCCTGCAAGATGGCATCATAGTCTTGTGCGAAGTCATCAAAATTTACTTTTTCATTGCTGGAGAACTTCATCTTGCTTAGGCTGTTTCTGATGCGCTTGAGCGGCAGCTCTCCGTATCTGCTTGCCATACTTGCGATAGAATCGGTAAATTTCACGAATGGTACGCAAAATTACGCCAAGTCTTGCACCCGTTGATACGCCAGCAAGGCGCGGCAAGTGCTTGACACCCATCTCCGTAACGCTATATCCCAAAAGCCGCGCTTTGAGCATAATCTCCGCATCAATAAAAGCATCTGTGGATTCAATTTCAATCTTTTTGAAAAGGTCAGCTTTGAAAAGTTTGAAGGCACAATCGACATCCATGTAATCGACGTTGAATAAGCGACGCAAGATGTAATTGTAGACAAACGAGGTGAAGCGTCGCCATTGTGAGTATTGCTTGCTAATGCGGTAGCCAATGATGATGTCGCTGTATGGAATGAGCGCAACGAACTTACGCAATTCATCTAAGTCAAATTGGTTGTCGCCATCCGAGTAGAAGACATAGTCGAACTTTGCAGCATAAAAGCCGTCGCGCAAAGTTGCCCCGTAGCCCATGTTTTTTTCATGATGAATCACGCGCACACGCGGATACTTACGAGCTAGTTCATCAGCGACCTCACCAGTGCGGTCAGGGCTGCCGTCTTCAATAATGATGATTTCATAATCTTTGAGCGCTAAAGACTCCAGCACGGCAACAGCCTTATCGACGACTTTTCCGATGTTCTCTTCGTCATAATAGGCTGGGAAAAAGACAGAAAGCGTGATCTGCGAATTATCCAACATGCTCAGCGTAGCGTTGAGTGTTGAGGTAGTTGTAGAATAGGTGAATACCAACATGAAGCGGTGTTTTTGGCTGCCAACCAAGATGGGCCCGAGCCAGTGAAATATCTAACACATTAATTGGTACATCAATATTACGTGGCGGCAGATAGTTCACCGTAAGCGGTCGACCGTGAATATTAGAAATAATCTCAATAATCTCATTGAGCGAATGACCTTTTCCAGAGCCAATGTTGAAGATTTTGGGAGTTGTTGAAAGCTCAAGTGCACGAACAAAAGCTTCTGCAACATCACCAATATAGACGTAATCACGCACTACCGTGCCATCTCCCCAAATCTCAATTGGTTCATCGTTCAGCGCTTTCCTCAAAAAAACGGCAATAGCACCTTGAAGTTGATATGGGTTTTGCCGCTCACCATATGGATTGGAAAGCCGTAACACTGTATAATCTAAACCATACAGCTTGTGATACATAAAAAGATAATTTTCAATTGTATGCTTGATGATTCCGTAGGAACATATTGGATGCGCAGGATGCTGCTCGTCGATTGGCGTGTACTGCGGCACGCCATAGACAGTACCTCCTGATGAGACAAAGACAATTTTTTTAACACGATGTGTAACGCAAAGTTTAAGCAATCGGATAGTGCCAATAAGATTGACTTCCACGTCGTAAATAGGGTTGTCGTTTGACGTAGCAGGAAGTGTGCTACTGATAAGGTGAAACACATAGTCTGCCCCGCGAATAACATGCTCAAGATCGGCCTCGTTGTTAAAGTCCCCTTCAAAGATGCGGATGCGGTCAAGAAGATGTAGCAGGTTCGTTTTTTTGGAATTTCGTCTGCCAAAGACACTGACGCTGTAGCCATGCGCTAGTAGCGCGTCGGCAACATGCGACCCAATGAAACCGCCACCGCCCAAGACCACACAATGCCTTGATTGAAGCATGAATTTTGAAAATCAGAAGTTGATTTGGTAGTACACTACTAAAATAAAAAAGTCCCGCCCAATTGGCGAGACCTACAAGATAAGCAGCTATGACCCCGCTCAGGAATAGGAAATGGCGAGACTTTGTTATCTGCCAAGATAAAATTCATGTC
>PHFL01000062.1 GCA_002794105.1 Candidatus Thermochlorobacter aerophilus | reverse complement strand
TGTAGCTGTAAATATATACGCTCAAAATAAAAAATGCAAGAGCAAACTAAAGTTTTTTAATTCCAATTTCTCAAAGCTTCTACGAGCAAGCGAACACCAAAGCCAGAGCTACCTTTGCTTTGTCCGCCGCCCATGGAGGGAAAAGCTGGACCTGCAATGTCAATGTGTGCCCATGCACGATGGTCACCAATAAATTTTTCCAAAAACTTTGCTGCAGTAATGGCGCCAGCACCTCTGCCGCCTGTGTTCTTGACATCTGCGACATCGGATTTAATCTGCTTATCATAGTCTTCCCACAGGGGCAGTCGCCAGACCTTTTCGCCTGAACGCAGCCCAGCTTTGTAGAGATGCTCGGCAAGCGCGTCATTGTTGCAGAAAAGTCCTGCTACAGGATTGCCCAAAGCGATAACACAGGCGCCGGTGAGCGTAGCAAGGTCAATGATGGCATCAGGCTCATATTTTTCTTTGATGTAGGTCAAAGCATCAGCAAGAATAAGACGCCCTTCGGCATCGGTGTTATCGACTTCGACTGTAATGCCAGAGTAAGTGACAAGAACATCGCCCGGGTTTTGAGCTGTCCCACTGGGTTTATTGTCTGTGGCAGGAATAGCGCCAATGACATGAATCGGAAGTTTCAAGCGAGCGACGGCTTCGACCGCACCGATAACATCTGCGGCGCCAGACATATCAGCTTTCATGTCACCCATGTTCTCGGAGGGCTTGAGAGAAATCCCGCCAGTATCGAAAGTAACGCCCTTGCCGATGATGGCAATTTTTGCTTTGGCTTTACCAGTCGGTTTATACTCCAAGATTGAAAAAGTTGGCGGCTCGCTGCTGCCTTTATTGACCGCAAGCAATCCTCCAAAACCTAACTCCTTCAGCTTTTCTTTACCGAATACAGTAACCTTATAACCATACTTTTTGCCAGATGCTTTCGCTGCGTTGGCTAAGTCTGTAGCAGTCATGTAGTTACTTGGTGCATTGACAAGATCACGAACCATAGACTGCGATGTAGCGATGATATAGCCAACCTCTGCTCCGTATTTGACGTCATTGAAATCTTGCTCCGTGGTGAAGAGAATTAAATCTTTGAATTCTACTTTCTTTTCTGGCTTATAAGCTTTGCCCTGTTTTAACTGCTTGATTCTCTCAGTTTTTAGAGCAGTGTACTCGTATAGCCCATATTCAAACCCTTCAACTACAGCTTGCGCAACATAGGAAAGCTCTTCGTTAAGGATTTTGGCAAGTGTTTGGATGTCACTCAAGTCAATGCCAACTTTGGTAAGCTTGATTTTCTTGACCTCAGTTGCAAATGCTGCAGCGGCTCTGCGAATCGCATCAAGAGAGCGACACTCGCCAAGTCCGAGCAAAAACACACGCAAGGCTTCTATATGCTCAGACTGGGGATAAAGCATGAGAATATCGCCCTCTTCAGCTTTGAAGTCCCCATTTAGACCAGATGCCCTGACGCCGACGATAGAAGAGAGTTTGTCAAGCTCTCTTTCGCGATGAGGTTCAGAAACGAAAAATCCTGCGGCATCTAAGCTCTGCGAGCGAATATCAGCTTTGGAAACGCTAACTTTCATGTGACATCGGTTAAGTAAAGTTTAAATCGCAAAATAAGGCTTTTTCTATTTCAAGGCAAGTCTATGTAGTGGTGTTTAGAGAGTAGCAAGCGCGTGTTATGAATTCAATGCCTTTGCGTTGCCTGTGTCTTGAAAGTGTTGCGCTGACAGCACAACGGGGCACACAGTTTCAATTCATCTGTCTCAGCTGTCTTCGGTCTGTGCCGTGCCAACGTTGGCAAGACTGTCTGCATGCGCTTCAATAAGGTCATCAATCTTGATGGAGTAGTCAAGCGGTGTGCCGTCCAGCATTTTGATTTCTACGGAGGGAAATTGCTTCTGATGTTGTTCAAAAGCAAGTGACCACTGAGCTTGTGCTGTTGCATCAAGCTCTTTCCATGAACGAATGCCACGGCACTTAGGAAAGCGTGAGCAGCTGAACCACAAGCCACGCTTACTATCGCGCAGATACATGGGAGCATTACACTTCGGACATAGCACTTGGGTTTGAAGCGGTGGCACCTTCGGCGGCACCACACGACCATACTTGTCCAAATTCAAGATGCTATCGCAGTTTGGATAGTTCGTACAAGCTAAAAACCTACCATATTTTCCCTGCCTGAGCACCATACGCCCAGTCTCACACTTTGGGCATTTGATGCCTGTTTCAAGAGGTGCGGCTTTTTGAACACTAATAGGCTTAACATTTTTGCATTTTGGGTAGCGTGAGCAGCCCAAAAATTTGCCCGACTTTGTCCATTTGACAATCATGCGACCTTCGTGACAGACATCGCAGAGCGGAGCATTGTCGTTCTGCGGCAGAATCGGTGAGGCTTGGCGGAGTGCCAAGGCTTTTTCAAAGGGCTGGTAAAATTTATCCAATAGCGTTTCATAATCGTCCTCGCCTGTGGCAACCCTATCAAGGTCAGCTTCCATTTTGGCAGTAAACTCTACATTGAAAAGTTCAGGGAAGTTGGCAACAAGGATTTTGGATACATCTTTGCCAAGTTCAGTGGGAAAGATGCGCCGGTCACGAATTTCTACATAATTGCGTTCCACAAGTGTCGACATGATGGTCGCATATGTAGAGGGGCGACCGATGCCGTAGTTATCGAGTTCCTTGACCAAACTGGCTTCCGTGTAACGAGCTGGAGGCTTGGTAAAATGCTGATTTTCTTTGAGCGTGCTAAGCTTGAGCTGTTCACGCTCTTGCAAAAATTTCGGCAAAATAGTGGAACCCTCGTCGCTCTCACCTTCCTCTTTGGTGGATTTGCGCTCTTCGTAGTCAAGTTCTTGTTGGTCGCCAAAGACTTTGAGAAAACCCTCGAAGAGAAGAACACTGCCAGAGGCACGGAAAAGAAATTCCTGCTCGTTGTCCAAAATATCCACGCTGGTTTGCTCTAACTCTGCGGGCGACATTTGCGAAGCAAGAAAGCGTTTCCAGATGAGCTCATAGAGTCGGAATTGGTCGCGCTGCAGAAAGGGCATCAAGGCTTTTGGGGTGCGGTCAACCGATGTGGGGCGAATAGCTTCATGAGCATCTTGTGCCGTATCTGACGATTTGTATTGGATTGGCGTTTCGGGAATGAAGGCATTGCCAAACTGTGCCCGAATAAACTCTCGGGCTTCCTCTTGTGCCTCTTTGCTGATGCGCTTAGAGTCGGTGCGCATGTATGTAATCAAGCCGACGGCGCCATCGGCACCAAGCTCAATGCCTTCGTAGAGCTGCTGAGCAATCAGCATCGTTTTCTTGGAGCCAAAGCCAAGTTGATTAGAAGCGGCTTGCTGCAAAAGCGACGTGGTAAAAGGCGCTGGCGGATTGCGCTTGACCTTGCGCTTTCGGATTTCACTGATAGCGTATAGGCGTGCTTTAATTTTGCTTGCTAAGGCGTGAGCAGCGTCTTCGTTTTCAATTTCTACATCTTTGCCGCCCACTTTAATGAGCTTGGCGGTGAGCTTTTCGCCACGTGAGGTCAGAAATTCGCCGATGATTGACCAATACTCCTTAGGCTGGAAAGACTCTATTTCAGCTTCACGTTCGCAAACTAAACGCAGGGCGACAGACTGCACGCGCCCAGCAGAAAGACCGCGCAATACCGTCTCCCAAAGAAATGGACTTACCTTATAGCCGACAATTTTATCCAGGGCTTGCCGAGCTTGCTGTGAGCGCACAAGTTTGTAGTCGATTTCACGTGGGTGCTCAATAGCTTCGCGCACTGCCTTAGGTGTAATTTCATTGAAGAGCACGCGACGAGTAGGCTTGCGCAAGCTTTCAAGTTCATTGGAAATATGCCAAGCAATAGCTTCACCTTCACGGTCAGGGTCAGTTGCAATGAGCACTTCACTGGCTGCTTTGGCAAGTTTTTTCATCTCGCTGACAATTTTTTCCTTGCCAGCAATAATCTCGTAACGCGGTTCGTAGTGATTTTCAAAATCAATGCCAATTTCCTTGCGCGGAAGGTCTTTGATATGCCCAATTGAGGCAAAGACGGTAAAATCCTTGCCAAGATACTTGTTGATAGTCTTCGCTTTTGACGGCGATTCCACAATTACCAAGCGCTTACCTTTTGCTGTCTCCTTCGGTTGAGTATTTTGCCCATCAGCCTGTGAAGAGGCATCAGATGCAGTGCCATTCTTTGCCGAGTCAGCAGACGCCGAAAGGTTTTGATGCGTCAACTTCTTTTTTGCTGGCATAACTTCTCTCTTGTTTATGGCAACAGGTCCAGAACGAATCTTGTAACCATAACGGTTCCGAAAATCGGGCAAAGATATGCTTTCCGCTTAAACAAAATCAAATGTGCAGGCAAGGTCTATGCATCGTGGTAGACCTTCAGGATGGTATCGCGCAGTTTTGAGCCGACTGTAGAACAGGTGAAGTAAATAGCATCGGCAAGTTCATCAGGTTTTATCCAAGATTTGTAGTCTGCGTCGGGCATGGCGGCACGATTTTGCGGTGTGTCAATGATACTGGGGACAATGACCGAAGCGCTAACCCCTTTGGCGTTGCCTTCGCCATTGAAAAGCTCAGCCAAACGAAAGACAAGCGATTTGGAGAGACCATACGCTACGGCATACCCGCTATGCTTGAGATCGAGCCCAGCACGAGCGCCGATAAAGACCAAATTTCCAAACCCTTGCTTGAGCATGTGCTCAAAGACAGGCTTAGCAGAAAAAAAGGTCGACTTAAAATTGAGCCGAAACATTTTTTCCAACAGTGCTTCGCTTGTGTCAGTCAGGTTTCCCATGGCAAAGCCACCAACTAAAAAGATGCCCGCATCAATACGCTGATGGCGCTCTATCACCTGCTTGACCAGTTCAGCCATCGGCGCTTCCTGTGTGACATCAATGGTATAAGTTTCTGTTTCTGGATAAGCGGCTAAGAAAGCAGAGTTGTCGACGGCAGGCTCAAGTGTGGCAACAACATGGTAGCCTTCTTGAAGAAATTTTTTAGTCACTGCCATTCCTAAGTTGCCTGCAGCGCCAGTAATGAAGGCAACTTTCTTTACAGTTGCGGTATTTTGCGCCATATGCTTTTTTGTGGCTTTTGGTTAAGCGTGTGAACATAGCAATTCCATACTCGAATCGCATAGCTAAGTGGGGCATGGTCTGCCAGAAAATCGGGCACAACAAGTGAGTGGTAAAGTTCAGAAATTTTCTTTAAGCGAGCGGTCTCCAAAGACTTGGCAAGGGCTTTCAGCGTTTTTTTGAGCACAGCTTGATGAGATAGAGTGCGCGGCATGGAGCGAACAATTTCGTCTCGGTCGTTGATAAAGCAAAGCTGTCCGACATGCCGAAACCAGCGTACAGGCGGTACATGAGGTACAATATCTGCGCCAGCGACCAGGCGATAAACATTGCGTGCAAACGGATACGATAGAAAGCGTTGCAAAAAGCCCAAATCGCCGACACGAGGTGAGCCAAATGTGTAAAGCCCTTGCACTGGCAATGAGGTTTGGCGTGCCAGCTTATCGACGGCAAGTGTTGCTAAAGCAGCACCAAGGCTATGACCTGTAAACCAAATCTTGCGAGGCTTTTTTGAATAGAGCGAGACGGTATGTGCCGCCAGCTCTTGCCAGATGCTCTCAACGGCGCTCAAAAACCCACGATGCACCTTTGCCCCTCCATCATCTTTGACAAGAAAAAAGTTAAAATCCGTAATCAAATCCTGAACACTATCCCAAAAACTCTGCATTTCTGTTCCGCGAAAAGCAACGAGAATTATCTCGTCAGTATAAGCTACAAAGCACCATAGACTATCTTTCTGGAAGGTCTTGATTTCGGCACCAGTTTCATGAAGTTCAGCTTCGTTGAGGACTTTTTGAATGAAATCTATATCGGCATAAGCCAACAGTGCAATTTCTGACAGCCACCATGCATTGCAGTAATTGAACCGTGTGGCATGAGGGTCAAAGGGATGCAGTTTCCAGTTTTCGAAATAGCGATGCTCGTAGCTGGGCGGACGCAGTGCGGCAAGTGTGCTGGGTGGCAAAGGCTTTTTCATGTAGCAAGATATTTTAAGCTAAGAAAACTCATAAAACCAGTGCCAACCCGCAAGGCTTCTTCATCTAAGTCAAAAAGTGTGGAGTGAATATTATGCACGATACCGCGTTGGGCATTACCAACACCAAGTTGCCAAAATGTGCCTGGACAGACTTGCAAAAAATAAGCAAAATCTTCAGCGCCCATGATAGGCTCAGCTTCAATGGCGCGGTCTTCGCCGAGATACTCTTTGGCGGCCTCGAAAGCAAAGGCAGTCATGGTTTTGTCGTTGACAAGCACTGGATAGCCCTTGCGAATCTCGATATCTGCTTCCACGCCCATTGCTTTGCCAGTAAAGTGCACAATGTCTTTGAGACGAGCATGTGCAAGTTCTCGAACGGATTCATCCATCGTGCGCAACGTGCCCATCAGTTGCACTTCGTTGGGAATGATGTTGGTGGCGCTACCGCCGTGAATAGCAGTGATGCTTATTACAAACGGTGCAGTAGGCGGCACATTGCGACTGGCAATAGTTTGCAGGGAAGTGACAATTTGCACTGCCGCTGTGATAGGGTCATTGGTACGATGCGGTGCTGAACCGTGACCACCTCTGCCTCTTACCGTGATGTAAAGCTCGTCCGCCGCCGCCATCATTGCGCCAGCATAAAAACCAATCTTGCCAACTGGCACTTGCGGAATACAGTGCTGACCAAATACAGCGCTGGGCTTTTGAACATCGAAAATGCCTTCATCAAGCATAGGCTTGGCACCGCCCGGAATTTTTTCTTCCGACGGCTGAAAAATAAACTTTACCGTGCCCGCAAGGTACTGGCGAAGGGTTGCCAGCACTTTTGCTGTGCCAAGCAACATCGCTGTATGGGCGTCATGACCGCAAGCATGCATTCTGCCCGGAACTGTAGAACGAAAAGTGTGGGAAGTTTCTTCAGGCATGGGTAGGGCGTCAAGGTCAGCGCGCAAGGCTACTACCTTTGAAGTCGCATCTGCTAAATCACCGCGAAGGTGAGCAACCACGCCTGTTTTGGCAACATGGCGCTGTACATCACATCCCAGCCCCTCAAGATATTCAGCTACAATATGCGATGTGCGCACTTCTTCATACGCCAGTTCAGGATGGCGATGAAAATCGCGCCGCAGTTCCACCAGCTCATCGAAAATCTTATCGGTCGCTTCAGCCACTCGGCGCTTCACGTCAGCAAACGACAGCGTGACCATGGTGACTAATTTTTCCATGCTTTAACAAGCAAACCAGTGCCGCTACTGTGCACCATTTTTGTATCCAGGTAATTTAAGACGAAAGCAATCGGATACACAACCATGTAGTAAAATGGCAAAAAAATGAAAAAGGCTTGTGAAATCCCCAAAAGTTGGATAGGATACTTCACAGACAAGCGCCATGCGATGCTACCGGGCTTGCCGTATGTGTAGTAGGCTTCAATGCGTGCAAAGCCTGCTGATGCAAGTTTTTGCCGAATATCTTCGAGGTTGTATCCATCACGCACATGCTCATCAATGAAACCGTGTAAATGGGCGTTGTTGTGGTTGTGGTCATGGCATGCATCGGAGCCACCCTTATCGGAGGGCGTAGAAATGAGTAAAAGCCCACCAGCTTTCATAGACGCGAAAAAATTTTTGAAGACTTGCACATCGTCCAAGATATGTTCCATAACATCAATAGAAAGCACCAAGTCAAAGGTATTAGGCTCACAGAAAGTTGTTAGGTCAGCCGTTTTGAACTGAATGTTGGATTTCCCAATAGCTTGGAAAAAGCGGTTGCAGTCCTCAACTTGTTCTGCCTTTACATCGACGGCAAGGATTTTCCAGTGTGGATGCAGACGGGAAAGAAAATACACATACTGTCCAAAGCCGGCGCCAGCGTCTAAGATGGTAGCGTCATCATTTGCAGTGCGTGCCCATGCTTTGAGCTCGCGATGCACATACCATGCTCGCAAAAACAATAAGTCCAGCAAATGGTAGAAAAGCTTGCGCAAAAAGGGCGTGCGGTTAAAGACCGTGCCTAAACTGCGCTTAATCGGGTCGTATTGCATTCATTCAAAAACTGCAAAAGTTTGCTAATTCTTAGTTGGCACTAAATTGCCGCTGATAGGTTGCAATTATCTTGGCAGCACTTATGAGCGGAAAATGAAGTAGACCGCCGCAAAAATGCAAAGTGAAGCCCAAAGGTAGTCTAGCTTAATCGGATGTTTCATGAACAGAATAGAAAATGGCACAAACACAGTCAGCGAAATAGCTTCTTGCAAAATTTTGAGTTGTGCAACACTGTACTGCGTGAAACCGATGCGGTTGGCAGGCACTTGAATGAGATATTCAAACAAGGCGATGCCCCAGCTGACAAGTGCAGCAACATACCATTCTTTGTCGCCTAAGTTTTTCAAATGTCCGTACCACGCATAAAGCATGAAGAGATTTGAAAGAGCAAGAAGAACTGTAGTTTGGACGATAACTGGTATGTTCATGTTCTCCAATGTAAGGGTTAAAAATTTTGCTTGCTATCAGAAGCAGTTTAACGAAATGTTCATCAGACTTGTACGATTAAAACAGTTAAGTTTCATTGACCTTAGCCAGTGTAATATCGCAGTGTGCAGGAAGCGTGGCTAAGCAACTTGGAAAATTCTTGGGCGCGTCAGGCTGCTAGTTGCTCAGAGTCACGAACGCCAAGAGATTCATAAATTTTGAGCGTAGCGCGTGAGCTGTTAAGTGTGTAGAAGTGAATACCTTTTACGCCATGATGCATAAGGTCTGACACTTGTTCTGTTGCCCAGTGGATGCCAACCTTCTCTACATCAGCATCATCTTGAACTCGGTTGATGTTGCGCAAGAGCTTAGCTGGGAAACAGGTGCCAGGAGAGAGCTCTGCCATGCGATACATAGTTTGTCGGCTCGTAATCGGCATGATTCCGGCAACAATCGGCACATGAATTCCAGCAATTTCGCATCGCTCGCAGAAGTCATAAAAAGCATGATTGTCAAAAAAGAGTTGCGTAACGATGTAATCGGCGCCAGCATCTACCTTCATCTTCAGGTATTCCATCTCCTTAAGCCGATTAGGGGTAGCAGGGTGCCCCTCAGGAAAACCAGCTACGCCAACGCCAATGTGCGGGAAATTTTCTTTAATGAATGCAACAAGTTCAGCAGCATACTTGAAATCTTGATGAGCAGGCGTCCAGTTGGGAATATTTCTTGGCGGGTCGCCTCGCAGTGCAAGAATATTATGTATGCCATTTTCATCGTAGCGCTTAAGAATGGCGTAAATCTCTTCTCTGCTTGACCCAATGGTGGTCAGGTGAGAAACCACTGTCAGGTTAGTCTCTTTCTGAATGCGAACCACGAGGTTATGGGTACGCTCACGCGTAGAGCCGCCCGCCCCATAGGTGACACTAACATAAGACGGCTTAAGTGTCATCAAATCTGAGATAGTATGAAAGAGCTTATCCCACTCATGATCTTGCTTTGGAGGAAAAAACTCAAAACTAAACGCAGTTTTACTTGAGCGAAGAATATCTCTTACTAGCATAGAGTATTGTCGGCTTGGTTAGAGATGCTAATATACTAACGTACCAACATCTAAACTAATCCTGCTCCAAGCAGTATGGCAATAACAACAAGCATAGTGGCTACAATTTTCTGAACACTGCGCATGGTAACTTTCTTGACAAGCCTTGCACCAACGAACGCCCCAAGAAATGCCGCCGCAATGCAGCAGCTAAGCACAAGCAAATTCTCTGACAGTAAAGCCGTTGCAAAATGATGCTGATAGACAAGTAATCGTGAAACATCTACCATAATAGCAATAGCTATACCTGTGGCAAGAAAGGCTTGTTTTTCAAGGCCACAGCGCAAAAGAAACATGGTGCGCAGTGCACCCTGATGCCCGGAAAGTCCGCCAAAAAAGCCACTTAGCAAACCACCTAAAACCAGATAGTTCTGCTCAAAAGTAATGCGATGCTCAAGGTCAGAAAATTCCAGTACTGCAAACAAAATTATCAAAAATGCAAACATCAGCTTGAGCACAGAAATTTCAGCAGTCTTGCCAAAAATGTGATACTGATAAATGTAGATCGACGCGCTGTTGGAAAGCCATGATAGCACTGAGCTGCCTAAGAAGGCGGCAAAAATAGCTGGCAGACCAAACTTCAAAATAACTGTGCTTTCGGCAAAGCGACCAAGAAGCAAAAGCTTAAAGAAATTGTTAGCAAAGTGCACGACCGCTGTCATCATAACGGCAAGCTCAACTGGGAAGAATAAAGCGAAAGCAGGTAGGAGCAGGGTGCCGAGTCCGAACCCAGAAAAAAGGGTCAGCAGTGAAGCCAGAAGTGAAACGGTAGTTGGAACAATAATTTCCAATCCCGAGTGTGATATTTAAGTTTCTCGAAACTGAAAATTGTGCAATCTGTAAAGAAATGTGCCCTACGAAGCAGGGGTCTGGGTATCTGTAGCAGCAACAGTTTTCGCTCGCTTGAAAATAGGTACAGCCGCGCAAGGCTCACCGTACATCACCTTTTCTGCATGTTGAACCAAGTAGGCTGTAACAACCATGTAAGCCCATGTAGGAATAGGCGTAGACCCACAGCCTTTGATAATAACCTTTTTGTTATCGTACTGCGACCAGTCGTGGGCTTCCAGTTTCTCGCGAAAGACCGACTCCTTGAGGATGCCATTCCACAAAAAATCTTGAATATCAAACTCCATCAATGTGTTGTTGCTCATAGTAATGCTCCTTGCGCTTAGTTAAGGTTAGGCTGAGCATGGTCACCGAAGAGGGCATTAAACTGCGAGTAAAGATGTAACTCGCGAATCTTATCAGCGGCAAAGCTGAGCGAACTAATAACAATTTCTCGCGGAAAACCGCTAAAGAGTGAAAAGAATAATGCTGCGCCACTACACACTGAAAGGACATCCATATCAGGTAGAGTTTGATTCTTTGAAAAGTTTATAGTGATAATCCCCTATTTTCTCAATGCAGATAAAGTCACCTGCTTTCAGACCTGACTCAATCACCCACTTGCCTGTACCATTAAGGGATTTTGATTTTTTGTGAAAACAAAACTTGCCATACTCAATGTCGGTCTCAAATGACCAGCCTAAGTCAGTATCAATCCTGAGCATTTTCCCCGGCGTGCCATCTTTCTTCTGAAGTGCGTCTGGTGGAAAAAAATCCAAGATGTCAAAAAGATTGATTTGTTTCTCGTAAAACCAGACGTCGTCTTGTGACTTGACAGCAAGTTTGCGAACCTCGCCCATAGTCCATTAGTGCTGCGAAGTTTAGCTACCTGCCAGAAAGCGCCAGCGCATGAAAATTCATGCGCAAAAAGTCGGTGCTGAACACAGCTCTGCCTAAAGTTCAGATACTATACTGAGAACGATTCACCGCAACCGCATGTACGAGCGGCGTTGGGATTGATAAAGTGGAACCCTTTCCCATTAAGCCCGTCCGAAAAATCAAGCTGTGTGCCAGCAAGATAGAGAAAGCTTTTCATGTCGACGAAAAACTTAAGACCCTTATCTTCAAAAACTTGGTCACCTTGGCGCATCTCGTTTTCGAAGTCAAGGGAATAGGAAAGCCCAGAGCATCCGCCGCCCTTGACGCTGATGCGCAGACCGTAGTCATCACCAAGGTTTTGTTGAGCTTTAAGACGCTTAACTTGCTCTAAGGCTTTATCGCTGATGGTAATCATGGCTTAACCCTCCTACATAGTATGATGAAGTAAGGGAAAGCCAGTGCAAGCAGCGCGCTGGACTTTCCCAATAGTTACTGCGCATTAGAAAGAGCCGCTTGTGCTCTCAGACGCTTAGCTTCTTGCTTTCTCTTAAAGTCGGCAATCGCAGCTTTGATAGCATCTTCAGCCAGTACTGAGCAGTGAATCTTGACAGGAGGTAAGTTAAGCTCTTGTACCAGCTGAGTGTTCTTGATGGCAAAGGCTTCTTCGATAGTCTTTCCCTTCAGCAACTCGGTAGCCAGTGAGGATGAAGCAATAGCCGAACCACAGCCAAAGGTTTTGAACTTAGCATCCTCAATGATGCCTGTCTCTTCATTGACTTTAATTTGCAGTTTCATGACATCACCGCATTCAGGGGCACCAACGAGTCCGGTACCAACATTGTCAGCATTTGGGTCAAGGCTGCCGACATTGCGCGGGTTATTGTAGTGGTCAATGACCTTTTCCGAGTATGCCATAGGTATATTCCTCCGTAAGACCGTTAAAGGTTGTGTTAAGAAAATCAGTGATGTGTCCACTGCACAGATTTAAGGTCAATGCCTGCTTTAGCCATTTCGTAGAGTGGCGACATTTCTCGCAGGCGATTAACCGCTTCCACTGTGATTTTTGCTGCATAATCAACTTCTTCTTCAGTGGTAAAGCGGCCCAGACCGTAGCGTATAGAAGAATGCGCTAGTTCGTCACCAACACCAAGTGCCTTCAAGACATGTGAAGGCTCAAGTGAAGCCGACGTACAGGCTGAACCGCTTGAGACAGCTAAACCTTTCAGTCCCATCAAGAGCGCTTCTCCCTCAACATACGCAAAACTCATGTTAAGATTACCGGGCAGACGGCTCTCCATAGACCCATTGATATAGACTTCCTCCAACTGCGACATGAGACTATCTTTGAGCTTATTACGCAAGTAGGTCAAACGCTTCATCTCTTCTGGCATTTCTGCAATGGCGATTTCAAGAGCTTTACCGAGACCAACAATACCAGGCACATTGAGCGTCCCACTGCGCATACCGCGCTCTTGACCGCCGCCATCGATAATTCCAACTAATTTGACACGAGGATTTTTGCGTCGCACATAAAGCGCACCAATACCCTTAGGTCCATAGACTTTGTGACCAGAGATGGAAAGAATGTCAATATGCATCTGATTGACATCCACAGGTACCTTGCCGACAGCTTGAACAGCATCGGTAAAGAAAAGCACACCATGCTTGCGACAGATTTCACCAATGGCTTGCATGGGTTGGATGACACCAATCTCGTTATTTGCCATCATGATTGCCACCATGATGGTCTTGTCAGTAATGGCATCTTCGAGTTGGTCGAGGTCTACAAGACCATCTCTTTTTGGCGGAAGGTAGGTAACTTTGGCCTTACCTTCACGCTCTAAGCGGCGGCAGGTATCCAAAACCGCTTTGTGCTCAGTTTGCATCGTAACAATGTGGTTGCCCTTTTCGGCGTACATCTCAACAGCGCCTTTGATAGCAATGTTATCCGATTCTGTCGCACCGCTGGTGAAAATAATTTCCTTTGCATCTGCGCCAATAGCTTTAGCCACTTGTTCTCTGGCTTTTTCGACAGCTTCTTCGGCTTCCCAGCCATAGATATGATTGCGCGAAGCTGCGTTCCCAAACTTTTCAGTAAAGTATGGCAACATAGCCTCGAGAACACGGGGATCTACCGGCGTGGTAGCATGGTTATCCATGTAAATCGGTCGGCTCAAATCAAGTGCCATATCAGTCCCTCCCTATGGACAGGTTGATGTTAGAGTTGAAAACAGTAAAAAGCTTCAGCTGCTGAAATCTAATCCATCTAAAGGATTTCAGCTACCTTAGCCTCGCTGAAAATTTCCCTAAAACGCTTCTGAATTTTCGTCAGCGGTTTCTTGACCGCGCAGCCCACAAAAGCATCACATCTACTAGGGTCAGTTTCGCAGTCAATCAGCTGAATGGGCTCGCCAATCGCATCAGCAATTTCTGAAAATGAAATCTCTGAAGCTGGCTTATTGAGGCGATAGCCTCCTTTCACACCTTGCACAGAAGTGATAAGACCAGACTTAGCCATCTGCTGCAAGGTTTTTGCAACCAGCTCAAATGGAATGTTCATATGCTCAGCAATTTCCTTGGCGGTTGCCACATCCCCATTTTGAGTAGACGCAATGTAACGCACTGCCAGCAAGCCATATTCAAACTTCTTTGTCAGCCGTAGCATATCTGCCTATCCCCTTGAAGATTTGTGCTTAACCTTGTTTAATATAAGACTTTTTTGGTCGTATTTCTACTTGCAAATCCTAAGTTTTTAACCGTAATTGGATGAGAAAAGTTTCTACAGCCTCAAAAAAATCCGACAAAATTAGTCGGAAATAAGATACATACACAGCAGGAACTTTCCAAGCTGCTTTGAAAGCAAATTAGGGCTCTGGTGCAGTCAGCTGTTCGTAGAAGACTTTTGCGTTAGGATAATTGGGTGAGAGTTGCAAGCAGCGTTTTAGGCAGGCAATAGCCTTGTCAAGACGGTGGGTTTGGTAGTAAGCGCCTGCCAAGTTGTAGTAGGTTTGGCTGTCGCTTTCGCCGCCTAGGGCAAGGCTTTGCTCCAAGTATGGAATAGCAGCATCAGGTTGATTTTGATAGACGAGAATTTGACCAATCCACTTGGCAGTGTATGCCGTTGGTGAAATGGCATAAGCGCGTTGCAGATAAGGCAGGGCTTTATCGAAGCGTTGATGCTTGATAAATATCTGCCCAGCTTTGCGATAGGGCAGTTCCAAGAAAGGAACTTTGGCAATAAAAGATTGCAGTTCCAATTCGGCAGCATCACTTTCACCTTGAGCAAGAAGAAAATTGGCGGCGGCATAATGAGCTTCTTCAAAGCCGATTTCTTCACTTAGGCAACGCAATGCCAGCGTATCAATCAAATTTTGAGGCTTGAATGCTTGTAGCAAAAGATTGGGTTGGCCTTTCGGAACGAAAGGATACGAGCCTTTGAGCAAGCGCAATTTAAGGTCTGAATAAGTTTTATCCAGTAAGGAAAACGCAGGCGAAAAAAGAAGACTATCAAGAGTTTCAGCTTGGGGCGCATGAGAAGGCGGGGGCAAAAAGTGATGCGCCAGCGCAGTCTGTAAAAAAACTTTGCCCATGAGTTGATAGCCTTCAACAGTAGGATGCAAGTGGTCGCATATGAGTGTATTGCCGACAATGCCGTAGGGCGAGCGCCGCTCAAATTCAGCTTGAATGTCAGCCAGTGCTGCTCCATATTCAGTGGCAAGCTGGCAAATGATGCGGTTGATGGCTTCTGGGGCACGAAAACGCAGTCCATCCAAATCCTTAGCTTGCAAAAAAAGTTGCTTAGCTTTTAGTGAATCGCCGGCATGAAGGGCTTGCGTGGCTGCCTTGAAAAGTGAAGCGGCGTTGGGTTCTTCATTGAGCGAGACAAAAGGCGGCAAATCTTTGTAGTTCGAGACCAGCGTGCCTAAGACAACAGGCACACCGTGCGCAGAGAGTTGTGAGAGCATCTTGCGCATATTGTCTTCAAATTGCTCAAGACCTTTGCGGTAAGTATCAGACCCAAAGGCGATGGCACTTTCGCCAATCACACGCGCCATGAGTGTGCCTTGGTCTGCCTCATTGGGCGATGTGGCAAGTTGAGCGAGGCGTGTAACAAAGCGCTCAAGAAGTTGATACAGTCGAAATTCCTGCAAAAAAAGCCGTAGATTGGTCAGAAAGCGTGAATTGCCAAAGCGCATAGAAGAGCCAATGCCCAAGACTCCGTAGTATTCGTTGTGCCCGTTGTAGAAAATGACAAGGTCAGGTTTGTGCTCAATCAGTGCAGACACGAAATCTTTTATGGTATAGGTGCAAATTGCCGCAAGACCTAAGTTGATGACCTCAATGTGGCGATGTGGATAAAGCGCTTCCAGACCGCGCTGAATTGTTCTGGAAAAAGCAATATGGGGCGGATAGGGCCAGCCAGCGGCACTGCTTTCCCCCAAGACAAACACGCGCAAAGCATTCGGCGCTTTTACCTTGTCAAAGACATCAAGAATAGGTGATGGCGTTACGCTGAGGTTTCGAAAGTACTTTCGCGGGATGTCTGGATTGAGACGCAATTTGTTGGGACGAAGGTCAAATGTAACGAACACGGGGTAGGTTTCACCGTAATCGGCAAGGCGAAGACCAAGCTCAAGTAACAGAAAGAAAAGAACGGGAATAAGAACCAACACACCATAAAACCACGTAGGATAGCGCTTTGGAGCTGAGCTTGTAGGATGCGCCGCAGAAGGCGATGAACTCTGCGAGTGTGCAACTTTGCGCGATTTTGACTTGAGATTCGCCATAAATTTGAAGCCTGACTTGTAAATTCAGCTTGTGTATCAATAAGTTGATGTTTAAGGGCAGTGCAAATCGTAACAAGAAGTTATGACCAAAGCTGCAAAATTCTAAGAGTTTCTTACAGTCGTGAAGATTCTGGGCATTTCAGCGTTTTATCACGATTCGGCGGCGGCACTGATTCAAGATGGGAAAATTGTTGCCGCTGCACAAGAAGAGCGTTTTACACGCAAAAAAAATGATGCCGCATTCCCCACGCATGCCACGAAGTTCTGCCTCGACTATGCAGGCGCTACACTCGATGAACTCGATGCCGTTGTGTTCTATGACAAGCCCCTGCTCAAATTTGAGCGCTTGCTCGAAACATACTACGCCTTTGCGCCAAAAGGGCTGAAGTCGTTCATGGCAGCGATGCCAGTGTGGCTACGTGAGAAAATGTTCCTCAAATCGCTGTTGCTAAAGGAGCTTGAAAATGTAATGCCCTTTGCACGCAAGTCCTTAAAGCTACTTTTTTCGGAGCATCATCTGTCGCATGCTGCCAGTGCGTTTTATCCTTCACGGTTTGAGCGAGCAGCGATTCTCACCATTGACGGTGTTGGTGAGTGGGCAACGGCATCAATTTCGCTTGGAGAAGAAAGAAAAATTCTGCCCCTGAAAGAACTTCATTTTCCGCACTCGCTTGGACTGCTGTATTCAGCATTTACCTACTTTTTGGGCTTCAAGGTGAATTCTGGCGAATACAAATTGATGGGCTTAGCACCTTACGGTCAGCCCCATTCAGCGGAAGTTAAGCGGTTTGAGCGCCTCATCAAGGAGCATTTGGTTAAAATTTATGATGATGGTTCAATCTGGCTAAATCAGAAGTATTTTAGCTATGCGACGGAGCTGAAAATGATAGATGAGAAAGTGTGGGAAAAGCTCTTTGGCATATCAAGGCGCAAGCCCTGAAGAAGAGCCCACGCAGTCGCAGTGCAATCTTGCCTTGGCAATCCAGCGCGTTACGGAAGAAATTGTGCTGAAGATGGCAGCTGAAGCTAAGCGACTCACACAAGCCGAGTATTTGTGTTTAGCAGGTGGCGTGGCACTCAACTGTGTAGCGAACGGACGCTTGCTTAATAGCGGACTATTCCGAGAGCTATTCATACAGCCCGCTGCAGGAGACGCAGGTGGTGCACTCGGTGCCGCTTTGGCTGCCTATCACCTCTACTTTGAGAAAGAGCGCACGCTTGTGCAAACACTCGATGCAATGAACGGAGCATATCTTGGTCCTGAATACTCTGACTTGGAAGTCGAGCAAGTCGTTCGCAAGTATGGAGCCTCGGCAGTCTATTACGATAGCGTAGAACAACTGTGCCGCGATACAGCCAAGTGGCTCGATGAAGGCAAGGTGGTTGGATGGATGCAAGGACGAATGGAGTTTGGTCCAAGAGCCTTAGGTGCGCGTAGCA
This sequence comes from Candidatus Thermochlorobacter aerophilus, assembly GCA_002794105.1. Classification (GTDB taxonomy): domain Bacteria; phylum Bacteroidota; class Chlorobiia; order Chlorobiales; family Thermochlorobacteraceae; genus Thermochlorobacter; species Thermochlorobacter aerophilus. The sequence goes on along the minus strand of PHFL01000062.1, from coordinate 23,288 downwards.
TTTTGGCAGATGCGCGCCGACCGGAGATGCAAAAAAAACTGAACCTGAAAATCAAATACCGTGAAGGATTCCGACCGTTTGCTCCATCGGTCTTGGCCGAACGCGCTAGTGACTACTTCGAGCTATACCATGATTCACCTTACATGTTACTCGTGCAAAATGTACGCAAGGAGCTCTGCTACGAACTGCCCGAGCACTATCATGATTTGCCTTTGAAAGAAAAACTCTACACACAGCGCTCTTCACTACCTGCTATCACACATATTGATTTTTCAGCCCGCATTCAGACCGTGCATCGCGAAACCAATCCGCGCTATTGGCTACTGTTGAAAATGTTTGAGGAGCAAACTGGATGTGCAGTGTTGCTGAATACAAGTTTCAATGTGCGCGGCGAGCCAATTGTCTGCACGCCAGATGATGCCTACCGTTGCTTTATGCGCACAGAAATGGATGTGTTGGTCGTGGGCAATTATGTGTTCGATAAGATGCAGCAATCACAGGCAAATGTAAAAGCTCTGCGTGAGGAGATTTTTGCACCAGATTAGAGAAAACACTGATGAGCTGCGGTGTGGAAACTTACTGCTCGACCGAAAGGTTTAAGGTGTCAATTGGTCTAAAGCGATGAAGAGATTACGTGTTCGTATCCTCAAATGGATAAATCAACGAGCCAAGCCAAACTCGCGCGTGCAGCGGGCTGTTGCGGCACTTTTGTTCATGGAAAGCCTGGGTATACGCTGGTATAGTCCACTATGGCATGCAAAAAATGCGATGGTGTTGATAAGGCGCTTAGTGCAGAGCGTGCGGCGTGAAATCCGAGGCTATCAGCAACCTATCTGGCATCCGAATCCAGAAGCGGTGATTTGTGCCGAATTTACTTGCGTGCGTAGCATCAATGGAAAGTGTGAGAGCACACAAATGACTGAGGAGTGTGCAAATCAATGTTTTGGCATGAAAAGAAATGAGCAGGGTAAGTTTGTGTCGCTCTTCCAAGACCCAGAGGGCAATCCAGCATGGCTGGAACTTTCATGCCGAGATTGCAAAAAATATTTAACAGAATGCAAAGGAATTGCACCTAATGCCGTAAACCCCCTTAAGCAGCAGCAGGTAGAGCCCTCAATACTACCTCTGCGGTCATGAAGTCCTAAAAAGACACAAGCAGAAAGTATTAACTTTACCAAAAAGCAAGAATCATGAGTGAGCAGATAACGGAGCATAATAGCCCAGCACGTTGGTTGCCAGCGGAAAATGCAACGCGAGAAATCAACAAGGTGCTGGAAAAACCGCGCAAGGTGTATGTGACACGCAAGGTGCATTTCAATGCGGCACATCGATTATTCAACCCTACATTCTCGGACGAAAAAAATTGTCAAATCTATGATGTCTGCAACAACTTCTATGGGCACGGACATAACTACGAGCTGGAGGTAACTCTGTCTGGCATTGTGGACAAAGAAACTGGATATTTGTTTGACCTTAAAGTCTTAAAGAAAATTTTGGAAGAGGAAATCCTCTCAAAGGTCGATCACAAGCATCTCAACTTTGATGTAGAAATGTTCCGAGATACGGTGCCGACTGCCGAAGTAATTGCAGTGGTATTCTGGGAAGTGCTTAGTCAAAAACTCAAAACCATGAACTTAAAAGGCGTCGACTTATATGAGATTAGAGTCTTTGAATCCGAACGCAACATTGCCACCTACCGTGGGGAATAGCATGATGCAGGGAAAAAGCCAGAACGAAAAGCGCATGATTGCAAGCCTGCAAGGCGATGAGGAAGATTTCTATCCAAATGCTGCCAGCGATGAAGCGCAGGTGCTTGCAAGGATTGCTGAAAATGTCAAGGAAAACCTGCGTCTCTTAGGTGAAAACCCCGAAAGAGAAGGGTTGCTGAGAACCCCAGAGCGTGTGGCGAAAGCCTTGATGTATCTGACAAGCGGCTATCGCTGCAACCCAAGAGAGATTCTATTAAGTGCAGTGTTCCATGAAAAGTACGATGAAATGGTGCTGGTAAAAGACATTGAAGTATTTTCCATGTGTGAGCACCACATGTTGCCATTTTTTGGTAAAGCCCATGTAGCTTACATCCCGAATGGAAAAATCGTCGGGCTATCAAAAATCCCACGCGTGGTCGATGTCTATGCCCGGCGCCTACAAGTGCAAGAGCGAATGACACAAGAAATCCGAGACATCATTGAAGAGGTCTTGGAACCAAAAGGTGTGGCAGTTGTGATTGAAGCAAAGCATCTGTGCATGATTATGCGTGGTGTCGAAAAGCAGAATTCCATCACCACAACTTCTGCTATGTCAGGTGAGTTTTTGAAAAATTCTGCAACTCGCTCCGAATTTATGCGCCTCATCAAATCCTTTAACTGAGTCGGCACATGTGAAGACCCCCAAAGTAGAGAAAGCATGTCGCAACAAAAAAAGCCAGTGATGAACACTGGCTTTCTTGCGTTGGGCTAGGAAATGTATGCTTACTTGGCAGATAGTGTGAACTTGATTGGCACAGTGAGCCAGCACTTAACAGGCCTTCCGTTTTGAATCGCTGGAGAGTAGCTGGACTGCATGACTGACGCAATGGCAGCTTCGTCGAAAATGTCTGTGCCCGGGTTCTTCAAAATCTGTGCCTTTTGCGGTTTGCCATCCTTATCAATCAGAACGCGCAAAACAACTCGTCCTTCAATGCCGGCCTTACGGGCAATTTCAGGATAGACTGGCTTAACCTGATTAATGAATTGTGGTTCCTTTTCCACAGCTATAAAGTCTGGTGGATCAGCATTGTCATTGATGGCTTCAGCAGGACCGGGAGGACCGGCTGGTGCAATGACTCTAGCTGCTTCTGCAAAGCCAGTAGAGTCTTCACCGGTAATTGCATTCTTTTCGATAGCCTCTTTAAGTTTTTCTTGGTCCGCAATCGTGCGCTTCGGTGGTGCTTCCTCGTCTTTGACCTTCTTGATTTCACCAATATCAGGAGCTTGAGGTGGCTTAATTGCTGCAGGAGGTGGCGGCGGCGGTGCTTTTTCATCCATGGGCGGCGGCGGCTGCAAATTAGCTATATCGATCTTTTGTACCACAACTGGTACATCCTCTGCCTCATCCTTGAGTAGTTCTTGGATAATCCCCCAAGTAACGTAGATGAGAGAGACCACGATAGTGCTAGCAGCATAAGACACGCGGGCCAGATAGTTGTGTAGTTCCTTGCGCAGAACAAGCGCCCCATAGTTGATGTTGCGGTAGCGCTCTGTGTCCAAGTAGTCTAGCTTGATAAAGCCATTTTCCCTTTGATGTCCGTTGGTATAGTCAGTCTGAGTTGAACTGGATTTAGCAGTGTCTTTTTCCATGGTCTCGCGCATAGATTATTGTGCCTCCCTTTAGGGTTGAACTGGCTGAGCTGGTTGAATACTGCTTACTTTTTTGATTTCTTCTGCGTCTTGTTCTGTATAGTCAGCAATACTAAAGCGTCTGAAGCGTAAAATGTTCAACTCGTCGAGCACATCGACAAGGTTGCGGTATTGAGCTTTTTTATCAAACTTTAGAACAATAGCCATAACATCTTCGCCGACACGTTGGCGAATCTTCTCAGACTCGGTTTTCAGAATTTCGCGAAAAGCATTGCTAATGGTCGGTTTTTCACCGCTCTTGTCGTAGAGCTCAAATGGCTTAGGCTCGTCGAATCCGATGTTCCAGTATGCCTTGTCGCCTTCTGTGACCCGAATGGTAAGAACATTAGACTCGGCAACCTTCACCTCAGTCATATCCTTTGAGGGAAGGTTGACTTCCATAGTGTTAGGTTTTGCAAAAGTAGTCGTAAGCATAAAAAATGTCAATAAAAGGAAGGCGACATCGACCATTGGCGTCATATCAAGGTTAAAGCCAATACGTTTTCTTTTCTTTTTCCCTTTTTTTCTTGAACTCTGCGGTTCTGGTGCAGCTATACCTCCCATCTTATGCTCCCCTCCTTCAGTTTTGTGATTTGGGTAAAGCTTCGAGGCTAGTGATAAGGTTAAAAGTAGGCATGTTCGTTTTCCTAAAAATGTCCATAATGAGCTTAATATACTGGTAGTCAGTGCTGACATCGGCTTTGATAACAGGGCGGAGACGAGGCTCTGCCAGTCGTGCTTGGATGATCATGGTTTCAAGGTTGGTGGCAAGGCGTTGCATATCGCTACCATCACCGATGAAAAAGCCTTCAGCCAGCCGGAATTTGCGAGCTGAATCTTCTACTGCTGCAGCACCCATACCAGCTTCGCCCAAGCGTCTGGCAATATAGTTATTGAAAATGCGGTCGCGTGTCGGTTGAGCATCTACGCCCAAGTACACATCGCCTTTGGCGCCGACCGTGACTGTCATGATATCCTTGTCAGGCAACTTACGCTCGGCAGTTGCACTTGGTAAGTTGACTGGAGTCAACTCCGGGGGACGGAACTGTGTGGTAAGCATGAAAAATGTCAGCAAAAGAAAAGCAACATCCACCATCGGAGTCATATCTTGCTTGATGCCTGTGCGCCGAGCTTTCTTGATTCTTGCCATAGAGTAACTCTCGTTTTTATGCGTTCAATTACCCGACCTTTTCATCACGCATGGAAAGCGTTTCGACGATATAGAAAGCCGATTCATCAATTTGGTATGAAAAGCTATCGACCTGACTGGTAAAGAAGTTGTATGCAACAATTGCAGCAATGCCGCCGAAAATGCCGCCTGCAGTATTGAACAGCGCCTCAGAGATGCCAAGCGAGAGTTGTACAGCATCGGGTGCGCCGCTTGTAGCCAAGGCGGTAAATGCACGAATCATACCAATCGTTGTTCCCAGCAGCCCTACCATTGTAGAAATAGAGGCAATCGTGGAAAGAGCCACCAAGTTCTTTTCAAGAAGAGGCATCTCAACAGCTGTAGCATCTTCGATAGCTTTCTGCATCTCGGTGCGCCGCTTCTCTGGGTCAGTAACATGGCGAGCCACGAGGGACTTATACTTATCAAGACCAGCGCGAATGACAGCAGCAAGAGAGCTCTGATGTGCATCGCACTTTTCAATAGCACCATCGATACGACCAGCCTCAATTTCGGCTTTAATTTCTCGGATGAAATCTGCTACAGAGCCCTTGCCCCTAGCTTTGTTCAGCGCAATTGAGCGCTCAATGACATAAGCAAAAATCATGATGATAAGGGCAATCAGGACCGAGACCAATGGGCCACCGTCGTAAATGGCGTGAAAAATAGACCCTTTCGGCTGAGTACCAAACCAGATATAGATGCTGAGCCCAACAGCAAACGCAAGAACAAGTAAGACGATTGTGAACGTGCCTTGCTTCATAGCCTTAGTTATATGTTATAGGTTTATGGTTGTGATTGTAAGTAAATGTTTTACAAAAGGAGCAGAGACTGCTGTACTCTACGTTGCGGTAAGTTATGCAAAAAAAATAAATCTCAAAAAATTTCAAAAAATTTTTGCTTCAAATGTCTGCCCGGCGAGCTAAAGCGTAGCAAGGAAGAAATGAGTTTTGAAAGAACATGACAGAAAACTAAAAGTTTTTTAATAGCTTTGACTAACCAAACTTTGTAGTGGTAAGAAACTTAGCCACAATTTAGCTCAAAATACAAATGAAATAAGGCAGTTGGCCAAGAGCAATGAAGCCAAAAGTACTTTTTGTCGATGATGAGCCGCAAGTATTGGAGACGCTCTCGCAACTATTCGAGGCTGACTATGATGTCTATACTGCACTGGGCGGCGAAGCAGCATTAGCAGTGCTGGAACAGCAGCCTGACCTTGCTGTGGTGGTCAGTGACCAACGCATGCCGGGTATCAAGGGCGTTGAAGTCTTAGCCGCAGCGCGTCAGCGCGTGCCAAATGCTACAAGAATTTTGCTCACAGGATTTGCTGATGCCGATGCAGTGATGGACTCTGTCAATATGGGTGAAGTCTTCCGATACATCAAAAAACCATGGAAGACCAGCGAACTCGAAGAAGTCATGCGCTTGGCAGTAGCGGCGCACTACAGCTTGAGTGCACAGCAAGCTCATGCACAAGTGGCCAAATCAGACAACCTCAAGAAACAGATGACCACATCACTACCAGCTGAGACACATGCGGCACTCCAAGCACTAGCGCAGAAAGTAGCAGGGAAACAAAGTCAGGTGCATGAGGACACAATCCCCAGCCTGTATCTGAGTGATGAGGTGATGATGCACCTAAAAAGGCAACAGCTTATAGAGGAAGAGTTCTTCGAGCGACTTAATCAAAAGGTAGAAGAAAGTCAAAGCAAAAACTATGAATCGGCATTTTGCGGTCAAGGCGGCAAACCTAAGTTATTAGTCGTCGACGATGAACCCTCAGTATTGGAGGCACTTACTGAACTCTTCAGAGAAGAATATGATGTAATATGCAAAACCAGTGCAGTAGAAGCCCTGCAACTGCTGGAAAAAGATGCCTTCGTCGCACTCATTCTTACCGACCAGCGCATGCCGGGTAAGACTGGCGCAAACTTGCTCATAGAATCGCGCCGATATGCACCACTAGTCCCAAAAATTTTAATTACTGCCTACACCGATGTAGAAGATATTGTGCAACTTATCAACGAAGGGCAAATCTATCGCTACATTCAAAAGCCTTGGAACCCGGAAAAACTGAAGGAAACTGTAAGAGATGCCGTGCGCACATACATGCTGCAGCTTTCTATGTCGCTCAAAAGCAGTAGCAAAAGCATAGAACACATAGAGCAGAGCAAGAGCACACCAACAAAGTCAAATGCGCCAGCATTGCAAACGCTTCAAGCCTTGCACAACTTGCAACAGCAACAGAAGAAAAAAGACAGTGAAAAATAAACTCTTCTAACCAGTCAAAATGGCACCAGTCCCTGACACGGTGAGTAGAACCGCAAAAGAGCGTGATGAGCAGTATCGCATGATATTGGAGTGTTCTCCGGTCATGCTCTACGAGTTCTTGGTAACAAGAGACATGGAATTTCATTTCCGCTACGTAAATCCTGCCTGCAAGGAACTGCTCTTGCTCTCAGCCGAAGAATTGATAGCCTACCCAGAGCGAGTCTTTGAACGCATGCTAAGCACAAGTCAAGGAAAATTTTTTAGGGCAGTCAAAGAAGCTATACACAAAGCATCGCACTTCGATTTTGAAGATTGGCTGTTTTTCCCAAATGGAACACAAAAATACATACGCTGGACAGCCCGACCGCGACGATTACCGAATGGTGATACGCTCTTTGACGGCATTGCGCTCGACACCACTGACCACAAAAAACTCGAAGAAGCCTTAGCCGCCAGCCGCCAGCAACTCGATAACATTCTAAGCAATGTGGTTGGCATGGTGTATCTCGGGCAAAATGATAAGTCGCGTATGATGGAGTTTGTAAGTCCGGGCTGTGAAAAACTGACAGGATATTCTGCCGAAGAAGTAATGAGCAATCAAGTTATCTTCGGCGAGCAAATTGTGCATCCCGATGACCAAGACCGAGTGTGGAACGACATCCAAAAGGCGATTGAAAAAAAAGAGCCAGTGGAGTTGGAGTATCGCCTAATAACGAAGTCGGGCGAAGTCAAATGGGCGCTTGAGCATGCCAAAGTCATCTTCGATGAAAATGGTCTGCCTATGGTCATCGTAGGCTTTATCTCCGATATTTCGGAACGCAAGCGCTTAGAAGCAGAACTGGCTGCAAGGCTCAAAGAAATTCAAGAAACACAAGCGCATCTTATTCAGTCGGAAAAAATGAGTTCGCTCGGTCAAATGGTGGCAGGCATTGCACACGAACTCAATACCCCAATCGGCTATGTGAGCAACAATGTGGAAATTGCACAGCGACGCTTCGAAAAACTGGCAACACTCTATGCCAATAGCCTGCAAGCACTCCATGCACTCAACGCTGGGGAGATAGAAAAAGCCATAGAGAAGTTTCAGGCAATAACTGATTCAGACTTAAATACACTGGAGGCGCTGCAAGACCTGACAGTACGCACAGAACGGCTGTTCAGAGGCATGAACGCTGGCTTAGAGCAGATGGCCGCTTTGGTCAAGGGCATGAGAAATTTTGCACGCCTCGATGAAGCCGAGATGAAAAAAGCAGACCTCAACGAAGGCATCAAAAGCTGTTTGCTCATCATTGGGCATCAGTTCAAGGATCATCGCATTACGCTGACAACCGACTATGGCAACATCCCAATGGTCGATTGCTATCCTGCACAGCTCAACCAAGTGTTTCTCAACCTGATTCAAAATGCCATTCATGCCGTTGAAAAAACGCCAGAACCGCACATTCATATCTCGACCTCCTACAACTCAGGCTGGGTTAGCGTGCGAGTCAAAGACAACGGCACTGGCATTCCGAAGCACATTCAATCCAAGATATTTGACCCCTTCTTTACCACAAAGCCAGTTGGCAAAGGCACAGGGCTCGGACTTTCCATCTGCTACAGCATTATCCAAAAGCATAAAGGCAAGCTCTACTTTGAAACCGAAGAAGGCAAAGGCACCACGTTCATCGTTGAAATTCCAGCGGTAGATTTCTTGTACTCACCAAAAGAGCAGGTGCGCTAATTGCTACTACGCAAGCGTTGCAGGTGATAGTCTATATCGGCAATAATCCGTGTGGCAACATCTAGGGCACGCCGTCCATCTTGCACACCGACTCGAATAGGCTTGTCGTAAAGCACAGCCTCAATAAAACTGCGCTGCTCTTCTTTAAGCGCGTTGAGTTTAGGCACCTCTGGGCTCACAAAATCAAGAACTTTACCTTCAAGCAAGTCTTCAATCTCGCCAAAGAGCGAAAGCGTCCGTTGTATGGCGCGCTCCTTAAGCGTAGTCGTGCGCACGGGCGGCGCGTCAAGCAAGCGAAAGACTTCCGATTTGCCGCTCATTAGGTCGAGCGAAGCATAGCTTGGCGGATTCTTGCAAAAGAAGCGCATCTTGCGAACACGCGTGCGGCTAATGCGACTGGCAGTAACCGTAGCCGTCGCACCATTTTCAAACTCAATACGCGCATTAGCAATATCGAGTTGATTAGAAAACACTTGCACACCAGTTGCTGAAATCTGCTGGACAGGGGAGTGAACAAGTGAGAGCACAAGGTCAATGTCGTGAATCATCAAATCTAAGACCACTGAGACATCGGTAGCACGCTTGGAAAAAGTGGACAGGCGCTCTGCCGTGATGAAGACAGGCTCCCCGATGTATTGCTCCACAGCTGCTAAAGCTGGATTAAATCGCTCAACATGCCCGACCTGAATTTTGACACCTTTTTCTTGCTCAAGCCGAAGCAAGGCATCCGCTTCTTCAAGCGTGGCGGTTAGCGGCTTTTCAATGAAGAGATGAAGACCGTGTGAAAGTAAAGTGCATGCTACTTCAAAATGTGCTGTCGTGGTAGTAGCAATGATGGCAGCATCAAGTGCATTGGCACACGCTTCAAGGGAAGGAAATGCAGTTACGCGATACTTTTTTGCAACCTCTGCGCAGCGCTCTGCATTGATATCAAAGACGCCGATGAAAGCCGTATCCTGACGCTCCAGAGAGAGTTCCGACAGCAGCTTGGCGTGCAGTTCGCCTAACTTGCCAACGCCTACGATGCCAATGCGCAACACACGCCGCATAGCTTGTAGAAAAGTTTCAGAGCCAGAACTTGCTCACGCATAGTATCGGTTAGGCACGAGGGCGTTGAGAAAAGCAGCAGCAGATTGTTGAATTTCTGATTTTTCAGCATCACTTTTTTTGTCAAGCGCACGATAGACCATGCTAACACGCAAATTGCGACGCAGCAGCGCCTCGTGACGAATAAAGAAATTCCAATAAAGATAGTTGAACGGGCAGGCCGATTCACCCACTTTTGCAGACTTGTTAAAATCGCAGCTCTTGCAATAGTCGCTCATTTTATCAATGTAATTTGCCGAAGCGCAGTAAGGCTTGGTCGCCACAAAACCGCCATCAGCAAACTGCGACATGCCAATCACATTTGGAGAGACCACCCAATCGTAAGCATCGATGTAAAACTCCCAAAACCATTGATTAATCTGACTGGGCAATACGCCAGCAAGCAGTGCAAAATTGCCGATAATCATCAATCGCTCAATGTGGTGCGTGTAGCCATAGCGAATAACCTTGCCAATGGCTTTCGATAGGCAATTCATACGGCGCCCAGCAAAGACAGCCTCTCCCGTCCAAAAAAATTCAGGAAGCGGACGAGTATGCCCAAAATAGTTTTCAGCGTGATAATCAGTCTGCGACATTTTCAGCCAATAACAACCATACATGAACTCTCGCCAACCGATAATCTGACGAATAAAGCCCTCGACGGAATTAAGTGGCGCACGACCTGCAAAATACTCTTGTTCCACACGACGCACGACTGCCATAACATCCAATAGACCGATATTCAACAGCGGCGAAAGCTGCGAATGAAACAGCACAAGTTCATCTTGAAGCATGGCATCTTCATACCTACCAAACTCGGCAAGCCGATGTTGAAGAAAATCTTCAAAGCACTTTTCAGCCTCCAAGCGAGTGGTGGGGAGCGCTAAAGCCTCCAAAGAGCCAATGTGATGCGGAAAAAATTTTTCCACCGTGCGAATAACTTCACGATCGAGCTCATCCTGCTTGGGCTGATAGGGCTTGGGAATACGCACCTTCGAGCGAATCGGATGGCGATTGTCTCGGTCGAAATTCCACCGCCCGCCAACTGGCTGACCATCTTCGGTGAGCAATACCTTGAACTGCTTGCGCATTTTGCGGTAGTAGTGCTCCATCACAAGATGCGACTTGCCAGCATAAGTGCGGATAAATTCAGCTCTATCGGTAAGAAACATCGTGCTGGGGGTCAGTCTGACAGCAATGCCAAGATGTTCGGGCAAAACCTCTTGTGCAAAGCGTACCGTAGCAATCTCGTTGGGCTCCATGACCAAAAGTTCCTCAATCTGATAGGTCGCCACAGCAGCTTGAAGTCCTTCAAGAAAATTTTTTCCAGCATCGAGTTCGTAGTAGCAGACGGTGTAGTGCTGTGCGCGAAGCTCCTCACGGAAGTGGCGCATGGCGGAAAAGCAGAGATAGAGTTTGGCTTTGTGGTGTCGGAGTTGCTGAGCATGTTCCAGCGATTCAATCATGACGACAATGTCGCTGGAAGGTTGAAGTGCAAGCAAAGCTGAATTATGTAGAGAGAGCTGGTCGCCGAGAATCCACGCCGCACGCCGCTTCGGTGACTTGGAAAGCTCAGGAGCATGAGGCATACCATGTATCAAAAATCGTTAGGCAAAGCCGTTTTTTGGTCAAACTTGAAGAAGCCCTTTGGTCTTAAGGTCAATTTTTGCATCCTTAAAGTTTGCGTCCTTGATGAGCGCACCGGAGAAATTTGTGCCGCGTAGGTCTGCGCCCTGAAAATTCGTGCCACGCACATACGCATTGCTTAAATCGGCACCCTGCAAATTTGCGCCAGAAAAATTGGCATCGTGCAAGTAGGCTTGGTAAAGATTCGCCTTCTCTAAATTGGCACCAGAAAGGTTGGTATCGGTAAGGTTAGCCTGCTGTAAAAAAGCATACCTAAGGTCTGCGCCTGAAAGGTCAGCGCCTTGAAGGTTGAGCGGACGAAAATGCTCGCCCACAGAAGAAAGTGCAATCAGCATCCAGAGGTCTCGGTCAGAGAGATGACGCATGGCTTATAGAAAACCATATTTTTTGAGTAAATCTTCAAGTGCTTCAGTGGTTAAGTCTGAAAGGTCACGTTCAGTTTCTACGCTAAGGCGTTTGAGCGGCTTTTCTAACGCTGGATTTTTAAGGTAGTATGTAATTTTCTTCGGTGTAATGCCTTCTGGGACATTAGTTGGGCGTCCGCGCTTACGTTTGGGCGGAGAAGCAGCGACGCTCTCTGACAGGTCAGCAGAGCTGTTGGTAGATGCTGCATTGGTCTCTGAAGATGTAACCGCATGGGCAACGCTCGATTCAGCCAGCGGTGAAGTCTCTTGGATAAAAGCCTGTTGAGCATTTGTCACTGCCTCAGCAGATGTTGCCTGACCTGTAGATGAACGCTCTGAAGACAGAGCAGTAGAAACTGCCTCTGAATGAGATTCAGTGTTCAGAGTTTTTCCATCTAAAGAGCGTTCTGAGACAGCAGATTCAGACGACGATAAATCGCTCTCTGTAAAATCGGCTGATGCAGAGCGCTTTGGCGCAGCGGTGCGACTGGCATTTTTGCCTTTCAATTGCTCGGCAAGAGTAAGCGCCCGCTGAAAAAACTCTGCGGCTCTTTCAGTATCCTGTTGCTTAGAAAGAATTTTGCCAATGCGAAGTAGGGTTTCAGACTCACCTTGCTTATCGCCCAGTTGCTCCTGATGCTTCAAGCTGCGTTGATGGTATTCTAAAGCCCGCTCATACTGACCAAGAAACGCATAAATGTTACCAATACTATTGAGCAAATATGACTCACCTTGCAGGTCGCCTAACTCTTGTTTTATCTTCAAGGCGCGCTCATAGTAGTCTAAGGATTTCTCGTAGTTGCCAATGTTGTAGTAAAGTGTGGCTAATGATTGCAGAGAAAGTGCTGCACCTTTTTTGTCGCCAAGTGAAATTTGCAGGGCAAAGCAGCGCTCATGGTAGGTGATGCTCTGCTTGTAGTCGCCAAGATGACCGTATGTCATGGCAAGATGCTTGAGCGAGTTGGCTTCACCAATGCGGTCACGAATGGCAGTACGAATCTTGAGACTACTTTGATGATACTCTAATGCGCGCCAGTAGTCACCAAGGTGAGCGTACACACCGCCAAGATTGTTGAGCGCCAGTGCTTCATTTTTGCGGTCACCAATCTCGCGGCTGAGCTCAAGCATTTTTTGGTAGCTCTCCAAGGCACTTTGAGGGTCACCTTTTTTGTAATAAGCATTCCCAAGTGTAGTCAGTGTAGCAGCTTGACCAGCTTTATCGTTGAGATCTTGAAAGAGCTTGAGCGCTTGATGGCAATCTTGCAGTGCAGCAGCGTAGTCATTTTCCCGCCACTTGCAGTATCCCCTAATCTTGAAAGCTTCTGCAAGCCCTTTAAGATACCCCGAGCTTTGGGCAAGTTGTATGCTATTCTCGCATAGCATTAGGGCACTTGCAGTGTCAGAGTGCCGCAAATCCCATGCCGCCTGATTGATTAAGTCGACACGTGACTGCACATTCGACACTGACTTGAGCATCGTCTCCAATCCCTTTAGTCGGGCGTTCATGGCTTGTGTATGGATTTTTGACGGCAAGAACTTTGTGGAAATAACAATTTAGCTTAACCTTGCAAAAAATGCAACGGTCCCATAACTTGAAAAAACGAAAATACAAACACATGGCGTAACACAACCAGTTCATGAGCGGCTCTAAAAGAACCTTGCTGATTGTCGATGATGAAGAACTCATCCGAGATTTACTCTTCGACATACTTGCTGGCGACTACGACCTTATTTTGTGCAAGGATGGGGCGGAGGGTATAGAGAAGTTTGATAAATATGCGTCGCAACTCTCTGGGGTAATTACAGATTTGGTAATGCCTAAAGTAAATGGAGATAAGCTCATCCAGCACATTCGAGAAAAAATGCCCAACCTGCCAATCCTGATTATCACAGGCTATGAACGCGAAACCGATACTACCCTCTTGCAAAAGGACAAATCCATACAACTGCTTCAAAAGCCATTCCGAATAGATAAGCTGCAAACCATGCTGAGTGAGATGCTAAACAAATCGTAGTACCAGTATTCGTGGTAAAAGAAAAGAGCGGCAAAGAGCTGCTCTACTGAAAGCAAATAAAAAGTGGTTATTTTTTCTCGGTCTTTTCAGATGTTTTCTCTTTGCCCTTAGCAGCAGTTTCTGATTCTGCAGCAGCAGTTGCAGCGGTAGCAGTGGCAGCCTTAATGGGAGCCACAATAGAGACAATCGAGACAGAAGGGTCACCCAAAATTTTCCACTTTGCAGAAGCAAACATTTCGTTGGCGTCCTTGATGTGAAGTGTGTCGCCAATTTCCATGTGCGAGATGTCAAACTCAATGTGTTCAGGAATGTCGCCAGGCAGGGTGCGAATGAGAAGTTTATGCATCAATACTTGCACTCTTCCACCTTTTACTACGCCAGCTGGTGTGCCTTTAAAGAGCGTGGGAACTTCCGTGTCAATCATCTCATCTGCTTTGATGAGTTGGAAGTCGGCATGAAGAATGTGCTCACCGAGGGGGTCAAATTGGCGGTCTTTCATAATGGCTTGCTTCTCCGTTCCATCACTGAACTTTAGGCAGACAAGATGAGACTCTGTTGTGTAGACCAGCTTACGCAGAGCAGATTCTTTAACTGCAAGCGGAAGAGATGGTTCGCCCTTGTGATAGAGCACAGCTGGGACAAAGCCACGACGGCGCAAGGCTTTTAACTCACCCTTTGTTCGCGTCTGGCGCGTTTCAGCTTCAAGAACAATAGTTTGCATAAGGATTAGTGTTTGAAATTGTGTGCAAATTTAATCTTCATCAAACAATGAGCTAATGGAACTATCATCGTAGATGCGCTTGATGGCTTCGGCAAACAAGCCACTGACGCTAACAATCTCGAGCTTAGACAGTGGTGGATGATTGGTCATTACAGAGTCAGTAGCAATAACTTTTTCAATGTCAGAATTCTCAATGCGCTCAACAGCTGAACCGGAAAGAATAGGATGCGTACAGGCGGCAAAGATGCGAAGCGCACCATGCTTTTTCATGGCTGTGGCAGCACTGACCATTGTGCCGCCTGTATCAATCATATCGTCGACAAGCAGCACGTTTTTCCCTTTGACATCGCCAATGACATTCATGACCTCAGCTTCGTTAGGTCGCGTTCGGCGCTTATCACATATTACCAAGTCTGAACCCAGACGTTTGGCATAACTGCGCGCCAATTTTACACCCCCAACATCAGGCGAGGCTACCACAAGATTGTCTAACTGCATTTTTTGAATGTGGTTGATAATTATGCCCGCCGAATAAAGATGGTCAAAGGGAATATCAAAGAACCCTTGAATCTGAGGGGCATGTAAGTCCATAGTCAAAACTCGGTCAGCACCTGCTGTTGTGATAAGGTTGGCAACCAGTTTTGCCGTAATAGATACACGTGGCTGGTCTTTGCGGTCCTGACGTGCATAGCCGTAGTATGGGATAACTGCTGTAATGCGACTGGCTGAAGCACGCCTTGCCGCATCAATTAAAATTAGCAGTTCCAGCAAGTTCTCAGCAGGTGAGTTGGTCGATTGTATGATGAAAAGGTCACTGCCGCGGATGGATTCATTGTAATGCACCGAAATTTCGCCATCTGAAAAGCTTTTAATCTCAGCTTTGCAAATTGGTAGCGAAAGCTGATTGGCAATTTTTTCTGCCAACGGACGGTTGCTGCGTCCAGCGAAAATTTTGATGGTCTTGAACATAGTCTTGCCGTCTGCTGCAACTACAAAGATGGCTACAAAAATACTTTTGTTTTTTGACTATTCGACCTATTTTCATCTTTCAAAGAACCAAAAATATACAAACATTCAATCTCAAAACCGAAAGCTGCAATGCCTACGCTCGGCGAAATTTACCGCTTTCTTGCAGACATTTTTCCAGAAACAGAGCTCATCGGTAGGCAAGATGTGGTCATAGAAAAAATCTCGCCGATTGAAGAGGCACAGGCTGGCAGCATTTCCTTTATTGCTAACTCAAAGTATGAAAAATTTCTGGCACAGACAGCGGCATCTGCCTTGATTGTGTCAAAAAAACTTGACACGCGGCAAGCTCCAAAAGAACTTGCACTGCTGAGAGTAGATGACCCTTACACGGCATTTGTGTTTGTGTTGGAGTTCTTCAACAAGCCGCAAGATATTGCCCCGAAAGGTATTCATCCCACTGCAGTGATTTCAAGTTCAGCGACCGTGCACCCGAGCGCGCGCATTGGTGCCTACTGCGTCATCGGCGAAAATGTGCAAATCGGTGCAAATACCATTCTCTATCCGCATACCACCATTCTGGATGGCACGGTAATCGGTGAGTGTTGCATACTCTATCCGCATGTTACCATTTACCACAATTGCCAAATCGGACATCGCACCATCATCCATGCAGGTGCTGTAATCGGCGCCGACGGCTTTGGGTTTGCACCGCAAAAAGACTCGAGCTTCAAAAAAATCCCGCAAATTGGTCGTGTCGTCATTGAAGATGATGTCGAAATCGGCGCGAACACTTGCATCGATCGTGCCACACTAGGCGAGACTGTCATCCGCAAGGGTGCAAAGTTAGACAATCTTGTCCAAGTCGGGCACAACTGTAGCATTGGAACAAATACAGTGATTGCTGCACAAGCGGGGCTGTCGGGCAGTACCAAAATCGGCAATTCATGTATGATTGGTGGGCAAGTTGGATTTGTCGGGCATCTGGAAATTGCTGACCGCATCACTCTGGGCGGGCAATCTGGTGTGACCAAATCTTGGACAAAGCCCGGCGAATTTCTTCGCGGTTCCCCAGCTAAGCCTATCCGTGAACAGCTGCGCCAAGAAGCCATGTTGGGCAAGCTCGAGGAAATGATGCACCGCATCAAAGAGTTAGAAAAGCAGTTGGCAGAGCTGAAAGCAGAAAACAAAACAACCACTTAGGTCATGCTGGAATCCATTAACCCTGCAACTGAAGAGCGAATACAAACCTACCCAGAACACACAGCAGCAGAGTTAGACGAAATTGTGCGTCGCGCTGAACAAGCCTTTAGGAGTTGGAAAAAAGTACCAATTGTCGAGCGCGCTCATCTTCTAAGAAAAGCCGCTGAGGTGCTACTTAAGAATGTAGAGCAGTATGCAGCATGCATTACGCAGGAAATGGGTAAGCCTATCGCACAAAGCCGTGCCGAAGTTGAAAAATGTGCAACCAATTGCATCTACTTTGCCGACAACGCCGAACGCTTTTTGCAGGCTGAACATGTAGCAACTGAAGCCCAAAAAAGTTACATCGCCTTTGAACCGCTGGGTGTTGTTTTGGCAATTATGCCATGGAACTTTCCTTTTTGGCAAGTGTTCCGCTGTGCGGCACCCATTTTGGCAGCAGGAAATACATTGGTGCTAAAACATGCGCCGACGACCACAGGCTGTGCCTTAGCAGTGCAAGAGGTGTTCAGACACGCAGGGTTCCCTGAAGGGGTGTATCAAACCTTGCTCATTGCCGCGCCCAATGTGCCCGAGCAGGTCAGCATGCTGATTGAACACCCCAGTGTGAAAGCTGTCACGCTGACTGGCAGCACAAACGCTGGCAGATTTGTTGCTGCAAAAGCTGGTGCAGCACTCAAAAAAAGTGTGCTGGAACTCGGTGGGAGCGACCCCTACCTTATCTTAGAAGATGCTGACCTTGAACTTGCTGTAGAGACCTGCGCCAACTCTCGTTGTATCAACACTGGGCAAAGCTGTATTGCTGCAAAGCGGTTTATTGTCGTAGAAAAGGTGCGCAAAAAATTTGAGGAAGCATTTGTAGAGAAAATGCGTGCAAAGCGCATTGGTGACCCTCTAAGTGATGTGGATTTAGGTCCCTTGGCACGCAACGATTTGCGCCACACCTTGCATCGCCAAGTTCAAGCAAGTATATCCAAAGGTGCAAAATTGCTATTAGGTGGAGCATACCCTGAAGGCAAGGGCTTTTTCTATCCTCCAACAGTGCTGAGCCATGTAACCAAAGGCATGCCAGCATATGATGAAGAACTTTTCGGTCCAGTGGCGGCTATCATTGCAGCAAAAGATGAGGCAGAAGCAATTGCCTTAGCCAACGACACTTGCTACGGCTTGGGGGCGGCGATTTTTACCAGCGACTGTGAGCGTGGTGAAAGGATTGCAAAAGAAATAGAAGCTGGAAATTGCTTTATCAATGCAATGGTGCGCTCCGACCCACGCCTACCCTTTGGAGGAATCAAAAGCTCTGGCTACGGACGGGAGCTTTCGCACATCGGTATGCATGAGTTTGTCAATATCAAAACCGTGTTTGTGCGGTAGTTGCGTCTCTGAAAAATTCAAAGCAAACAAGCGCATCAAAAAACAGAAAAAAGCCATAACAGCGCAAGAGTTAAGATTCTGCTTCCTGTTATGGCTCTTTTTTGCACAGCAGAGAGCAGGTCACCTCACTTGAAAAATTCATCAAGTGTGTAGACTTTGCCATTGACTTCGACAGAGAGTTCATTGTTGTTTGGATTAACAAACACAGGAATCTCTCTGACAGTCCACTGCACGCCGCGCCCGTCGAAGTTCATGTTGTAGCGCTCTTCGTTGAGCATCACTGTGTCATTGACTGGCACAGCAATGTCTTCGTTGCTGGAAAGCACTACAAGCTTGGCAGCGCCATCCATAATTTTGCGCTTAAACTCTGGCGTGGCATTGATTCTACCGTACCCAGCTGCAGAAGAAATCGTGAGCTTCAGGCGACCGCGTTCATCGCGCTTAGCAGAGTGAATAAAGTATTTATCAATCTTATGAACGGCATTGCCTGATTTGTTAAGTGGCATAGCTCGCTTTGGTTAAATGTGATTAAAGTTTAACATTCAAACAGCACCACACACCTCAAGCTAAAATTAACACTCCGTGCAAGTCTCTGACCACAAAAGAAAAAAGGCTGTCTTTGAATAGACAGCCTTTTTGGTCGGTTTTATTTGTCGTCGACAATCTCAAAGTCGGCATTCTTGACCTCGCCATCAGAGCTTGGCTGTCTGGCGCTACCAGAATTGTTCATGCTGCTGGCAGCCGAACCCTGATAGAGCTTGGTGGAGACATCCTGCCAGACCTTGGTCAAGTTGTCCATAGCGCTCTTGATGCTACTGACAGTGCCTGACTTTTGTGCATCTTTGAGCGAGTCGAGAGCTGCATTCAAACGTGAGAGATCAGCGGCAGGAATCTTGTCGCCCAAGTCTTTAATCTGCCTTTCTGTTGAGAAAATCAGTGCATCGGCAGCATTTCTGGTATCGGCTTCTTCCTTACGACGACGGTCTTCTTCGGCATGTGCTTTGGCATCTTCGCGCATTTTTTGAATCTCGGCTTCGGAGAGCTTCCCGCTGGCTTCAATACGGATTTTTTGCTCTCTGCCCGTAGCCTTATCCCTTGCAGAGACATTAAGAATGCCATTGGCGTCAATATCAAAGGTTACTTCAATTTGTGGCACGCCTCTGGGTGCTGGCGGAATACCATCCAAGATGAAGCGCCCTAAGGTCTTATTGTCAACTGCCATCGGTCGCTCACCTTGCAAGACATGAATCTCGACAGAGGTTTGGTTGTCAGAAGCTGTCGAGAAAATCTCAGACTTGCGAGTTGGGATAGTTGTATTGGCTTCAATGAGCTTGGTCATAACACCACCGAGTGTTTCAATACCAAGCGAGAGTGGTGTGACATCAAGCAGAAGCACATCCCGAATATCACCCTTGAGAACAGCACCCTGAATGGCGGCTCCAATAGCTACAACTTCGTCTGGATTAACGCTCTTGTTAGGTTCTTTCTTGAAGAATTCCCGTACCATGTCTTGTACCTTCGGTATGCGTGTCGAGCCACCGACCAGCACCACCTCATCGATATCTTCAATGCTAAGCTTAGCATTTTTCATGGCACGGCGGCAAGGCTCAAGCATACGCTCAAAAAGGTCAGCGCAGAGGGCTTCGAACTTGGCACGGCTGATAGTCATAACCAGATGCTTGGGTCCATCTTGTGTAGCAGTAATGAAAGGCAGATTTACTTCTGTTTCAGTACGCGACGACAGCTCAATCTTAGCTTTCTCTGCTGCCTCTTTCAGCCGTTGCAATGCCATTGGGTCTTTCCGCAAGTCAATGCCCTCTTGCTTTTTGAACTCATCAGCCATGTAGTCAATAAGGCGTTGGTCGAAGTCGTCGCCACCTAAGTGCGTATCTCCATCCGTTGAGCGCACTTCAAAGACCCCATCTCCAAGCTCAAGAATAGAGATATCAAACGTTCCACCGCCTAAGTCAAAGACGGCAACCTTTTCATTGGCTTTCTTTTTGTCCAAACCGTAAGCCAATGCAGCAGCCGTAGGTTCGTTCAAAATACGCTTGACTTCTAAGCCTGCAATCTTACCAGCATCCTTTGTAGCTTGACGCTGTGCATCATTAAAGTAAGCGGGTACTGTGATGACAGCCTCGGTGACCTTCTCACCCAGGTAATCCTCAGCAGTCTGCTTCATCTTCTGAAGAATCATTGCAGAAATTTCCTGCGGTGAGTACACTTTCCCAGCAATGCGCACTCGTGCTTGACCGTTCTCGTTAATGACTTCGTACGGCACCATCTTAATTTCTTCGGTCACCTCAGCATATGAGCGACCCATGAAACGCTTGATTGAGTAGATAGTATTCTTCGGATTGGTAATAGCTTGGCGCTTAGCAGGATGCCCAACAACCCGCTCACCAGTCTTCGTGAAAGCAACCATTGAAGGGGTGGTCCGATACCCTTCTGAGTTAGCAATCACAACGGGTTCATTGCCTTGCATGACTGCAACGCACGAGTTCGTTGTGCCTAAGTCAATTCCAATGATTTTGCCCATAACTGCTCCTTTGGTTTAGGTTGGTAATACAAACTTTTAACTTGAGAAAATGATGTTTTTTAACTCCCTGCTCACTGCCTACATCAGCAAAAACTGTTCCACTCAATAACCATCAGCGCCGTCATGAAAATAATACAGACCATGAAACATCCAAAGAAATTGTAAAAAACTTGTAAGACAGGTGCTTCTACAATCAGTGCAGGCATAAAAAATAAAAAGTGCCTTCGCAGAAAATGAACGGGAAACTGCGAAAGCACCATTGAAAAAGGAGAATAACTATGAACTGCCACAGAAAATGCTACTTGGCAAGAAAAAGTTCCAAAAAAAGTCGGTTTGGCTATTTTTTGAAAGTAAGTTCATAATCTTAAAGACTTATATTTTCCACGAACCAAAAAAATAAGCCTGACCCCAAAGGGTCAGGCTAAGACTTCAGGGTATGGACAATGCGTTACTTGACGCTGATTTCTTTAGCTTTGACAACAGGCTCCATCTTTGGAAGTGTAAGCTTCAGAACGCCATCCGAGAACTGAGCTTCAATAGCATCCTTGTTGACATTGTCACTTAGCGTAAAGCTGCGTGTCATGGAGCCAAACACTCTTTCAGTGCGATAGTAATTCTTCTTGCTTTCGGTTGTCTCAGCGCGACGCTCGGCACGAATTGTAAGCAAATTATCTTCAATAGTAACCTTGAGGTCTTCCTTCTTAACACCCGGTAAATCGGCTTCAATGTAGAGATTCTTTTCATCCTCCGAGATATCTACACGAAATGCCGACGCATCAAGCATGGCGTCAAACATAGATGGCAGCGATGGAAAACTGCTCTTGAAGACCTCGTCGAAAACACGGTCGATAGCGGCAAACGGGTTTTGGCTGAACTTCACTAGCATAGTTGCCTCCTCTAAGGTTAAGTTTGTTAGTTGTTTAGTCGCCTGCTTGCGCAGGCCTGTGCTTTCACCAACGTCAAAAAACAAGCTTCGTGCCAGTTCTATAGCAAGAGCACGAATAGAAAAAGTGTCAGTAAATCAAGCTAAGAGCCTGACAAATTGAGTGCAAATCTGTCAGACAAAAAATAGAAAAAAATGTCAAGCTCTATAGAAAGAGCAAAACCTAGACTAAAGCTTTGCGGGCTCTGGTCTCTGCCAAATACCACGCTTGCTTCTGGTAAGTTTGCACAATGCGGGTAAAAATATCTGCTGTGCCCGGGTCGTTGTGACTGGTCGCCATTTGAATATGTTGATGCAGTGAATCGATAATTGCATCAGTATCCTCATAGAGAATATCGACCATCTCTTGCGGTGTGTAGTTCAAGTTGGGTGACTCATCAATCTCGGCAGTTTCAATAAACTCCTTCATGGTTGCAATGGGGTAACCGCCAATTGCACGAGAGCGCTCGGCAAGCGTATCGATAATTTCGACAATCTGCTCATAGTGCATATCAAACAGCTCATGAAGTTGCTTGAAGAATGGACCAGAAACATACCAATGAAACTTCTTGTATTTGACAGATAGCACGTAGGCATTCGCTAGTTGAAGATTGAGCGCAGAAAGCACTTCCGTAGAAGTGTGCTTGATTTTGACTTCGACAGACATATCAGAACTCCTCTCTGAATGTTTTGATTGTAGGATGTGGGAAATTAAGAAATTTTGAGAGAGATTTTACCAAACTGTTTGCCGCGGTCCATGTAGCGCAAAGCCTGCTCGGCATCGGCAAGTGCGAAAGTCTGGTCAATCACAGGGGTGAGGCGGTGATGGGTGACAAATTTAAGCATGGCATCAAAATCGGCAGGCGAGCCCATGGTGGAGCCCAATAAGGAAAGTTGCTTCCAGAAGATTTTCTGCAGAGCGAGTTCTTTGACCGCACCGCGTGTTGCGCCTACAAACACCACTCGAGCACCGGGCGCAGCAAGGTTGATAAGCGCAGAAAAACCTTCGCCGCCAGCGCTGTCTAAAATCACATTGAACAAGCCAGCATTTTTTTGCAAAGTCTCTGACCAGTTCGGCTGGGAGTAGTTTACGCCACCTTTTGCGCCAAGCGACATGGCGCGAGCAAGTTTTTCATCTGAACTGGACGTTACCCACACTTCAGTCCCCAAAGCGACAGCAAACTGCAAGGCAAAAAGTGCAACCCCGCCGCCAATCCCCGTAATCAGAACCTTGTCGTGAGGTGAAAGATGTGCTCGCGAAAAGAGTGCGCGATAAGCCGTCAGACCCGCAAGTGGCAAGGCGGCAGCAGTTTCAAACGACAAATGCTCAGGTTTGGGCGCCAGATTTTCTACCGGCACCTTGACATACTCGGCAAAGGTGCCATCATCAGGCAATCCCAAAATGCGATAGGATTTTTGCTGTGCCAGCTCACTCGGACCCCAATCCAAGCTGGGATTGATGATAACCGCTTTGCCAAGCCACTCCTGATGCGCTTCATCACCAACGGCTTCGACCGTGCCAGCACCATCGGAGCCGAGAATAATGGGAAATTTTAAGCCTGCATACTGCCCTTTTTGAATCCAGACATCACGATGATTGAGCGCCGCATACTGAAGTTTGACAAGCGCTTCGCCAGGGGCAGGCGTCGGTGTGGCAACCTCTGACAGTTGAAGTGGGGCATGGACAGCGTGAAGTACAGCAGCTTTCATAACCAGAGTTGAATAAAAGGACACAACGTGCTACGCTTCGCCGTAAAACTCGATTTTGTATGAAGTCGCTTTCAGACCCGTTTTAGCGGCAAGCTCTTTAAGCAGAGAATCGCCAATGGGGACTTCTACGTCGTAGATTTTGCCTGTTTTTGTGCAAATAAA
>PHFL01000061.1 GCA_002794105.1 Candidatus Thermochlorobacter aerophilus | reverse complement strand
CCTGATGAGACAAGACAATTTTTTTAACACGATGTGTAACGCAAAGTTTAAGCAATCGGATAGTGCCAATAAGATTGACTTCCACGTCGTAAATAGGGTTGTCGTTTGACGTAGCAGGAAGTGTGCTACTGATAAGGTGAAACACATAGTCTGCCCCGCGAATAACATGCTCAAGATCGGCCTCGTTGTTAAAGTCCCCTTCAAAGATGCGGATGCGGTCAAGAAGATGTAGCAGGTTCGTTTTTTTGGAATTTCGTCTGCCAAAGACACTGACGCTGTAGCCATGCGCTAGTAGCGCGTCGGCAACATGCGACCCAATGAAACCGCCACCGCCCAAGACCACACAATGCCTTGATTGAAGCATGAATTTTGAAAATCAGAAGTTGATTTGGTAGTACACTACTAAAATAAAAAAGTCCCGCCCATTGGCGAGACCTACAAGATAAGCAGCTATGACCCCGCTCAGGGAATAGGAAATGGCGAGACTTTGTTATCTGCCAAGATAAAATTCATGTCGTGCTGCACAGTAACAAGGTTTGCAGCTGCATTGATGGTAAAAGCATCTAGCTCTGCACCAGGAGGAATGTAATCTGGCACAATAACTCTCGTCCCTGGGCTACCTGGAGGCATATTTGGGTTACCTTCGATTTGTCGTTGCATGACTGGCAAGCGAATGCCCAGGTCACTCATGCGGCGTCCTTCCAAGAAGAAAATTTCTTGGCGCAAAAGGTAGAGCATGCGCAGGTGCGCGCGCACATCTGTTGGCGGCAGAGCATCAATGTCGGTATTGCGAATGCTTGTGCGAGAAATGCTGTAGACGGGAACAGGACTGCCACTTCGGCGCAAAATAAGTCCTGCACGTGCAGTCGTATCGCCGCGTGCAGGATTGCCTGTAGCACGAACACGAAATGCAGGGTTGTTCGGACGCCCACGACGGCGACGGTCAGGGTCATTGATAAGCGTATCGTCAGTAACAGGGTTGCGTACTGGCGGACGAGAGAGCGCCAGTGCAATGGCACGTTTCATCTGTTCACGGGCTTCGGGCAGATTATTGTCCGAAATTGCAATCTCAGCCAAAATTAGTGGAGCTTCTTCGGGCTTAAGGGCTTGAAGTGGCGAACTGCGGAAAGGATATTTGGGGTCAAGGAAATCCAATCGGGGGAGCGGCTGTATATCTTCCGAGGTACGCAAAAAAACATAGGCATTTACATCGTTATCTAAAATTCCCTCTGTGAAGGATGCAAAAAGAATGGAGCTACTGGCTGTGGTCAAATTCACAGCTTGAGCATGGATGCGAGCTTGTGCCTTATCGCCCTTCAAACGAAAGGCACGTGCCAAAGCAATGCGCATCTGTTGCTCTCGAGCAGGCGCAAGCGCACGCACGGCATTGAACTCCGCAATAGCAGAGTCGAGTGCTACAGAAGCAGGCACAGGCTGACCTAACTCGGTTAGTGGAAAGTGTGAAAAGTTTTCCGCCAGCATCAATAGTGCCATGCCCTTGTAGGTACGGATTTCAGCAATTTGTGCAGCGGTGGCATCAGGGTCTCGAGGCACAAGTTGCGTGAGCCCAAAATCGGCAAGAGCCTTCAAACGCTGCAAATTGAAATAGCATCCCGTGCTCCCAGTAGCGTTAATTGTCAAGTCAAGTGGGGAGATAGACCGTGGGTCGTCAAGCAGGGGCGAAAGCGTAACAAAGACATGATCGACATTATCTGAGACAATATCTGTGGTGAGAATTGTAGCACCTAAGGCGAAGCTAAATTGTCGCCGCAGTCCATTAAGTAGGGTCGTAGTTGCCCCTTTGGGATTAGAAAGAAGCGATTCTTCTGTAACGGATGGGTTCTGCACGCCTGTAGGGTCAAGGTAACATCCGCTCCATGCAACCCCCAGCATGAGGAGCAGAACAAACGCTTTTGTCCGTGACAGTATTACCATGCTTTAGTTCCTTGGTTTGAGTTAAAGGGCTAATGCACTACCGCTTTTTTATGGCGTAATTTCAATGCCGAAGCGATACTGAATCGGCGGAGAGACGGCAAGGTTAGCTACGCCACCGAGGTCAACTTGCCGACCCGAACGCACCGTACCAAGTTCGGGGTCAGCACCAGTGGTGCGTGTCCCAAATACAAACGGATTGCGCACATTGAAGCTAAGCACTACGCTACTAAGAAACCCGCCAAGAAAACTTTGTGGCAAGCGGTAGCGTGCCGAAATCTCGCGAATCTTTATCCAATCGGCAGGCTGCACAAGAAGAATGCTAGCGTTATCCGTAACATAGTTATCATTTGGTAGCTTACCGTTTGCGAAGTTGCGTCGTGAAATTTCAGCCTGCTGCTGCGGCGTAGCATTGCTGGGAATAGGTTCGCCAATGAGGTCATTGTAGCCTTGATAGAAGCGCGTGTCCAAGGCTTGGTTAAGCGTATAATGCCCTGCCGCAAACTCGCCGAACATGGAGAAGGTGAAGTCCTTAAAGAGTGTAAGGTCAATACCAAATGAGCCTATCACAGTAGGCGTTGGCGACCCATAGAGTTCGACGGTAAAGTCACCAGTGTATTGACCATCTTCATCTGGCTTAGGCACGGTAACTTGATAGGTCCCCAGTGGGCGACCTTCTTCAGCGCGCATGGGCAAGAAAGCAAATCCGCCAATCGTAAATGGAGCAGAGCCGCCTAAGCTGACAAGTAGATTATCCACCGTAGAGACCGCACCGCGTACGCTGACATCCACTGTGGAAGATTGATATACCGAAGCGCGAACTGAAAGTTCAATGCCGCGGTTGCGAATCTGTCCAACGTTACGCAGTTGGGTAATGCGCCCGCCAGCAGGGTCTTCTGGAAAGTCAAACAGCGCTGCATCAGTGGTTTGGGTGTAATAGCTGAACTCAATTGCAATGCGGTCGTTGAGCAAGCCTGCATCGAAGCCAAAGTCGAAACTGGTGGTAACTTCAGGTCCGAGTGAGCGATTGCCTGGATTACCGAAGTTGATGCCAGCCGTAGTAGCAGTGTTGCGTGCAACAATAAAGGTTCGGTCACGTGCAAAAGGTGTAGGGAAGAACCCGGTGCGCCCATATGCAGCACGCAGTTTAAGACTGGAGAGCACCTCTTTGAGCCCAGCCGGGAAGAAAGCTTCATCGCCGATGTTATATGCAATACCGGCAGTCGGGTAAAGCTGTGTGCCCACATCTGAGCCAAACGCCGTGTTGATATCGACGCGAGCCGCCAAGTTGATGAAGAGATTATCAGCAATGCCAATTTGGTCTTGCAAGTAAATCCCACCATTGAAGAGCGCTTGATTGCTTTCACGAGAATCAATGATGGCCGCATTATCAAAGTCTTCTGTGCCTGCCACAATGTTCTGTCCGTCTGCATCAAACTCGCGGTCTTCGACGCGAAAGCCTCGCGCACCGAAAGAGAGCGTTTGGGAGACAATACCGAGGTCGGGCAATTTATATGTACCTGCATACTCTACAGTGAGTGTCAGATAGTCGCGTTCGGAACGCGAAAGTGAACTAGGCGGCGAAATAATGCCAGAAGCAATAGCGGCAACAGGATAAAGGTTGCGTTGCTCGTTTTTCCGATAATCTACACCTACGCGAAACGTGTTGGTCCACTCTTTCACAGGTGAGACACTAAAGGCAAAACCGCTGGTGAAGCGATTGACCGTTTCACGCAAGTCGGGCAAGAGCAAAAATTGCAAAATACTGTCGCGGTTTTGTGTAAAGCCACGACTTGCAACATAATTGCCCGGCGCAAAAAATGAACCTGCTTCCATTGCCGAAAGTGGCGAGGAATCGTAGACGTTGTTAAGCAAAGCTCTACCAAACTGGTTGCGTGTGTAGGATGCCATAAATTCAAGCTCACTCTGGGGTGAAAGAATAGCACGCAAACCGCCTGTAAAGTTGTAGAGCGTGTTCTGGAGTTCATCACCTTTGAAGATACCGGGCGTGTTCTGAACACTGCCCGAAACATTGTAGGTCAAGGCTTCACTGCCGCCAGTGATGTTAAGTGCTTGTCGGTTAAAAAATGCAGGTCGGTAGAGCACGGTACGCGTTGCCTCCTCGAAAGTAAAGCGAGTTTCAGGCACATCCACGCCATTGATAGTAGTCAAGCGTACCCTTGCTTCGCCGGGGCGACCTTTCTTTGTAAAAATTTGAATTACACCATTAGCTGCTTCAGAGCCATAAAGCGTGGAAGCAGCACCGCCTTTGATGACTTCTATACGCTCGATATCTCCAACAACAATATCGGCCAGTGCAGATGAGACAGCGCCACCAGTGCCATTAGCAAGACGAAAGTTATCACCATTATCGACGCGAATGCCATCGATGTAGATGACCGGTGTAGTGTTCGAGAGGGCACTTTTGATGCCTCGTGTTTGAATGCGAGCACCAGTGCCCGGTAACCCTTGCGCATTGAAGGATGAAAGCCCGGGAATTTGACCCTGCAAAAGCTGGTCAATTGATTGTGCAGTTGTACGCTCAATCTCCTTCGAGGAAAGTGTGACAACATCGGTAGGCAATTGTCGTTTGGAGGTAGCAGTGCCTTGCCCAGTAACAATGACTTCATCGGCTTGCACCGTGCTCTGCACAAGGCTGAACACAACTTCAGTAACCCCACCTGCCACAACCGTAACTTGCTTGGTCTGTGGTTTATAGCCCACATACCGCGCCAAAATGTTATAGGTGCCCACAGGCACTTTGCGGATGACAAACTCTCCTCTGACGTTGGTCGTAGCGCCTAACTTCAAGTCTGGAAGCAGTACACTAGCACCGATGATGGGCGAGCTATCGCCAGCATCGGTGACAATGCCGCGAATTTCACCCGCTTCTTGAGCTTCCAACTCAACTGCGGTGGAGATACAAAAAGTCATGATACATAGCAAAGGCAGTAAGACCCGCCTATAGCAGTCATTCATTTATTCCTCCTTTTGTTGTTGTTGATTGGCGATGTTCCGAAGCGTGGAACCTAATGTTGAATGTTACCTAAGCAAATTTAGGTCATAGCTCTCGTAATACAAAATTTTTATATCTTGCAAAGCGTCTTTCATCAACCAAAACAGAAAAGTGGATGCCCCGTTCAACTGTTATGCTGCAAATGGCAAAGTCGCGTTCAAGATAGGCGGTAAGTGAGTGGTGGAGTAGAATACATGCCATAACCAAGTCGTTTGAAATTAGCTTGTTCGGCATTAGTGAAACCTTTCGCATTGACCAAGCGCCTACAGCACCGAGCAATGAAATGCCACTCAATGGTATATCTTGCGTGATAATGAATGAAAACTCATTGAGTTAGACATTCGGGCAAAAGATAATTCAGCCCATAACGGCGCGCCTGAAAATACTCGCATAAATAAGGGTGTTTGAGACTGATAGCAGAGCTGCAAGCGTCAGTCTCACTACATCAATTGCAGCATAACCAAAATGATACCTACCATGCGAAAACAACTTTTCACGCTTCTCTTGACTGCGCTCTTATTGAGTAGCAGTGTCATCTCTGCTCAAGCCCAAGCACCACAGTATGCACAAGATAGGGGCGTCATACAAATTGGTGCAACCACTAACCTGACATTAGCTATACAGTCCATTAGTGGGTCTTCGACAACGAGCTTCACACTGGCTCCCACCATAGGCTACTTTGTCATCCCCAATCTGGCTGTGGGTGGCACCATCTCTCTTAGTGTGCAATCCCAGTCCGCAGGAAATCAATCCCGCACAGCTACAACCTTCGGCATCGGTCCGGCGGGAACCTACTATTTTGCTGATAAAAATACAGCACTTGCGCCGCTTGTCGGCGCTGGACTGTTTTTTACAACCAGCGAGGGCAGCAATGCCTTTGATTTTGAATTCATTGGCGGAGTAAACTACATGGTGTCTAAAAATGTCGGTCTTACAGGCTTTGCATTCCTATCGGTAGGACCGCGTGAGGGCGCAACGGCACTTGGCTTTGGCTTACGAGGAGCAATTTCAGTATTTTTGTGGTAGCAAAGATGAAAAGTTCAAGCATAGGCTTCCTCAAGGGAAGCCTATGCTGCATGTAAAGCATCTGGCTCAATTGAAACTGGCAACGGCCGCATCAAGAGAGTCGAAGGTTGGAAAAACCTGAACAAGTTTGGTGATGACAAGCAGGCTTTTGATGCGTTCGGCAGGGTTAGCTAAGCGCAAGTCTCCACCGGCATTGCGGACAGTGGTCAAGGCAGAGGTCATCATGCCCAAGCCAGAAGAATTCATATACTCAACTTTGCTGAGGTCAATAACGATATGCTTTTTGTTTGCAGCAAGCAGTTCTCGCAAGCGTGAGTGTAGCTGATTTGCATCAGGGCCACCAAGCACATCGCCCTCTAGCGAGATGACAACTACTGAGCCGACAAGCTTTTCAGAAAATTTCATGATGGATTCTTTAGCCTCTAAGTTTAAGTTTGCTGCCTGTGCGCAGGCACCAGTCCAAGACAAGTGGCGCGGCTATAAATATTGAGGAGTATGTGCCGACCAAAATCCCCATGCCGATAGCAAAAGCAAAACTGCGGATAGTGGGTCCAGCAAAAATGAAGAGCATGATAACAGTCAGGAGTGTGGTCGTTGCTGTAATAATGGTGCGACTAAGGGTTTCATTAAGACTGTCATTGAAGATTTTGTCGTATGGGTCGGTGCGGCGAATTTTAATGTTTTCGCGGATACGGTCATAGACGACGACTGTGTCAGTGATAGAGTAGCCGACAATAGTTAAGAAAGCGGCAATGGTGCTTTGGTCAACTTCAAGAGGCATGGCGTTAAAGACGCCACCCAGCAAGCTGAACAATCCAGCTACAATCAGCACATCATGAAAGATGGCAAGCACGCCAGCTGCAGCAAACTTGAACTCAAAGCGGATGCCTACATAAATCAAAATCATAGCCAAAGCACCAAGAATCGCACTAATAGCAGAACTACGCAAGTCATCAGCGATGCTGGGACCGACCGAGTCGATGCGTAGAATTTCGTGAGGATTATCTTTGAAGTCGCGAGTAAGAATGCGTGTAAGCGTGCTTTGAAACTCGTTCAAGTCCCCTGCAAAATCCATCGTAAGAATGATTTCTCTTGGCGAACCATACTCCTTAATTTGACCACTGAAACCTTCACTGTAGACTGTTGAGCGAATTTTACCAATATCAACAGGGCGAGCAAAGCTGACAACTACCTCAGTACCACCCTTAAAATCAATACCAAGCTGAAATCCTCGCACAATGATAGAAGCCAATCCGACCGTTAGAGCAGTAAGGGAAATGTAGTAGGCGATTTTGCGATTGCCGATAAAATCAAAGTTTGCTTTTGCTAAGAAACGCATAGTGAAACTGTGCTAAGGTTTTCCTACGAAATTGGACAGAGAAGACTATTAGCCGAAGCTGACGATGCTGACTTTGTCGCGCTCGAGCATCCAGTCAATGATATTTTGGTAATGACGATAGCTGTAAAAAGACTAGCCGCAATCCCAATCATCAGCGTAACAGCAAAGCCTTGAATGGGACCGATACCAAAAGTGTAAAGCAATGCAGCTGCACCAAATGTGGTAACATGTGAGTCGAGAATAGCCGAGAAGGCTTTATCGTAACCGATTTCAATAGCAAGCTTAAGCAGTTTGCCTTTGGCATGCTCTTCACGGACACGCTCGAAGATAAGTACATTAGCATCGACAGCCATGCCGATAGTTAGCACTAAGCCTGCAATACCAGGCAGGGTTAGCGTAGCGCTAAAGCCAGCAAGAAATGCAATGACAAAAAGTATGTTAAACACCAGTGCGAAATCAGCGATAAAGCCAGCCACGCGGTAATAAAGAATCATGAAAATTGCCACGACAAAAAAGCCAGCGAGCACTGAATAAAGTCCAGCACGAATTGCATCTTCTCCAAGTGAAGCCCCAACGGTGCGCTCTTCGACGATGCGCACGGGAGCAGGCAGAGCACCAGCCCTGAGCACAATTTCCAAGTCACGAGCCTCTTCAGCACTGGCTAACCCGTTGATGACTGAACTGCCATTCGGAATTTTAGACTTGACCACTGGCGCTGAAAATACTACACCATCCAGCACAATGGCAATTTGCTTATCAATGTTAGCGCCAGTGATACGAGCCCACTTGCGGGTGCCCTCGTCATTCATCTTCATGGTCACTTCAGGTCTTGACCCATCAATGCTGAAGGTAGCACGAGCATCAACAATCACACCGCCTTCAAGCTCCGCTTCGCGCTTTAGGGGATAGAGACGATACACATTTTCTCCTGCATCATTCTGAAATGGGCGTGCATCAGGTAAAAACTCTATGTCACTACCAAATCGCTCACGCACATCTGCACGATTGAGCATGGCAAAGACTTTCGGTTTTGCCGTCTCGGTAACAAACAGGGCGCCTGAACGCGGGTCAATGATGATACCATCATCCGTATCAGCAATAGCAAAGAGTGGGTTGTCTTTCTTGAGCTGTTCTTGCGACTTGAGTGAGTCGGGCAGAGCCGCAAGCGAATCGGCTTTGGCAAGTGCCAGCGAATCGTTTGCCAGTGTGGTGTCGCTCAACCGATTCTGACGAGCCAGATACTTATTGATGTCGCTGAGGGTTTTCAGGGCAAGTTCTGGGTCGCGCACCAACTTAAATTCTAACTTCGCTGTGCCCTTGAGCAGTTTGCGCACACGCTCTTTGTCGCTCACGCCGGGCAATTCTACAATGATGCGGCGCCCACCCTTGGTCAAAATCGTAGGCTCGGCTACTCCAAACTGGTCGACACGATTACGAATAATTTCTTTAGCACGATTGACAGCCTCTTCGACTTCCTTGTTAAGCTTTTCGACAACTTCGTCGTCAGAGTCACGCAAGTCGTAGAAGTATCGACTCAGGCGAATGCCTTGTTGCTTGAAGGCTTGGGCAAGCAGGACTGGAATTTTCTCGTTTTCACGCTCGGCACGAGCACGCACGGCAGCAAGTGTAGAATCAAAGACGGCATCACGGTTACGCGCTTTGAGCTCCAGTAACTCCAGCACATCCACTTCTAAGACAACATGCATGCCACCTTTCAAGTCCAAGCCAAGTTTCAAGCGCTTCTCCTGCGCCGCATCAATGCTTTTGCGGTTTTCCTTCACAAATGCAAGGCTGTCTTCCGGTGAGGAAAATTCGCGCAGTTTTTTGCTGTAGAAATAATCTTGAACAGTTGGGTAGAGAAACCACCCCGAAAGGAGAATAAATGCAATAGTGAGCCCGATGCGAAAGCTATTTTTCTTCATTTGACCCAGCTAAAGAGCAGGCGTAAGACACGCCCATAAAAGCTGTTAAAACCGTTTTAACGAAAAGGCCACAAATATAGGAAAACGCTCGTTCAAAATCAATTCAAACTGAACGGTGCGCAACTTATACACAAAGCAAAAGAGGGCAACCAAAGCAAGCGTTAGTTCTGGCGCAAATTGTATGTGAAAGTCAAAATAGCATAGCGCTGTAAAATATCGGTGCGCGTGTCTTCAATGAAGGTTTCCGTAATGTTGCGCTGAATGCTGTTGTTTTGGTTCAGAATGTCAAACACTGTCAGGCGCAGTTCAGCACGACCGTCGAAGAACTTCTTGCCAAAACTGGCACTCCAGAGAAGAAAGTTCTGATTGAAATCTCGTGATAAGCCCGAGAAATATTGATGCGTCAAGTCAGTTTGAATGATAAGCCCGTCACCAAAAATCAAATTAAATTTGGCGCGGCTTTGCTGATTAAAAAATTGACCATTGAGTTGCGGTTGCAAAGAGTTTTGTGATGTGCCGTAGTTGGTTGTCGTGGAAAGTGTAAAGTCGACGTTTTCGCTGATATTGCTACTGAGCGTGATGCCAGCATTAAGCGAAGGTGTGGTGGCAATGTTGAGCTCGCCATTGAGCAAGGCAGGCGTGCGGGTTAAGTTGGCGCCAACGCTCAAATTCAGGTTTGTTTGAATAAAAGGCAAGGGCACGCCGTAGGTAACAAGACTGCGCAAGCTGTAGTAACCAGAAAGGTTGACAGGCTGCGTGAGTTGCGCGCCAGCTGGCAAGCGAACTTGGTTGGAAAGCAGCGTATCGCGCACTGCAAAAATTGTGCTATTGCCGATGTAATCCTCACGGAAACTGGCATTGAGCAACACAAAAAATGAACTTGCCGCTTGCACATCAACCGACGAATAGCGGAAAATAAAATTATGCTGAAACTCCTGATTGAGCGACTGATTGCCAATCGAGAGCAAGAGTGGATTACTGTTGTTCAAAACCTCCTGCAATTGCACAACCGTAGGCTCAACAGTGCTTGTGCGATAAGCAAAAAAGAGATTTTGATTGTCTGAAAACCTTACGCGGAAAAAGGCAGAGGGCAAAATATTTTGAAAATTGCGGCGAATCGAGAAAGCAAAAGGAAACTCTTGCGCGCTGCTTAACGCCGCCCATTGATAGCCAAAGTTTAAGGCAAAAATCACATCACGAGTAAAGAAGCGATAGCCCGTGCTGACTGATTGTGTCAGGTAACTGCTTTCAATGCGATTGCTAAGGAGCGTATCAAGACGAAATGCTCGTGAGGAAGAAGGACGGCTAAAGGTCTCATTATTCGAGGTATTAGGGCGATAGTTGGCAATGTAAGTAAATTGCAAGAAGTGATTGAGCGAAAGGGGCTCAGTGTATGTAGCATTGCCAGTAAACCCCCAACCACGTTGGCGCGTGTTGGAAAATTGATTAAGTGAGTCAGTGCGCATGGATGGCTGTACACCGAGCATATCCGTGCCAGCAGGAAAGAATTGATTCAGTGCAGCAAGGTTGCTTTCGCCATCGCTGTGGTTGTAAGTGGTGTTGAGCGAAAGCGAAATCGTTCTGCCAATATCAAAGCGGTGACGGAAGAGCAAAAGATTGGAAAATCGTGCAGCAAAAAGTTCGGAAGCAAAGTCGTTACGGGTATTGCCCAGTGTGGTTGCGGCGCGTGAAGTAGTGCCATCGAGGTCGTTGCGACCGCGATTGTCTTGCAAGGTCAGACGTGGCACCAACAGGATGGAAGTAAAATCACTGAACTTGTGGTCAATGCGCAGGTTAATTCGGTGATTGATGTTGCGCGTGTCAGCTAAGTTAGCCTCTGAATACGTCTGCCCAAGTTGAGAAGGCAAAATGAACTCTCGAAAAAGTGAGGTCGCGGCAAGGTTGCTACTGGCATTGAAAAAGTAGCTTGCTGCAACATCAGTTGTTTTGTTCCACTCATCGACAAAATTCACTCCAAATGCATGCGTTGTAATTAGTCCGTTCTGCTGACTGACTAGAAAATTGTCGGTCGGGTTAGCGTTAAACACGCCGGGCGGCGGCGGACCGCCAAACATCATAGCCATAGCACCACTGCGCCCACCGCCACCAAAACCGCCGCGCCGCCCGCCGCCTGCTCCACTGGAACTGGCTACACCAAGCAAATCCTCTGATGCAAAATTCTGCTCGTTGATGTTGTTGGATTGACCAATAATTGAAATGCGCTGCGCGTCATGGAAAAAGTTTAGATTGCCGCCCGCCTTGTAATTCTGCCGGTCGCCGTAACCAGCATAGCCACGACCAAATGAACCATTGCGATATGCTGGCTTGGTCACAATGTTAATGGTCTTAATCGTGTTGCCATCTTCAACGCCAGAAAAACGCGCTTGTTCACTTTGCTGGTCAAAGACTTGAATTTTTTCAATCATTTCGGCAGGCAAATTTTTGAGCACTGCACTGGGGTCATCGCCGAAAAATGGCTTGCCGTCGACCAGCACTTGACGCACCTGCTCACCTTGAGCTTGCACCCTGCCGCCTTGAACACTGATGCCGGGCATCTTGCTAATGAGATCTTCTGCCGTAGCATCGGGGTTGGTCTTGAAAGCACGTGCATTGAACTGTATGGTATCGCCTTGCTGGACTGCCGTTGGTAAACGCTCTTCGACCACAATCTCGTCAGAGACTGCTCCGCTTTCTTTCATAGCAATCACGCCAAGATTGACAGATTCTTTGAGCTCAAAGCGCCATACATAGTCGCGGTAACCAATGTAAGTGATGCGCAAAGCATACTTTCCAGCAGATAGGTTCTGGACGAGAAATGCGCCGTTGGCGTTAGTGATAGCACCGCTGCGAACCGAGTCAGGCAAGCGTAAGAGAGTAACTTTTGCACCAGCCAAAGGCGATTGGTCGGTTTCAGAAACTACCCGCCCCTGAACGCTGTAAGTCTGTGCAAAAAGGGAAGGTGAGCAAAAAAGAAAACCCAGTAGCGCAAGTAAGTAGAGAAGTGTCTTCATAACGAATTATTGAAATTACGGTATATTTGCAAATACTATTGCACGTCAGAAGATTCCAAAAGGTGAAATATCCCTTGTGCTCTGACACCATTTGTATCAATAAGTTTAAAGCCTTGAACACGAGATGCATTGAAGCTCAAG
Source organism: Candidatus Thermochlorobacter aerophilus (assembly GCA_002794105.1). Lineage (GTDB taxonomy): Bacteria > Bacteroidota > Chlorobiia > Chlorobiales > Thermochlorobacteraceae > Thermochlorobacter > Thermochlorobacter aerophilus. Next base: position 25,434 of record PHFL01000061.1, on the reverse strand, counting down.
GGACGGCTGCTACGCATCAACTAGCGGGGTATGTGTGACCTCTGTAAGGCGTGCCTTTCAGTAGAACGGATACACCACTTCGGCTACAGTGTTGTGCCCTTTCCTAAAGGCAGATGACAAAATAAACATTACTATGAAGCAAAAAAACAGGACGCAGGGTTTGAGCAAAAATTTATGTGTGGCATTGCAGGAACCGTAGGGTTTGCTAACCAAGAACTCTTGGAACGAATGTCAGCAGTCATGGAGCATCGCGGACCAGATGACAGTGGACAAAAAATCCTGTCAACCGAGGCGCTACAAGTTGGGCTGGCATTTCGTCGATTGGCAATTATCGACTTATCTCCTCTCGGACATCAACCTATGTGCTCACCAGATGAGCGCGTCTGGATTGTGTTCAACGGAGAGATATACAACTATCGTGAGCTGCGCCAAGACTTGCAAGCCAAGGGCTATACCTTCAAGTCGCAGACAGATACGGAAGTTATCCTGAACGCCTATCTGGAGTGGGGTGAGCAGTGTCCCAAGAAGTTGAACGGGATGTGGGCATTTGCTATCGTTGACCTACGCAAAAACTTAGTGTTTCTCTCTCGCGACCGTGTAGGTGAAAAACCGCTCTACTACACGCACCTGCCCGGCAATCGACTCATGTTTGCCTCTGAAATCAAATCGCTTCTGCAGTGCGATGAACTGCAGCGTGAAATCAATCCAGATGGAATTCTCTCTACGCTCCTGTTTCTTTGGACGCCCGAGCCAAAGACGGCATTCAAAGGTATTGAGAAACTGCCCGCTGGCTGCAATATGCGCATTCAAAACGGCAAAGCAACAATTGAAAAGTATTGGGACATTGAGTTCGAAAGCTACGGCAAAGACAAAGGCGAAGCCTACTACATCGAAGAACTGGATGCCTTGCTGCAAGATACAGTTCGGCGCCAGATGATTGCCGACGTGAAGGTTAGTGCATTTTTGTCGGGCGGATTAGATTCCTCACTGATTGCAGCACTGATGACACGCCAAAAAGGTGAGCCCATTACGACTTACACCATTGCCTTTACAGAGAGAGACAAAAAGTTTGAAGCCATGCCCGATGACCAGAAGTATGCGAAAATTGTTGCTCGTCATCTGGGGGCAGATTATCAAGAAATCGTCATTGAGCCCAATGTAGCAGAACTTCTGCCAAAACTCATCTATCACCTCGATGAGCCGATTGCGGATTCAGCAAGCATCAACACCTACCTTATTTGCAAGATGGCAAAGCAAAGCGGTACAACCGTTTTGCTATCGGGCATGGGGGCAGATGAACTATTTGCAGGCTATCGCAAGCATCTGTCGGTAAAAGTAGCAAGTCTGTATAGGCGTGTACCTGCGCTGCTGCGCCATGCAGTTATTGAGCCGCTGGTCAATATGTTGCCCGTAGCAAATGAGAAAGGCGGATTCAGGCTCTTTCGCTGGGCAAAGCGGTTTATCAAGTTTGCTTCCTTGCCAGATTTTGAGGCGTTCGTGGACAGCTACGCCTACTACAGCGAACCTGAATTGCGTGCGCTACTTTCACCTGAGTTTCAAGAAGTTGCCATGAAATCATATGCTGAAAGCTATCCCATACGCCGTCATGAAGAGGTGCGTCAGGCACTGCTTTCACGACAGCCGAAATTAGATTTGGTGACGCTCATGTGCGCCATAGATACCAAGCTCTTTCTTACAAGTTTGAACCTGACCTATTCCGACAAATCCTCTATGGCAGCAAGTGTCGAAGAGCGCGTGCCATTTGTCGACTACCGCATTGTGGAGTTTGCACATCGCTTGCCGGCGCGCTATAAATTAGGAGGCAGCTGGGTTGGGGGATATGTGCAAAAATATCTACTCAAAAAAGTAGCAGAAAAATATTTGCCAAAAGAAATTGTCTATCGCCCGAAAGCACCGTTTGGCGCACCGCTCCGTGCATGGATACGCAACGACTTAGACCAGATGATTGAAGATGTGCTCACGCCTGAGCGCTTACGACAGAGAGGCATGTTTAATGCGAATGCAGTGCTGAATATGCTGCATCGTCATAAAACTGGTCAGGAAGATTATGCTCACCGCATCTGGGCACTGCTGACACTGGAACTGTGGATGCGCGAGTTCATTGATAAGCGCGTGTGCGCCCACTCCTCGTTAGCCGAATAGTTTCTTTTAAAGTTTCAAGTCTTCTAACTATTATTTTTCCACCTTAACTGACTCAAACTTAAAAGCTATGTCAGAACGAAAATCTTACGGGCTACTCAAAGGCAAAAAAGGTATTGTCTTTGGACCTTTCGATGAAAGTTCACTTGGCTGGCACATTGCCTTAGCCGCCCATCGTGAAGGGGCAGAGGTCGTGGTCTCTAACATTGCGGTAGCGGCGCGCTTTGGCAAAGTCAAGCAACTGTCGGAGCAACTCGGCACGCCACTTATTCTCTGCGATGTAACGAACATGGACGAACTCAATGCTGCATTTACAGAACTCAAGGAAAAAGTCGGCTCAGTAGACTTCATCGTGCATTCAGTTGGCATGTCACAAAATATTCGCAAAGAGCGTCCATATGAAGATTTGAACTACGACTGGTTTATCAAGACATTGGATGTATCAGCCATCTCGCTGCATCGCATTCTAAGCACTGCACTCAAGCACAACGCCATCAACGACTTCGGCTCCGTGCTAACCTTGAGCTACATCGCCGCGCAGAGAAACTACTGGACCTACTCTGACATGGGTGATGCCAAAGCCTTGTTAGAGTCTATTGTGCGTAGCTACGGACCACGCTTAGCGCGCCGCGGCATTCGCATCAACTCCATTTCGCAAAGCCCCACAAAAACGCGTGCAGGCAGCGGAATTGAGGACTTCGACAAGATGCTCGAGTTTGCAAACCTGCACTCCCCACTGGGAAATGCTACAGCTGAAGAATGCGCCGACTTTGCCGTGCTCTTGCTCTCTGACCTGACGCGCAAGGTCACCATGCAAAATATCTACCACGACGGCGGTTACAGCATGATGGGAACCACTTTGCCGTTCTTGCGCTTGGTCTATGCCGCCATGCAGCATGAAGACCTTGTCAAGCAAGCACGCTTTGAAGAATTCATGCCGCCAAACATGAAGTCTGAACTCATTAAGCAAAGCACTGCTAATACATAGCACGCTGCTTGCGCAGAACGCTTATGGCAAGCCACCCTGCGCACTTGCACGGCGGCAAGTGGAAAGAGAAAAAGGGTAATTAGGTATGCTTAACAAGTTAAAGAAGCTAATCTCAGATGTTAGGTTTTCAGTGTCGTTTGGTGCAGACCTTTGCTCAAAGGTGAAAATGTTTTATCTGTTGATAAAACCTTTTTTCTCTTTTTCACGATTTAATCCACAAAACATTCACAGGCTACGAGCTAAGTTTGCAAACTCTTACTTTGACCTTACCTTGAGAGACAATGGTAGCGATGTGATTATCTTGCGCGAGATGTTCATTCATCAAGATTATCGTGAATCTGCGCAGCATTTCAGTCCAAATGTAATTTTTGACATCGGTGCAAATATCGGGCTTGCTGGTTGTTACTTCGCCGCCATCTTTCCACACAGCGAGATATATGGGTTTGAACCAGAAAGCGGGGCTTATCGAGTAGCTGAAATAAACTACCGCAACATTCGCAGAGGAAAGTTATTCAAAGTTGCCTTAACCTCTCAAAATGGTGAAGCGAATATCCTATCAAGCGACATCGGCTCTGGCGGACAAAAATTGGAGATGTATGACCCGTCTTCAAACTGGCGCCGCGAAAAGGTTAAAACCTACCGACTGGATGATTTAATCCGAACGGAAAATCTACCCATACCTGACTTACTCAAGATTGATGTCGAAGGCGCAGAATATGATGTTTTGCTCGGATTGGGCGACATAGCTCAAAAAGTAAAAGGAATCGTTATGGAAGTTCATTCCGATGTTCTTTGGGAAAAGTGCTCATCATTTCTTTCCGAAAATGGCTTTTTAGTTTTGAGGAATGAGCAAAAGTTCGGCACTGAAGTTCGCTTTGTTTATGCAGAACAGCGAATGCTAATTTCCAACAACTAAAAATGAACGCAGTATGTCAGCACTCGTAACCGAACAAATCAAGTATGAACGCCTCACGCCCCCTGCACGCGGCGAAAAAATCACCATGTCGAATGGTAAGTTAAATGTGCCCGATAATCCCATCATTCCGTTCATTGAAGGTGATGGGACAGGCGTGGACATTTGGCCTGCCGCGCAGATGGTCTTCGATGCCGCAGTCAAAAAAGCCTATGGTGGCAAGCGTGAAATCGTCTGGTTTGAAGTCTATGCCGGCGAGAAGGCGAACAAGGTCTATGAAAAAGAAATCTGGCTGCCTGACGATACGCTCAAAGCCATTACAGAGTATCGCGTGGGCATTAAAGGACCGCTCACGACGCCCGTCGGTGGCGGATTCCGCAGCATCAACGTTGCGCTTCGGCAGCTGATGGATTTGTATGCGTGTGTGCGCCCCGTGCAGTATTTCAACGGTGTGCCCTCGCCTGTCAAGCACCCTGAACTTGTCAACATGGTCATCTTCCGCGAAAATACGGAAGACATTTACGCAGGCATTGAATACAAAGCCGGTTCGCCCGAAGTCAAAAAGGTCATTGACTTTCTGCAAAAAGAAATGGGCGTGAACAAAATCCGTTTCCCTGAAACCTCGGCAATCGGCATCAAGCCTGTTTCGGAAGAAGGCTCAAAGCGGCTCATTCGTGCGGCGATTCGTTATGCGATTGCCAACAATCGCAAGTCGGTTACGCTGGTGCATAAGGGCAACATCATGAAATATACCGAAGGCGGTTTCCGTGAATGGGGCTATGAACTTGCCAAAGAAGAATTTGGTGCGGTAGAAATTGACGGCGGACCGTGGTGCAAATTACCAAATGGCATTGTCATCAAAGACGTGATTGCCGATGCGTTCTTGCAACAGATTCTTACACGCCCAGCAGAATACGATGTGATTGCCACACTGAACCTGAACGGCGATTACATTTCTGATGCTCTGGCGGCACAAGTGGGCGGCATTGGCATTGCGCCCGGCGCAAACATCAACTACGAAACGGGTTACGCCATCTTTGAAGCCACACATGGCACGGCACCAAAGTATGCTGGACAGGATAAAGTCAATCCCGGCTCGGTGATTCTTTCAGGCGAAATGATGTTCCGCTATCTTGGTTGGACCGAAGCTGCTGACCTCATCATCAAGGGCTTAAACGGCGCAATCGGACAAAAAACCGTAACATACGACTTCGCACGATTCATGGACGGCGCAAAGGAAGTCAAATGCTCTGAGTTTGCCAAAGAAGTCGTCAAGCATCTCGAAAGTTAAGCAACATTTCAGCAGGTCAGAGGGCAAGCAATCTTGCTCTCTGACTTGCACTCGAGCACTTCAGAACCCTCAGCACAAAATTTCCCAAGCCCATACTGCCCACGGCGAACAACGCTGACAGGCGTGTAGCCATTTGCCTTCACGGACTTCGAGCAGGCTTTGCTATTTCGCACTTTCAATTTCAAGCCTTAAAAATTTAGTTCATTTTAGAAAATTCCTAAGAAATTTTTATTTTCGAGCGTTATTTCTAAAAAAGTAAGTTCAAAAGCTGAAAAATGTTAAAAAATTTGGAGGAAGAAAGATGGAAAGAAAGTGGATAGTTCCATTTGCGATTTTGATGCTGGTGAGCGTGCTTGGTGTGTTCACTCCTGCGGCGCCGGCAAATCCTGACGCTAAGCCAATTGCCCCGGCAGATGTGGCATGGATGCTGACTGCCACAGGGTTTGTGTTTTTGATGACGCCCGGGCTATCGTTTTTCTATGGTGGCATGGTCAGTCGGCGTAACATCATCTCGACGGTGCTGCAAAGTTTTATTGCGCTGGGCGTGATTTCCATTCTATGGGTGGTGTGCGGTTTCGGTCTTGCCTTCGGTGAAAGTATCGGTGCAGAAAAATTTGGTCTCATTGGCAATCCGCTGACCTTTTGGATGTTTAATAGCGTAGGTGCATCGACGCATGAGGCGCTTTCTCCGACGATTCCACTGGTGCTGTTTGCGCTCTTTCAGTTGAAGTTTGCCATTCTCACGCCTGCGCTCATTACGGGCTCATTTGCGGAGCGAGTAAGATTTTCAAGCTATTTGCTCTTCATTTGCCTCTTTAGCGTGTTCATCTACGCTCCGCTGGCGCATTGGACTTGGCATCCGAATGGCTTTCTAAGAAACTGGGGTGTCTTGGATTTTGCTGGTGGAACGGTGGTGCATATGTCAGCAGGATTTGCGGCGCTGGCAGGAGTGCTTTTCTTAGGTCCGCGCAAGTCGTATCGTGAAGGTCAAACGCATGCGCCAGCCAACATACCGTTGGTGGTGCTGGGCACAGGCATGCTTTGGTTTGGCTGGTTTGGATTTAATGCAGGCTCAGCACTGGCGGCAAATGAGACGGCAACCTTAGCCTTTCTGACAACCAACACAGCATCGGCAGCTGCCATGTTGTCATGGATGTTCTTTGATGGCGTGCGCGGACGAAAACCTTCAGCCTTAGGCGCATGTGTAGGCGCAGTAGTAGGACTTGTAGCCATCACGCCAGCGGCAGGCTATGTGAGCGTGGGGGCAAGCATGTTTATCGGCGCTATTGCCAGCGTCATTAGCAACCTTGCTGTTCATTGGAAAAATCAATCAACTCTTGATGATACGCTCGATGTCTTTCCCTGCCACGGGGTTGGCGGTATCGTGGGTATGATTGCTACAGGCATCTTCGCCAACGAAGTAGGATTGGTGTTTGGAAAGACGGAAACCTTTTTCTATCATCTGCTGGCGATTGTAATTGTGGGCATCTACACCTTCGGCGGCTCATACTTGCTCTACAAAATTACAGACATGATTATTCCAATGCGCGTAAGAGAGGAACAAGAAAGGATTGGCTTAGACCTCAGCCAGCACGGTGAATCTGTTGATGAGCAAGTTGCTGTTGCCGCTTCCGATGAACCTCATGAGTCAACATCGAGCCGACTTGCATCGGTGAATTGAAATTGGAACGGGACAAGGGAGGATAACATCATTTCAGTGGAAGTAACAAGTTGTCACCTGAACACCAAAGCCCTGCCAAGAGTTGCAGGGCTTTTATTTTTGCACCTGATATGTGTATCTTCTGAAATAATTGTCAAACACGCTATGCAAACGGTAACTTCACTGACGAAAAGCGCAACAGTTGCCAAGGAGGCGGCACAAATACTGGTTTTTGCGGCGCTCACGGCGTTGGGGGCACAGATAGAAATCCCGCTATATCCCGTGCCGATGACGATGCAAACGGCGGCAGTCCTTGCCGCAGGGGTATTTGCTGGGGCGCGAGCTGGGGCAATCAGCCAAGTGCTCTACCTTGTCAGTGGGTTTTTCTTACCAGTATATGCAGGTGGCGCAATGGGAGTGGCGCATCTCTTTGGCGCAACGGGCGGATACCTTATTGCCTTTCCAATTGCTGCATGGCTGGCAGGCACATTGACAACGCATGAGAAAAATCCGGTGCGAACGTTTGCGAGTGTTTTTGCGACAAGTCTTGTCATATTTGCGCTGGGCGCAACATGGTTGAAAGTTTCGCAGCAACTGTCATGGGAACTTGCGCTGGCTCATGGTGTGTATCCTTTTCTGATTGGTGATGTGTTGAAATGCGCACTGGTAAGTGCAAGTGCATGGGGATGGACGGCACTCAATGTGCAACTGCGAACTTAATGTGCCCAGAACTGGTTTTTTTATTAAACTTTTTTCTAATCCTTAAACTTGAAAGGAGAACAGTATGAGTTCAGCGGCAGAAACCCTGATAGATGCGTCGGTTGCAACATCCGCCATTAACTTGACCGTTGGTGCAGCCAACGAAGTGCGCCGAATCATGGCAGAAAACAAGATTCCCGAAGGCTACAAGCTTCGCGTGGGCGTAACAGGAGGCGGATGCTCTGGCTTGAGCTACGCATTAGGCTTCGACACACAAAAGGAAAACGACGATGTCTATGTAACTAATGGCATTGAAGTAATCGTTGACCGTCGGCACTTGATGTACCTCAACGGTGTAACGATTGACTACATGGACGGTTTGCAGGGACGCGGTTTTACGTTCAATAATCCGAATGCAAAGAAAACCTGCGGTTGCGGTAGTTCATTTTCAGCGTAACATTTTGGGTTAAAGTTGGTTAAGCTCAAAAGGGCGTTGGCAGTGCAACGCCCTTTGTTTTTTCTACTCTCGGAAAAGCCCGCCAGTACTGACAGAGTGCTGTGAAGCGCCTGCAACCCCTCTTCTCTCATGCTAAAACCGAAGCATCTTACGGAGTGTGCAGATGTGCTTGTTGAGTTGTGCGTTGCAAGTCGGCGTAGCTGTAACTTTTCAGTCAGAATAAAAGCTTTGCGAAAGTGTGCTCTTGGGTTATTTTGCCGTTCCGCATAGGCGTTTAATTTTCTTCAACATGACGCGACTTGCTACTCTTGACATAGGTACTAACACTGCATTATTGCTTATTGCAGACCTTGACCGACATGCCAACACGCTCACCACGGTCTTCAATGCGCAGGAGATTATCCGTTTGGGAAAGGGCGTGGATGCGGCTGGAAATATCAATGCTGATGCGGTTTCGCGGCTGATTGACTGCCTAAAAAAGTATAAGGCGCTGATTGCGCAGTATGGGGCAACGGATGTTGTTGCCGTCGGGACTAGCGCCCTGCGAGATGCAGCAAACCGTGATGAGGTCATTGAAACAGTGGCACAGGCTACTGGGATTCGCATTACCACGCTATCTGGTGCAGAAGAAGCTGAGCTAACGTTTCTGGGTGCTGTAGCAGGTTGGCAGCGCTTGCCTGACTGTTTCATGGTAATTGATATTGGCGGTGGTAGCACAGAGCTCATTATTGGTTCCATGAAGGGAATTGCTTCACGCATAAGTTTAGATATTGGTTCTGTGCGTATCAGTGAGAGATTTTTTACTTCAGCACCGCCTGCGGCGCATGAACTTGACATGGCAACGCAGTTTATCACCAATGTCCTTGCAGGCGAACTTGCTACCTTCATTGAAGCGCGTGATGAGGTGTTTGGTGTAGCAGGCACGATAGTAACGCTGGGGCAACTTGTCAAAGGGTTGAGGCAATTTTCGTACGAACTGCATGGATTTGCGCTTCACTATCGTGATGTGCATCGTCTGGTACAGGTTTTTGCGCGCTCCAGTCTGCAAGAAATAATTGAGCTTGGGGTCGAGGTAGGTCGTGCAGACGTCATTTTGGCAGGCACACTGATTTTGCATCAATTTATGCGGCTCTTTGCTGTCAAGACCATCACGGTCAGCACGCAAGGATTACGCTACGGTGTGGCACTGCGGCACCATGCATATCACAGGCTCTGACGCTACTCCCAGTCACAGTTGAGCAGTTTGCCGTTGAGAAAATGCTTCAGAATGCAGTGCTGCTGACTTGCATTTGACTTTGCAAACTTTATAATTTTTGCACAAGCAACGCCCCACAAGTTGCCTGTAGTAAAGAAGGTCAAACAAAAACTTATAGCACAACATGCAACGACGCGAATTTCTAAAACTAACAGGCTTAGGCCTTGGCGCAGCACTTTTGCCTCTACCAGCTTTTGCTACGCCGATTAGTGAAGAGGAAGCTCGCACCCCTATCATGGACCGGCGCGATAAGAAAATGCTGGCTGACATTGGGCTGAATACGGCAACCTCCCTTGGGGCAACCTACTGTGATGTGCGCATCAGCCGACATCTCAATCAAGCCATTTTTACACGCGAAGACCGTGTGCAAGGCATTACAAACTCACAGTCATTCGGTGTGGGCGTTCGCGTAATTGTTAATGGGACATGGGGATTTGCTTCCACGCATGTAGTAACACCTGATGGCGTTAAAAAGGCTACCGAGCGTGCGGTAGCAATTGCGAAAGCTAACTCACGACTGCAAAAAGAACCTGTCCGATTAGCCCCACAAGCCGCACAAGGCGAACAGCAGTGGAAAACGCCTATTGAGAAAAACCCCTTCGATGTGCCAATTGCTGACAAGGTGAAATTTTTGCTTGAAGTCAATGCAGAAGCCATGCGCTTAGGTATCCGATTTGTCAATTCCCAGCTGTTCATGGCTAACGAGCAGAAGTATTTTGCTTCCACTGACGGCTCCTACATTGACCAAGATATTTATCGCATCTATCCCAGCTTTACAGTTACGGCAATTGACATCATCAATCGGCGGTTTCAAACCCGCAATGCACTTTCTATGCCATGCGGTATGGGCTACGAATACCTCGATGGCACAGCATCTGAAAAAGTTACTGCCGCTGGCGGCGTGACTATACTCTACAAAAAGCGCTACGATATGCTCGAGGATATTCGCCAAGCGGCTAAGCAAGTGCAAGAAAAATTGGTCGCAAAGTCGGTAGAGGCTGGCAAATACGACCTTGTCTTAGACCCATCGCACTTATGGCTGACCATTCACGAATCTGTTGGTCACCCGCTCGAGCTCGATCGTGTGCTGGGCTATGAAGCCAACTACGCTGGCACTAGCTTCGCTACGCTCGATAAATGGCGCTCCAAATCGTTCAAATATGGCTCGCCTATCGTGAATTTCTTTGCCGACAAACTCCAAGAAGGCTCGCTTGGCGCTGTAGGCTGGGACGATGAAGGTGTGCCAACCAAGCGCTGGGATTTGGTCAAAGACGGTATTTTGGTCAACTACCAAGCTATTCGCGACCAAGTGCATATCATTGACCAGCAAGAGTCACACGGCTGCTGCTACGCTCAAAGCTGGGCAGATGTGCAATTCCAACGCATGCCGAATGTGTCGCTGGCGCCGGGCAAAGAGAAGCGAACCCCAGAAGACCTCATCAAGGACGTAGAGAAAGGTATCTACATCATTGGCGATGGTTCATTTTCAATTGACCAGCAGCGCTACAATTTCCAATTTGGCGGACAGCTCTTCTATGAAATCCGCAATGGCAAAATTGTTGGCATGCTCAAGGATGTGGCGTATCAAGCCAACACGCAGGAGTTTTGGAATTCCTGTGTTGCTATCTGCGATGAGCGCGACTATCGCTTAGGTGGCGCCTTCAACGATGGTAAGGGGCAACCGCCACAAAGCAACGCTGTCTCACATGGCTCCTCTACGGTGCTCATCAAGAATGTTAATGTTATCAATACTGCACGCAACATCTAATGTGGACGGAACATAGCTCGGCAACCGCACTTTGTGCTGTAGGAATAGCTAAGAAAATTCACGCTTGTTTTTTGCGCGCAAATATTGATTTCAGGATAGGGCGTTGCTGACTGCGATTGGAACAAAGTGGGAGGCATAGCGCTCTGCACAAGGTGCTTAAACCAGCATGGCAGCGCCAAATACGCCAGCGCTATCACCCAAAGCTGGCTTTAAGATTTTGGTCTCTAATCGATAGTTGAAGACATACTTTTTCAGTTCAGCGACGCCCTCAGTATAAAGTAGCTCGATGTTGCCAACACCGCCGCCTAATACTACCGCATCTGGGTCTAAGATGTTGATGACCGTAGCCAGTGCCCTACCGAAATAATGACAAAGCCGCTGTAAGGTAGCTCGAGCATGTGGGTCGCCATGTTGGTAGTAGGCTTCCACAATTTCAGGTAACTTTAGTGTTTTGCCGCTTTGCTGTGCATAGAATTTCTCCAAGGCAGGTCCAGAAATGAAACTTTCCACGCAGCCCTTGATGCCACTGTAGCACATGTCGCCGGCTTCATCCAAGACATTGTGTCCCCACTCGCCAGCGATGCCTTGTGCGCCGTTTAGAACTTTGCCATCTACGACAATGCCACCGCCAACGCCTGTCCCCATAATTACACCAAAAACCACCGCATATCCTTTTGCGGCACCTAAGCGTGCTTCTGCCAACGCGAAACAGTTAGCATCGTTAGCCACCACCACTTCCATGCCTAACTGTTCTGACAAATCTTTAGGTAAGTTTTTTCCGTTGAGCACAGTAGTATTGCAATTTTTCATGGCTTGAATATGCCTATCAAACGTGCCCGGCGTGCAAATACCAATGCGCGTTGGCTTTGTACAACCCGAGACTTTTGCCATGTTCTCAACTAGTTTTGCAATCTGGTGCAAGATGTGATGATAGCCTTGCTCAGCTTCGGTAGGCACCCTAAGGCGGCAAATAGGTTCAATGCTGGATGCATGAGGCAGAACGACACCCTCGATTTTTGTACCGCCTAAATCAATTCCCCAGATTTCGGACATGTTCCTCGCATATCTATCTATGCGTTCGGAATGACACTCCTACTTGTCATGCTGAACGAAGCACAAGCGAAGTGACGCATCCATACTAGATTCCTCACTATCGCTCGGAATAACAAATGTGCTGCGCATATGCAAAAATGACCAAAGCAGATACTGCTTGCTCAGCAAGATAAAGTTTCTGCAAGTTACTTTTGCGATGATTTGGTTCTGCGCGGTGTAACAGCACTGCCAACTTGATGCCCTGCAGCCAGCATGGCTTTGTATTTCTTTTGGTCTTTCAGCACGGCAATGGCAGCTTTGAGTTGACGGTCAGATTTAAGTGCAACTTGCAAGCCTGCACTATCTCCGTGGTAGCGTGTCAGAATCTCACGCTCCAGAATGCTGAGGATACGTGATTTTTGTCGGATAAGCTCCTTTTCTTTTTCTGCAGCAATGGCAGTTTGTAGCTCCTGAATTTGCTTGCGCACATCATCTTGATAGTCATATTTTGCGGCAATCTCGAGCAGTTCTGCCATTTTGCGCTCTCCTTCAGAGTCGTAGGAGAAGTTGTCTCTGTCTAAGAATGCCTTGAACTCTGCAAACAGCTTATCGTCAGCTTTGAAGTCTTTGGGCATTACAGGATGCTTTGCCTGATACTGGTTGGCAAACCTGAAGAATGCGGAACGACGGTAGAGCGCCAGCTCAACAACTGATGGGGTTTCATCAGGAACTTCTATGTCTGGGGCAATGCCGCCACCATCGTAGACAATGCGTCCTGCCTTGGTCTTGAAGGCATGACGCACAGTATCTGGCTCATTGACAAACACTGTTCGCTTCCCTTCGCGTTTATTGCGATGAAAATAATCGACTTCTTGAATGAGCCTGCCAGAAGGCGTGTAGTATTTTGCCGTCGTGATTTTGAGCGAAGTATTGTAAGGCAGGCGTGTGATGGTTTGCACCAGTCCTTTGCCAAATGAGCGCATACCGACGATAATTCCTCTGTCTAAATCCTGAATGGCACCTGCAACGATTTCCGAAGCTGACGCACTGTTTGAATTGATGAGCACAGCCAAAGGCAAGTCTTTGAGTAAGGGCGGTGCGCTGGATGTGTAGTTCTTGATGCGCAGTGAATCGCGACCTTTTGTAGTAACAATCACACTGCCTTGCTCGACAAACTTACTGGCAACATTGACCGCTGCATCGAGCAACCCACCTGGGTTGCCTCGCAAGTCTAACACCATACCTTGCAGTGTCTTGCCCTTTGCCTTTGCAGAGTCTTCTATAGCACGTATGGCGTCGGCAACTTCATTTGCGGCATTGACGCTAAATCGCTCGAGCTTGATATACCCAATGGTCTCATCGTCAACTAGCCCTGCAAATGTGACATTCTTGATTTGAATCTCTCGGCGAATCAGCGTAAACTCTATGGGCTGCCGCTCGCCTTCACGCTCTACAGTGATTCTGACTTCAGTATTTGGCTCCCCCTTAATCAGCGCCCGCACATCGCTGACCTCTTTTCGGCGCACATCAATGCCATTGATTTTGACAATTTTGTCTCCAATGCGCATGCCAGCCTTTTGTGCCGAATAGCCATCCGTGATAGAGTAAATCACCACATTCCCATCTCGGTCCGTTCCAATCGTTACGCCAATGCCAGCATATTTTCCCGTTGTCAGTTGCTCCACGTCTTCCGACTGTTCTTCATCCATGAACACCGTGTAAGGGTCCAGCGTAGCAAGCATGCCATCGATACCAGCGCGCATGAATTCAGAGACTGAAATCTCGTCAACATAGTTGAGAGCAATTTCACGATAGACTTTGCCCAGTAGCTCGATATTTTTTGCAACTTCGAAAAAGGTATCGGACGGGCGAATAAACCCGGCGCTAATGGTGAGCACGGCTACAATCGCCACACCTGTGGCAACACGCATGACAAGCGAGCGCTTTTTCATCTCAAGTCAATGAGTTTGGTTAGAAGATGTTCTCTATAGTGCCCTAATGCTTCTGCATTCCCTACGCTGTGTGAAATTCGGAAAACCTATCACCGACAGGAAGAAAGAATTTAGGCACTTTAGCTGAAAAGAAAAATGAACCCTTTTCAATGAAATGCTGAACATGCCTTGCACTTAGCCTGTTCCAATCGGCTCGTTGCCAACTATCTGGAGCGCGTGCTGAGGCAGTTGCGTGTCGATGATGTTTGCACAGGTGTGTTGTCATAGCACGGCAGGCGCTTGTGGAATGAGCAATTCTACGGCACGCAATCCTGCACGCATTTTGTTGAGAGTCTCCTCATACTCGCGCTCAGGCTGGGAGTCTGCTACAATCCCTGCCGCGGCTTGAAAGTAAATTCGTCGACTATCTTGCCGCTCGCTGATTATCATGGTGCGAATGGCAATTGCCATTTTCAGTTCGCCACTGAAGTCAATGTATCCGACCGCCCCGCCATACAAGCCTCGTCGTTCGCCTTCCAACTCGTAGATGATTTCCATGGCGCGGATTTTCGGCGCGCCCGTCAGTGTGCCAGCCGGGAAGCATGACCAAAATGCATCTAATGCAGTGCAGTCGTTGCGCAATTCACCACGAACATGGCTCACAATATGCATGACATGAGAGTAGCGCTCAATGACCATTTGTTCGCTGACCTGCACTGTGCCAATTTTTGCGACTCGTCCCACATCATTACGGCTTAGGTCAATGAGCATCAGGTGCTCAGCACGTTCTTTTTCATCGGCGAGCAATTCTTTTGCTAAGGCTTCGTCTTCTTCTGGCGTGGTGCCGCGTGGTCGTGTACCAGCAATTGGGCGTGTGTTCACGATGCGTTTGCCATGTTCTCTTGTGACGCTCACCAACAGTTCAGGCGAAGAACCTACAATCTTGATGTTGTCCAAATCGAAGTAATACAGATACGGCGAGGGATTGATGGTGCGTAAGGCTCGATACACATCGAACGCATGGGCATGCAGCGGGCGCTCCAAGCGCTGCGAAAGTTGCAGCTGAAACACATCGCCTGAAAAAATGTAGGCTTTGGCTTGCCTTACTTTTTTCAAGTATTCTTCTCGTGTCATGTTTGCCTCTACGGGCTCATGTGTGTCTTCACTTAGCTTCATCTTTTGACTGGTAAGGGGCGTTTCAATAGCATGCTTGAGCATGTGCAGCTTTTGCTGTGCGGCGCCCTTATCGCCTTCGTCCAAGTAGTTGGTGACTAAGTACACTTTGCGGGCAATGTTATCAAAGACGACCAGCGTATCATAAATGCAAAAAAAGATGTCGGGTAGGTCTAGCGGTGAGCGTTTTTCTGGCACAGGAAGTTTTTCCATGTATGCGGCGGCATCGTAGCTAATGTAGCCGAACGCGCCAGATGTAATCATTTTTGAGCCAAGCGGCGGTGAAGCGTGAGAAAATGCGCCCAGAAGCCGTTCCAGCATCTCTGGTGCAGGGCGGTTGGAATCCAGCAGGGGCTCGAGCGCCGCAAATTTTTTGTCAAGAAGTGTCAGTTCTGTCTTTCCATCTATCCACGCCCGAAATAGCGCAATGGGTTCGACGCCGATATAAGAAAATCGTGCCACATACCGTTCGCCTTCAACTGATTCTAACAGGCAAGAGTATGGTTTGCCTAATTTGAGGAATAGGGAAACAGGAGTTTCTGTATCAGCCAGCTGTGCTTCAATCAAGGTTTGAAAATTGAACCGTGCGGTTTTGGTAGAGCGTTGAGTGTTTTGCATTTTTGTAGCTTATGGATTTCAAAAAGTTTGCTAAGCCGCTTGCGTTATGGCAATTGATAGAAAGGCATTTCGTGAAAGCAAAGCGGTACGCATTGGAATTTTTATTGGATTCTTAGCTGCAGTTACGGCGCTCTTTCCTCGCAATAAAATCTCTTCGCTAAGCTATGAGATTGGCGCAACATGGCTACAAGATGATGTCGTTGCCCCATTTACTTTTCCAATTTACAAGAAAGAGGAAGTCTTCGAGCAAGAAAAAAAAGCGGCTCGTGAAAGTGTCTTGCCTGTGTTTCGCAAGCAAGAAAACGACCTGACGGCGCAAGACTTTCATCGCCATTTTGACCGTCTCTTAAACTACTTAGCCGCTGAGCTTGGCAAAGCAACGGCACGCAAAAAGCCGGGCTCGCTCGATACCACCATGCTACTTGCCGATAGTACATTTTCTTTCAGTGAATCTGAAAAAAACCTGTTGCTGAGCGAGTATAAGCGTTTTTTGAAACAGCGCGGTGCTTCCTCATCATTACTGGGTGAATTTTTACGTATTCTGCCCTCGCGTATTGCCTCAATTCGTTCAGATGGTATCATTAGCGTGCCTCGCCGGGAGCTGGGTTCTGAAAAGTTTGTCATTCGTGCGCCAAACGACCGCGAAGAACGAGTCATGAATCTTGACTCAGTGCGCGACAGTGTCGAGGCAGCACTGACCATGAGCGAGCTTGTGGCAGAGTATTTACGCGTGTCAATAGATAGCGACACTGTTCAAGTGGCGCTCAAACTGTCAGCGCCTTTTCTTACGCCAAACCTTATCTACGACGCAGCGCAAACGCTGGTCGATAGGTTGCGTGCCGAAAGTGCCGTGCCTATTGCAGATGGCATTGTGCGCGAAAATGAAAAAGTGGTCTCACGTGGTGAAATCATTACCGACCTGACCAAACGCAAGTTAGATTCTTACCTACGCGCTAAAATTGAGCGAGAAACTCGTACAGGTGAATTGCGGCTCTACATTGGAAAAATTCTAATTGTGTTGATTATCGCCTCACTGTTTGCCGCATATCTCTATTTTTCTCGCCCGCAAATTTTCTTTGATAATTCGCTGCTGCTGCTGCTTGTGATTGTAATTTTGCTTGAACTCTTGGCCACTTGGTATTCTGTGCAGTTTGAGAGGCTTTCGCCATACATTGTGCCAATTGGGTTAGCCTCTATTCTCTTTACCATCATTTTTGACTCACGCACAGGGATTTTTGCCACAGTGACCATTTCTCTGCTTGCCGCTACCATTCGCGGCAATGATTTTCCATTTGCCTTGGCAACACTTTTTGCTGGGGGCATGGGTGTCTTCTTTACACGCGATATTCGCAAGCGCGCGCAGGTTGCACTCTCAGTGCTGTATGTCTTTATTGGTTATGCAATTGCCATTTTAGCCTTCAATTTTGCACGCTTAGCCAGCTTTGAAGAGATTCTTACAGACCTCAAGTTCGCCGCCATCAGCTCCCTGCTCTGCTTTCTTGTCTATCCTGCCCTGCTACTTGTCGAGAAGGTCTTCGGACTTACCACTGACCTGACGCTACTGGAGCTTTCGGATGCCAATCATCCGCTTCTGCGTGAAATGGCGGCAAATGCACCGGGCACCTACACTCATACCATGCAAGTCAGTCTTTTGGCTGAAGAGGCAGCAAACCGTATTGGCGCCAACGCCTTGCTCTGCCGTGTAGGCGCTTACTTTCATGACATTGGCAAAATTGCACAAGCACGCTACTTTACGGAAAATCAGACCAACTATAATCCACATGACGAGCTGACGGCTATTACCAGCGGGCGCATCATCGGCGAACATGTCAAAAAAGGGCTTGAGCTTGGACGGCTCTACAAACTGCCACAGCGTGTATTAGACTTCATTCCACAGCATCATGGCACAACGATGATTCACTTTTTCTATGATAAAGCCCTCAAATCATTTCCGCCTGAAAAGTTAAACCCTGACGATTTTCGCTACCCAGGTCCCAAACCGCAAAGTCGTGAGGCAGCAATCGTCATGCTCGCCGATGGCGTGGAAGCATCGGTACGCTCTCTAAGCTCGCCAAATGAAGAGACCATTTCGCAAATTATTGACACGGTGATTCGCAAACGACTCGATGAAGACCAATTTTCAGAATGCCCACTGACCTTTGCTGAACTTAGTGCTATCAAAGAAAGTTTTATCAAAACAATTATGGCAATGCGGCATCAGCGAGTAAAGTATCCGGGACAAAAAATTTGAGCAACAGGCAAGCATGAAACTTTCTTCTCCTAAAGAAGTATGGAAAAACTTCAGGCGCTAATTATTGAGTTGGCATGAACCTTTACCTGAGAGTGTTGCGCTATCTTGCGCCCAGCAGCCATCATCTTTTGCTCGCCATAATACTGGGCACGCTGACATCGGTGTTCAGTGTAGTGTCTATCTATACAATTCTGCCCTTGCTGGATGCTGTCTTCAATGCTGAAAAGTTTGAATCCGCCTCGCGCACGCCACCTGCCGCTCAAGCACCACAACTTTCATCAACTCCTTCCGTGCTGCACAGCATCGATTCCAATAAGCTCAAAGAAGCAGCCCTTCGACAATTTGAGCTTTTCATCTACAGCGACACACGCCAAGCCACGCTTCGCAACATTTGCTTGTTTCTCATTCTGACATTTTTCCTCAAAAACTTCTTTCTCTATCTCAATAATCGTTTGACAGTCTATGTTGAGACCAAAAGTTCAAACAAGCTACGCAATCATGTCTTTAGCAAAATTCTCTCATTGAGCTTGGATTACTTCAATCGCCATAGGGTCGGTATGCTGATGCAGCGTGTAGGTAGCGACATTTACCTCATTCAGACTCAAGTAAGTGGGAGCCTAATGAATCTCATTCGCAACTCAATTCTAGCAGTCTGCTACCTTGCTGTGTTGCTCATTGTCAGTTGGAAACTGACGCTGTTTGCATTTGCGGTGTCCCTACTTAGCCTTGCTACTATTCGCACAGTAAGTAAGCTGGTGCGCGCCCAAGCCGATGTCATTCAAGACCGCTCCAGCGATATGAACTCGCGCTTGCAGGAGGTTTTCACTGGCATCAAGCTTGTGAAAGCGAACGCAATGGAACAATTGGAAGCTAAAGCGTTTTCGGCTCTCACTGATGCGTATCGGCGTGCTACGCTGAAAATTTATAGTTTGCGCGGCGCCCTAAGTCCCATCAATGAAGTGTTTGGTATCACAGCTATTGCTTGTGTGCTCTGGTTTGGCGGTCTGCAAGTCTTCTCCGGCGAAATGACCTCGGCAGAACTTGTCTTCTTTGCTTTCGGACTATACTCCATCATGAGTCCGATTAAAATCATCGCTGAAACCCATGCTCGAGTGCAAGAGGGCATGAGTGCAGCAGCACAGCTTTTTGAGATTCTCGACACACCGCCCAGCATTCAAAATGGCACACGGCGTATCTCAAACATCGAACAAGGCATTGTGTTTCAGAATGTCTGGTTCCGCTACGGCGAAAACTATGTGCTCAAAGACCTCTCGTTTGAGATTCGCAAAGGAGAAATGGTAGCACTGGTCGGACCGTCAGGCTCTGGCAAGTCCACCATTGTAGATTTATTGCTGCGCTTCTATGATGTGGAGCGTGGTGCAATTTTGATTGATGGTATCAATATCAAAGAGTTTGATGTGCATGACTTGCGCAGATTGTTTGGCGTGGTTAGTCAGGAAGTTATCTTGTTCAACGACACAGTCGCCAACAACATCAAATACGGCACGCTGCGCCCAGTCAGTCATGACGATATTGTTACGGCGGCTAAAATTGCCAACGCCCACGACTTTATTTCTGAACTGCCTGAACAATACAATACGCTGATTGGCGATAGAGGCGTCAGGCTCTCTGGCGGTCAGCGTCAGCGTCTCTCAATTGCTCGTGCCATGCTCAAGAATCCTCCTATGCTCATTTTCGATGAAGCGACCAGTGCCTTAGACCATGAATCTGAAAAACTTGTGCAAGATGCTATCAATCGCGCCATGACCAACCGCACTGCACTAATAATTGCCCATCGGCTCTCGACTATCCAAAATGCCGACAAAATTCTTGTGCTCGATAAAGGCAGCATTAGAGAGCAAGGCACGCATCACACGCTTTTGCGCCAGAACGGACTCTACAAGCGGCTCTACAGCATGCAGTTTGCGCTGGAAAAATCCCAACAATCCGATGTGGCTTAAGTCACTTGAGCTCTTTTTCCGACGCTCCCTCACTGCACACCTAGGGCGGCATGACCCTGTATGCGTCAGTGCACCAACACCGATTTTTGGACCGCAGAGCAAAGTGCTATTCCTGCGCCACGATAGACTTGGCGATGCAATTATCTCTCTGCCCGTGCTGCGCATCTTGAAAGCGCACTATCCCAACTTGCAGATAGACGTGCTGCTAAGTCAATACAATGCCTCAATGAGTACACATCTGCGGCGATATGCTAAACACTGCTGGGTGTATGAAAAATCTCCCCTCAAATTCCTTTCGCTACTTCGTGCCTTGCGAGCGCAGTGCTATGATGTGGTGATTGACCCAATGGACAATCCTTCAGCCACGTCGTCAATGTTTATTACCATGCTGGGGGGAGCCTCAGTTGGCATTGAAAAGTCTAATGCATCAATTTACACGCATGTTGTGCCCATGCTTGAGCGCAATTCCGTCCACATCATTGAGCGCATGGCACAAGTGCTCTTGCCGTTTGGGATTTTACCCACCAGTGAAGCTCTGTACCTAGAGTATCCGCTCTCGACAGAGGTGCAGATGCTCGGAAAGAGGCGGCTGGGAGAAAAAACAGCGCCCTACCGGCTTGGCATTAATCTTTCTGCGCGTGACCCATGGCGATATTGGGGACGAGAAAATTTCATCCAATTCATCCGAGCATTTCAAGAGCGGACGCAAGAAGTTGAAATTGTTCTCTTTGCGGCTCAAAGCGATGCCAAAGAAGCGCAGCATATTGGCAAAGCCACAGCAACCAAAGTTGCACCCTGCGTACCCACGCTGGATGAATTTGCGGCGATGCTTGTGCAATGCGACCTTTTGCTGACACCCGATACTTCCGTTGTGCATATTGCTGCTGCATGGCAAGTGCCGCAAGTGGTGCTATACTCTCGCGTTGAGGGGCTCCCAATGGTGTGGCTACCTTACCGTGCGCCACATCTTGCCTTAGAGACTACATCGGAGTCTATCCGCGCCATTTCAGTCGAAGATGTGCTCAACGCCGTAGAGTCGCTCTGGAAAGCCTATTTGTTAAAGCATTCTGATTAGCTATGCTTGACATTCCAATTTTTACGCGCAACAACCATCCTGCTTTCAATCCACATTTGTCGTTTTTGGACTATCAACGCTATGAAGTGTGGGATATTGCCGAGTGGCAAGCGGCAAATCGCGGGGAGCTTGGGTTTCGCCACTTATCTTTTTCGGACCGCATTCGGCGAGCATTTTTTTCAGCGCTAAGCGGTCGGCGGCAGTGGCAACCGCCTACTGAGCCCATCGATGGACGCTCGCTGCAACGCGTTTTGCTTTTCCGCTACGATGCAATTGGCGACTACATCTGCTCCTCGCCCGTGCTGCGCTGGCTCAAAGCCGCTCACCCCACTTTGCAGATTGATGTCGTGTCATCGTATCGCAACGACGAGGTGGCGCGCGCCGATTTCAATGTTGCCCGGACTTATCCAATTCATCCTCGGCAGTCTTTTCATCCGTCATGGATTGGCTTGGTGCGCACACTGCGCAATGTACCATATGATGCTATTTTTGCACTGGTCTACACACGCACAAGCAAAGCGGCTTTGCTTGCCTCACTAATTTCTCGCACAGCAAAGAAAATTTCTATCCAACATGATACGCGTGCTGCCATTTATGGCTTAGTCTTTGACTACCAAGTCCCGGCAGCGGTATACAGGGAACACCATAGCCGTACCATGTTGCGTATGGCGACAGCCAGCATCGCATTTCCACACGCGCCTGCCGTGCATGACCTTCCTACTTATCTTTCTCTACGCTCTTGCGATGTGGAGCCTGTGTTGCACTTTGTGCAGTGCAAGAGTCTTGATTTTTCGCTCTCGAGCGAAAATGTCTTCATTGATGCGGTGGCAACTTCGCTTTCGCCCCTTCGCTTCAGCGGTCAACCGTATTGCGTGGTGAATGTCTCGGCTTCTCCTGCAAAGCCTGAATGTGCTTGGTCTGTTGAGCGTGTTGTAGAGATTTGCGAGACACTAGTGCATCACTATCCTGAGTTGATGGTATTTGTAACTGGTGCTCCTTCGGAAAAAGCAAAAGTTGAGGCGGCAGTCGCAGCTGTGGGGTCAATGCGCTGTCAGGCTCTGATGTTACCGCTCCTGCAGATTTCGGCAGTGATAGCTGGTGCCAAGGTCGTGCTGACACCAGATACAGCTGTAGTGCATATCGCTTCTGCCGCTGGCGTGCCCGTGGTCGGACTGTATTCGCGATTGCGCAACATTGCCGAGTGGTATCCATATCAATCTCCTTTCGCTTTGCTTTTAAGCCCAAATGAAGGGAGCATTAACCAAATTCCTGTCTCCCTTGTTCATGAGGCGCTGGAGCGAGTACTGGCGGAGACCAAGATTTCGCTGGTGCATGCCAGACCTTAGGTAAGGCTAAGCATAGGTGCTTTTTGTGTGCAAGACGCAGTCCTTGCTGAAGTTGGTGAAACCGCCTATACGTGTTAAATTTACCCCTTATCTTTGGCGCTGTTACGCCGAAGTGGCGGAATTGGTAGACGCACAGGACTTAAAATCCTGTGTTCAGCAATGAACGTGCGGGTTCGAGTCCCGCCTTCGGCACAGAGAACAGATGGTGTTACTTGAGCTGGTGTGAGTCTTTGCATAGGACTGTCTCTTGATTTTTCTCAGGTGTTCCAATAAATTTCAAAGCTCTGACAAAACACAGTAATCGAGTGGAGACGCTAACTCAATCACCTAAGCTAGGACTTGCGCCAGAGATGCAGCATTACAGTCACACGCATAAGGACCCAAATGACCGCCTGATGCAGGAAGCACTTAAGGCTTCGGGCGAAATTCCAACGCACATTGCCATTATCATGGATGGTAATGGTCGTTGGGCAAAAAATCGTGGTCAGATGAGGGTCTCTGGGCATAATGCTGGCATAGAGTCTGTGCGTGACACGGTAGAAGCCTGTGCGGAATTGGGGGTGAAGTTTCTCACGCTGTATGCTTTCTCTAAGGAGAATTGGAAACGTCCTCAACAGGAAGTGCTCGCCTTGATGCAATTGCTCATTCAGGCACTACGCAAAGAAACAAAGACGCTACACGATAATGATATTCGTCTCAATGCAATTGGTAATGTGATGGACCTGCCACCGTCGGTGCGCAAGGAGCTAACTGAGGCTATGGACCTAACCAAGAACAACAAGCGCATGGTGCTCTCGCTTGCACTAAGCTACAGTGGGCGTTGGGAAATCATGCAAGCTACGCGCCGCATTGCTGAGGCAGTCCGACGTGGCGAACTAAAACCAGAGGATATTACTGATGAGGTTTTTGAGAAACATCTGACCACATATGGTATGCCGCATCCTGATTTGCTTATCCGTACCAGCGGCGAATTTCGCATCAGCAACTTTCTGCTTTGGCAACTGGCTTACACTGAAATTCACATCACCGATTGCTACTGGCCCGACTTCCGACGGCAAAAACTCTACGAAGCTATCATCGACTTTCAGCGCCGAGAACGTCGCTTTGGCATGACAAGTGAGCAACTGGCTGCATTGAACACAAACACACGCGTACCGATGATACCTGCTGCTACATCAACATAGCCCATGATGCGAGCATGAGATTACGAACATCTTACATCTACGCAGTGCTATGCTTTGCTTTTTTGAGTCCATCATCTGTTTTGTTTGCCCAATCCTTTGACACACTCCGTATCGTTGAGCCTGAACTAGAAAGTCTCGAGCCACGACAATATCGTGTGCTTGGCGTTCGTGTGCAGGGGCTTACTACACTCGAGGAACGCGATGTGCTAGCACGATTCCCAATCGAGGTAGGTAAAACCTTGACCGTTCCGGGTCCAGAACTTAGCGATGCTATCAAGCGACTGTGGCGACAGCGACTCTTTAGCGATATCAAAGTTGAAATTGAGCAGCAAACCTTCGAAGGAGTCTTTCTGGTTGTTGTCGTGCGTGAATACCCTGTGCTTGCCGAAATTATCTTCGAAGGCAATCGGACCTTTAGCAATGAAGATTTGCTCAAAAAGGTTCAGCTCGTGCGCGGCGCCACACTCACCGACCAAGCACTCGAAAGTGCGCTTCAGCGCCTGAAACGCTTCTATGAAGAAGAAGGATATTTGCTCACCGACATCCGCTATGAAGTCAAAGAAAATGCAAGTGGCAGGGCTACAGTCTACTTCTACATTCAAGAAAGTAGCTACGTGACAATTGAGCGCATTACATGGAAGGGCAATAAAGCCTTTGACAACTGGTCCCTTAACTGGTATCTCGAGGAAACGAAGGAAAACAACTGGTGGCGTAACATTTTCGGTCGCCCACGCTTCGACCGCAAAAAATTCGAGGAGGATAAGCAGAAGATAATCAACAATGTCTACCGTGCTAATGGTTACCGCGATGCACGCATCATTTCCGACTCGGTCTATTACTCTGAAGACCGCACCAAGCTTTTCATTGACATTACCATCTCTGAAGGACCTCGGTATGTGATTCGTAATGTGAAATTTGAAGGCAATACGGTCTATCCGTCGGAGCTTTTGGAAGCGGTTTTCGGCATCAAAAAAGGTGATGTCTATAACCAAAAGAAAATTGAAGAACGTCTGCGCTTTTCACAAGAGGGTGGCGATATTAGCTCGCTCTATCTCGATAGGGGATACTTGGCAATGCGCCCCGACTTGGAAGAGACAGTAGTAGCTGGCGATTCAGTTGATTTACGCATCTACATCAGCGAGGGCAATCCATTTCGCATTCGTCGTGTCAACATCAAGGGCAATACCAAGACGAAAGATCATGTCATTCGCCGAGAACTTTACACCATTCCGGGGGACCTTTTTAGCCGTGAAAATATCATTCGCAGCATCCGTCAGCTTGCGCAGCTTAACTACTTCGACTCCGAGAAAATTAACCCTGATGTCCAGCCTCTGCTGCAGACCGAAGAAGTAGATATTACTTACGAACTGATTGAAAAACAGACCGACACATTCAATGCCTCAGCTGGCTTCAGCGCGCTCTTGGGATTTACTGGAGCCATCGGTTTTACATTCAACAATTTTTCGCTGCAAGATATTACACGCGGCGATGCCTATACCCCCTTGCCACACGGCGATGGACAGCGTCTGGACCTGCAGTGGCAGTTTGGTCGTTTCAATTTTAATGTGTTGTCGCTGTCATTTTCCGAACCATGGGCGTTCGGTACACCAACAACATTATGATTTAGCATTTTGACCAGCGCCAAATTTCGGATTTGAGTTTCAGCAAACTG
>PHFL01000060.1:22230-124951 GCA_002794105.1 Candidatus Thermochlorobacter aerophilus | reverse complement strand
GGAGCGCAGCGCAGTGAAGCATCCACGCTGGATTGACCTCACCCTGTCTGCTGGCGCAGACGTCCCTCTCCTTTTGCAAGGAGAGGGACAATAGGGTGAGGTTTGCCATCTCCAATTTGTCATGCTGACCGAAGCGCAGCGCAGTGAAGCATCCACACAAAGAACTGGATTCCTCTCTGGCGCTCGGAATGACAAAAAGGGTGCAAGAACATTTGTGTTCTGTAATAACCAACAAAAGACAAGTGCAGAATCGTGCAGCAATACCTACGCATTGTCAACACGACCCCAGTATTTTGCGCCTCTGCTCTTGGCACGTGCTTTTTTGCAGCGCTTGCACATCATGCCGCTTAATATCCAGCCGCTTGCCCATCCTTGCGCGATTCTGACGCACCGTAGTAGACCTTATTCTTTGCATCATAGAGAATACCTTGATAGCCACCGTAACTGTTCAGCCCGAAACCAATTTTATGTCCCATTTTCATGAGCTCTCGGATGGTTTCATGCGAGAAGCCCGTCTCGAGCAACACTGTGCCTGCATCGGTCATTTTCTCTCCAGTAGGTTCTGACGAGCCCTCGTGAGCGATGCGTGGCGCATCTCCTGCTTCTTGTGCGTTCATGCCAAAATCAATGATGTTCATCAGAATTTGAACATGCCCCAGCGGCTGAAATTCACCGCCCATGACGCCAAAACTCATAAACGGCACGCCATTCTTGGTTACAAACGCCGGGATAATCGTGTGAAATGGTCGCTTGTGCGGCTCATAGACATTGGCTTCACCTTCATTGAGTGAGAAAAGTTCTCCTCGATTGTGCAGCATGAAACCCAGTCCGTCGGGCACCATGCCTGAGCCCATGCCGCGATAATTGCTCTGTATCAGCGAGACCATGTTGCCATCCTTGTCTGCAGTGGTCAGATAAACGGTGCCACCTTGTTTCAGAGCGGGATTGCCAGCCTCGACCCGCTGTGCTGCTTTGTCCATGCTGATAAGTTTGCGCCGTTCATTAGCGTATTCTTTGGAGATGAGCGCCGCAACAG
Source organism: Candidatus Thermochlorobacter aerophilus (assembly GCA_002794105.1). Lineage (GTDB taxonomy): Bacteria > Bacteroidota > Chlorobiia > Chlorobiales > Thermochlorobacteraceae > Thermochlorobacter > Thermochlorobacter aerophilus. The sequence continues at coordinate 123,915 of PHFL01000060.1, read as the reverse complement.
GCACTTTCACAAAATCAGGGTCAGCGTAGTATTTGGCTCGGTCTTCAAAAGCCAGCTTTTTTGCTTCCACTAGCAGGTGAATATGCTCTTTGCTGCCAAACGGAATCTGCTTGAAATCGTAGCCTTCAAGAATGTTTAGCATCTGCAGCACAGCAATTCCTTGACTGTTTGGCGGCAATTCCCACACTTCGTAACCGCGATAAGTCGTTGAGACGGGCTCTACCCACTCCGATTTATGGTCAGCAAAATCCTTGGCAGAGAGAAATCCGCCTTGCGCTTTGATAAAGGTTTCAATGATTTTTGGTATCTCGCCTTTGTAGAATGCATCTCTGCCGCCGTTAGCTATTTTTTCAAGGGTATTGGCGAGTTGCGGATTTTTGAAAATTTCGCCTTTTTTTGGCGTCCGCCCATTTGGGGCATACACCTCTTTGACATTAGGAAAGTGCGAGAGCGCCGCCACATTGCGCTCCCAGTAGTAGGCAATGAGCTCCGAGACGGGGAAGCCCTCACGCGCATACTTGATGGTTGGCGCCAGCAGCGTTTTCATGGGCAGACGACCAAACCTTTTGTGCAACTCAAACCAACCATCCACACAGCCCGGCACCGTTACAGGCAACGGTCCTGTAGCAGGAATGTGCTTTATGCCTTTTTCTTTGAAATACGATAGCGTTAAAGTATATGGCGAGCGACCGCTGCCATTCAAGCCATAGAGTTTTTGTGTTTTAGCATCCCAGACAATTGCAAAAATATCTCCGCCGATTCCGCAGCCAGTAGGCTCCATTAAGCCCAATGCCGCATTTGCCGCAATTGCCGCATCAACCGCCGAGCCACCCTGCTTGAGAATCTCAAGACCAATTTGTGTGGCTAAGGGCTGACTGGTGCACACCATTCCATTTTGTCCAATGACTTCCGAGCGTGTGGCAAAACTTTTGCCCGTGATACGGTCTTGCGCCCTGACTGTTGAGTAGAGATTGGCGCACACCAGCACGACGCCTATCACCTTAAAAAAACGATGTTGCATTCTCATGGCTTTGCTTTGTTGAAAATGGTTGAAAAAATTTGAGTTCTTTTGAGACATTCATTGCGCTCATTCGTAGAGGTCTACAGAGGGAGGGGGAAAATTTCTCAGGGGAGAATTAAAATGGAAGTTGTCTTACTTGCCGTTTTTGGCTTTTTCATGCTGCTGCTGGTCGTGCTTTTCTTTGGTTGCGAAAGCCTTTCATCATCTTTTGATGACAGCCGCAGAGACTCGAAGCGTTCGGCTTTTGAGCGGCGGCACGAGCAACTGCATGACACGGCATCATCACGTCGACTTTAGCACGCCAGTGCCTTACGCCGACTGCCTTTTGAGCGCTACTTGACGCAGCACGTAGTCTCCGCCAAAGAAGAGCGCAACGAACAGCACATCGCCTATCGCTTGGTTGCGGAAAAATGGAATTGCCGCTACATAGCAGGCAACCAGACCTTCCACAGTGTAGCCATACCAGCCGCTTAGCCAAACTCCGAAGTTCGTTATCATGAAGAAACTTACCGATGCGCACAGTGTCCCAATAGCCAAGCGCCCGTAGCTGAATTGAGAGCGAATCCAAAAGCCAATCATGGCTACGACCGCAAAGGCACCATAGACATACCACATTCCGCTATGGAAACCCGGAAATGCCCAAATTCCCATGCGATACATGCCTTCCATGATGGCGTCAGAGAGCAACATTGCCAGCAAGGGCACAAGCAAAGCACGTTTTTTATCAGGAATCTTGCTTGCACCATACAGCGCAACGGCTGAGATTGCCGTGAAATTTGGCGGATGTGGAATAAGGCGCGAAAGCGCTCCCAGAAAGACCAAAATTGATTCCATGTTTTTGAAATTTGCAATTTTAAGCACTTGCGAATTTACGAAGATTTCTCGAGCGCATTGCAATCAGCATCACTGCTCTCTACCTACTTGCTCGCTCCCCGATGATTTTAGTTAGCGCCGCATAGCGCAATTCTGGGCGCATGTTAGGCACTTCGTCAGGATTGACCAAGTCCCACTGTTCAAATGCCAAGAAGTAAAAAGTGCGGCAGGCTTCAAAGGCATACTCCAGCCAAATTTCCAACAAATTTCCCGCCATCTCTGCTGGAACACCAATTGCATCCACACCACAACGCTCTGCAATCAGCATTGCGCGACAAAGATGAGATTTACTCGTTACCAAATACGCCGTCTGGCAGTTCAAGCTATCCATCACGAGTTTGCTGTAATAGAGATTGTCAATTGTGTTGGTCGATTGCGTCTCCAAAATCAGCCGCTTGTCTGGCATTCCTTGTTGCAGGAGGTAAGCCTTCATCACTTGAGCTTCGCTAATGGTCTCATCGCCCAAGACACCGCCGCTTAGCACAAAATAGTTTGCCAGTTTTGCGTCGTAGAGTTCTTTTGCTTTTTCTAAGCGTGCCATGAGTGTCGGCGAAGGTTTGCCATTGTTCAAGCGATTACCCAGTATCAGAGCCACTTGCAGTTCAGGACGCTCTGCTTGTTCCCATCTCATCCAAGTTCCATTGATTAACACCAGCATCGCTACAAACATGGAAAAGCAGCAGATAGAGAGCAGAATTGCAATATGCTTGAGTGCTGTTCTTGCCATCTTCACAAAAAGTTAATTGCCTAAGAAAAAGACATGAATTTTCACAAATTATAGCGACTGATTTGTAGACCTACAAGTCTTTGCACGTTGCCTCTGACATGCTGTTGTTGTAGCATGTTCAGCATGAATTGTTCAGTATGAATTTCTTGTTGCTTGCTTTTGCTAACGCCGTTTTTGCGTTTATTTTCAACACAAACCCTAAAGTCTTACCTAAGGTTCATGAGCACAGCAAGTTCAACCGAAAAGGACTGGACGGTTATTTCTCTTCTGAAAACCAGTGCTGATTTTCTCAAACAGAAGGGCTTTAGCGATGCGCGTTTGACTGCAGAGTTGCTTTTAGCGCATGTCCTTGAGCTTCAGCGTGTCGACCTTTATGTCAATTTCGACCGACCTGTTTCTCCAAAGGAGTTGGCGCAGTTTCGTGAGCTTTTCCGTCGCCGTCTCTCTGGCGAGCCGGTCCAATACATTCTCGGTCAAGAAGAGTTTTTCGGCTTAAAGTTTGAAGTCAACCCTTCAGTGCTAATTCCCAGACCTGAAACGGAGCTTTTGGTAGAACAAATCATTGATGACTTTTCTGGAGAAGCTGGTGCGATTCTGGATATTGGCACTGGCAGTGGTGCTATTGCCATTACGCTTGCTAAACTGCTTCCCCAAACTCAATTGACGGCAGTCGATATTTGCCGCAAGGCTTTAGAGGTTGCTGAACGCAATGCTATGCGCCACGGTGTTGAAGCACGCATTCGTTTTCTCTGCCTTGATGCTTTGCAGCCTGATTTTGTGTCTCACTTTACGCAACCTTTCGATGTCGTTGTCTCTAATCCGCCTTACATTCCACTTTCGGAGAAGGAGAGTGTGCCGCCAGATGTGCGTAACTTTGAGCCCCACATTGCACTTTTTACCGACACTGGCTTTGAGTTTTATGAAAAAATTGCTCGTGATGCGCGCCAGCTACTCCGTTCAGGCGGCAAACTCTATTTTGAACTGCATGCCGATGCTCACCCCAAAGTTCAAGCACTCTTGGAAGAACATGGATTTCAACACCTAATGTTCAAGAAGGATTATCAAGGATTTGTGCGGCTTGTCAGAGCTGAGTCGCCTGTTTCAGCGTGAGCTTCCTAGCACGCTTTGACCTGCTGCAGATTTTTGCCGCCAAAACAAATACTTCCAAAGCGGTGCGGCATGCAGTGCCTGAATAAGTTCGCCGTCGTTGAGAATCGCTTCCACTTCACTTGGCGACAGCAAATGCACCACGATTTCTTCTGTACGCTCCAAGTTTTGTTTCTGCATCGTTTCGACGCCCAGGGCAAGAAAGGTATAGGTCAAGTTAGTTTGAATAGAAGGGTTTGCACAAAGCTGCATCCACGGTTGCCATTCTCCGCCGCCGTAGCCCGTCTCTTCGAGCAATTCACGCTGAGCAGCTGCCAGAGGTTGTTCGCCTTCATCGACTACGCCAGCTGGGATTTCGAAATACACCTTTCTTACCGCATATCGGAACTGGCGAATCAAGACAAGTTTTTCCTCCTTTGTAACTGCTACTACATTCACCCACGATGGATACTCATACACATAAAACTCATCAATCACTGCGCCACTCGGCAGTTCTACTTTATCTTGGCGCATGGTCAGCCAAGGTGATTTCCGAAAGAGATATTTTGATTCAAGGGTTTTCCACGCTTTTGGGTCGTTTGGATACGTGCGAGGCATCTGGTTGCAAGTTTGGTTTGGTCTGCAAGATACACTTTTCCGCCCTAATCACAGCTTTTGAAACCCCTCAAGATTGTGTATTTTTGCACGCTCACATCGCATCTCTTTATCCCAACATTTCACTGTGACACATTTCTTCATGCTGGCATGCAACTTTTCGCATTAGTGTTTCGTAGAATGGATTACCATGTAGTAATAGTAACTATTCCTAATTAACAACAATAAAACCAACAAAACCAACCTGATATGCTTACAATCGGAGATAAGTTCCCTGAACTTGAACTCGATGCTGTTGTCTCTATAGAAAAGGGCAAGGAGTTTGCTCGAATTTCCACTGCTGAGCATCGCAAGCAAGGCAAGTGGATGGTAATTTTCTTCTGGCCAAAAGATTTTACCTTTGTTTGCCCGACAGAAATCAAGGGCTTCAATGACCGCTACAGCGATTTTCGTGACAACGATGCGGTTCTCTATGGCGCAAGCACTGATACGGCTTTTGTGCATTTGGCATGGCGTAAGCATCATGAGGACTTGCGCGATTTGAAGTTCCCGATGCTTTCTGACCATGGCAAACATCTCTCTCGTGCCCTTGGCATTCTGTACGGTCCAGAGGAAGTTTGCTTGCGTGCGACTTTCATCGTAGATCCCAGCGGTACAATTCAGTGGGTCTGCGTCAATAACCTTGATGTAGGGCGCAACATTGATGAAACTATCCGTGTTCTTGAAGCCCTGCAGACTGGTGAGCTCTGCCCATGCAACTGGAAAGAGGGTGACAAGACACTCAAGGTCGAAGGCGGCGTACTTGTCGAGGCATAACAGACTTCCACTATTAGGGACGGCTTTTGAGCCGTCCCTACTTTTTCTCTTGCCAAACATCTCAAACTCTTCAAAAAACTCCATCTATGGAAGAAACTCGCAAGGATCTTCTTGCAGAATTAGGGATTAATGATGGTGCATTTTTCAGCCTTGACGCCTACATCAAAGGCGATCACAAATACATTCGCGACCTGCGCATCAATTTGAAGAATGTATTAGAGTCGCCATCTTTGGGCGGTAAGAAAAATGCATACCTGCTTGCGCTTGCAATTGCTGTCAATGAGCGCTGCACACCACTGATTCTTGCCTTTAGCGAACAAGCTCGTAAGCATGGCGCCACTGATGCCGAACTTGCCGAAATGCATGCCATTGCCTCACTGCTTGCTACGAATAATGTACTCTATCGCTTCCGTCATTTCTCTGAAAACAAGGCATACGAACAGATGCCTGCTGGGATTAAGATGACCATCATGGCGCGTCCAGTTACATCTAAACTCTTCTTCGAGCTGGTCTCACTGGCTGTCAGTGCCGTCAATGGCTGCGAAGTCTGCGTTAATAGTCATGAAAAATCGGTTCGTGAACATGGCGGTTCGCAGGAAATGATTTTTGATGCCATTCGTCTGGCAGCAGTAGTGCGTGGCTTATCGCTCAACATGCACGAGATTGAGTCCGCTGACATTGCATAAAGCATAGCAAAGGCTCAAGCTATGGTCATAAGGAGAGGCAATACCGCAGATTGCCTCTTTTTTGTTTCCCTGCTGCCAACGCATTTCAAATTCCCAAAACTTTTCCCAAATTTCGCCCATGCCGAAATAAGACTCTTGCATTTTAAACTCTTTGGGTAGTGTCTATGAAAACCATCCTTGTTCCTACCGATTTTTCTAAGCACTCTGAGTGGGCAAGCCATGCGGCCCTTTCGCTGGCTCGGAAGACGGGTGCTACAGTCCATTTCCTTTATGTGGTCGATATTCCGCAGTATGCCTTCAGTGCCGCACATGAAATGTGGAACATGGAAGAGCGCCAACGCATGGCAGGTGAAGCCTACCAGAAACTCAAGTCCATGATTGCAGAACCGCCATTTTCAGGTTTTGCTGTGCAGATTGCTGTAGAACAAGGGTCAGCTTATCAAGCGATTTGTCAGTATGCCGCCGAAAAATCAATTGACCTTATTGTCATGGGCTCGCATGGTATTACAGGACTTAAGAAAATTTTTATTGGTTCTACGACTGAACGAGTCATTCACCATGCGCCGTGTCCAGTGCTAAGCATCAAGAACGAGCATTTTCCCAGTGAAATACGCAACATTGTTTTTGCTTCGAACTTTTACAGTGAAGTATATGAAGCCTTTCCCCGTGTACAGCAGTTTGCTGACCTTTTTGATGCCAAGTTGCACATGGTGCGCATTAACACGCAAGCCCGTTTTGAAAGCACACGCTACACCAACAAAATTTTTCGCGACTTTGTTGAATGCACCAAGCCTCACAACTATACTTTCCATATCTACAACGATGAGAGCGAAGAGGTCGGTGTCTTGAATTTTGCTGAAGATATTGAAGCAGATTTGATTGTCATGGCTACGCACGAACGCACGCGCCTCGGCGAACTCATCAACCCCAGCATCGCTGAAAGTGTCTCTGAACGCAGCCCTGTACCAATTATGACCATTAAATTGCCGATGCCCGCATTCAAGTATGAGCTGAGCCGCATCAACAGAAGTTACCTTGCTTGAGGATTTGGTGCAGCACTCGGTGAGCTGGCTTCAAATGTAAGCAGTGGCAAAGCCAATGCCAGACCGATTAGCAAGCATACTCCACCAGCTAAGTAAGGCATATGGCTATCGAGCCCATAGAGTAGGCTACCAGAAATCGGTCCCAAAATTCTACCTAATGCGCCGACGGATTGCGAGATACCTAGAATTTCACCCTGCTCTTCTGCTTTTGCATACATGGAAATCAGTGATGCGTTCAGTGGCGTAACCAGCCCATTGCCAACCGCTAGTAGTGCTAAAACTGCAAGTCCAATTGAGAAAAGGTAAGCTTCGGGTACGAATGGAATTAGCGTAACACCTGCGCACATGCTTATCAGGCCAGCTACCAATACCTTGCACTCGCCAAACTTCTTTGCTAATCTGCCAATGAGACCGCCTTGCACTACGACTGAAATGCACCCTACAAACGCAAAGAGGTAGCCAATCATTTTATCATCTTGCTGATAGTGTTCCTTCCAGAGGAGCGGCACTGAGATTTGCATATTAACAAAGGCAAACACAAAGCAAAACCCAATCACTAGCAATCGGTTGATGGCTGGTCTTTGGAAGGCTTCAATGAGTTTATCGGCTTGAAAGCCTGTGAAGTGCAGTTTGCCCACTTTTTTTTCTTTGAGCGATTCAGGGAGCAGAAAATAAGCCAGCAGGAAATCCAAAAAAGTGAGCATGGCGGCAAGATAGCCAACACTCTCAATGCCGTAAGAAGATTTGATGGTACCACCAATTGGCGGTCCTAGCACAAATCCTAAGCCAAATGCTGCTCCTAAGATTCCCAGTGCCTTGGAACGCTCTCCTACAGTCGTAATGTCGGTAATGTAGGCTTGAGTGACCCCGACATTTGCTGAACCGATGCCTGCCAACACTCTTGAGAGCAAGAGTAGCCACACTGAGTGAGATTGCGAAAAAATCAGATATGAAACAGTTGAAGTAAGCACGCTGACGAGAATTACAGGGCGACGTCCAATTCTATCGCTGATGCTACCCCAAATCGGTGCAGAGAAAAACTGCATAAGTGAATAACTTCCTGCTACAATGCCAATCAGTAGTGGCGATGCTCCCAATTCGCGGGCATAGTTTGGTAGAAGTGGTAAGACGATTCCGAAGCCAATCAGGTCGAGAAAGACCGTAAAGAAGAGAATAACGAATGGAGATGTTTTCATAACTAGTAACTATGTCAGCTCAACGCTAAACCTCGTGCAAGATACGAAAAGCCTATTTTATGTTTGCATCTGTGGAGTTTTTTTGCTCCGCAGATACGAGAATTTTTGAAAATGTTTTGATTGTTTATATTTACACCTCAACCCAGAAGACTTTGTAGCGCTGCCAAAGAAATTGGGGCAAGTCCTATACAGCACTTGGCGACTCAACCATGTCAGGTCCGGAAGGAAGCAGCATCCAGTCTGCTCAAGTGCGTGATATAGTCCGCTTGCCCTTAATTTTTTTGTACTTTCGCTTTAAAGTCTCTGAAGTGTAAATTCTTTCTTAACCAAATCTGGAGGGACAGCATCATGCCAACAAAGCAAGATTTTTTGAAAGAGACGATTGAGCATATTGACATCAAGAAGTATAATGTGGTGCAGATGGTTGAGGATATGGAGAAGATGGCTTTTCAGGCTCGCAATCTCAGTCGCGCCGCCAAAATCTATGATATGATGCTTGCTGACAAGGAGTGCGCAATTATTCTTACCTTAGCTGGTTCCCTCATCAGTGCCGGCTTGAAGCAAATCATCATCGATTTAGTTGAGCACAACATGGTAGATGTAATTGTCTCTACTGGTGCCAATATGGTCGACCAAGATTTCTTCGAAGCGCTGGGCTTTCGGCATTATGTTGGCACTCCTTTCGTCGATGACCATGTTTTGCGTAAGCTGCACATTGACCGCATTTATGACACTTTCATTGACGAGGACGAGTTGCGTATTTGCGACGAGACCACTTCGAAAATTTTCGGGTCACTGCCAGCTAAGCCATATTCTTCACGTGAGCTGATGATAGAATTTGGCAAGTATCTTGACACGCATCACCCTCAGGCTAATTCCATCATTCTCTCGTGTTACCGCAAAGGCGTGCCGATTTTTGTTCCTGCCCTTAGCGATTGTTCAGCTGGCTTTGGCATTGTACATCATCAGTGGCATAATCCTGATTCACATGTTTCATTTGACTCTGGTAAAGATTTCTTGGAACTGACTCGCATCAAGCTTGAAAATCCGACTACAGGTATTTTCATGATTGGCGGCGGTGTGCCAAAGAATTTTACACAGGATATTGTCGTTGCAGCTGAAGTTCTTGGGTATGATATTCCTATGCACAAATATGCTATTCAACTGACGGTTGCTGATGAGCGCGATGGGGCACTTTCTGGCTCTACACTCAAGGAAGCTTGTTCATGGGGCAAAGTCGATACATCATTTGAGCAGATGGTGTTTGGTGAAGCTACAGTAACCTTTCCGTTGATTGCTAGCTACGCTTATCACAAGAGAAGCTGGGCGAGCCGCAGCGGCTTTCGCTTCAACGATGTGCTTGCCACTACCGCTAAGCCCATGACAAAAAAAGCTACAGCTTTGGCATAACCCAGACTTTATGTAACGCATAAATTTCTACGAGATATGAGATTTTTTATTGACACGGCAAACTTAGACGAAATACGCCAAGCCCAGAGCCTTGGTGTATTAGATGGGGTAACGACCAACCCTACTTTGATTGCACAGGAGGTCAAGCCGCTCACTTACGAAAGCTTCATGAATCACATCAAGAAGATTTGCGACATTGTGGATGGACCTGTCAGCGCAGAGGTTACCACCCTCAAGGTCGATGAGATGATTGCAGAGGGTGAAGCCCTCGCCGCTATTCACGACAATGTCGTGGTCAAATGCCCACTTACGCTTGATGGAATTAAGGCTATCAAGCACTTTTCTACAGTTGGCATCAAGACCAATGCCACACTGGTCTTTTCGCCTAATCAGGCTTTGCTGGCAGCCAAAGCTGGAGCTACGTTTGTAAGTCCATTCATCGGTCGGCTTGACGATGTAAGCACCGATGGCATTGCACTCATTGAGCAGATTGTTACGATTTTTCGCAACTATGAAATTCCAACCTTAGTGCTGGCGGCAAGTATTCGGCATCCTCTTCATGTTGTAAATTGCGCGCTTCTGGGTGCGGATGTGGTTACTATGCCATTCAAGGTGATTACGCAACTTGTCAAACACCCACTTACCGATATTGGCTTGCAGAAATTTATGGACGATGCCAAAGCCTTGCGCGAAAAGGTAACTATTTGAAAGCTTTCCCTAACCCAAATCATGGTAAACATGAGCGCGTTGAAATCTTATGAGGAGCTCAAAAAAATGGTAGAAGACATGGAGGCAGACTTCCGTAAATTTTACGAGAAGGGGGTTAAAGCGGCAGGCACACGCGTGCGCAAACACATGTCTGACCTCAAACGCAAAGCTCAAGAGATTCGTAACGAAGTTCAAGCCATGAAGCAAAGTGAGCGCTCACAAAGTGCATCCGAATAACTTGCAGCCAGCTTGGCAATGGGCTACTTGTGTTCAAGTAGCCTTTTTATTTCGCCGAAATGCGTAGAAGTGTTTTTCCATTTTTACCGTATCATCGTCGTTGAACGATACGCCTTCTTCAAGCAGGAGCTGTTTCATCAAATCGGGGTGTGGAAAATGATGTTTGCCAGTCAGTGCACCGAAGCGGTTTACCACTCGATGCGCTGGCACATCGGAGCCTATGGCGGCATGCAGTGCATAGCCAACCATTCGGGCTGAGCATTTTGCACCCAGTGCTTCAGCAATTGCACCGTAAGTCGTTACCTTACCTTTTGGCACGCTTCGCACCAATGCATAAACTTTTGCATAAAAATTTTGTGTTTGCAAAGCCGTATCACCATCTTTTGAGCGCAGAGAAGTTGTTTTTTCAACTGTTCGTTTCTTTCTCATGCAATCCTTAGCTGAGGAATTACTTATTGCAAACGAGCGCTTCTATGAAGCCTTTGCCTCGTTGGACCTTGAAAAAATGCAGTATATCTGGCATTCAGCACCATATGTGAAATGCCTGCATCCGGGCTGGCACATCATCTCAGGCTTTGATGAAGTTATGGAAAGCTGGCAACTGATTTTTCGCAACACCTTTTCTATGCACTTTGAGTTGGAAGAAGTCGAAGCCGTTGTATTAGGACGCATTGGAATTGTTACCCTGCGCGAAAATCTTCTTACTGCCACTCATCCTACTGAGCTACCTACACGCGTGGTTTTAGCCGCAACCAACATTTTTGAACTTAGTGATGATGGTTGGAAAATGATTTTACATCAAGCTGGACCTACAGATGACAACTCCCACAACGATTCTGACGAAGATACTGAAGATGAGCCAGACTTGCTAAGATAGCCATGCTTAGCGCTGGGCGTGGTATTCATACTGGAACTTCACGATAGCATCATAAATTGCTTCTGCAATTTTCTGCTGACCGCTCTCTGAAGCAAGAAACTTCTCATCTTCAGCGTGTGTGATGTAGCCCGCTTCAACCAAGATACTTGGCATAGAGGGCGTCCAGAGCACCATAAATCCAGCTTGTTTGACCCCATTGTTTTGCAACCCACTACGCGCTGCAATACTTTTGCTGACCAATTCAGCTAACTTCTCTGCTTGTTGCATGAAGGCACTTTGTGCCATTGTAACAAGAATCAAGTTTTCGTCCGTGTAATCCTTGTAACGATTTTGGTAGTCCGACTCTTGCATGATAACGGCGTTTTCTCGCTGTGCAACCCTCAGAGCCGCTTCAGTCTTGTGTAATCCTAATAGATAGACCTCTGTACCTTCAGCTTTCTTGTTGAGACTCGCATTACAATGCACACTGACGAACAGCTTGGCGCCATTTCTGTTAGCAATTCTGCCTCTTTCATCCAGTTCGACAAATACATCGCTTTTGCGCGTGTAGATTACCTTCACATCGGGCATATTTTTTTCAATCAATTTGCCGAGTTTGAGCACAATGCCCAGCGTGACGGTTTTCTCATAAGTGCCGTTTGCACCGATTGCACCTGGGTCTTTGCCACCGTGTCCTGCATCCAGACAGATGACATCCAATTTCCACTTTTCTCGCTCTTGTTCTAACTCACTCCTAATCCGCTCTACTTTTTCATGTTCTAAAATCTCTTGCACATTGACATCGCGTAGGACGAGCAGTAGAAAGTTGTTTGAGCCTCGCTCGCGTGCAAATTCGCTCGATTTGATTTTGTAGCGCACCACATTGAACTCAAACGTCAATTGCAACGCTCCCGATTTTAATCGGATAGCTTGAATGCTTTTCAGGAAATTGTTTTTTGGAAATTTTTGCGTGAGCGCTGCAATGTTGCCTGTTGATTTTACAAACGTCAAGTAAGCAATGCCATTGGCATCAGGCGGAATAAATTCATACTGCACATTTGGCTGCGTGGCAAAGATGCGGATGATAACACCGTTGGCTTTTTCGTCAATAGCTAAGCTGGGAATGGTGTATCGCTCATCTAAGTCAGGCTTGATAACTTGTGCAGTGTCGGATTTGGTTGGTGCGGTAGGGCTGGCATTGCTATCGGGCTTTGTGACTGCAGCACTCCATGTTTTCGTGGTGCTATCGGCTGTGGGCTTAAAGACCATCGTCAGTTTGCGTGCCGTTGGGTCGTAGCTTGCAGCAATGCCCAGCCACATCATGAGCCAGCGACCGATATGCTTTGGCATCAAGTAGTGTTTGCCTTCTTGCAAGAGCGGTGCCGCTGGCAACTGAATTGCTTCTTTGGGCTGAGCATGGCGCCATATCACGGCAAAGTGATTGTTGCTGCGCAAGATGCATGAGTCATGCTGCCTTGTTGCCACCACAAGCATTTGCGGCGTTTCCTCAAATGGGAAGCGCAAGGCATGACAGATGTCTGCCACAGCGACCATCTCAGTATTTTTCACGGTGTAAAATTGAACCTTATCGCTTGTAGTGCGACCGTCGGGCAGCGTAAGGTCGAGCGTCAAGATCGATTGGGCTACAGCTAACGATACGCAGCACACTTGCAAACACACTATACCAAAGAGGGCAAGACGTTTCATTACAATCTCTTTATTTTTTTGGAATTAACTCAAATGAACATGCTATGATGTTAGCCCTCATCGGAATTGTGATGCTAATGTGCGCAGGCGATGAGCTTATAGAGCGACTTATGAAACTCATTCGTGACCCGAATTTAGTGACAATTTCTTCGCTTCACAACTCTCATCCAGATTGTGCGCATATCAATGCACTTGCTGCAAAACTCAACCAATTCGTGCTTGCAATTCACTCTGGCAGCCACCTGCATCCATGCAAAGCACAAGAGACATCGATTTACGACGGAGTTGAAAAAGGTCTCTTGGGCGGCAAAGGTATTTTTACGAAACCTAACCCGCTCAATGCAGTTGCGTTCGAAATTTTGCTATCACGCGATGTGCGGCGCGGCAAAATTCTTTGGTATAGCGACACACTTTTTTCACGCGCGCAAGGCTTGTTTTCGTGGTCTGTTCGCGAAAGTTCCACACTTTACACGCTACGCACACTTCATTCACAAACGCTCTGCCAAGAGCGTCTGGAACTTTTCCGCGATGGGCGCGGCGACTACGAACGCTATGAGAACAAGCAGCTTGTGCGTCAGCTACGCTGGAATGCTTCTGGTGTGCCTGAACTTGACAAGTGAGCTTTGGCATCAGACTGCCGCACTTTCCAAAAATTGATGCTTGAAAATTTTCAGACTTTCCTCAACCGTCAGGAAGTTGAGGCTCAGTTCTGACTGGGCTTTGAGCGTAATTAAGCCAGATTGTAGCGGGCGGACAGCTAATTGGTTGAGGTCTGCGGTCTTAATCGGCGTGATAAGCGACTCATCATAGCCAAACACTTCCGCCAGTTTGCGTGCAAACTCGTAGCGCGACATGAAATCTGCACCGGCGATGTGATAGACACCGCGCTTGCCTCGGCGGACCAGCTCATAGATGCCGCGTGCCAAATCATCTGCCAAAGTCGGGTTTCCATACTGGTCACTGACCACATTGACTCTGCGATGCTGTTTCAACTCTTGCACCAGCCAGAGGGCAAAATTTTTCTTCACTTTTGGCGCTACGCCATAGACCACATTCGTGCGCACAATCAGCCAATTTTCTCCCGAACTACGCACGGCATTTTCTGCGGCTAACTTTTCTCGCCCGTAGTAATTGAGCGGATTGGGAATGGCATTTTCATCATACGGACCGTTTTTGCCGTCAAAGATGTAGTCTGTAGAAATCTGTACTACACATGACTTCACCAAACGTGCCGCAGCAATCAAGTTTTCTACTGCCGTAACGTTTGATTTCCAAGATAACTCTTTTTCTCGCTCACATGCATCGACATCTGTAAAGGCTGCGGCGTTGATGATGTAGTCGGGCGAGAAGTTCCACACCAACTCCTTAACTGCGCCGCGGTTTGTGATATCGAGCGACAGATAGCCAAAGCTCGCCGAGCTGTTGTAAGCATGGGCTTGGCGACTGCACGCCAGCAAGTCGAAATTGCGGTCTTTAGAGAAAATCTCTACCAGCTTTTGTCCCACTAACCCATTAGCACCAGTAATGAGTACGCGCTTATACATTTAGACTTTGGCATATCAACAGTTGCAAGTTTGCGCAAAGATAGAAAGGATTTGCCATAAAGCCTCTATAAGGCGCCACTACTGTGCTTCATTTCCTATTTCTACAGGGGTTTGCAGACTTGCCGCATGGTCTTGACTATGCTTTACAGGCTCTGCTGATTCTACCCATGCTGCCAGCGTAATATCGCCAGTGACATTGACTACTGTGCGACTCATGTCCAGAATTCTATCCACACCTAAAATTACGCCAATGCCTTCAACTGGTACGCCAACCTGCTGCAACACCAACACCACCAGTGGCAAGGACCCTCCGGGCACTCCTGCTGTTCCTACACCTGCTAAAATCGCTAAGAGCACGACCAAAACCTGCTGTCCAACGCTCAACTCAATGCCGTAAAACTGCGCCAGAAACAGCACAGTGATGCCTTCGTAGAGCGCTGTCCCGTTTTGGTTTGCCGTCGAGCCAATGGTGAGCACAAAGTTTGAAATGTCGCGATTGATGCCAAGATTTTCAACCGAGACGCGCATTGATGTGGGCAGTGTGGCATTTGATGAACTGGTTGAAAATGCTGTCAGCATAACTTCTACGATACCTCTGAAAAATTCAATAGGGTTACGCTTTGCACCAAGCTTGATGATGATACCGTAGGTAACAAACTGATGAAACGCTAATGCCAACAGCACCACGAACACATATTTTGCCAAGATGGCAACAATCTGAAAGCCCAGTTGTGAGGTTGCCGTAAAGATGAGTGCCGCCACACCATACGGGGCAAGACGCATTGCCAAATCAATGATTTTCATGACCACATCGTTGATGCCTTGCAAGACCTTTGTGAGCGGTTCCATTTTCTCTGGCTCACAGAGTGTCATGGCAATGCCGAACATGAGTGCAAAGAACATCATGGCAATTAGTCCGCCGCCGCGATAGTTTGGGTCAAGAAAGAAGGTAACTTCAACGAAGGGGTTGCGTGGAATGAAATCTAATAGCGTTTGCGTAAAGCTCTTGCTTTCACTAGCACTGCTTAAAATGCTACTGACCGCTTGATTTTGCGACAGCGTGCTCATCAAAAGGTTGCGGCTTTCCTGCGATAGCCCCACGCCGGGCTGAAACAGATTAACTAACACAATCCCAACCACTACGCCCAGCGCTGTAATTACGACCGTAAAAAGCAAGGTTTTGATACCGACGCGACCAATCTTTTTCACATCCCCTAAATCTGCCACGCCAAGCACTAATGCAGAAAAAATCAGCGGAACAATCACCATGAAAATCAGACGCAAAAACACTTGTCCAATCGGATAGGCTATTTCTTTTGCCACCCACTTGACGGTTTCATCATTTGGGAAAAAGATATTGACCAGCAGACCTGCCACTAATCCTGCGGTTAAGCCGATGAAAATTTGGGTGTGCAGTGCCAGTTTCTTTCGTGCTGTTTTTGACATTCGCTTAAGCTGAACTCTCTGCGTTAGATTTTGTGCGATGTGTTTGCTGACAAAAGTCTTTGTTGTGCGTAAGAGTATAACACTTTTGCAAAAATGTTACGGCATACCTTTTCGGACTTGGCGGTTCAAAATGACACGGTCAGCTTTATCGCTGTTCCAAAGGGTGTTGCCGAGAGCGAGAGTAGCGGTCGTATAGCATTTTCTAATGCGCCTGTTCTGTCGCCAGAGGCAAGCACTTGCCAGATGTCGAAGACAAGCAGAAAGGCGCCTTGAATCACAACGCCAAGTCCGCTGCCGAAGACTTCTTCGCTGCGCGCCAACCCATTTCTTGCTCCCCACATTAGTGCGGCACCGACCAGCATATAGCCCACATCGAGTCCAGTATTGACCAGTAAAATTTTGGCAAAGGTTTGTTCTTGAGAGAGTTCATCTAAGAGTGCGCGCCCGTCGGTGCCTAAGGTATCGAGTGCTGCAAATTGTCCGCTCAAACCAAACAAGGCAGAGACTGCAATTGCCGCATTGACTGCGCCCCAGCCTATGTTTTGAAAGCCTAAGTAGCGCAATGTGGTATTTTCTGACTGCACCGAGAGTCCAACGCCCGATAGAATTGACGCACCTGCCCAAGCTCCAAGAATCCACATGGCGTTTCTCTGCGCGGTCAGACGCTGCTCGGCATAGGTTCTTGCTAAGGGCTGTGAAAGACTCTCTACTGCCGTGCCAAATAGCAGCATCGCACACAGGCACAATCCATTACACATGCGTTTCAACATGACCGATGCTTTTTGCTCCTTTTGCATGCCTAATTCGGTAAAACTTTGATGCTCAGGTGCGAAGCGGCTTTAGCTGTGCGATACACTCGATGCGTGGCTTTCTGGAAGTCGTCATCACTACACTTGTAGATATCGACAAACTTTTGCGGATTGCGGTCAATGAGCGGGAACATTGAACTTTGCACCTGCACCATAATCCGATGACCTTTTTTGAAAGTATAGAGCACGTCCATCAGCTCAAATCTGACTTGCTCTACCTGATTGGGTTTGAGCGGCTCAGGCTTTTCATAGCTTTTGCGATAGCGGGCTCGCATCACTTCCCAGCGCACAAGCTTCTGAAAACTGCCTAACCGAACTGGGGCTGGGAACACACGTCTGCCCAAGGGTTTGTCGGTGTAGTCATCTCGTGCTGTGTCTGGAAAGACATCAATGAGTTTGACGATAAAGTCTGCATCTGTACCTGTGCTGGAGACAAACAAATTGGCAAAGATGTTGCCTGCCAGCGTTACATCTTCTGTAAGCACGTCAGTTTGATAGACCAGTACATCGGGGCGGCGAGCGGCAAAACGCTGGTCTTCAATCATGTATTCAACACTTCGGTCAACGCGGATTTCGTTGGTGTAAGGCACAGGCTTATTGGGGTCGCTGATGTATTCATCGAAGCCTTTCGTGTCGGTTGGCGGCTCAAACGAAAGTTTGCCGTTTGCGTGGAAATAGAGCTTTTTTTCTACGACGTTTTTGGGATGCCACTCTTCAAATGTTCGCCATTCCTTTGCGCCTGCATCGAAGAGTATGGCTTCGGGCAATTTGGGGTCTTCTCCATCTTTGAGATAAGCGTTGAAGAAACGCTTTTCGATGTTTTCACGGTAGTATTCTGCGGTCTTTGAGCCAAACTTAATGTAGCCCAGCTTCTCGCCGTCAGTTCTTGCCCATGCGCCATGAAACCATGGTCCCATGACCAAGATGTTTTTTGCACCGGGGTTTTGCCGTTCAATAGCATCGTAGACTTTGAGCGGTCCATAGAGGTCTTCAGCATCATACCAGCCGCCGACGGTCATCACTGCTGGCGTGACATTTTTGAAGTGTGGCAAAAGTGTGCGCGCTTTCCAGAACTCATCGTAGTTCGGATGATTCATGAGGTCGTTCCAGAAGGCAATGCTATCGCGATAAATTTTTTGATTGACATTTTTCAGGGCGCCAAGTTCAAGGAAAAATTTATAGGCGTCGGGCGTTGGGAAATTGTAAGGCGGATTGCCCGCGGTTGTTGGCTTCGGGCGCGGTTTGCCAAAGGAGTAGAGAAATGTGAAGGCATCCATGAAGAAAAAGGCACCATTGTGGTGAAAGTCATCGCCAATCCACCAATCTGTTACAGGAGCTTGCGGCGAGACAGCCTTGAGTGCTGGATGTGCATCAGGGATAGCCGCTGCCGCATAAAAACCCGGATATGAAATGCCCCAGATACCAACCTTGCCATTGCAAGTTTGCAGATTCTTGACAAGCCACTCTATGGTGTCGTATGTATCGCTCGACTCATCAACATCTTTGGTGTCATTGCCCGGGATGTTTGGGCGCACATTGACAAACTCCCCCTCTGACATGTAGCGTCCGCGCACATCTTGATAGACAAAAATGTATCCTTCTCGCATAAGTGAGACTGGGGTAAGCACGGTGCGATACGCATCTTCACCATACGGGGCAACGCTATACGGCGTGCGCATCATGATAATTGGATATTTCTTTGAAGAATCTTTCGGCACATAAATTGAGGTGAAGAGTCGCACGCCATCGCGCATGGGGATATAGACTTCGCGCTTGGTGAAATTTTGCCGCACATAGAGCGAGTCGTCGGCAGCTGTTTGCGCCAAAGCCTGCGCAAGAGAAAAGAGCTGCAGAATGAGAAAGAACTTCAACAAAGCAAAGCGGTTTCTCATTTTTACTTTGAGTTTTTTGTTAAGATGGATACGCTGAAATCACTGCTGTGCAGAAAATAGTGCACACTGCGCTCTTACTCAAAGCGTTTTTCCCAGAAGTGTTCGGAGAGATATTTCATGCCACCGTCACAAAGAATGCACACAATAACCGCTGGCTCATGGCGCTGCGAAAACTCTTTTGCCAATTTCAGTGAAGCATAGACATTTGCTGCCGCTGAAATACCCACAAACAAACCTTCCACAGCAGCTAAGCGCTTGGCAAACTCATATGCTTTTTCTGTGGAGACTTCCATGAACATATCGGGCACAGATGGGTCATAAATTTTTGGCACCATCGCTGATTCCAGATGTTTAATGCCTTCAATGCCATGCACAGCAACATCGGGCTGAACAGCAATGCATTGCACGGCTGGGTTGTATTGCTTCAAGCGGCGTGAGGTGCCAATAAAACTTCCGCTGGTCCCGATTGCAGCAATAAAGTGCGTGATGCGTCCATTTGTCTGTTCCCAAAGTTCCACGCCTGTGGTATGAAAGTGCGCTTGCCAGTTGGCATCGTTGCTGTATTGGTCGGCATAGAAATACTTCTCGGGATTTTGCGCATAGAGTTCTCGTGCTTTGAGAATTGCGCCGTCTGAAGATTCTGCTGCTGGAGTGTAGATAATTTCAGCGCCATAGGCTTGCAAGATGCGCTTGCGCTCTGGCGATGCAGATTCTGGCACGCAGAGTTGCACCCTATAGCCCTTGATGGCACAAATCATGGCGTAGGCAATGCCAGTATTGCCACTGGTGGCATCGAGCAAAATTTTGTCTTTCGTCAGCAGTCCTTGCCGTTCTGCAGTTTCAATGATGTTTAGTGCAGGACGGTCTTTGACACTACCGCCCGGATTCATGAACTCACACTTGCCGTAGATTTCTACATCGTCGCGAATGCCCCATAGCGTTGGGAGCTTATGCAGTCGTATCAGTGGAGTTTTGCCAATGAGCGAGAGCACGCCTTGGCGCTCTTTTGTCAGCGGCACGCTTTCAAGTGAGCTTAGCATAGCACAGTTGCTGGAAAAGTTCGAAATGTTCCACTGTTCAAAACGGCAAGCGTTACGATTCAGTTCATTATGCACTCAAAATCGCAGACGAATTTGCTCTTCAAAGACATCTTCATAGCCTATGCTTTGGCGCATGCGACTAAACGAGCGAATCTCATACACCACACGACCACTGACCGCCAAAATCATCAGCGAGTGCTGCGCTGGCAAAAAATCTAAATCCATCGCCGATGGAATGGCTCTTGTTTGCGTATGGGAGTGATAGGTTCCCAGCACTTGCAAGCCCGCACGGTGCGCCGCCAGCGTAATTTCATACATCTCAAACGCTGAAATCTCAAAACCTGTGCGTCTATCACCTTGGTAGATATTCTGACACGGGGCAACTTCTAAGACGATGTTTTCAGTTGTCAAATCGTAGTGATGTTCTACTATGCCGACCAAGATGCCGCAACATTCAAACGGATAAGCCTCGCGTGCATAGCGTTTGATGAGCTCGAGTTTTTTCAATGAGATTTGCATACAGGTCTTGCATTAAATCATTTTTGTTTGCTCTCTGGGCTCGGCGCTGTTGTTTCTGTACCGACTTTATTGCCAAATCGTTCTTGGTGCCATTGCCATGCGGTTCGGATAATGATTTCAAGGTCTGCCAGTTGTGGGCGCCATCCTAACACGTGTTTTGCTTTTTCGGCACTGCCAATGAGTCGGGCAGGGTCGCCAGCGCGTCGCTCACCGATGATGGCTTTGATAGGTTTTCCCGTTATGCGCTCTGCCATGGCATGCACTTCTTTGACGGAAAACCCATTGCCATTGCCCAAGTTGAAGACTTCACTTTCGCCGCCCGCTTCAAGATACTTTAAGCCCAAAACATGAGCTTGTGCCAAATCGGTTACGTGAATGTAATCACGGATGCAGGTGCCATCAGGCGTCGGATAGTCATCGCCGTAGATTGTAATGAAGGGTCGCCTGCCGAGTGCAACATCGAGCAGCAGTGGAATCAGATGTGTCTCTGGCGTGTGGTCTTCACCGATGCCGCCTTCAGGGTCTGCTCCTGCCGCATTGAAGTAGCGCAATGAGACGAACTTGATACCATATGCGGCATCGTAGTCGCGTAAGATTTGCTCAACCATCAGCTTCGAGCGCCCATATGGATTGATAGGACGCTGCGGATGAGTTTCTGGAATTGGAATTTCTTCAGGCTCGCCGTATGTGGCACAGGTAGAAGAGAAGATAAACTTTTTGACGCCATGCTTGCGCATCGCATCCAGAAGGTTGAGCGTTGCTACAAGATTGTTTCGGTAATACTTTGCTGGCTCTTTGACCGATTCGCCCACATATGCGTATGCAGCAAAGTGCATGACGGCGCCAATATCATGTTCTTCAAAGATGGCGTGCACAAACTCGCTATCTTGCAGGTCGCCAATCAGGTATTGACTTTTTTGAGCAAAGTCAAGGTGCCCGTAGATGAGGTTATCGACAACAAGCGTCGAGTAGCCCGCTCGCTGAAGTTGCCTGACGCCATGGGCACCAATGTAGCCTGCTCCACCTGTTACCAGTACTTTCATTTTTCCTCAGGGATGATATGCTAGGCTTGCTCCTACCCATTGGGCATCTTTGTTGTAGGATACGCCCAGCATTTTACCGCGGCTCATTCGCACAAGATTATTGACCAATACTGGTGCCTCTGACTTATCCCACAGAAACATCATGCGAATTTCAGCTTTTGTGCCCCCTTCAGGCGTTTGCACAATTGGCGCATATTCGACCTTTTCTTGCAAGAGATAGTTGTGGCGGTCGCTAATACGCTCCAGCATTTGTGGCGTCACATCGATTTCTACACCTGAACCTGAAAATGAAAAGAGTGGTTTGAGCACATAGTTCTCAAGATTTTCGGGGTAGGTCTCCAAGTCAGAAAGGTAGTATGCTTTCGGCACGTATTCATTTTGGAACAGCGGCAGGCAGTATTTGGAAATTTTCATGAACCAGTTCGGGTGATTGAGCCAAACCACATCGAGCTCATCTTGAAAGCGGAACCCCAATTCAATCTGTTTTTTGTAGAGTTCATCAAACACGACGCGGTTGTAGATGCGCTCGATTGGAATTTCTGTGCCGTTCTTTTTGTAGTAGAGTTTGCGATTGCGTTTGATGACTTCGGTTACGCACACGGTTCTGACCCCGGTCAGCTCTTCGGTGCAGTAGAAATCAATTCGTGTTTTTTGCATGTGCGGTTGGACTTCGAGAAGCACAACATTTTCTGGTGCCGCATCGCCCAAGAGCACCTCTTTGAAGTGTTTGAGATACGACTCTGAAGAGTAACCACTAAAGTAGGGCGTCAGTGCATCAGGGATTTCGAAGAATTCTCGAATTTTCAAATCCAGTAGCCATTGAAATGCATAGAGTGTTGGAAAACCTTGCAACTCAATTAAGCGCGGTGCCAACTGTCCATTAGGCAACTGCACGATTGCAAAGTCGATTTGCAGAAATGTCGGGTGCGCATCTTCATTGGGAGCACGTAAATGTTCGGGCACAGCGGCATCCAAGCGTTTCATAAACTCTGGCGCAGTCAGTTCTTTGATAAGCGTATTGCTCGCTTGTAAAAGTTCTTGTGTCATGCTCGCCGAGAGAAAAAGTGGGGTTTCACAAAGTCGGAAGTCCATTGCACCGCGGTTATACTTGCTAATTTCTGCCACGAACGCTTGGTAGGTCTCTGGCTTGAACTTGCGATTAAATTCCTCACGAATTGCGTGTTCCATGTCTGGTAAAATTTTTGATATGCCACACAGTCTTTCACGCCTCGACTGCGTGTCCTGCTCTACTGTCTGTTTTGCTGACAGAGCTTGCTCTATTAGGGCAACAGTCAAATAGCTCAGGAAAGATACGCCCAAGGCAAGAGTATATGCAAAATCCAGCTGCAGCAGATATGTGCCCACTATCCATGCAATTGCGCCTGTCAGCAAGCCTGTCACGGCACTGTATGTTTTGCCCAGCGGAGAAAACAGACCGAGCGTCAGCACTACAAAAACCCCTGCGCTACCAATTGCCGATGCTGTTTTAACCAGTTCATGGATGCTACTGGCATAGAGCGCCAGCACATACGCTACCACGCCGAACAGCACCACCCCAAGCCGATTGATGCGCACCTTTGTCGCTTCGCTCATCTTTTTGTGCACGGGCAGGATGATGTTATGCGCCAGCAATCCGCTTGCCGCCAACAGCGTGCTATCGACCGTTGAGAGAATGGCTGAAAAGAGTGCCCCAATGAAGACCACATATAAAAACGAAGGGCAAATAGGTCTCTGCCGCAATAGGCAATAACTTTTCAGCATCATCGAGGTTAGGGAAAAGCGCTACGCCCACCAATCCGATACAAGCTGGAATAGCACCAATAGCGAAATACAAAACACCAGCTATCAGTGCTGAGCGCTTGGCGGTGTGTAGCGAGTTGGCTGCCAGTGCACGTGCCACCAGTTCTTGCGCCACTACCGACCCACAAATTGGCACTAGCCATGCATCAAGCTGCTGCAAGAGTGAACCTTGGAATAGTGTCAAGCGCTCGGCGGTCAAAGCTACCGATACATGCTCTGGTCTGATTTGCATTAGCACTGCTACTGCCAAGCACAGCAAGCCTACAATGAGCATTAATCCTTGCACCACGTCGGTAATTGCATCTGCCCACAATCCTCCTGATACTGTGTATATCACAACGATTGCCGCTGATAGTGTGATGGCTAACGAAATATCTAGATGCGAAAATGACGAGAGCACCTGTCCAAACGCCCGCATTTGCGATGCTGCCCACAGTAGTGACGACGGAATCATGATGAGTGCCGCCAGCCACTCCACTTCGGGAGCATAGCGCTGTCTGAAGAAATCTGCCAGCGTGGTCAAATTTCTCTTCCATAGCGGCACAGCAAAGCACAACCCCATAAGCAGTAGGCACAGGCAATACGCAAACGGGTCAGAGACACTTCCTGACAATCCCTCTTGATAAATTGCTCCAGCGGCACCTACGCAGGTTTCTGCACCGAACCATGTAGCAAACAGTGTAAAGACTGAAATGCCTAAGCTCAAGCGTCGCCCTGCTAATAAGTAATCGGTTTCGGTCGGATGCGGCGAGAGAGTAAAAGCCATGATGAGTTGCACTAACATGTAGCCAGAATGCCAAGCTGTGTTGCGCTCATCTCTCTCGAGTGTGGTGGCAAGCAAATTTTTTTATAAGCGGCACAAACTTATATTTTGCGCCGAATTTTTGAAAACATTCGAAACTGCAAACTCTGCAAACTTCTTATACGCTATGGCGAGTGAGCATTCTTTCGATATTGTCTCTAAAATTCCAATGCAAGAACTCGATAATGCTCTCAATCAAGCACGCAAAGAAATTCAGCAACGCTACGACCTTAAGGACTCCAAGTCGCAAATTCTTTTCAACCCCAAAGACATGGAACTGACGCTTGAGTCTGAAAATGAGTTTACGCTCAAAGCCGTCATAGACGTTCTGCACTCTAAGCTTATCAAGCGTGGCGTATCCATTAAGGCGCTCGAGTATGGCAAAATTGAGCCTGCCGCACACAATACTGTCCGCCAAAAAGTCAAACTCAAGCAAGGCATAAGCAAAGAAGTCTCAAAGCAAATTACTGCTGCTATCAAAGAGCTGAAGCTGAAAGTCCAAGCCCAAGTGCAAGGCGATGCCGTGCGTGTTAGCGGTAAGCAAATCGATGACCTGCAAGCCGTTCAAAAACACTTGCTCTCAAAGGATTTCGACTTACCGCTACAGTTTGAAAACTATCGCTAATTAACCCCATGCGCAACAGCATCGTACAACACTTTGGTAACATCTTTTTCAGGGCATTTGGATAGATATGATACTCTGCCGTCGTCTGAGACTACTTTTTTCCACCCCTCTCACCGCATTGCGCCTTCCACTGCTTGTAGCAATCCTGTTCTTCAGTGCCTGCTCTGTAGCGCTGGCACAGGAGGTCCACACTGCTACTTCGCTGACTACAGAGTTGCTCTCTGCCAGAAAGTCTAACTCACGGGCTTTTGAAGCATCGCCCTCAATTAATCTCAATGAGATTTTCTTCAAGCCTTCTGCGTGGGTAGACTCTACACTGGCAAGCCTTTCGCTCGAAGAAAAAATCGGGCAAATGTTCTGCGCATTTTCCTATACGCTCTATGTCAGCCAAGACCATCCTGATTTTGAATACATTGCGCATCTTGTTCGCTCTGGCAAAGTTGGCGGCGTGATGTTTTCCAAAGGTGATGTATATGAGGCGGCTATGCTGGCAAACCGTTTGCAACGGCTCGCCAAAGTCCCACTGCTCATCAGCGCCGACATGGAATGGGGCGTTTCCATGCGCATAGACCGTGCCACAGAATTTCCTTATAACATGGCTATTGCAGCCACACAAAAGCCCGACTATGCTTTCCAAGTGGCTTACGCTATTGCCGAAGAAGCTCGTGCCTTAGGCATCCACCAAAACTACGCTCCCTCTGTTGACCTTAATAGCAACCCGCGAAATCCTGTCATCAACACCCGTGCCTTTAGCGAAAATGTTGCGCTCACCAACCAAATGGCGGCAGCTTTCATCAAAGGCACACAATCTGGCGGACTGATTGCCACTGCCAAACATTTTCCCGGTCATGGAGATACTGACATCGATAGCCATAAAGACCTACCTGTGCTGCATTTTGAGCGAGCGCGTCTTCAAGCACTCGAACTCAAGCCCTTCCAACACGCTATTGAGCAAGGCGTCATCAGCGTGATGGTTGGGCATCTGGCTTTGCCCAAGATTAGTCTTTCTGACAAAATCCCGGCTACACTTTCGCCTGAAATCATCACCAAAATTTTACGCGAAGAGCTGGGTTTCAATGGCTTAGTGGTTACTGATGCCATGAACATGCAAGGGGTTAAGAAGAACTTTGAGGTTGGCGAGGCGGCAGTTCGCGCTGTGCTGGCTGGTAACGACATGATTTTGATGTCGCCAAATATCGAGGCGGCACAATCAGCTATTCTCAAGGCGGTTCAAGACAAGCGCATTGATGTCGGGCGCATTGATGCTTCTGTGCGCAAAATTCTTGCACTCAAAGAGTGGCTTGGTTTGCACAAATCCCGCTTTGTGAATATCGATGAGATTGAAACCAAAGTCGGCACGCGTGCACATCAATGGCTGGCGCAAGAAGTAGCCAATCACTCCATCACCTTGCTTAAAAATGAGCGCCAAATTTTGCCCCTGAAACTTCCAAGCCCCAACCTGCGCGTGCTGAACATTTCGCTGCAGACTTCAGAAAACTGTAACACTGGCAAAAACTTTTTTGCCGAACTCTCAAAATTCTACTCCAACACGCTACACTTGCAACTTTTGCCAAAAAGCAACGAGCTTAATTTCAAGTTCGCTTTGCGTGCCGCCGAAAAATCTGCGGCAGTCGTGGTATCGTGCTACGCCGACACGCGAGCTTGGGAAGGCAAATTTGGCTTGGATAAAGACCAGACGAAGTTCCTACAAACCTTGGTCAAAGTTTGCAACGAGCGCCATATTCCATTGATTCTCGTCTCATTTGGCACGCCATACATCGTTCTTGATGTGCCAGATGTGCCCGTGTACCTTTGTGCCTACTGTCCCGTCAAGGTGTCCGAGAATGCAGCAGTTAAAGTCATCACAGGTCAGCTCGTGCCAAAAGGCAAACTTCCAGTAACCATTCCCAATCTCTTTCCCTTTGGTTCAGGACTTACCAGTTTTAGTGCCCTGCCTGATTCTACACGCTAACTTGTGCCGCTTGCATCGACTGTGTTAAGGAAACGTTTTCTGCTTCTAATGAAATTCTTAGATTTAATCTAAATAATTCTCAAGTGATTCTACTTACGGAGGTTAAAAAAGGGTCTCGATTCAAGGTTGTTCGCATTGATGAGAAGGATATTCGCACGCAGCTCTTGCGTTTTGGCTTAGGGGAAGGGAGCGAAGCGGTCTGCTTTGAACGCCTGCCTTTAGGTCCGATTGTCATCAAGCATCAGCGTCAGGAAGTGGCTATTGGTCGAGAATTTGCTAATAAAATCTGGGTAGAGCCGCTTGAGAGATAACTCTTTCAACATTTTTGATTATGGGCAAATCTGCATCTGAGGCATTAGTAGAGGTGAAAAAACTTGAGCCCAGCTCTTCGGCTGAACCGCTCAGCTCAGCACTTTCTTCAGCACGCACTAAGTTGGTGTTGGTGGGCAATCCGAATGTTGGCAAGTCAGGCTTTTTTAATCACTTCAGCGGTCTTTATGTCGATGTATCCAATTTTCCCGGCACCACAGTTGAAATTGCACATGGGCATTACAAAAACTATGATGTCTATGACACGCCGGGCATTTATGGCGTCAGCTCTTTTAATGATGAAGAGCGCGTAGCACGCGATACCATTCTCTCGGCAGATGTAGTGCTCAACGTCGTTGATGCCACCAATCTTGAGCGCGACCTTTTCCTAACTCTGCAGCTAATTGACATGCGCTTTCGCATGATTGTTGCGCTCAACATGATGGATGCCCTGCACGCTGCTGGATTAGAGATAGATACCCAAGAACTTGAGCGCATTCTTGGCGTGCCCGTCGTTGAAGTGGTTGCCATCAAAAAACAAGGGTTTGATGAGTTGGAATCACGGCTTAGAGAAGCACGCCCCGGTCACTCCGACCCTGCCCTGCAAGCGGAACTTCAACCGCTTATCTCGAAGCTCAAACCAACTGCCAATCCTACCGCCGATGCCCTGATGATTCTCGAAGGTGATGAGGTCATCAGTGAGCGACATGGTCTTGAGCCTATTGATAAGCGCGAGGCGATATATGTTGCTCGTCGCAATCGTGTCAATGAAATTGTAGCAAAGGTTTATCGCCAAAAGTCAGCCGCTCGCTTCAGCGCACAGTTTAGCGAGAAGCTAGGACGCTGGACACTTCACCCTATCACAGGCATTCCCATTCTCCTTTTTGCACTATGGCTGATTTATCAAGTCGTTGGTGTCTTGGTGGCACAGCGTGTGGTCGGACACTTAGAAGTGGAATATGGCAACCGCCTTTGGGAACCAGCAGTCAAACATCTTTTTGCACGCGTTACGCCTGTCAGCATTGAAGTTGAAGTGCTCGAAAAAGATGACAATGGCGAATACCAGACCGTCGAGCGGCGCACATTTGATTTTCCAAACGGCACGCACGCCGACCCAGCCTTGCTTGAAGCCATGAAGCAGTTCATGGCAGAGAAAACCGTGATGCAAAATTTTACTTTTTCGCAAGAGACGCTCTGGGGCAAACTTGTGGTCATCTTGGCTGGCGAGTTTGGCGCTATTACGATGACGGTTACCTACCTACTTTTCCTACTCTTGCCGCTCATCGTTGGTTTTTACCTTTTCCTTGCATTGCTCGAGGATTGCGGCTATTTGCCTCGCCTTGCTACGATGGTCGACCGGCTGCTCAACGCGATGGGGCTGAATGGTCGCGCAGTCATTCCCATTATTTTGGGTTTTGGCTGCGTAACGATGGCAACGATTACCACACGCTTGCTTAACACCTCGCGAGAGAAAACCATTGCCGCTTCAATTCTCAATTTCGCAATTCCTTGTTCGGCTCAACTTGCGGTGATTACGGCTTTGCTCACCAAGGCAGGCGGCGAATACACCTTAATTTTCTTTGTGATTATTCTCGCCAATCTCATCGGTATTGGCACCGTCATAGACAAAATTTTGCCCGGCAAATCTTCAGCCCTGCTGATTGATTTGCCACCCATGCGCTTACCACGCCTTAGTAATGTTGCCAAAAAAACTTGGATTAAAACGCTTAGTTTCATGAAAGAAGCCTCGCCATGGTTTTTTGCTGGCGCATTGCTCATTTCTACAATGCAAGTAACTGGGCTTCTTGATGTCTGGATTCGGCTCTTTGAACCGATTACCACCAACTGGCTTGGGTTGCCTGCCGATGCAGCACGCTCGTTTGTGATGGGCATGGTGCGCCGCGATTTTGGCGCGGCAGGTCTATATGAACTTGCCCTTTCACCAAAGCAAATTGTTGTCTCGCTTACCGTCATCACTCTGTTTGTGCCTTGCATTGCCAGCTTGATGGTACTGCTCAAAGAGCGCGGGCTGTGTGAAGCCATGACCATTTGGTTTGGCAGTTGGATTTTAGCGTTCTCAATTGGCGGTGTTGTAGCAGCGGTGCTCTAAGGTTACCGGCAGTTTGCACATCTATGCTTGTCTGTTTCTTTTCTCATCGCCATTCTTCTTGGGGAGCTCTTTCTTGGTCTCAACGAGCAGTCTTGCCTTGACATTTTGTATCTTTTGCCGCTGGTCCTTTTCAAAAAAGATTTGAGTTTCCTGCACGATGTTTTTGAAGTCTTTAGCAAGTGTGTTTGCGCTTTGTCTGCCGTGTGTCTTGTCAGCGGGCGCACTTCTTGCGCAAGAGCGCATGCACCTGAAGGTATTTAATGATTCTACGCTGCATGCCTGTTATCATGCTGAGCTTCGCTTTCAGCGCCAATTGCAAGGCGAGCGTATTTACGCTCTATATCATCAACTTGATGAGACCAGCGCAGCTTCTACTTTCGGCGGTCAGCGTTCGCCTGTGCTGGCTGGGGCATTTTCTGCTATTTTGCCCGGAGCAGGGGAATTTTACGCGGAAAATTACCTACGCGCCGGTCTATTTTTAGCACTGGAAGTTGTGCTTTGGGCACTTCACCTACAATTTCTTGACCGTGGCAATCGTGCCGCGCTGGAGTATAAAGCCTTTGCAGATGCTCCTTCTGACCTCAATGATGGACTTTCGCGCTGGAGTGCCGTGCGCTACGCCAGTCGCCTAGCACAAATTTTTCGTGAGCATCCCAATGCACAATTGCGTAATCTTGCCCAAGAGTTGGGTTCTGCTTCTCGCCTCGATGAGATTCGCAAGCATGATTACCGCTTTCTCAATGCTTTTGAGCGACAAGCTGTTTTTGCCAATGGCGCAACCTTTTCACACACGCTTTCGCCATTTGGGTCGCAGCAATACTATGAGCTTATTGGCAAATACAGTGAATACGCGATTGGGTGGGATGACTTCGACACGCGCCAACTTAGCAATAGCTTTCCGCCCGCCAGTCAGCATTTTCTGAGTTATGGCATTCGGCGCAAAGAATTCAATGATATTTTGAATCGCGCAACGACGGTGTCGTATTTCATCATTCTCAATCACATCCTTAGCGTTGTGGATGCTGTTTTAGCCACAAATGAATACAATCGACGCTTCAGAGCCACGATGGAAATGATACCAGACCCTCTCACGGGGGCACTGATGCCACAGGCAACCTTGCAGGTGCGTTTCTAAGGTCAAAATCCTGAACGATTGCAGCAATTACAGATGTTAAACTATGAAGCCATGACACTCTGCGCATCATGAAACGAATTTATCTTGACAATGCCTCGACCACGGCATTAGAGCCGCAAGTATGGGAGAAAGCCCAACCTTACTTTACCACACACTTTGGCAACGCCGCTTCAATCCATGCGTTCGGACAATTTACCAAGAACATTTTGGAAGACGCTCGTGAGCGCGTTGCAACGCTCTTAGGTGCTTCCCCTTCTGAAATTTTCTTCACATCAGGCGGCACGGAAGCCAACAATTTTGCACTCAAAGGGTTTGCATTTGCAATGGCGCAAGCTAAGCGCCCTTTCCGCATCATCAGTTCGCAGTTGGAGCACAAGGCTGTGCTGGAGAGTTTGGCATGGATTAAAAAGTTTTTCGGAGCATCGCTCCTCTTTGTGGAACACGACAGGCGCGGCACACTCAATCTGGAAAGTCTGAAAAGCATGTTACGCCACAGCGATAGCCAAACCGCCACGCTTGTCTCCATCATGCACGCCAATAACGAACTTGGCAACATCAATCCCATAGAAGACATTGCGCATCTTTGCAAAGAGTATGGCGCATTCTTCCACACTGATGCCGTGCAAACCGCTGGAAAACTGCCAATTCACGCCAAAGCATGGGGTGTAGATATGCTGGCAATTTCTGGGCACAAGTTCCATGGACCTAAGGGGGTTGGGGTTCTATACATTCGTCAAGGTGTTCCAATTGAGCCACTACTACACGGCGGCAGCCATGAGCGTAACCGCCGAGCAGGCACAGAAAATTATGCTTTTGCGTTTATGCTTGCAGAAGCCTTGCAGTTGGCTACTGCATCAGCGGCTGATACCACCTCACACATTCACACCTTGCGCGAGACTTTTCTTAGTCGGTTAGAACAACATCACATAGATTTTGAAGTTAATGGCCATGCCACCTATGCTTTGCCACATATTTTGAATTTGACTTTTGCGCTCAATCCGTCGCGCAAGATGGCAGCAGATGTCTTGATTTTGGCGTTAGATGCTTCTGGTGTGGCGGTCTCCAGCGGCAGTGCCTGCACTAGCGGGACGGAGAAACCCTCGCATGTTCTTCTTGCTTTAGGCAAGAGCGAACAAGAGGCACGAGCCAGTGTTCGGTTTTCGTTCTCGAAGTTTAATACCATAGCGGAAGTGGCAGAGGCAGCAGAGCGCACTGCTACAGTTGTCAAGCGATTGCTTTCGACTTCAAGCACGGCTACGGACGAACTCCAATCGCACCAACCATCATAGAGAGCACATAGAGCAAGGTGCCAAAGGAGTTATACCAAATGGCACGCTCTTTTGGCTCACGAATCAAGAGGCTTTGCATGGGTTGCTGGATAAACAGTAGCACCAAAGCAATCACGGCAGCAATGTACTGTGTTTTGACAAAAAGAATGGCAATTGCCGTCACTTGTGCAGCATTCATCACCGCGCATGCCAGTAGCACTGCTCGCTTTTCACCAAGTTGAACAGGAATAGATTTAACATTGCGAATTTTATCGCCTACCACGGACTTAAAGTCGTTGAGGGTCATGATGCCATGTGCCCCAAGTGAAAAAATTAGTGCTAATGCTAGCGATTCGGCATGCGGAATTCCCTTTGTCAAGGCAAAGCCACCTGTGAGCCATGCCACGCCTTCATAAGCCAAGCCCACGACTAAGTTACCAAACCAGCCATTGTTCTTGGCTCGCAGCGGCGGTGCTGAATACACAAACGACATGAGCACACTAATGACAGAAATCAGTAGCACATACGGGTGAATCCAATAGGAGAGAAGAAATGCCAATCCAATCAGGGTTAGCGTAACAATCCAGCTTGCCGATTTTGAAATAAGTCCAGATGGGATAGGGCGGTCAGGTTCATTAATGGCATCGACTTCGCGGTCAAAATAGTCATTCATCGTCTGCGACATGGCACACATCAGCGGACCAGCAAGAATCAATCCTGCCAGCACAATATGCCAGTTTTCAATCAGGTCTGCTCCTGTTGCCACAGCTCCGCATAGAAATGCCCACATCGGCGGGAACCATGTTACAGGTTTCATTAGCCGTGGAATGGCACGCACATCCAAGCGCCAGCCTTCGCGGTTGACATTTTGCAATGCAATTTGAATTTTGCGCAACCGCTCTTCATCTATGCCTGCACGCTGAATTTCCAGTTGCAGTATGGCTTTGGCATCTTCTGACAGTGCTGGGAGCGATTCAAATGTTGTGGAACTCATACTCATACAGAATACAGGCGCTCTAAACGAGCAGAATTCTTAACGAGAAACTTGCTTCAAGTTAATGTTTAGAAGACCAACATCCTTTTCTTTGCGTGTTTTAAGTTACACCTTTTCAGATGTTTTGAAAACTGCTGTCTGTGCAGTTGTTTGTGCCGGGTTTAGAACATATTGACGCATGGCTGCGGCAAATGCAGGTGTATCTTCCAGCATGGGCAGGTGTCCCAGTGTTGGAAATCGCACCAGTGTTGTTGGCGCTTTTGATACAGCTTTGCGCCGTTCAAAAAGGATGCTCATGCCAATAGGTGGGATGGTCTTGTCCTTGTCGCCAACGATTAGGCACATTGGTGCTTCGACCGAGAGCAGGTTTTCGATGTAGGCAAGTGAAATATCCGGTCGCAAGGAGAATGTGCCTACAGCTATTGCCGCTTCATCGTCTACAGTTAGGAAGTCTTCAATCAGAATGTCCTCATACTGCTTCGGAATCGGGCGTGCAGTTGCTTTTGCAATGAAAGCCTGTTTTAGTGGTGCCAGCTTGAACAATTTTTTGGCTTTCATGGTCGCATGGATAAAGGCGCTCAGCATTTTCATTTGCAGGCGCAATTCGAGGGCACCATATTCAAAGATGCCACAGGCAATGATGGTCAGAGTGGTCGCCCGTGCACGTTGCCGACGAAACACCTCCGCCGCAACCATTCCTCCCATAGAATGCCCCACAATATGCAGCGGTGCATCTACGCCAAGTTGCAAGTGTTCAATGAGGTCGCTGGCTTCTTCGGCAAACCCTTCAATTGTAAATGGCGGTTTGACCTCATGAAATTGTGTGCGCCCTGTGCCCGCTTGGTCGAAGGTTACACAACGGCAATCGTGCCTGAGCTCCTCAATGGTGGGTTGCCAGTATCGCCCCGACAATGCCCAGCCATTGATAAAGAGCACTGCAGGCTTGCTATAGTGCTCTGGGAAACGCTCGGCACTATCCTCATAGTAGAGCTTGCATCGCCTTGTCAAGAGCTGCATCATTGACTGTAGTAATGTCTCAAGCCAGTTGCTCAATCATCCGTCCTAGCCGCCGCAGCAGTGGAACATCTGTGATGACGAAATAGAAATTCACGTAGTACGTTTGCAGAAAACTCTTTTGATGAACCAAGCCCGGAATGCGCGCCAGCAGCTCTCGCCAGCGCCAATACCAAAAATCCGTAATGTAGAATAGAAAGCCCATCTGCCATCAAGAATTTCCTCATTCTAAAAAGAGCACTGCATGGTGTACTACTGAACTCTATATCTCGATGAAATTTAGCGAAATTTGCTTCAAGCATCAAGCTAAGTTTTGCCTTCACTGCCACGCCCCTTGATACTTGTTCATTTTTTGACTTTCCTAGCAGGCTTTCTTCGATGTTACCGCAGATGCAAAGCGCCACAATAACGTTAAGCTCCGTATTTAGGCGTAAATTTGCTTTGCTGGAGCAGCACTGCTCCACAATAGTTTGTCGCTTAGCACTTTTTCAAAACCGACTATCTATGAAGCCAAGGATTGTCATTTTCAGCGGGGCTGGACTTTCTGCCGAAAGTGGAATTCCTACTTTTCGTGACAGCGGCGGCTTATGGGAAAACTTTCGCATCGAGGATGTGGCATCGCCCGAGGGCTGGCGGCGCAATCCCAAACTGGTGCTGGATTTTTATGCCGAGCGTTTCAGAAAATACAAAGCTTGCCAGCCAAATGCCGCACACTATGCCATTGCTAGCTTAGAGCAAAAATATGAGGTTATCAACATCACACAGAATATTGATAGTCTTCTGGAACAGGCCGGCTGCCAAACCGTCTGGCACCTGCATGGGCGCGCCGATATGCAAAAATGCGAATGGCACTACGACATTTTCGCCGATGGCGACCCACGGTTCCGATGTGACTTCAAGTCCCCGATTACCAAACCAATTCAGTTGGGTGACCGCTGCCCGAAGTGCGGCGGACAACTTCGCCCCGACGTGGTCTGGTTCGGTGAAGCCGTCGATATGCGCCATGACTATCTGGAAGAATTAATCGCCACTGCAGAAGTGTTCATCGGCATCGGCACTTCTGCACAAGTCTATCCTGCAGCTGGATTGCTTACGCTCTTTGCTGATACACCAAAAAAGTTTTTCATTGACCCTAATCCTGCCACGAGCTTGCTCTATGGCTTCACAGTCTATCAAGGTAGCGCCGCTGCAGAAATGCCAAAACTTGCACGCCTGCTCTTAGGTAGTGCTGACAAATGAAGTGTCAGTTTTGCTGCATTGTTCCACACTTGTCTTTTGTATTCCAAGTGCTTTTTTCTGCCATGCCGCATGCTTTTTTTGTTCATTCCCGAGCGCTTTTTCGTGTCATTCCGAGCTTCGGCGAGGAATCCCGTGTGTGGATGCTTCGCTTCGCTCAGCATGACAGACCGAAGTGTCATTCCGAACGATAGCGAGGAATCTGATTGTATGGATGCTTCACTTCGCTACGCTGCGTTCAGCGTGACAAATTGGAGATAGAGATAGCAAACCTCACCCTGTTGTCCCTCTCCTTGCAAAAGGAGAGGGACGTCTGCACCAGCAGACAGGGTGAGGTCAATCCAGCGTGGATGCTTCACTTCGCTACGCTTCGTTCAGCATGACAGCGGCGTTTGTCATAGCAAGCCTTTTCTTGTCATTCCGAGCATTCCCCTTCGTGTCATTCCGAACGCAGTGAGGAATCCAGTGCATGGATGCTGGTGGTATTTGATGCACTCATGAGGTATGGTCCAGAATAATTTTCCAGCCCTCGCGTGTTTTTTCAAAAAGCAGTGTAAAGTATCCGCTTAGTGTTTCTTCATTGCCGCTGGCAGCACGGCGCTTGAGGATAAACTGCCCATTGACCACAGCATAGTTTTCAGATAGTAGCATCACGCTTAGCCCCTCGAAGTTCAGTGTGCCCATTGCCGCCTTATCTGGATAGCTACGCAGATAGCGCTGTAGAATTTTCTCATAACCTTGCTCAATACCTTTTGCAGAAATGAACTTTGTCGAGTCAGACTTTTTATAGCCTTGCATAAAGGCACGCACATCGCCTTTGTTCCAATCGGCAACCTGCGCCCTCAGCACAGCAAGAATTGCCTCGCGTTCATCTATTATGCTGCGCTCGAAAGGCAGCATTAAGCACAGCCATAGAGAAAGCCACACTTTCATTTGGTTATCAAGGGATTTTAGTTTTGAGACATACAGCCCGTAAATTTGCAGTTGCTTCAACTTTTTTCAGCATGTTCGTTAAGGGATTTGAGTGCGGACCGCTCTACACTTTTGCATACCTTGTCAGTGATGCCGTGCCTGATGCGCAAGGCGTTGCTTCGGCTTGTGTCATTGATTGCTCTTATGGCTCTGCGCCTCTCATTTTGCAGGAGGCTCATACACGGCGCTTTCGGATTGAATACATCTTCAATACGCATGGTCATTTCGACCACTCTGCTGATAACTATCCGCTCCAACGCGCCACGCAAGCCCCAATTCTCATTCACTCCAGTGATGAATGGCGACTGACCGAGCCATACAAAGAACCCTTCCCAATTCCCTTTCCAATTATGCCGACACGCGCCAGCACCTATCTCAAAGATGGTGACCGACTCCGAGTCGGCTCACTTGAGTTTGAAGTGCTCTACACACCGGGACATACGCTTGGCGGTGTATGCTTCTATGAAGCACGACACAAAGTGCTTTTTTCTGGTGATACGCTCTTCAAGGATTCGGTTGGCAGGTGGGACTTCGTCGATGGCGACCTCCATGCCCTGACACGCTCGCTTGAACGGCTGATGACTTTGCCCGACGATGTGCGCGTCTATCCCGGACACGGCGAGCCGACTACTATCGGTCGTGAACGCACCATGAACCCATTTATCCAACAACTGCTACGCCACTTACGATGAGCCAAATATCGCCTCGATTTTCTCCACAATCTCCAGCGAATGCTCCAATCCTTGAACCAGATGCTTAGGAATCGCTTCATGACCATGTAGCAATCCCATAGCCCCGCCGACAATTGCGCCAGTTAGCCTTGCCAATCCGCCCATATTGACTGTAGAAAGCACCGTTGTTTCAAAATCATCATGCGAGCGCAAAAACATCGCTAGCGCAAACCGCACTGCATTCAGTTCATCCATTGCTTCGTCAAACTCTATGACCATATCGTTTGGGAAAAAGCTCATCGCTGACAAAATTTTCTGTTGCTCTTGCGTCTCGAAGAGTTCAGCCAGTATTTGCTGCGGCACCAGCGGCAGCGTTGCGGCTTTTACAATTTTGAAAAATTTGCATAGCTGCACAGCGGTATCAGGCTGCACTTGGAAAAACTTTTCGGTAAAGGTTTCAATTGCCGCGTCGTCTGTGTGTGGCAGCGCTTGCAGAATCGGTCGTGCATCTATGGAATTTTGTCCTGCTCGCAGTCCCGTCGGCGAGCCTGTGCTGTAGTATTCATCCGTGTAGTCCTTGATGCCTTTGAAATACATGCG
Organism: Candidatus Thermochlorobacter aerophilus; assembly: GCA_002794105.1. Classification (GTDB taxonomy): domain Bacteria; phylum Bacteroidota; class Chlorobiia; order Chlorobiales; family Thermochlorobacteraceae; genus Thermochlorobacter; species Thermochlorobacter aerophilus. The sequence goes on along the minus strand of PHFL01000060.1, from coordinate 87,133 downwards.
GATGATGTGATGCGGTTTTTTATGCACGGGCAATCCAAGTGCGTCGCCGATAAGCGCGCCGAGTAAAAATCCACGCAGTTTAGATTCGTTCATAACGTTTGCTTAAGAGTCAGAAATGCTCTGTATGAATTCCTTTGGCTGTCATTTTTCGAGCCGTATTAGTTTGCAAATTCATAGCCCATGTTGATAGTTTTCTCGATAGCGGGCACGCCTTCTTTCATCCACCGCGGCATTGGTGCGCCCTTGAGATAGTGGTCAAAAAATTGCTGCATACGAATTGAGAGGTCTTTCATGTTTTTGCGTTGCGTAAGATTGTGCGCTTCGCCGTTGTAGTTGAGCATCCACACTGGTTTGCCCAAGCGTTTGAGTGCCATGAATAGCTCTATGCCTTGATACCACGGCACGGCACCATCAGCATCGTTGTGCATGATGAGCAGTGGGGTTTCAATTTTGTCGGCGCTGAACAGTGGGGAGTTTTCAAGGTAGAGTTTGGGTTTTTCCCAGAGTGATGCGCCGATGCGGCTTTGCGCTTTTTCATACTGAAACATTCGGCTTAGTCCTGACTCCCAGCGGATGCCGCCGTAGGCACTCGTCATGTTTGCCACAGGTGCGCCAGCCATCGCCGCCGCAAACATTTTCTTTGTGCGTGTAATAAGATACGCTGTCTGGTAGCCGCCCCAACTTTGTCCCTGCAAGCCTAATCGTTTTTCATCAATGTAGCCGCGTTTCAAGAGCGCCTGCACGCCCGAGACCACATCCTCGTATGCACTCTGTCCGGGATAACCAATTTTGTAGGTAATGTCAGGAATGAAAAGCAAATAGCCATTGCTTGGATACATGGTGCGGTTGACTATGGAGCGGCTTGGCGCAGGCGGCGTGTAAAGATGCAAACCATCGCTATTGCGCTCATAGTAATAGACAATCATTGGATATTTTTTCTTCGGGTCAAAGTCCTCGGGCTTGTAGAGCAAACCTTCTAACATCTCGCCTGAAAAAGATTTCCATTTGACCAGTTCAACGGTTGCCCAATTGTAGAGTTTTTGCTGTGGGTTTGCATCTGAAATCTGTACGATGTTATCAAACGCAAGTGTGGTTGCGTGCAGATTTGGAAATTCCGAGACGGTCATTTTTCGGAACAGCACGGCATCACTTTGTTTGGCTTTGATAAGGTCCAGCACAGCATAGTCGCCCATGATGAGCTTTTTCGGTGCACCGCCTTCAGCAATGGTGAATTTGTAGTAGCCTGACGCTTTCGTGCTTTCATTGAAGGCTTGTAGAATCATGGGCGCATTTGGGTTGATGGTGCGCTCTTCATGATTGAGCTTGATGTAGCGGAATCGAATTTTTTGTTCTCGTCCGTTGGTCAATCGCTGTGGTGGGGTTTTGGCGGTGGCATCAAATCGCCAGAGGTCGTAGCGGTCGTAAATCAGTAGCGATGTCTCGCCTTCTATCCAACCAGCAAAGCCGTAGGGTTCAGGCGGACCTGGCATGTCGTGTAGCTCGTTGGTAAACGGGTGTTTGATTTTTCCTGTCAGGTTTGCCGTCTCACCAGTCTCAAGGTTGTAGGTTAGCCATGCGCCTTGCTGTGCAGAATACCAGAGCACATATTTTGCAGATGGAGAAAGATAAATGCCAAAGGCGCGTTCATTTTCGCGTATGAGTTTGCGCGAGCCATCTTTTAGATTGACTGCATAGATGTCGTTTCGCACTGGTGCGCCTTCCCATGCTTTGAGGTATTCGTATTTGTTGTCGGATAGCCCAAGTGCCCAATCGGCGTTGCCTTCTTCACTGAGTATGACATTTGCCATGTCTTTGGTTGCCAATTGCACAGCGCGTTTTTCTTCTAAGTGCATGACTCCCAGATAGTAGCGTTCGCGCTCACGGTTGAGATTTCGAAGTTGCTCAGGTTGCAGGTCGTTATCGCGCCAGTGCCAGATGTCGACGCTGACGATTTCTTCAGGGAGTTTAGTGGTGTCGGGCAGCAGCGGTTTTTCTGATATGCCGTAGTAGAGTTTTTTTCCATCCTTTGAAAATAGGGGTGTGTAAAACTCGCTGACCAATGTGCCTTTTGGCACAGCGGCGTGAAGGGTATCGAGCAGTTTGGTAGCCGAGTCCGTGCCAAGTTTCCAGTAGTAGAGTGAAAACGCTCGCAGGCGAGATTTGCTGGTATCCAAATCTGCCAGAAATGCTGCCTGTTCGCCAGCTTCGTCAAATGCCAGTCGTTTGTATCGTCCTTTGGCGCGCCAGAGCGGTTGCATTTGTTCCGTTTCCAAATGGAGAAGATAGACGCCTGCCTCAAAAAGGGAATCATCGCCTGAAGTGGCAAACATGAAGCGTTTGCCATTTTTGGAAAATTCATACTCGGTTACGAATGGGAATTTTCTTTCCTTGCCAGTTTTGAGATTGAGCAGCACCAGTTCTGTGCCTAAAGAATCGCTTTCTTCTTTGGGTCGGCGGCTTTTGGAGGCTGAGGTATCACGCGCTGCTGGCTGTTTCTTTTCATGCTGATATGCCAGCCATCCGCCAGCCTTTTCAGGCATTTTGAAAGATTTGACGCGTGGGATTTTGGTCAGTGCTCCAGTTTGCAAGTTGTAGATTCCCAAAGAGTCTTTGGGTAAATCTTCGGTGCGCACTTTGCGGCGCTTTTGTGCCTTGACGCTATCGAGTGGTGGCTTGATTTTGAATACTAGAAATGCTTCATCTTCTGAAAAACGCGCTTCTTCGCCTCTTGGAATGGCTTGTGCGTCTTTGCTCGGTAACGCATGAATCATCAGGGTTGCATCGCCTTCCTGCGGAGTCAGCGAGTATGCCGCATATTTTCCCGTGTTTGAAATCGTACTGCCAGAAATGCTTTTCCAACTGTCATAGACCTCGTGCGTCAGTGGTTTTTTGGCTTGCGCCATCAAAGTCGGTGTGATGCAAAGGGAGAAGAGTACGTAGATGACAAGTTTTTTCATTGCACTTTTGTTTTGAGTTTGTTCTTACAAAATAGAGTTTTGGCACAGCTTTCTGCAAGCGTGATGTATCTCACAAGCCCCCACTGCCCACCTTTTCATAGCTACCTTGTCGTCGTATCTTTGCCTTGCTTTTCAAGCAACCGTTTTCATTAACCTAACTTCATCACCGATGCATAAACACACTTCATTTCTGCTGACTGTTTCTGTTGCCCTTTCTACACTTTTGATGTCATGTGGCGTCTCGCAGGAAGCTGTCGATGCCTTAGAGCGTGATAAGAAGAAAATGCAGGATTCTCTGACCGCCGAAATCCGTGCACTAGAAGCTCAGAATGCCGCTCTACGGCGCGATTCGGCTGACCTCCGAGCTCGCCTTGCTGCCGCCGAACAGCGAGAGCGAAAACTGCAAGAAGAAGCCCAAAAGAACTTAGCCGACCTTGAGCAGCGCGCCAGTGCATTAGAAAAGCAGCTTGCCGCACGCGATGCCAAACTTCAAAAACTTCAAAATGCCCTGAACTCTGCCCTCTTTAGCTTCAAGGATAGCGGACTGGATGTCTACATAAAAGGCGATAATGTCTATGTCTCGCTTTCCAACAAACTTGTTTTTCCACTGGGCAGCACCACGATTGATGAAAAGGGCAAAAAAGCTCTGGACAAACTTGCCAGTGTCTTGAATGAAAATCCAGACCTTACCATTCAAGTCGAGGGGCATACAGATACGACGCCCATCACAAAACTTGAGAATGTAAAGGACAACTGGGATTTGAGCGTCTTACGCGCTACTGAAGTTGTGCGTTACCTTACAGAAGTCGGCAAAGTGAACCCGAAGCGTGTTATTGCCGCGGGGCGTGGGGAGCATTATCCTGCCGACCCTCGCAACACGCCCGAAGCCCGAGCCAAAAATCGGCGCATTGAAATCATTCTTATTCCAGACCTTAGCGAGCTGATACAGCTTGCAAAAAGTGGCGGTGGCAAGTCAGCTCCAAGCAAGGGCAAGTCTGCAAAGCCTGCTAAAAAAGCAAAGGGCAAAAAGCAGAGCAAGTAACAAAATTCTCCTTGGCGCGTTGATGTTTCATGCCATAAAATTGTTCAAAAAACTTTCATGGCTGTTACATCAACGCGCACCGCTCACCCTGTACTTTTGATTTTGGCATTTCTTGCCGTCTATCTTATCTGGGGCTCAACTTACCTTGCCATTCGTTTCGCCATTTCCACGATTCCGCCTTTTCTCATGGGCGGACTGCGTTTTCTGACGGCAGGCACGCTGGTCTATCTTTTCACGTCGTGGCGTCACCCGGCACCGTCAGTGGAGCACTGGCGAAGCGCCATTGTGCTTGGCACTTTGATGCTTTTTATCGGCAATGGCTGTGTGGTGTGGGCAGAGCAACACATTTCCTCGAGCGTCGCGGCACTGCTCATCACCACTGAACCGCTCTGGATTGTTCTGCTTCAGTGGCTGGCTCTGGGCGGGGAGATGCCCAGTACTGCTATTTGGTTTGGGCTCTTTGTCGGCACCATAGGCGCCATCCTGTTGGTTGGCGATGGACTTTTTTCCGAAGGGCTCCACATAGATTACGCTGGGGTTGCCGCCGTGATTGCTGCGACACTGGCTTGGGCAATTGGGTCGCTCTATGTCAGACGTGCGTCGTGGCCAGCTTCTGCTCTTCAAGCCACATCTATGCAAATGCTGGTTGGCGGACTTTTGCAACTTGCTACGGGCACGCTGCGCGGCGAGTGGTCGCAGTTTTCGCTGGCGCATGTTGCTTGGTCGTCGTGGATTGCCTTGGGCTATCTCATTATCTTCGGTTCTATCGTGGCTTATACTGCTTACAATTGGCTGGCGCGTGTTGCACCGCCCAGTCGTGTTGCCACTTACGCTTATGTGAATCCTGTCGTAGCTGTATTTTTGGGCTGGGCTATCGGACGCGAACCTATCACTGGGCAGATGTTAGTCGCCGCGGCGCTTATGGTGCTTGCTGTCTTTGTCATCACTACCAAGTCTGCGCCAGAACTTTAGTCGTCAAGTCTCAGTGTCTCGTTTTTTACTTAGCATGCTGTTCCGCTTTTGGCACTGTGCGGGTTTTTGCTTTCTTGCACTTGACTTAACTTGCAATTTGGGCTAGCATATAACTCTTACGACTTACTGTTCTTGTTGAACAAAATTGCTTTTCAAATGCGCATTCTTTTTACGCTTTTTTCCCGCATTGGCTCAATTGTATTCAGAGTCAAGCGTTACAGAGAGCCCCATTTTATTGCTAAGCAAATTGAAGCAGGCAAGATTAAGAAAATTTTGCTCATTCACTTACAGCAGCTTGGCGATACGCTGGTCTTCACGCCTTGCGCCAAAGCCTTGTTAGAACGCTACGGTAAGCAATTGGAGATTGATGTGCTTTGCAATAGCGTCAGTTACGAAGTTTGCAAGAATATGCCTCACATTCGGCGATTTTATGTCGATAAGTTTTGGTTCTGGGGAAAAGGCGAAAAGAAGTTGTCTCTTTTGTTCAAGTTGCTAAAGGAAATTCGGCGCGAGCGTTACGATTTAGCCATTCTTGATGCTGAAGAAACGTCTCTTAAATACCCGATTATTGCGTTTCTGACCGGTGCCACTTACCGTTTGGGCTACGATGTCGACTCAAGAGGGTTTTTGAACAATATTGTTCCCACGCTTTCTCCTTCACTTAGCTACGTTTCTCGCAACCAGCAACTTTTTGAATTTGCAGGCATTCCGGTTCCTTCAACGCATCTTTGGCTACCGACGACGGCAAGCGACAAAGCACAGGCACAAGAGCTTTTGCGCACGCATTGCTCGTCCTCATCGATTCCGATTATGATTCATCAAGGGAGCAATTTTTCGTCAAAACATTGGTTCAAGGAAAAGTGGGTTGCGCTTTGCAAACGATTGCTTGAAAATCCGAATGTCATCTTGTTCTTCAGCGGGGCGGAACGAGAACGCCATCAAGTTGATGCGATTCTTTCGGAACTCAATTCTCCTCGCGCCATTTCGCTTGTTGGAAAAACCAGCATTCACACGCTTAAAGAATTGATTGAACTCTGCCAACTCTTCATCACTGTTGATACGGGCGTCATGCATATCGGAAATTGCACCAATACGCCGATGGTTGTGCTCATGAGCGCACGCGATTACGAAAACCTTTGGATTGAACCTTCGGAGCGTGTTTCAGTTTTGCGAAAAGACGTTGACTGCAAATACTGTTTTGGAATTGATTGCCCCACTGGCACAAAAGAGTGCATGAAGTTGATTGAAGTTGAGGAGGTCTATCAAGAAGCCTTGCGCTTTTTGCCTGTGTTGGCATAGGTTATCTTAGATTTATTCATTTTTTCGTTGTCGTAGTGCTTGCTTCTTTATCATTGCCGCCAAAGTCCGCCCCAGAGCTTTAGTCCTCAAGTCGCAGTGCCTCAATTTTTTCGACTGTGCGTTGTAAGTAATCAGATACATCTTTATAGCGGCGGTCGCCAATAGCGAGCCATAGCTCACGTGCTTTGAGGTATTCTTTGGCTTCGAAAGCAGCTTTTGCAGCTTGGTAGAGCTGTTCTTTTTCTGCGTCAGATAGTGTTTTTGTCTTTTGTTGCTCTCCGGTTTTTGGCACTTCGCTTTGTTGTAGGTTCAGCTGACGACGTAATCTTGTTGCTTCTGCTAAGCCGTTTTGTGCTTCCATGTTATCGTAGTCGTAGGCAAGCACGCGTGTGTAGTAGCGCTGTGCACGGGCATAGTTTTTGGCTTTGAGAGCGGCGCTGGCTTTTTCCAAATTTTCTTGAAGCAATCTTTTGATGATGCTCTCATTTGCTTTTAGGAACTCTTTAGCCTCGCTAAAATCGGGTGCCAACGTCAATGCTCTTTTGTAATAGCTGGCTAAAAGCAAGGTATCCTGTTTTGGCTTTGTGCTTTCAATAAGTTCTTTGTAGTTCGTGATGGTCTCGGCATAGAATGCATCTATTTCTTTGAGCTTAGCGATAGAAGAGTCGTGCTTGAATTCTCCTGCCAGAAACATGAGTTCATACTTTGCGCTCTCTAAAAGTTTAGGGTTAAGTGTTTGTTTGCCTCGTTCAAAATTTGCCACAGCGCGGTTGTAGATATACATGATTTTTTCATTGCGCGTAAGCCGATTATTGAGTTTTTCGTCTGCCGTCGGCTGTGCGCTACCGCAGCCAATCGCTATGAGGGCAAGGCTAAGCCACCACGCCGTCCTGATGCAGCGGCACATTTCGCTTAACTTGGTCATAAATGACTTTGTATAGGTTAATGTTACTGGATTTATTTTTGAGAGGTAAATTGAATGGTCCATCTAACGCGATGGACTTTGGCAATTTCGTTTTCACATCCTCGGTTACGATAATCTCTCCAGCTTCTGCGGCACTGCATAGCCGAGCCGCTGTATTGACTACATCACCAATAGCCGTGTAGTCCATTCTATCACGCGAACCAATGTTGCCGACCACCACTTCACCTGTATTGATGCCGATTCCAACTCTGAGTTCGCTAAACAGTGTGTCTTCGGACACTAACTGGCTCATGCGACGCTGCACGGCAATAGCTGCTTCAATAGCTCTTGCTTCTTTCTCTTCCCCCGTGAAAATCGCCATCACTTCATCGCCAACGAACTTATCAATATCCCCACCGTGCTCGCGAATCAGTTGCACTTGCATATTGAGCAGATGATTGAGGTAAATGACCACTTTTTGGGCATCATGCTGCTCTGAAAACTTTGTAAAGCCGCGAATATCCGAGAAGAAAATACACAAATGCTCACGAGAGCCGCCCAAATCTATATCTTCCATGCGCTTTTGACGAATCAGTCCTATGGTCGACTGCGACACATAGCGCGACATCAGTAAGCGTTCTCGCAAGCCTAAAATCATCTCATTGTAAGAGTGTGTCAGTTCTGCGATTTCATCGCTGCCTTTCACGGGCACTGTATCCAGCTTACCTTGCGACACTTCTCTTGTCGCCTCATTTAGCAACTTGATGCGGCGAATCAGCAGCGCCGTTACTATACTGATGATAACCAGCGACAACAGAAAACATAGCATGCCCAAGGTCAAGTGGTCTTGTCGCCGCTTGGCGATGACCTTACTGATGTGGTCGTAAGAAAACACCAGCTGACTATACCCTAAAAACACATCCTTAATTGGTGTTTTATAGACCACCTTTTGCGTCAGATACACTCTGCCATTTTCTATGACTTGAAATTTTGCCGCGCGTTCCTCGATCGTTGATATCTCTGCTGCTGACACAAGAGAGTCTGTAAAGTCTTGTCCTGCCTTGTCGTAATAGACGAAGTAGCGGTATTCATCTTTCTGAGGATTGTAGCGCACAAAGAAAATTTTCTCCAGTCCTTTTATCTCTGACTCAAAGATGCTTTTAATGACGGTTTTGAGTGCCAGCCTATCGCGCGAGCCCACCGACATTGCCTCTTCACCCATTGCATTGATGGTCAGAAAAATCGTCTTGAAGTTTTCGTTGGCATAGTCTACGAAATCTCGTTCTTCTTCACTTAGCAGCGAGGAAATCAGGTAGATGATTACGCCCAGAAAGATGAGCGAAAAGGTCAGCGTGTATTTGCGCTGAAGGGTCAGGCGTAAGGTTTTAAGCCATTTGTTGCTCTGTCTTTGCTCCATGTAAGTTGCCTTTCCATCTAAAGCAGGTTTGCTCGTAGTTATTAGGGTAAATGATTGTGCTTTTTTCAGCCATGAAGATACTGCTACGGAATAACCAGCCAGTAACTGTTACATGTTGCGGGGCTGCGTTGGCTCGAAAATCTAAGCATTTGCTTTCGCTCCACAAAACTAGGGTTTACAGTTGCAGCATTTGGTGCAGTGCCGCCACAGTGGAAGTGTCTTCAGTATGCTCGAGCAGGTTGGAGATGGGCTGCTTAAAAAGTGGGTGAATTGGGTCGGCAAGGTCTAAAAGCGGTTGCATAGCAAACTTGCGGCGTGTCAGTTCCGGATGTGGAATGGTTAGGTGGGTTAGTTGCATCACCAAATCGTCATAGAGCAAAATATCTAAGTCAATCACACGTGCGCTCCAGCGTGCATAGTGTTCTGGTCGTCCCAACTGTCTTTCAATGGCTTTCAGGTGCTCGAGCAGGTCTGTGGGCTTCAGTGTGGTTTGCAGCTTAGCCACGGCGTTGAGAAAAGCGGGCTGATGCACCATGCCCAACGGCGGAGTTTCATAGATGCGTGAGACTCCCTCAACCGTAGTATGCGGCAACTCCTTCAGCTTTTGGAGCGCAGCTTGCAGATAGGCAAATCTATCGCCCAAGTTTGAGCCCAAACCAATGTAGGCAATTGCCATTTAGCGCTTTCTAAATTCCAGTTGTCTATCGTTTAGGACAATCTCTACATTATCACCTTCTGCAATCTCGCCTTTAAGAATTTTTTCTGCCAGTGCATTGACAATATACTTTTGCATGACACGCTTGAGCGGTCTTGCACCAAAGCTGGGGTCATAGCCAAGCTGACCTAACCAATCTTTGGCTTCATCTGACAGTGTAAGTGTAATGTTTTGCTTCTTTGCGGTTTCTGCAATGCGTTGGAATTGAATGTCTACAATAGCGGCGATTTCTTCGCGTGTAAGCGGTGCAAAAACAATGATTTCATCAATGCGGTTGAGAAACTCCGGTCGCATTTTCTTGCGCAGCATCTCAAAGAGCTCAATGCGCAGGCGCGACATAATCTCCTGACGGTTGCTGTCGTTGAGCAGTTGCATCTGGTCTTGGATAAGATGCGCGCCTAAGTTGCTTGTCATGATGATGATAGTGTTCTTGAAATTGACTACATGTCCTTTGTTGTCTGTCAGTCGCCCATCATCCAAGACTTGCAGAAGAATGTTGAACACATCGGGATGAGCTTTTTCGATTTCGTCGAGCAAAATGACTGAAAATGGTCTTCTACGCACGGCTTCGGTTAGTTGTCCGCCTTCATCGTAGCCCACATATCCGGGCGGCGCACCAATGAGACGACTGACGCTGTGCGGTTCCATGTATTCAGACATGTCGATGCGAATCAGAGCATTTTCATCGTTGAAGAGATACTCAGCAAGGCTGCGTGCTAGTTCAGTTTTCCCAACGCCTGTAGTCCCCAAAAAGATGAAGGAACCAATTGGGCGACGCTCATCACTAAGCCCAGCACGAGCGCGTCGCACTGCTTCACTGATGGCGCGAATAGCATCATCTTGCCCAACCACTCGCTTATGCAGTTCTTCTTCCATGTGCAGGAGCTTGGTGCGCTCCGACTGTAACATCTTGGTAACTGGAATGCCTGTCCACTTGGATACCACTTCAGCTACTTCTTCAGCACCAATTTCTTCTTTTATCATGGCACCATTTCTTTGCATCTCTTCCATTTTTTGCTTGGCTTCATTGAGCTGTTTTTGCAGCGTAACAATGGTGCCATAACGGATTTCTGCAACCTTGCCAAAATCGCCTTGTCGTTCGTATTCTTCTGCCTGAATTTTCGCTTGCTCAATTTGCTCTTTGAGCTCACGAATGCGCGTAATGACTTCTTTTTCGGCTTGCCATTTTGCCTGAATGCGCCGCTGTTCTTCGCGTAGGTTTGCTAGTTCCTCTTCAATTTCAGCGAGCCGCTGTTCTACTTCATTCTGAGTTGCATCTTTGACTGCCATAGCCTATGAGACGGTTTTAAGTGTTGTTGCAAGCTTTCGACAAATTTAACAGGTTGCTTCGTTTTTACGATACTTTTTTCGCTGTAGTCGCTGTAGCCTGCGCCACTTTATGCACGCTTGATTTTAGCATCGAGAAACTGAACGTTCAATTCCAAATTGAGTGTTTGCGCAAAGGAAAGAGTCCATTTACTTAGCCATGCTCGAGGTTACACCATTTTTGAACGAGTCGCGTCGAATTTCGCCCCCATTTTTTTTGCGCCGTAATGCGCTCATTCAAGACTATGAAGCTGACTATCGCCGTGCGCTGACCGACCCTGAAGGCTTTTGGTCTGAAATTGCTGAAAAGCTTTTGTGGGAAAAAAAGTGGGACAAGGTGCTGACATTTGAACCGCCTAAACATGATTGGTTTATTGGCGGCAAGACCAACATCACACTAAATGCTTTGGACAGACACATAGTCAATCATCGCCGCAATAAAGTTGCACTGTTGGCGGTTTCAGAAACTGGTAAGGAAACCCTTGTTACTTACGACCGACTGCTGCGCCGTGTGTGTCAGACGGCAAATGCACTCAAGAGCCTTGGCGTCGGCAAAGGCGACCGCGTGTTGATTTGTTTGCCGAATACGCCTGAAGCAGTCTATTCCATGTTAGCTTGCGCGCGCATTGGTGCTATTCACGTCTATGCGCCTATTACCTTAGGGGTGCAGTCGCTACGTCATCGGGTGCATGATACAGAAGCCAAAGTTGTGATTTGTGCCGACGTGACATACCGCAACGGTAAGCGCATCCCGCTCAAAGGTATCGTCGACCACGCAATTGCTAATGCCGAATCAGTCGAGAAAATTATTGTGCTACGCCGCGACGACCCCAAGCTCGAGCTTTTTTCCGAGCGCGAAGTAGATTTCCATGAGCTTATCGATCGGCAACCGCAGTGGATTAATCCTGAAATTGTCGAAGCCAATCATCCACTTTTCATTCTCTACACCAGCGGCACTAGTGGCGCACCCAAAGGCGTTGTGCATGTTCATGGGGGCTACATGGTTGGCACCTACTACATGGCACAAGCCATGTATGACCTCAAAGAGTATGACATTTTCTTCAACACCGAAGATATTGGGCGCATCCTTGGTCACAGCTTCATCACATATGGTCCTTTGCTCAACGGTGCTACGGTGATGATGCGCGAAGGCGCTATTGACTATCCCAACATTGAGGCGTTTTGGCGACTGCTCGAGCGGCACGGCGTCAATATCTTGTTCAGCTCGCCCTTGACCCTGCAAACCCTCATGAAGCATGGCGAAGAGGTTATCAAAAAGTTTGACCTTTCTACCTTGCGCTTGATTACTTCCTCGGGCAGTTACTTGGAAGCCGATACGCACGAGTGGATTCAGAAACATGTACTGGGCAAGCGCGGATGTGTGTTGGATAGCTGGTGGCAGACGGAAATTGCCGCACCAGTGCTTGGTGATTTTCTTGCCGCTGATATCAAGCTCGGTAAAGTCGGCCGCCCAATGCCCGGTGTCGTTTTAGATATTGTTTCACTTGAAGATGGCAAAACCGTTCCGCCCAACACCAGTGGTTTGCTTGTTCTGCGCTACCCACTCCCACATCTGATGCACACGATTTGGAACAACGAAGAACGCTACGCCAAGTATTGGAAGCATGTTCCCGGTTGCTTCAACACTGGCGATGCCGCCTTCTATGATGAAGATGGCTACTACTGCGTGATGGGAAGAATTGATGATGTGCTCAAAATCAGCGGGCAGCGCCTTGCTCTCTCCGAAATCGAGAAAATTTTGAGCACTCACCCTGCCGTAGAGGAAGTAGCAGTGATTGGTCTACCTGACAAAGAGCTTGGCGAGAAAATCAAGGCGCTTGTTGTGCTGAAGGCTGGTCATAAGCCAACCGATACCATGCGCTCGATTTTGCGCGACTATCTTCGTCATGAGCTGAGCATCAACGCCACCCTTAGCGAAATTGAGTTTTGCTCGGCTCCGCTGCCACGCACACAGGATGGCGCCATTGCACATAACTTTCTTAAGGCACAGGCACTGCGCCGCAGCTAAGCTTACTCCACTTTTTGTGTTGGCACCTGCAAGTCAGTGGCTTTTATACTGCGAGACCAGAGCTCCTTACCATCTTTGTTATAGACGGATATGGTCAGCATGCGCTCTTCTCGCTTTCCTGAAAATTTCAGCAATGCAAAGTTTTGCTCCTCGACCAATGTACCTTCCACGCGCAGGTTATTGGCTTCGTCTCGTGCTCCCTTAAACACGCCAGAGGTCAGTGGTGAACAGGTTAGCTCGTAAAGTGGGTAGCTATCTTTGCGTGGTAGCATGGTCAGTTCGGTAAAATGTCGGTCTCCGCTTAGGAAGATGACGCCTGAAATCGCTTCCTTTGTAATGGTATCAATCAAGAGCTGGCGCTCTTCCGCATAGTTGGCATATGTTTCATAGACCGCTACTGGATTTAAGACCTGCCCACCGATGGCAATTACTTTGAATGTGGCTTTGCTTGCTACCAGCGCATTGATGAGCCACTCGAGTTGCTCTTTGCCAAGTATGGTTCTCGGTCCTGTCTTGCGTGCTTGTGGCGTGCGATAGTAGCGATTGTCCAAGAGGAAAAAGTCAGCATCGCCCCAAGAAAATTGCGTGCATATTCCACGCAGGGTACCTACGCCGTAAGAGGGATTTCCCCAGAAACACTTGAAGGCTTCAAGCGCTTGCTCTTTGTTCCAAAAACTGCCATCACAGTCGTTCGGTCCAAAGTCGTGGTCGTCCCAAATCGCGTAGTGGTGCACCGACGCCAGCAGGGGTTGCAGTTCTGGCAGTGAGCGCGTATGCTGGTAGCGTTGGTAGATTCCTGTACGTGAGTTCCAATCGGCTTCGCGCAAGTATATGTTGTCGCCGAGCCAAAGCATGGCGTCAGGGCGCTTTTCATAAATCGCTTTGAAAATCTCATAGCCCTGTCCATAGGGTTTTCCAGGTCGGTCGAACTCTGGCTCATTAATGTAGGCACAACTGCCAGTTGCGATTGTAAAGTCAGGTGGGTCTGTGCGATATTTCCACAACACTTGCGTTTGGAACTCTAACGGATAAGGGCGCTCGACTTTTTTACCATTGATGTAAAGTTCATACTGATACTTTTTCCCCGGCGAAACCCTATCGGCAATCAGTGATGCCGTGAAGGCTTTCTCTTTGCTGGTTTGTACAGTTTCCGTCTCAAATACTTGCTTTGGATTTTCCTTATCCCAATATTTGAACTGAACTTTTGCTGGAGCTTTGGTTTGCACCCAGAGCAAGACTTCGCGCATCTCCGAGTAGCCTAGCATTGGACCAGACTGAAGTAGCGTGCTTTGCGCATAGAGTGCGCCTGCTGCAAGAAAAAACAGTACAAGCAAGATTGTAAAATGACGAGCTGAACGCATAGGGTTTTTCGTTTGAATGAAGTTTCTCTGCAAAGTTAACAAAAGCTGAAGTACTTTTGAGTGTTCTGTTTTCTTCCTAAAGTTGGAATTGCAAATTTTTGTTTCTTAATTTTCCCTGCAAGTGGAAAAAACGACATAAAACCTTTTCCTACCATAACTTATGAACAAGCTCGTATCCTACTTTAATCTGGCGCGGCTTGCACTGTTTCAAATTTCCTTCGGCATCATTTACGCCATCCTTACCGATACGCTCAACCGTGTGATGACCATTGAGTTGGGCATTGCTGCCGCCTTAGTTGGTATGCTCATTGGCATTCGAGAGCTCATGGTACTTTTTGGGGTGAAAATTTGGGCTGGTAATCTCTCTGACCATACACACTTTTTTGGCTACAAACGCACGCCTTTCATCTTGGGCGGCTTAGCACTTTGCTGCGCCACATTTTCGCTGATTGCACCACTGGCCATTGATTTACAGCAAAACTTCTGGGTCAACTTGCCTCTTCTCATTTTAGTTTTCACCATCTTTGGCATTGGTTACCATGCTTCCCTGACAACCTACTATGCTCTGATTGCCGACTATGTAGGTGAAAAATCACTCAGCAAAGTTGCCGCCGTCAGCTGGATTCTGATGGTACTCTCTGGCATTTTTACTGCCGTCGCTATGAGTCAGGCGCTGAAGGATTTCACGCACGAAAAGCTTATTGACGCTATGCGCAACGCCAGCCTCATTTCTTTTTTGCTTGGCACACTTACGATAGTTGGCTTAGAGCGCCGTCATCAAGACTCGGTGCGGCAACAAAGCGAGCCTTCACTAACATTTTTGCAATCACTTGCCCTGATAAATGCCTCGCCTTTAACTAAGGGATTTTTTTTCTACGTCTTCATCTCCATTTTTGCCGCATTTGGCAATGAGCTTATCATGGAGCCTTTTGGCGCCGACGTGCACGGCTTAAGTGTAAGTGAAACCACAAAGTTCAGGCAGTATCTGGGCAGCACGCAACTTCTTTTTATGCTTATCACAGGTTTTGCCATCAATCGCATCGGTCTGAAAACTGCCATCGCATTTGGCAACACAGTTGCTGCAGTTGGGTTTTTCGTTCTGCTTCTCTCTGGTCTATGGCATCAATCTGCGCTTCTTTACACAGGGCTGATTGTCATCGGTGTAGGTTTAGGCTGCTCTACAGTCAGCAATATTGTGTTCATGATATCAATGCATGCTGGGCGCACGGGGCTCTACCTTGGACTTTGGGGCACAGCGCAGAGTCTTGCCAACTTTTCAGGTGAGCTTGGCATGGGCGCCATCCGCGATTTTCTGCTTTATACATTTGCAAGCCCAAATTTGGCTTATGGTGCCGTCTTTTTACTTGAAATTCTTGCTTTTAGCATTGCCACATTGATGCTACCACGATTTTCGCAGGAAAAACTTCAAAGAGAAAGCAAAGTCTCGTTGGAGCGCGTGTTGGCTATCGCCGCAGATTAGGTTCATGCTGCAGAGAGTTAGCGACACAATTGTAACCGACTCTCAATCATGTCTGTAGCCAGACCTGCGCATCTTGAACCGTGCTTATCTCAAATAAGCATAGTGTGTTGCGGTCTTGCATTGACGCGCTAGTGCACATTCGAGTAAGATTTAACTTGGGTTGTCTTCCGTCATGAGGTTGATTGCTTCAAGCTATTTTCTTGGTCAAGGATTGCTCTTCAGGCGCTTAAATGAGCAAAGCTGACACTGCAACTTGATGTTTTAACGGAAATTTGGTGCCTCAACAATGGGCATCTTCTGGCTAAGGTGCAAAGCATGCAGTGCCTGTTGAACAAGACACACTCTTCGAACTCGGCGCATCGCAGCAGATTTGGCACCATGTTCTAGTAAGCCTATCAGCACAACCACTTAACTTAAGGGAGAACATTTATGACACGAGTCCTCATTATTGGCACCACTGGCGTCTTAGGCAGAGAGCTTGTGCCTCTGCTCAAAGCCAAAGGCTATGCAGTGCGCGGCTTGGTGCGCCCTGAATCTAAAGCAAAATTGCAAGCCGCATTTGAGGCTGGCTTACCAGAGTTCGAAGTTGCATATGGCAACATTATGGATAAAGCCAGCTTAGTGGAAGCCATGCGCAATGTGGATGTAGTTATCTCTTGTGTCAGTGCCGGTCAAGACCGCACTGCTGTCTCGCGTGGCAATGCCGAACATTTTGGACAAATGAACGCTATTGCTGCTGCACAAGAAAACCATGTCAAGCAGTTTATTTTTACCTCTACGCTCTTTCCGAAAAATTCTCTTGGCTATAGCTTTGTATGGGCAAAGTTGATGACTGAAGAAAAACTTCGTGAAAGCGGTCTTACCTACACCATTTTCCGACCATGTGGGTTTTTCTATGAGCTCTACTATCGTGGCGAGCCTTTCGTGCAAGCCACGAACATTTTCCCTGTGCTTGGCGACGGCAAAACTACAACTCAGATGTTGGCTGAACAAGATGTCGCTAAAATGTATGTCGCCGCCATTGGCAATCCTGAATGCATGAACAAAACCTTTGAAATTGGTGGCGATAGAATCATGACCTTTGACGAGCTTGTCGAAGAGTGGTCGAAAGTACGCTTGAAATACGAAGGCAAACCAGTGATTGCATTTCACATTCCGCTTACACCACTACGCGTGCTTGGCGAAATACTTAAACCAATTTGGGAACAAGCATGGGGCATTATTCACCTTCTCGATTTCAGCTACGACAGCATGGCTTGTGATATGACCGTTCCGAAGCGCATTTTAGGCATTGACCACCTTATGACACTTGAGCAATACATTACCGCCGCATATGAAAAAAAGTATCGGCATCGGCTGACTTCTTAAGCCAGTACAATAGCAGACTTGCCGATAGATGTATCAAAAACTTAGTCCATCAGCTAGTTTTTTTGATACAGTCGAAATGGACGAGTTTTTAGGCAACTGCTTCTATGGGCGGAGACGGTTTCTTTTCATCATATGCTAACTTTGCTAGCGCGCTCTCTCTCTTGGCTAAGAACTTTACGTAAATTAGAGTGGTTTCATTGGGAGGTAAGCCTTACCTGCAAACCGAGTGTGCATAGGTTCTGCACACGATGTTGTAGGTATTGGAACACATAGGTATCTGTAACAACAAACTAAACTTTAGCAAACTATGGACAGATCATCAATTAAGCTATTCCTTGCGGTTGTATTAGGCATTCTGGCTATTTTCTTCATTTATGTGGCGGTTGCCGCTTGGAATGGCGTTCCGATTAGCAAAGTCGGCTACACCTACATCCGGTATGTAGCATTGTTCCTTGGCGCAAGCCTTACTGTATGGATTGCTGGCAAGTTCGTTCAGCAATATAATTCCGGCTGGTTCCTGCCGATTATTTTTGTGGGTATGGCGTCCATTTTCTTTGCATGGATTGGTGTCGTTTCCACCAACCCGCGTGAAGTCAGAATGTTCAAAGATGGTCGCCCGGCACCGCGCACGGTAGCCCAGCTCAATGGCGAAGAACCTACGCCAGCTGTCCCAGCCAGCGAGGCTACACCGCCAGCCTTGACTTCCGTCGACGCTGCAAAGGCTGAATATGACGAACTGATGAAGAAGTATGACTTTCCAGAGCAGTTCCGTCAGTTCGATGAAACCTTCATCGTCTCGGAGTCCAAGGTCAATGAGTTTGTAGCTAAGATGCTTGCGTCCAAAAATTCTAAGGGCGAGCCCATCAAAGTCGAAGACGCTGATGTCTTCAAGATTCAAAACTACTTGATGAAAGAATTTTTGAAGCGCAAGGAGGAAAAAGAAAAGAAAGCCACTTCTGCTGCACCTGCGCCAGCAGCAGCACCCAGTACAGCCTCTGCAGAACCAGCACCAGCTGAGGAACCTAAGCCTACGCCAGCTGCACCAGCTCCTGATGCTGCAATTGTGCCTGCCTCGGCTGGACAAGATGCACTGGCTTATGAGGCGCTCTATAGAAAGAAATGTGCCAGTTGCCACTCGCTGACCGCTAACGCTGGCAAAATGAAGCAGAAGTGGATGAAAGATGATGCCAAAACCCTCGAGCTTGTTCAGTGGATGCAGCGCCTTGCTAAGCAAGACCGTTCTAAGGCTTTTACGGACGACGAAGCGAGGAAAATTGCTGCATACATCAGAGCTCCAGGGGCAAAGCTCTACTAATGTCTGCATCTCTGACACCGTAGAAAGCGTTTCAAGATTCATCCGTCTTGGAACGCTTTCCCTTTTCTAAACGCTGCACCATGTCGGTTATTCTTATCACTGGAGCAGGCAAGGGCATTGGTCGTCATCTTGCCCTCGAGTTTGCCAAGTGTAAGTCGCCGGACTTCGAGCCGCAACTGTTGCTTGTCTCACGCACCCGTTCCGATTTAGAGACGCTTCAACAAGAGTGCCATGCCCATCAAGTTGAAGCCGAAATCTGCGTCGCCGATATTGCCCAGCTTGAACACATTGAAAAAATCTATACCTGTGCTCTGCAGCGTTTTGGCAAAGTTGATTGCCTTGTCAATAACGCTGGGGTCGGGCGGTTCAAAGACATCTTAGAGCTTACTGAAGAAGATTTCGACTACACCATCAACATCAATCTCAAAGGCACATTCTTCCTTACGCAGCGCATTTTCAGGGACATGCAGCAGCGGCGCAGCGGTCACATCATCTTCATCACTTCGGTTGCCGCTGAAGTTCCTTTTGAGCAAAGCGGAATTTATTGCATGTCAAAATTTGGTCAGAAAGGCTTAGTGGAAGTCTTGCGTCTTTATGGACGCAAATGCAATGTGCGCATCACCAATGTCATGCCCGGCGCAGTCTATACGCCAATGTGGGGTGAAGCGGCTCAAACCTTCCAATCTCGTATGATGATGCCTGAAGATGTCGCTAAAATTGTCGTAGCCGCCTACTTGCAGCCTGAACGCACCAGCGTCGAAGAAATTGTCCTACGCCCTATTGCAGGCGACCTGTAAGCGCTAGTCCAAATTTCGCACTTTCATGGAGACCACTTCTTCGGTCAGAATATCGACTTTGAAGACCTTGTAACGGCGCACTGTGTTAGAGAGTGCATATGACGAATCGTTGGTCGGTGCATCGTAACCAATTGTTACGAACCAAAATTGTCCATCTTCTGATTTCTCAATTTCCTCCACACAGATATTCTGATACGCCGCACTTTGTATCACATCTCGAAAGTGTGAGAGCGCTTTCTGCGCCGCTTCCTTGAAATCAACCATATTTTTGGATATGCTTCAGCTTTGGTTGAATCTCTCAAAGATACAGACTTTATCCTGAACGTCTTTTAGAGTAGCGGCGTTTTTGAAGACAACTTCTCTTATAGGCACAATGATTGAACTCAAAGACGTTGTCAAAATCTACAATGAAAAATCATCTCCTGTCTATGCCCTTTCAGGCATTTCACTGGTAATTGAGCAGGCAGGACTAATTGCGCTAATGGGCAGTTCAGGTAGCGGCAAAACCACACTTCTCAACATCCTTTCTGCAATTGACAAACCCACACGCGGCAAAGTCATCATTGATGGTACAGACATTACTACCATGAGCGAGCGTGACCTTACAGCTTTTCGCCGTAAGAAAGTGGGTATCATTTTTCAATTTTTCAATCTTATGCCTACGCTGACAGTGTTAGAAAATGTCATGCTTCCCAGTGAGCTGGCTCGCATTGACTTCAAAGCTTCTTTGGCACGAGCGCAAATGCTTATCGAGCGTGTCGGTCTTTCACACCGGCTTTCGCATAAGCCCTTTGAGCTTTCAGGCGGAGAAATGCAACGCGCTGCCATCGCTCGCGCCTTGATGAACAACCCAGACCTTATCATTGCCGATGAACCGACAGGCAACTTAGACTCTAAAAATGCAGCACAGGTCTTAGACCTGATTCAAACCCTTGCACACGAAGAAAATAAAACCTTTATCATTGCTACCCACGCCAGCGATGTGGCGCAGATTGCAGACCGCATCATCGTCATGCGTGATGGACAAATTGTCGAAGATGAACTTGCTATAAAGCGTTAAACCATTTATCAACTATGACTCAAGTGAATTTTCCTGCAAACATTGATTACCGCATGGTTGAAGAAATTCTTCTCAACTTCATTCGCTGTGAAGTTCGCAAGGTTGGTTTTGAGAAAGTTGTCGTTGGCTTATCGGGCGGCGTGGATTCAGCGGTTTCATGCGCGTTAGCCACGCGTGCGCTGGGCAAAGAAAACGTCCTTGCTGTGATGATGCCCTACAAAACCAGTAGCCCCGATAGCCTTGCCGATGCAAAATTACTGGCGCATCAGCTTGGTATTGCCTACGAGCTCTGCGACATTACGCCAATGGTGGATGCATATTTTGCCGCTCAACAAGTCACTGACAAAGTGCGGCGCGGCAACGTGATGGCAAGGATGCGCATGATTGTGCTCTACGATATCTCCATGCGTGACCATCGTCTTGTCATCGGCACCAGCAACAAAACAGAGCTACTCTTGGGCTACGGCACACTCTTTGGCGATATGGCGTCAGCCATCAACCCGATTGGCGACCTTTACAAAACCCAAGTGTGGGAACTTGCTAAACATCTCGGCATCCCCAGCTGCATCATAGAAAAAAAACCCAGCGCAGATTTGTGGGAAGGACAAACCGATGAAGATGAACTTGGCTTCACCTACGCTGAAGTCGATAAGCTGCTCTATCAAATGATAGATTTGCGCCTCTCTGATGAAGAGCTCTTAAAGAATGGAACTTCTTGGGAGTTTTTGAGTAAAACAAGGCGGCTTGTCGTCCGCAATCAATTCAAGCGTATGACGCCTGTAATTGCAAAACTGTCGTCACGCACGCTTGGTATTGATTTTCGCTATGCGCGTGACTGGCAAGCTGTTAAATAAACCTTGAACTCAAGACAGCACCATGCAAAGCATTTTTCTTCTTACGTTCTCTTTGCCACGCAAAACGACGAAGACTTCATCTCACTGACTCTGAACACGCAGGTTTCATCGTCGCGTGCGGTCATTGAAGTCAGTGGCGAACTTTGGGGCGGAGAGCAATCTCAACCCCTATACAACGAAGTTACTCGGCTGCTGGAAGCGGGGCAAAAAGAAGTTGTCTTGAACATTAGCAATGTCTTTTTTGCTAATAGCTCTGGTGTTGGCTTGCTCATTCGCTTACATGTTAAAGCTGAAAAACTTGGTGCCAAGCTCATCATCGCTAACCCAACTCCTAACCTCAAAAAGGTCTTTGAGACCATGAATCTGACCCAAGTGCTGCACATTGAATCCGCTGCTGCCTAACTAATGCAGCTTGACATGAATGCGTAGGGTTTGCGGCACTGTTCTGCACTTGTCTTTTGTTATTGCGAACGCTTTTTTGCTGTTATTCCGAGCGTTTTTTCTGTCATTCCGAGCGCCAGCGAGGAATCCATTGCGTGGATGCTGCACTCCGCTCAGCATGACAACAGGAAAGTGTGGACGCTTCACTTCGCTACGCTCCGTTCAGCATGACAATTGCGATGTCATTTCGAGCGCCATTGAGGAATCCAGTGCGATGTGGATGCTTCGCTTCACTCAGCATGACTGACTACTGTCATCGCAAAACACAGAGATGCTCTGCCTACTTCTTTTTTCAGGGCTGCATGGCACTTTTTTTGCCACGCAGGTAAAGCAATCGTTCGGCAAAATCGCGAAAGGCGCCGTATCCGCCACGCACTTTGCACACATAATGCACAATGGCACGAATTGCTGGCAAGGCATCACTTGGCGCTGCTGTCAGCCCTTTTTCACCAATCGCATGTAAAATTTCCCAATCGTTCATATCGTCGCCAATGTATGCCAGATTTTCCAGTTGCAGGTTCGTCTCTTGTAAAATTCGTTCCAGACAGGCGCGTTTATCTTTGATGCCCAAGTAGAGAAACGGTAACTTCAATTTTTCCGCACGTTTTTTCACGCTACCCGATTCTTCGCCAGTGATGATTGCGGTTTCAATACCAACCAAATTGCGTAGCCGTTCGACGCCCATGCCATCTCGTATGGAAAAGCGCTTGAAGGCTTCGCCTTGTTCTGAGTAGTAGACGCCTGTGTCGGTCAGCACGCCATCGCTGTCAGTAAGCACCAGCTTGATGCGTGCCGCACGCTTTTTTTGTTCAGCAAGTGAGAGCTTTTTCGGCATCAGGTTGGTTTGCTGGTTTGCCGCTAAGATACTCGCGTAGATACTTTGCTGTGTAGGAGCGTTCCGATTGCGCCACTTCCTCTGGCGTGCCCTGTGCAACAATTTCACCACCTTCCTCACCAGCTCCGGGTCCTAAATCAATAATCCAGTCGGCTTGCTTGATAAGGTCGAGATTATGCTCAATGACGACCAAGGTGTTTCCTTGCTCAAGCAGGCGATTGAAGCAGTCAATGAGTTTGCGAATGTCGTCGAAGTGCAAGCCCGTAGTCGGTTCGTCGAAGATGAAGAGACTATTTTTTGACTCACTGCTTGCAATATGATAAGCAAGTTTGAGCCGTTGGGCTTCTCCTCCCGAGAGCGTGCTACCCGATTGCCCCAGTTGCAGATAGCCTAATCCAACCTCTTGCAGGATTTTCAGTTTTTTGGTTATGCTTTTTTGGTCGCTGAAAAATTCTAATGCTTCCGCTACGGTCATGTTGAGCACATCGGCAATGGATTTGCCTTTGTAGAGCGCGTTTAGCGTATCTTCCTTGTAGCGCTTGCCGTTACAGGCTTCACAGACTGTTTCGATATCGGCAAGAAATTGCATCTCGACGCGAATGACGCCTTCACCAGCACACGCTTCGCAGCGCCCGCCCGGAATGTTAAACGAAAAATAGCCTGCATCCCAGCCTTTTAGTTTGGCATACTGCGTTTGTGCAAATAGCACGCGAATATCATCAAAGACTTTCATGTATGTGGCAGGATTGCTTCGGCTGGTGCGCCCAATTGGCGATTGGTCAACGATTTCGACCTTTTCAATCAGATGCGCACCGCGCAGGGCTTTGTGCGTGCCAACTTTCTCGCTGGTGCCGACCTTTTGCTTTAGCAGACCCAAGTAGAGAATGTCGCCCACCAACGTTGATTTGCCTGAACCGCTTACGCCTGTCACGCAGGTCATAACGCCCAGCGGAAATTTGACATTGATATTTTTGAGATTGTTTTCTAACGCTCCCTCGATTTCAATAGCTTTTGAAAAGCTGACTGGACGGCGGCGCTCGGGCACAGGAATCGCATGCTTATTCTTCAGGTATTTGCCTGTCAGTGAATTTGGCGCATGGACAATTTCAGCTGGTGAGCCTTGAAACACCAATGAACCGCCATGACGACCTGCACCAATGCCTAAGTCAATGACTTCATCAGCTGCCTCAATGATTTCGCGGTCGTGCTCGACGACCACAACCGTGTTGCCAATGTCACGCAGTTTCTTCAAGATTTGAATGAGTCGCGCAGAGTCGTGCTGATGCAATCCGATTGAAGGTTCATCTAAGATGTAAATCGAGCCCATGAGCGATGAGCCCAGCGATGTGGCTAAATTGATGCGCTGCGATTCGCCGCCCGATAGTGTGTTGGCTGGACGGTTCAGCGTCAGGTAATGCACTCCAACTTCTACCAAGTAGCCCAAGCGTTTTTCTAACTCATTCAAAATGGTCTGGGCAATTTCCCTATCGAAGCGTGAGATTTCAATGTTCTTGATAAACTCATATGCTTCAGCGATGCTCATTTGCACAATGTCGAAGATGGTCTTGCCCGCCACTTTCACATACAAGGCTTCTTTGCGCAGGCGCGAGCCGCCGCAATCTGGGCAGGTGGTGTAACCACGGTAGCGATTCAGCAATACGCGATAGTGCATTTTGTATTGCGCCTCTTTTTCCACCTCTTTGAAAAAGCCATCTATGCCCAGAAAACCATCTTTCGGCGCGCCTTGCCAAATCAGCTTTTTGGCACTGGCAGGCAGTTTGCTATAAGGCACATCCAAGGCGATGTTATACTTTGGCGCAATGCGAATCAGAGCATGAAGATGTCGGATATGCTTTTCCGAGTTCCAACAGACAATTGCTCCATCGCGTAGCGAGAGTGCTTTGTTTGGGATGACTGCGTCTTCATCAATGCCAGCAACACGCCCAAAGCCTTGGCAGGTCGGGCATGCGCCGTAAGGGGAATTGAAGGCAAAAAGTTGCGGTGTTGGCTCTTCATACTCGACACCATTGAGCTCAAACTTGTCGCTAAACGAATAATCTCGCCCCTCTAAGACACGCACCGTGCAGTATCCATTTGATTCGGCAAATGCAGTTTCTACGGCTTCCGTAATGCGTGAAAAAGTCTCGTCGTTGTGCTTGAGCACCAAGCGATCGACCAGCACCAGCAATTTTTCTTGCTCTTTTTTTGAGAGCGAGAGCAATTTTTTCTCCTCTTCTGCCTGACTGATGTCCAAGATATTTTTGCCATGCACGATGCGATAAAATCCCTTTTTCTTGAGATTTTGAAGTTCTTCGGTGAGTGTGCGGTCTTTTTTGTTTTCGTCTTTGTGATGTGGGAAGGGGAAACAGATGTAGCACTTCAAGCCTTCTTCCAGCAACCGCATTTGGATGAGCACATCTTCAGGCGAGTGCTTGAGCACCATTTCGTGCGTATCGGGCGAATAGGTTTTGCCGATGCGTGCAAAGAGCAGGCGCAGGTAATCGTAGATTTCGGTTACTGTGCCTACCGTAGAGCGTGGATTTTTGGAAATGGTTTTTTGCTCAATAGCGATTGCAGGCGCAATGCCTGAAATGTAATCCACGTCTGGACGCTGCATACGTTCCAGAAACTGCCGGATATAGGCAGACATGGATTCCACATATCGGCGGTGCCCTTCGGCATAAAGCGTATCAAACGCAAGGCTGGATTTGCCCGACCCACTTACGCCAGTGATGACCACCAACTTATTGCGTGGAATACGTACATCAATATTCTTGAGATTATGTGTTCTTGCGCCTTTGATGAAGATGACACTTGCTGGTCCGTTGGTCTTGGTTTGCGCTTGGGCTTCTGCATTCATACTTGCTGGTTCGTTAGGTTCGTGTTTGGCGCCGATTCCTGCCGCTCCTTACTCGGTTTATGATTTGACCACAAGATTGACGAGCTTGTTGGGCACGACGATTTTCTTTACGATTTCTTTGCCGCCGATGAATTTCTGCACGGTATCGACCTGCATGGCACGGGCAATGAGTTCTTCATTGGTGATGCCGACTGGCGCTTCAAATGTGCCTCGCAATTTTCCACTGACCTGAACAGCAATTGTTACCACTTCGTCTTTGGCTAAGTCAGGATTGTAGCTTGGATAAGGTGCATTTGCGATGGATTCTGTGTGTCCCAGCGCTTGCCAGAGTTCTTCGGCAATGTGCGGAGCAAACGGCGAGAGCATGATGAGCAAGTTTTCAATTGCCGTGCGATTATGGCAATTTTCTTTTGTGAGCAGATTGACAAATTCCATCATGGCGGCAATTGCCGTGTTGAAGCGCAAGTTTTCGCAATCTTCCTCTACTTTTTTGATGGTCTTGTGCATGGCGCGCTCGATTTCGGGGCTCATTGGTCGGTCATCGACAATCAAGTCATATTCTTCTGTCTCATGTGATTTGAAAACCAAGCGCCACACTCTTCCCAAAAATCTTGAGACACCTTCAATGCCTTTTGTGCTCCACGGTTTGACTTGCTCGAGCGGACCCAAGAACATTTCGTAGAGGCGCGTGGCATCGGCGCCGTGCTCTGCCAGCACTTTATCGGCGGGAATCACATTGCCGCGTGATTTAGACATCTTCTCACCATCTTCGCCCAAAATCATGCCTTGGTTGAAAAGTTTCTGGAATGGCTCTTTGGTTGAGACCAGCCCTAAGTCGTAGAGCACCTTGTGCCAGAAGCGTGCATAGAGCAGATGCAAGACGGCGTGCTCGGCTCCTCCCACATAGAGGTCTACGGCGCCCCAGTATTTTTCTTTTTCTGGCGATACCAATTCGTTTGGATTGTGGGCGTCTTTGAAACGTAGGTAATACCAGCAACTGCCTGCCCATTGCGGCATGGTGTTGGTTTCACGTCGGAATTTGCCATACTCATCTTCGCCATACAGCCAGTCTGTGATATTTGCTAGTGGCGATTCTCCTGTGCCAGATGGCTCATACTTTTCCACATCGGGCAACACTAATGGCAGATTTGTTTCCGGTCGCAAAATGGTGTATTGACCGTTTTCATCTTGGTAGTATTTCATGGGGATAGGCTCGCCCCAGTAGCGCTGGCGAGAAAAGACCCAGTCACGCAGCTTGTAATTGACGCGGCGTCGCCCAATGCCTTTTGATTCCAGCCATGCGATGATTTTTTCTGAGGCTTCTTTGAAAGCTAAGCCGTTGATTGAAATTTCATCGTTAGCTGAATTGATGCAGACCGAATCTTTGCCAACAAACGCTCGTTCTTGCACACTGTATGGCGACTGCACAACCTCCCGAATTGGCAGTCCAAATTTTTTGGCAAATTCCCAGTCTCGCTCGTCGTGTGCTGGCACTGCCATGATGGCGCCTGTGCCGTAGCTCATGAGCACATAATCAGCAATCCAGATTGGAATGGCAGTTTTGGTAGCAGGATTGAGCGCATAGCTGCCAGTAAATACGCCTGTTTTTTCCTTTTGCAAATCGGTGCGCTCCAAATCGCTTTTCTTGGCGGTTTCGGCTTGATAGGCTTCTACCAGCTTGCGTTGCTCGGGCGTGGTGATGCGCTCGACCAGCGGATGCTCGGGCGAAAGCACCATGTATGTGGCGCCAAATAGCGTGTCTGGTCGTGTGGTAAAGACGGTAATTTTTTCCGTCGAGCTCGAGAGTTGAAAATCAATTTCGCAGCCTTCACTTCTGCCAATCCAATTGCGCTGCATCTCCTTGATGCTCTCGCTCCAGTCGAGCTCATCTAAATCTTGCAGTAATCGCTCGGCGTAGGCTGTAATTCTTAGCACCCATTGGCGTAGCGGCTTGCGAATGACCGTGAAGCCTTTTTCCAAATACTCTGGCACTTCTTCATTTGCCAAGACCACCTTTTGCTCCACGCACCAGTTTACAGGCACTTCGGCTGTATAGGCTAAACCTTTTTCATAGAGCTTGAGAAAAATCCACTGTGTCCATTTGTAGTAGTTTGGGTCTGTGGTATTGATTTCACGCGACCAGTCGTAGGAAAATCCAAAACGCATGAGCGTTTGCTTGAAACTTTGCACATTTTGCTCGGTTGTAATGCGCGGATGCGTGCCTGTCTTTATCGCATATTGCTCGGCAGGCAATCCGAACGCATCCCAACCCATCGGATGCAATACGTTGAATCCCTTGTGGCGTTTGAATCGTGCCACAATATCGGTTGCGGTGTAGCCTTCCAGATGTCCAACATGTAAGCCACTTCCACTTGGATAGGGGAACATATCCAGCACATAGAACTTCGGCTTTGTAGGGTCTTCTACTACATGGAAGGTTTTATTCTCCTGCCAGTAGGCTTGCCACTTTCTTTCAATTTCAGCAAAGTTGTATTTCATTGAACCCTCACTGTTTGAATCATTGAAAAATGTTTTGATGCATGCCCTCACGCAAAGGTTTGAGCCGCTTGGAACAGATGAACATACAGCAATTGGTCTTCAGAGCTTCATAGAATTTTAAAGATACACAAATGCATTGCTTCTACCATTTTCACAAGGTTAGGTCTGTGTTTATACCCTGATTTTCTTTAGAAATTCGAGAAGAAAATTTGCAGAGTTTTTTTAGCTTTGTGATGATTGTGAGAGCAATTGCAAAGCAGTAGTAAAGGAGAATAGCTATGGCAGAAGTTTTAAGTCAAGAGAAGGCGCAAGCAAATCGCGCAGTCTCCTCAATGCCCGCTCAGTCCCATGACCCGCTTCCGACGCCGACACCGCCGTCACCACGCACTTTTGTTCGTCTTGAATACTTGGATACGGAAAACTTGCGTCACGTTTCTTACGGTGGTCTGATTCTGCGCAAATACACGCATCTTTATTTGGCGCGTGGGGTCTTGCTTGCCAGTTCTTTTGCGGCATTACTGATTTTCAGCTATGTCAGTTGGAAATTTATCAAGTCGCATTTGGAAGGCGATACTGAGGAAGCGGTTACGGTTAATGTTACGCGAACGGTAAGCATTGTCGATTTACCGCCACCGCCGCCGATGGATGAGAAGATGCCGCCACCACCGCCATCTGCCGCTATCAAGCCGCCAGAATCACCAGATGTTGGCGAAATCAAGCGCGTCAAAGATGAAGAAGCGCCGCCTACTCGCACTATCGCCACGCAAGAAAAACTTAAAGAGATGATTGAAAAAGGCGTGGTTACAGGTGAGGACACCACCGGCTTAGCCGATGCTCAACGCTATGTAGCCAGTGCATTAGGTCGTGGCGAAAGCCTGTCGCTGGCAGACCCCAAAGAGCAGGAAGATCCTGACCCTGATGTTTTCGTGGCACTTGAAAAAGAGCCGCAGTTTGTCAATCAAGTTAAGCCTGTCTATCCTGAAATGGCTCGTAAAGCTGGGCTTGAAGGTCGCGTTGTCGTACGCGTGCTTATTGATAAAGATGGCAAACCGCAGAAGGCTCAAGTGATAAAAAGCACGGGCATTGAAGCCTTTGAAGAAGTTGCGATTGACGCCGTTATGAAGTCTTCTTATTCACCTGCGATTCAGAACGGCAGACCGGTTAAGTGCTGGATGACAATTCCAATTAAGTTCTCTCTTAACTCTGGCGCGCCTTGATTGGTGCTTTAGGAAAGCTGAATTTGAGTTATTCAGGGGGCGTTTGTTCGGGCAGCGCACCCGCTACAATGTTTTGCTTAATCCAATCGGCAACTGCGCCTGCCGACTTCCAGATGACATTGATGTGATTGGCATCTTTGACCACGAACAGTTCTTTTTGTTCGGCGTTGATGAGCCGTTGCAAGGATGCATCAGCATCGCAAATGCGTACCAGTTCATCGCGCTGCCCAACGACGAGTAGCGTTGGGCATTTAATCAGTTGGTAAGCTCGCGCTACATCGGTTGGGAATGCGGCAAAAAGAAACTGCATGGTGTATTCTGTGGTCAGTAGCGTATCTTTGATAGCTTTTGTCACCAATTCATCTTCTGGCAAAATTAGCTTTATCGGATAAGGTTTGAGGTTAAGGATAGCGGCGGGAAAAACTGCTGCCATTTTCCATCCGTCCAGAGTTGCAAATGCGCCGCGCCGCAGGAACTGACGTCGCTCTGCCAGCTCGAGACTATCGCATCGTGGATTTGCTAAGAATCCGCCTGCCATCAGAATCAGTCCATCGGGCGGCGTGTAGAGCTTTTTGCGCTCGCTAAATTCGGTGATAAAGCGCAGGGAAAGTCCTGCACCAAGGCTATGACCGCCCAGTACGATTTTTTTGTTTGGAAAATCGCGCCGCAGTGTATCTAAAAACAGCCGCACATCGCGCACCAATGCGTCCAGCGATGGCACATCGCCGCGTGCACCACCTGAACAGCCATGTCCCCGCAAGTCCAACAGGGCTGTGGCAATGCCACGCTTCGCCAGCGAATCGCCAAGCGGTATGTATAGCTTGGATTGCGCCGCAATGCCATGAATAAACGCTACCACCACATCGGGCTCTGCTTTGGGCAAAACGACGCGGTAGGCAATTGGCGTCAGGTCAAAGGAGCGAAAGTATCTAAGGTCTGCATCCGTCTCTCTCATCAGTTGCTCATAGACGGGGCGGTCGTCAGGCGCCAGCTCAAAGACAGATGATTGTGGCGATTGCGACGCTGCACATCCCGAGAAAGTCCAGAGCAGCAAGCAGAGATAGCAAAACTGTTTGCTTTCACGCATGATTTTGATTAGTCGGCGTAAGAGCGGTGGATGCATTTGATTTTCTCGAGAGCTTGAGCCATATCGTTTGGCATAGGCGCTGTGAAGGAGACTTTTTCTCGTCGCTTAGGATGCACAAACGCCAGCTCTGCTGCATGCAATGCCTGTCGCCCCAGACTTTCGAGCAGATTTTTTACAAACGACTCGCTTCGTGCAAAGGGCAAAAGCCTCACCGACGCTCCGCCGTAAAGAGCATCGGCAAGAATCGGATGTCCGATATGCTGCAAATGCACGCGAATCTGATGCGTGCGTCCTGTGTGCAAAGTCAGCGAGAGCAAAGAAAAAAATGTGAAATCTTCTATGACCTCATATTCGGTGATAGCCGGTTTTCCTTCCGCTGTTTCACTTTCGTCGTATGGATATGCCGCCATCATTTTTCGGTCGCGCTTACTGCGCCCGATGTTGGTTTTGATGACACCTTTTCTTTGTTTGGGCACGCCCCACACGATTGCTTGGTAGCGTTTTTCTGTAGTTCGTTCTGCAAACTGCTTGGCAAGCGCATAGTGTGTTTCATCATCTTTGGCGACCACAATGAGCCCTGAAGTGTCTTTATCTAAGCGATGCACAATGCCGGGACGCAGTTCATCTTGATTCAGATTTGAGAGCTGCGCGCCGGTGTGATAGAGCACTGCATTAGCTAATGTGCCTGTCCAATTCCCAAAAGCAGGATGCACCACCATGCCTGCTGGCTTATTGATGACGATTAAGTAGTCATCTTCGAAGACGATATCGAGCGGGATATTTTCAGGCTTCATTTCTGGGGCTGGCGGGTGAGTGAAAATCACCTCAATCACATCGCCGGGGGAAACCTTGTAGTTGGCTTTTACAGGCTTACCATTGACCAGCACACGTCCTTCCTCAATGGCGGTTTGCACACGGTTGCGCGTGGCATTTTCAATTTGGCGCGTCAGAAATTTATCAATCCGCTCTCGCCCTTGTTTTGCTGGCAGACGAAATTCCAGTCGCTTTGGGGCAAGCGCCTGCAGACTTTCTTCATCATCCAAGAGCTGTTCCAGCTCCATGTCGGTCGGCTGTTGCATGGTTTCAGGCAGATATTGAGCACTTAAGTTATCACATTGTGAGCAGTTTTCACACCCTTGCCTTCATGCCAGTTTTCCATGCATTGCCTTTCTTTGTGCCGTCTATGAAAAGTTAAGGTGCAGGCAAAGGCGGAAAGCGCCTCTACATGCACATTTTTGCTCACTATTCTCTTTGATACGCCTATTTTACCAGCATCATCTTTTTTGTTTGCATGAAGGGACCAGCTTGCAAGCGATAGAAATAGACGCCGCTTGCTAAGCCCGTCGCATTGAAATTGACTTCATATGTGCCTGCCGCCTGCCGTGTATTGACCAGTGTGGTTACTTCCCTGCCAAGCATATCGAAGATTTTCAGGCTGACGTCGCTTGTTGTAGGCAGTTCATAGCGAATTATGGTGCTTGGGTTGAAGGGGTTCGGATAATTTTGAGCCAGCACGAACTCTTTCGGCACGGTTGGTCGCTCTATAGGTGTTGAAGATACCCTGCCCAAATCGATTCGGGTCCAGACTGGGAAATGGTCTGATGTTGTCGAGACATAGTTTGGAATATAGACGGTATTTTCGACGCGCTGTGTGCTATCGAGATGTGCGGCAAAGATTTGGCGAGAGATACAGATATGGTCAATCATCTGTGCGCCCACCCCTGCAAACGATTGCGCGCCCCTTCGGCTAAGAAATTCTGTAACGATACGGTAGTTTGCTGTATCACTCATGAAGTTTGCGTAGGGTGTAGGCTGCCCTGGTGTAATTGATTCATCGACATCGTCGTTGTAATCGCCAAGCAAGATGAAGGCTTCGTTGCGCAGTTCACGGTCCATTTGGTTTTTGAGAAATCGAGCATCGCTTACGCGGCGGTTGTAGTCGCTCAATCCTGCGCCTGCATCGGCATGAATGTTGATAATTCTCATTCTGCGTGTAACGCTTTGCACGCGTGCGTTAATGGTCAGTTCCGCAGGCAAGCGCTTGATACCTTGAAATTGTGACCAGTTGCCTGAGTCTGCAATTGTGCGGTAGGCGATTGAATCTACGGTCGATGGCTTCCAGATAAACCCAAGACGCTGTATTTGACCAGTTGGCGTTCTGAATCCTCTGCATCTAAAGCCACGGCGATTGAGCGTATCGATCAGAGCTGCAAAAGCCGCATCACTGCTCATTTCTTGCAACGCATACACATCGGCATCTATGCGTTGAATGACCGTTGCTGCATTTTGCAACTGCAAAAGTTCGTTGGTTGGACCGTTCATTAAATCACCAAACCATTCAATGTTCCATGTACAGACTTCGAAGGTTTCATCCTTTGAGCGATTCTCAAAAGGGATCACAAACTCACGTGCGCCTACATCGCGGCGTGAGCGTGGCAGAATCTGCCGAGTTTGATTGAATCTTCCGACCACGGCAACCACGGTGGTTGGACCAGTGGGTGCAGTTGCCCCAACAAGGTCAGTATCGCCATCAATTCTCAACTGAATAGAGCCTGTGCCGTCTGAGACTATGTAATTCTGGTTGCCCTGAAACGACTGTGTATTGAAGGTTACATTGTTGATTTGCACCAATTGTCCTTCAATTTGGTCGTTGCTAAGCTGGTTAAGTTGTGCAATGGTAAGCACACGCGGTTGCGGCTCAACTCGTCCAGCAGATTGGATGACTCGAAAACTTACACCAGTGCCAGAGATTTGTAGCAACTGATTAAATGTGCTCAGCGGTCCAGTAATCACCACAGAATCGCCAATCGCTACTGCGCCGTTGTGAATGGCGTTGTCGAACACAGCAATACCCGCTGTTCCATCTTGGAGATAGGCAGGACCTCTGAACTCTGAGCCCACGGTTACGCGCCCTGCAATCGTTACAACTGTTCCAATTGGTCTTTGGCGCGCTTGTAGAATTGGAATCGGTGTTTGTTGAGCCACTGCCAAGTTAGAGAAAAGTATCAGTAAGGAAAGCAGAATTAAGTTTTTTCTCATCGCTTTCAATCATGTTGGTTATCGGAAACGGGAAGACGACTGCAAGGCAAATTTAAAGCAAGATCTTCTTGCAGAGACCTTGCCTTGCTTTATTTAACACACATTTAACGCAGGGGGCGCAGAATTTCTTTTTTTGAGAGGCGCTACGCTTTAGAAGTAGTCTTGGATTTCTATGCCTACATTGAAGTTGTCTGTGCAGTTTTGACCTTCTGCACGCTTTGAATCGGCATTTTGTGGGATGGTCTCTGGTGCATTTGACGCAAGCAGGTCTTCTTGCACTTGGGGATAGATATAGGTTTCGCCTTTGTAATTTTTCATTACAACTTCGTGTTCGTCCATTTTCTCAATGTAGTGTGGCAAGAGTGGGATTTTACCGCCGCCGCCGGGCGAATCAATTACGAAGTGCGGCACGCCCAGTCCTGAAATGTGTCCGCGCAAGGCTTGAATAATTTCCAATCCTTTCTCGACTCGAGTGCGGAAGTGCTCCGTGCCACGCACAATATCAGCTTGGTAGATGTAGTATGGGCGCACACGCATTTTGAGCAATCCTTTCATCAAGGCTCGCATGGTTTCGGGGTCATCGTTGACGCCTTTGAGCAAGACACACTGATTGCCTACGGGCACGCCTGCATCGACCAACCTTTCGCATGCCTGTTTTGCTTCTGGTGTCAGCTCACGTGGATGATTGAAATGCGTGTTGACATAGACGGGATGATATTTCTTGATGATGTTGACAAGTTTTTTGGTAATGCGCTGCGGCAAAACGCATGGGATTTTTGTGCCAATGCGAATGATTTCAACATGAGGAATTTCTCTGAGCGATTTGAGGATAAATTCAATGCGGCGGTCAGAGAGTGTCAGGGGGTCGCCGCCTGAGAGCACCACATCACGAATTTCCTTATGCGCTCGAATGTAGTCAATTCCTGCTTGCAGATACTTCAGGCTGATTTTTGACGCATCGGCAACTTTGCGCTTTCGTGTGCAGAAACGGCAATAGACCGCACATTCATGTGCCACGAGGAATAGCACACGGTCGGGGTAGCGGTGTGTAATGCTGGGCACAGGCGAATCGCGCTCTTCGTTAAGCGGGTCATCGACGCAGCAGCCTTTGATAAGCTCATGCTTGCTGGGCACAACCTGCTTGTAAATCGGGTCACCTTTCTGCTCAATCAGCGAAGCGTAATACGGATTGATACGAATGTTGAACTCTTTTTCGAGTTCTCTCATGGTTTGCAAATCTTCGCCCCAAATGCGATGCACTTCTTCGGGCGTCTCAATGCTATTTCTCAACAAAGTTTTCCAAACGCGGTCCTCTTGGTCTTCTTTCTCTATGCTTAGTTCGGAGCTTGTGTCAAGCGGTTCTTGTTTAGCCTGCCTTACGACTCTTCTTGAACGATACTTGGTGCGTGGTACAATGCTTACTTCTTCTGCAAGCGCTTGTGTTCCTGCTGCTAAAGTCTGCCGTGTAGACATAAAAGATGTGCAAGTTTGGTTTTGAGATTATTTGCACATCTGTAGTTCAATTTCAATGCCAATTTTTATTTCATCTTTTTTCATAGAGGTGTCTGTCGAGACCAGTAAAATCAAGGGTTTTCAGGCAGGTATTTTTTCGCAGCTTGAACCTTCTGCAAGTTTTCTCACATTGAAAAGACTTGCACATTTAGCTTAGCAAAGTCTTTTCACTTTGAAAGGTTTTTCTTATTTGCTTTAGAATTTGCACTGGACATTTGTTTGCTTCTGCGCTTAAGTTGGGCGAGATAGTAGTCTTCTTTTTCGGTCATGACCTTTCGCTGGGCTTCGGTTTCGTCGTCGTATCCCACAAGATGGAGCACAGAGTGAATAGTTACACGCAGCAGCTCATCGAGAAAACTTTGCTTGTATTGGCGGGCATTTCGGCGCACTGTGTTGAGTGAGATATAACACTCGCCTTCAATGGTTTTGCCTTCGTTTAGGCGAAAAGAAATGGTATCGGTGGCATAGTCGTGTTGCAAGTAAGTTCGGTTTATCTTTTTGATAAACTTGTCGCCACAATACACGATTGAAATTTCTCCAGCACAACAGTTTTCACAGTGCAGTACAAGCTCAATGGCTTGCATGAGTTTTTTTCTGGGTAGGGATTGATGCGTGGTATTGCAGAGCACAATCACGGCTATTTGATTTCCGCCAGTTTATGCTCAGTCAGAGCCAATTGCATCGCACAGCCAATGACCTCGCCTGCAAGCTTGAAAGGGTCTTTCGAGAGTAGAGATTTATCGACATTGGAGTAGATGGTCACGCCTGCATCTTTTGCCAGCACCACCCCTGAAATTTTGCTACCATTTTCAGCAAATAAAATTGCTTCGCCCAGTTCTTCGCTGACCACATAATCAGTGCAGAAGTGCAGTTGCAACAGTCCAAGCGGTGTGAAGATTTGCACCAAATTTCCTACTCGGTCGCCAATTTCAAGTTCAGGATAGATTTCCAGCGCCACTTTCCGCCCACTGATGACGTCCTCAATTTCTATGCGAGCATGATTGTGCTCCATGATGGGGTCTTTTGCAGAAAGCACCTTGGCAATTTTCTTGAAGTCCTTCTTTGTAAACTTGTAGCTCATGTGCTCCGCCTCCTCCAAGTTTGAGTGAATCGAAGTTGGGTAAATCGTCTAAAATGGCGATGGTGTTACGCTGCCCAGTGCTACAGCAATCCCGATGACTGCTACCACAATTGCAGCAAAAATGCCTGCATTGCGCAGCGTAAACACAGGCTCCATTTTATCTACTGCCGCACTAACAGAATCTTTCTGCACCTGACTGTCTGTCACGGGCTTTGGATGCACCGATGCTAGCATTTGCTCTTTTGCTTCAGGTAAATGCACTGCCGTTACGCCTGAATCTTGTTCAATTTCTGCGTGCTTGTTCTTGACTTGTTCAAGGGCATCTGTGGCTACACGACTTTTTTTCGATACGCCACTTTTTACAAATTCCGCACACTCTTTTTCTTTTTGTTCAAGATATTTGCGCTCTGTAACAGTCAAACTTGCTTGCGGTATTCTTTTTAGCTTCAGGAATAGTGAGTCGTTACACGGATTTTGACTCTCGTTGTGTTGCGCTTGAACAAGCAGCGGACAGACCCCATGCAATAATATCAGCCAGAAGCGTCTGAATCGCATTGTTTTGCACCAGCATTTCGGCTGAATATACCAAAAGCACTTGGATTGCAAAGGGTGTTAGTGCTTTTTGCAATTTTTATTAGGTTGCCTCGATTAGAGTCAGCTTGTCAAGCGCTAGCCCAACTCCTCTCCTAACCATGGTGATTTAACCCAATACCGCTCGAGCAATCTTGCCACAGCGAATTGCATCATTTTGCAAATGTAGAGCGAGCGCTATTCTGCAATTCCGAACACTAGCCGCTTCGGGACGCCTTGCTGAAATCTGACACCTCGTGGAATCCGTTTCAACTTTGTGTTTTTGCCCTCTGATGCGCCGCTAAAATTGGATGAATCATCCTAAACCAAAGTGGTGGAATTAGCACGACAGGCAACATTCCCAGATACCCTGTTGGCAGAGTTGGACTCTCTGGATAGGTCTGCAGTTCTTGATATGGTCGAGCGGCATGGTAGTGATGGTCGCTGTGGCGTGGCAGTTCCAAAAGGAAAAACCGTGAGGACGCGTTATCAGTGTTCCAAGAGTGTTCGGCAGATATGCGTTCTTTTTCGTTGCGAAGCAGTCCGTAGTGTTGTGCGTAGTTGGTAATTTCCAGCAAGCAAATCGCAATGCCGGACTGCACCAGATACGCCACCCCTGCCCAGATGCCGAATGCCAGAAATATACCTACTGTCATTGCTACTTGTACAAGGCTTGAGGCAACAACAAAATTTTCTAATCCAAACGGAGGCCTACCTTTTTTTCTTAGGCGTTCGGCTTCAAGATGTAGGGCACTTTGAAATTGCTGCGGAATGGTGCGTTTGATAAAGCCATAGACAGTTTCGCCATAGCGTGCCGTTGCGGCATCTTTGAGTGTGGCAGCATATCGGTGATGTGCTTTAATGTGCTCAATGAAGAAGTGGGCGTAGTTGACCAGCAGCAAATTCCAAATCCCTAACGCTTGCCAGATTTTTGACTTTCTGTGAATGAGCTCATGCGCTACAATAATGCCCGATACGCCAGAGTTAATGCCTGTGGAAATTGCTGCAAACCATAAGAATTCTCCAGCGAGCCGTGTGCTTGCAATGCCTTCAAGCAGCGTGGCAATCGCAGCAGTGTGCGTAACAACATGGATGAGCAAAATGCTATCAGCAAAGTGTGGCGCATGTGGCTCTGGCTGATTTTTCCGTTCCTTGAACCACCAATCGGTTACACCCAACCCAACCAGCGTAAAGAGCATGTTGGAGAGTGTCCAGTATCCGCCCAAGGCATTGCCTATTAGCGTCAGACTTACTGGAATCAAACTTAAGAGATAGCCTGCATCTTGAAAGCGTTTCATAGCAAGTTGTAAGCTTGATAGCTGTTAAGCCTGTACAAATTTAATTTTTTGCTACACTTAATTGAACCCCTGTGCAAGTTTGGTTTTTGCAAAGCGCTTGTACGAACTAAGCACCAATTTTTTACAGCGATGCCAACCAAGCCAGAGATGGCTACGGAGCAAATCCAAGTTCTATAGCTTTGGTGGTAAGTTTCAGCACTTCGGTGGGGAAAATGCCTAAGAGCAAGACTGCAAGTGCAACCACTGCCAGCGTCAGTGACGAGGCGGTCATGGGCAATTTCAGCGGCTGATTTTTCTCTTGCATGAACATTGCAACAATCACACGCAGATAGTAGTATGCCGACACGGCACTTGCCAGCACGCCAACAACGGCTAACCATGCCATACCAGCACTGACAGCGGCAGCAAACACTTTGTATTTTGCAATGAATCCTCCAAATGGCGGCAAGCCTGCTAAACTAAGCATGAAAATCGCCATGGCGCCTGCCAGTAGCGGCGAATCTTTGAAGACCCCAGCACAATCGCTATATGTTGCCCCTAATCCTTCCGACTCCAGCAACGCCAACACACTGAACGCCCCGACATTCATAAGCGTGTAGATGAGTGTGTAGTAGATGACGGCGCTAAACCCTTCTGCGCCACCAGCGGCAATTCCGACCAGCATGTAGCCTGCATGTGCAATCGAGGAATAAGCCAACATGCGCTTGAGCTGTTCTTGCGCCAGTGCTGCCACATTGCCTACAATCATGGTCGCCACAGCCACCACCGATACCGCTACCGACCAGTTTAAGTTGCCCTGCAACTGCGCTGAAAAGTTGCTGATGACACTAATGATGGCTGCAAACGCCGCTGCTTTTGCCCCAGTTGACATGAACGCGGCTGCTGGCGTTGGCGACCCTTGATACACATCAGGCGTCCATTGATGAAAGGGCACTGCCGAGATTTTGAAGAACAGTCCCAGCATCAGAAGCGACAAGCCTATCCAAAAGAGTGGCGAGGCACCACGAAGTTGCAACACATCGGCAATGCGGTGCAGTGCCATCTCGCCTGTGGCGCCATAAATCAAAGCAATGCCGTAGAGGAAAAATCCTGACGCAAATGAGCCCAGCAGGAAGTATTTCATCGCCGCTTCGCTTGAGCGTTTATCGCGCCGCATCAACCCCGCCAGCACATAGAGTGCAATTGACATGGTTTCCAGCCCGATAAATAGCACCGTCATGTTGGCGGCACTGGCCATCAGCATCATGCCTAAGACGGAAATAAACATGATGATGTAGTATTCGCCGAACCAGATTTTTTCTTCCTCGAGATAGCGGTCTGAGGTCAGCGTTACAATCACGCCTGCCAGTAGAAAAATGAAATTGGCAAAGTGTTGCACGGCGCCAGCACGAATCATTTCGCTGAAGGCAAAGCCCTGCTGCGGAAACACATAGACGGTAGCCGCTGCCACTCCCACAAAACCAATCAGCGAAAGATATTTTGTGAGCAAGTGGCGCTGGAAGGTTGCTTCACACACGATAAGCAACACAATCCAAAGCGTTGCGACCAGAATCGGTAGTGACAGTAAGAAATCTTGTGCCATACTACTTTAAGCTCGTTGAATTTGCAGAAACTTGCTGCGCTACCCTAAAAATTCACAGTGTTTTGAACTTGTTTTGGTAGCACCTTGACATGCTCCAGTGTGGCACGCGATGAGGAAGCGGAGACGTTCAAGACCGTATTCGGGGCAAGTCCTATCCACAGCATTGCCATCACCATCAGCGTGGCGATGGCTGCTTCGCGCAGGTCTAAATCCTGAAGTTTGGCTAAGGCTTCTCGCCGCGGACCGAAGAAAATTCTCTGTGTCATGGGCAGCATATATGCCACGGCAAGTATCACACCAATCGCTGCTAGCACTGCATATAGCCCTGTTCCTAACGATGCCGATTTGAATGCGCCATTCAAGACCAAAAACTCACCTACAAACCCCGATAGCCCAGGCAATCCGACCGATGCCAACATCGCTACCAGAAACGCAGCAGCTGCCAGTGGCATGCTCTGCTTTAAGCCGCCATAGTCATACATATCCTTCGAACCGTATTGGCTTTCCAGCCTTGAGACTATCAAAAAGAGCAGTCCCGTGCTAAGTGCGCTACTTATCATCTGCAGAATTGCTCCTTGCAACGCTTCTTCCGTGAAGGCAAAAATTCCAAGCATTACAAATCCAAGGTGGCTGACTGACGAGAACGCTAACAGGCGTTTCATTTCACGCTGCGCGGCGGCAACTAATGCTCCGTAGAGTATGGTGATAACTGCCAGTGTGCCAATCAGCGGTGCATAGCTAAATGCCGCTTCGGGGAACAGCATGAGGTTGAAGCGTATCAAGGCGTAAGGCGCCATTTTTAGCAGCAGTCCTGTCAGCACTGCTCCTACTGGCGATTCCGAATACACATCTGCCGCCCATGTATGGAGTGGAAACAGAGGCGATTTGACAAAGAAACTGATGCCAAAGAGCCAAAAGAGAACTTGCTCAATGTCGAGCGGCAAGCGCAGTGTCAGTAGTTTTTGGTAATCCGTTGTAAAAATTCCGCCATTGACCTCTCGCCCCAAGTATCCGATGTAGATAATTCCGACGAGCATGATGAGCGACGCTGTCAGCATGTAGAGCACAAACTTGGTTGCCGCTGCTGTGCGCTGTGTGCCGCCCCAGATGCCAATCAGGAAATACATCGGAATGAGCATCGCTTCCCAGAAAATGTAGTAGAGAAAGAGGTCGGTTGCCGCAAAAATTCCCAGTATGCAGGTCTCCAGCATCAGCAGAAAGAAGAAATATTCGCGCACCGATTGCTCTACCGACCACGACGCAAGTGCAACAAAGGCAAACATGAGTGTAGTAAAGACAAAGAGCACCAGTGATAAGCCATCCAGCCCCACACTGTATTTGATGTCTGCTGAACTGCCCAGCCACTGCTCGAGCGCAGTATGCTCAAACTCAAAACCGCCTTTTGCTTGAAAATTTAGCCCCAGCCATACTCCTAAACCCAGCGTCAGAAATGTGACCAGTGTGGCATAAATTTTGGTGAGCTTAGTGCTTTCACGGCTAAAGCTGAATAGCAAGAGTGAAGCAAGAAAAGGAAAGAAAATCGTGATGGTAAGAATACTCATACTTCTTTGGCGTTGAAGCTCTGCGAGTTTGCAACAGCGTTGCAAGATACGCAAATTTGCCAAGAATTGGATATTTTGACGAGCTTTCAGGCGAAATTTGTCTTTTGCCGCTTTTTAGACATCTTTTGCTCTTTCCAAAAGCATACCAACATTTTCAATTGCATCTTTGAATTTTTCAACCATCATCGAACGCACGTGCATTCATGGTTTTTGAATTTGATATTCTCGAAGCCGAGTCAATGGTTGCCATTCGTGTAGAAGGAGTAGGCAATTTCCAAAAGGGGCTGGAAAGCATTTTGAGGGTGGCTAATGACGACCGCTTCAAGCCCGAGTTCAATGTTTTGGTGGATTTATGCCGACTACACTACTTTCCTTCGCTGGCAGAACTGCATGATTTTGCCTCCGTGTTGATTTCGCTGAAGGAAAAGTGTTCAGGCAAAGCCGCACTGATTGTGAGCAACTTTTTTCACTTTGGGCTGGGCAAACTTCTCAGCCATCTTCTCAGTCTGGCTGGTATCAATGTGCAGGTTTTCTATGATGCCAGCGATGCCATGCGCTGGTTTCAGACCTAACATCTTGACACTCCGTTCTTTTCTTCATTCCTGCTGCATCTCTATGCTGCAATTCTCTCAACAAGTATCATGGCAAGCATCTTTATTCCAGAGGCTCAACAAATACTCTAACATCTTTCTCGCTGCAGTGCACCATTAGCTTTTCTTTGAATTTTCTAACCAAGTTTTTAGTTTTCACCGAACAAACTTTATCAACAACAAACCTACAGCGAGGCTCTCGATATGATATTGGTTGCTAAAACGCTAGCACAGCGTCGTGCATTCATAGCATGGTTCTTGGGCTTCACATTCAGCCTAATACCCGTACTTTCAGAAGCACAAGAATACGGGACTATCACGGGCAAGGTCACCGATGCAAAGTTTGGTGAACCTCTACCCTTTGTGCGCATTCAAGTGCTCGATTCTAAGCTGGGCACAGTGTCGCAAACGGACGGGCGGTATAGTTTTCGTGTTCCGCCAGGCGAGTACACTTTGCGTGTCTCCAGCATCGGATTTCTACCAGTTACAGAGAAAGTCAAAGTTGGAGCTGGGGAAACAGTCGTTAAAGATTTTGTGCTGACCGAAACTTTTGCCCAAGCTCAAGAGATTGTGGTTAC
Source organism: Candidatus Thermochlorobacter aerophilus (assembly GCA_002794105.1). Taxonomy (GTDB): domain Bacteria; phylum Bacteroidota; class Chlorobiia; order Chlorobiales; family Thermochlorobacteraceae; genus Thermochlorobacter; species Thermochlorobacter aerophilus. The sequence continues at coordinate 45,486 of PHFL01000060.1, read as the reverse complement.
GGGCACACGCCGCAGTGACCGCACAGTTACGGAGTCTCCTGCACCGATTGACATCATTACAGCCAAAGAAATACGTCAGATGGGGCAGGTAGAGACAAACCAAATTCTGCAGTTTCTTGTGCCTTCCTATAACTTCCCGCGTCCCTCTATTACTGACGGCACAGACCATGTTCGCCCTGCTACACTACGCGGTATGGGTCCAGACCAAGTCTTGGTGCTGCTAAATGGCAAGCGACGACACACTTCAGCTCTTGTCAATGTCAATGGTTCAATCGGTCGCGGTGCCGCCGCTGTTGACCTGAATGCCATTCCTGCTAGTGCTATTGAACGCATTGAAATTTTGCGTGATGGTGCTGCGGCACAATACGGCTCCGATGCGATTTCCGGTGTGATTAACATTATCTTGAAAAAGGATGCACCGACCAATTTTTCAGTCCAATTCGGGCAGAATACTGAAGGTGATGGTCGGGTTTTGCAAGCTGACTTCTCACACAGTTTCAGAATTGGTGACAATGGGTTTCTCAACATCAGTGGCGAATTGCGCGACAGAGGCTTTACAAATCGCTCTGGTCGTGATGAGCGCCAGCTTTACCCACTTATTAATGGTAACCCTGACCCTCGCGAAACTTCCGCAAATCGTATTAACCACCGCTTCGGAGATGCGGCCACAACAGATGGCATGTTCTTCTTCAACTTATCTACACCGATTTCGGGAACTTTTGCTGCATATGGTTTCGGCGGGTTTAGCTACCGACGCGGGGATGCAACTGGGTTTTTCCGTCCACCACAAGACGACCGTGTAGCACGCTCTCGTGATGCAAACGGCAACATCGTTGCCTTGCACCCCGATGGCTTTTTGCCTGCTATTCGTACCAACATCTACGATTTTTCTCTCTCGGCTGGTCTTGAAGGCAAAGCTGGAATTTGGAACTTGAACTTTGGTGCAGTGCACGGTCGTAATTACTTCGATTTCAATGTTGCAAACAGCAACAACGCTTCACTTGGTGCGATTGTCTCGCCACAAGATGCCCCAATTCTGGGCTTACCTGTTGGCGCACCCACGCCGACTTCTGCTTACGCTGGCACGATTTCATTTTTCCAAACGACTGTTAATGCTGATGCAAGTGCACAGCTCTATTGGGGCTTAAAAGCTCCACTGAACTTGTCATTTGGCGCTGAGTATCGCAACGACCAGTATGGCATTCGTGAAGGTGAACCTGCTTCGTATATGCGTGGCAGAGGTCCAGATACTTTGGTCTTACGTGCCGATGGCACTCGTGGCGGACTTGCAGCAGCAGGCATCCAAGTCTTCCCCGGTTTCCAGCCTGTTGATGCCAAATCTATCGGTCGCAATAGCGTCGCACTCTACGCAGAGGCTGAACAGAACTTGACTGACAACTTCCTACTCAATCTTGCTGGACGTTTCGAGAACTTCAGCGATTTTGGCTCCACAATTAACGGCAAAGCCGCCCTTCGCTTTGAGTTTATCAAAGGTTACGCTATTCGTGGTTCAGTCAGTACTGGGTTCCGTGCACCTTCTATGCAACAGATTGGGTTTTCTACGGTCTCTACCAACTTTATTGGTGGCGTACCGTTTGAAATCAAGACTTTCACCGTCGATGACCCTGTTGCTCGTGCCTTGGGTGCCAAGCCGCTCAAGCCTGAACGCACGCTTAATCTTGCTGGTGGCTTAACACTTGACCCATCTCCAAACCTTTCGGTCACTATTGATTACTACAACATTGCAGTTACAGACCGCATTGTGCTGTCAGGGAATTTCATCGGCACAGCAATCCGTGACTTTCTTGCTCGCAATGGTTTCTCAGGGGTTGGTGGCGGGCGCTTCTTTACAAACGCCATTGATACACGCACTCAAGGTTTTGATGTAGTGGCGCGCTACACGGCTGACTTAGGTCAGTATGGACTGCTACGCTTCACTGCTGGCTTCAACTATACACAAAACCAAATCACCAACATCAATACACCCACTCCACCTGAACTTGGCAACCTTAATGAAACCTTGATTGACCGAATTGAACGCTTCCGCATTGAACGTGGTCAGCCGCAAACTAACCTTAACCTCATGCTCAACTATAGCTATGGTGATTTTGCTCTGATGCTTCGCACTGTGCGCTTTGGAGAGGTTGCTGCGCCAGCCTTTGGTCAGTTACCAGAAATCAATCCTACAATTACTATCAACAACGTCATCTACCCAGATGTTACGGTCTTTGACCAAACTTTTGGTGCGCGCTGGATTACTGACATTGATGTCTCCTACCGTTTCTTCAATAAACTGACCATTGCTGTCGGCGGCACCAACATCTTCAACGTCTATCCCGACAGGACCATCCTGATTCCTAATAATGCCAACAGCGGTAGAATTCTACCTTATAGCGGTATCTCGCCCTTTGGGTTCAATGGGGCTCATTTCTACTCTCGTGTTTCTTACGCCTTGTAAGGCTGAATCTTTGTGCCGACCAGCTGGCTTTGCATAAGCCAGCTGCTTGGGTATATCGTAGTATTCGGAGCATAGCTTAACCAGATAACCTCAACACAAGTTACTTATATGCCTAAATATCAACACTTGTTCATCTCTACATTTACCTTAGTGTCAATGGTCATTTTGGGCTGTGCTCGCCCTACGGACAGCCCAGACCCACTTGCAAACACCGCTAATGTGCGAGTGCTGCATTTTTCTCCGGGAGCGCCTGCAGTCAACTTGCAAATCAATGGGAGTCGTCCTAGAGTTGCGCCCGGATCTACAGCACCTGATACGATTCGCTACTTGGACAATCGCCCATACTACAATGTTCCAGCCGGTCCTGTTGTCGTGAGCCTGACCAGTGCTCGTACATTTGCCATTCCAAATCCACCACCGCTTTCACTTAGTACAACCATTCAGGCAGAAGGCAATCAGACCCGATACACAGTTGCTTTGACAGACACCTTTCCCAATACTTCTCTTACTGTTTATCGTGACACATCTGTTGCCCCAACTTTTGAAACCATTCCGCCCGGTCGCTCATTGGTGCGTGTGATTCATCTCTCGCGCAATGCGCCAACGGTCAGGCCAGTTTTGCGTGTCGGTGTCGGGAGTGACAGTGTGCGCACATTCGGTGATATTTCTTTCCGTCAAGCCAGTCGCTATTTGCTTATCAATTCTGGCACGGGCACCCTTCAACTGCTCAACCCAGCTACACAGGCACCGATTGCCTCATTTACGCTGTAGCTGTTCCCGGTCCTTCTCCGGGCGCAGCATCGCCAACACCCGGTTTCATCTATACCATCTACATTCGTGGGCTGGTTGGAGCAACTGGCGCTACCGCTCTTGGCACCACTGTAGTGCGCGATAATTAAGGGCGGCTATCTTGCTTTTCTGAACTGCGTGCGCTTGCTTGATTTGGTGCCAGCTCAGAGGTCGCGCTTTTTGAAAATAAGGTAAATCAATGCGCAGATGGCAATCATGTATCCGAATGCCAGAGCATAAGCCAGCGCACCATCATGAGCTGGCAAACCCTGTTCCATCTGCCTTATGAGCTGCTGCGCTTGTTCAGCACGTGAAGGCATATCGCGCATGATAAGCTCAAGCTCATCACGCATTTTCTGGATTTTCTCTGTGGCTTCTACCAATTTTTCTGAATCGTATCGCAGAGGATTGAGCAGGTCATCAAAGACTTTTGTCGGCAGATACTTGGTAAATTTGCTTAGCGAGTCGGAAAATCCCATAGCCAACCCCGCGATGTTTTCAATGACGATGGTGTAGAGTAGCGTCGATGCCATTGCCGCGCCTGAACTGCGCGTCAGGAAGGAGAAGAAAAATGCGATTACACCGTAACCCAATAGCACCACAAAGTATGCTGCTATCAATTCCACATCTTGCCAAACTTCTTAGCCATCTTCTCAGTCTGGCTGGTAAATGTGCAGGTTTTCTATAATGCCAGTTTTCTATAATGCGCACTTTTTTCTGTCATTCCGAGCGCAGCGAGGAATCCATATTGTGTGGATGCTTCACTACGCTGACGCTTCGTTCAGCATGACGGCGGTGTCATTCCGAACGCAGCGAGGAATCCATATTGCGTGGATGCTTCACTACGCTGACGCTTCGTTCAGCATGACGGCGGTGTCATTCCGAACGCAGTGAGGAATCCAGTGCGATGTGGATGCTTCGCTTCGCTCAGCATGACAAGGCGATGTCATTCCGAGCATTTTTTTCTTTGTCATTCCGAACGCAGTGAGGAATCCAGTGTGGATGCTTCACTTTGTTCAGCATGACAGCGGCATTTGTCATAGCGAGCCTTTTCTTGTCATTCCGAGCATCTCTCTTTGTGTCATTCCGAGCGCAGCGAGGAATCCAGTGTGATGTGGATGCTTCGCTTCGCTCATCAAGGACAGGCATGGGAATACTCCTTCAGCAAGGAGAGGGGCGTTTCGGCAACGCCCAAACAGGGTGCGCTCACAAAGACCGCCAGAGTTTGGAAGTCGTGTTAAAGCGTGCCACACGATTGGTGAGCACAGAAGACTAAGAATGTCTGCATGTGTAAAGTAGCCGCTCAGATAGACCTCACTCCCCACGATGGACAGCGCATTGACGGTGCCATCTACACCGTTGCCCGTGCCAAGAATGCTCCATGTATTGGTGCTGGTATTGAATCGTGCCACATAGTTAGCGGCAATTGATGATTTGCCTGCGTTAATCCGTGTAAATGCGCCCAGCATAGAGGTCGCTACCAGATACCGCCAAAGCATAGACCGTGCCCTATATCAACACTTGTTCATCTCTACATTTACCTTAGTACATTTGCCATTCCAAATCCGCCACCGCTTTCACTTAGTACAACCATTCAGGCAGAGGGCAATCAGACCCGATACACAGTTGCTCTGACAGACACCTTTCCCAATACTTCTCTTACTGTTTATCGTGACACATCTGTTGCCCCAACTTTTGAAACCATTCCGCCCGGTCGCTCATTGGTGCGTGTGATTCATCTCTCGCGCAATGCGCCAACGGTCAGGCCAGTTTTGCGTGTCGGTGTCGGGAGTGACAGTGTGCGCACATTCGGTGATATTTCTTTCCGTCAAGCCAGTCGCTATTTGCTTATCAATTCTGGCACGGGCACCCTTCAACTGCTCAACCCAGCTACACAGGCACCGATTGCCTCATTTACTGTAGCTGTTCTCGGTCCTTCTCCGGGCGCAGCATCGCCAACACCCGGTTTCATCTATACCATCTACATTCGTGGGCTGGTTGGAGCAACTGGCGCTACCGCTCTTGGCACCACTGTAGTGCGCGATAATTAAGGGCGGCTATCTTGCTTTTCTGAACTGCGTGCGCTTGCTTGATTTGGTGCCAGCTCAGAGGTCGCGCTTTTTGAAAATAAGGTAAATCAATGCACAGATGGCAATCATGTATCCGAATGCCAGAGCATAAGCCAGCGCACCATCATGAGCTGGCAAACCCTGTTCCATCTGCCTTATAAGCTGCTGCGCTTGTTCAGCACGTGAAGGCATATCGCGCATGATAAGCTCAAGCTCATCACGCATTTTCTGGATTTTCTCTGTGGCTTCTACCAACTTTTCTGAATCGTATCGCAGAGGATTGAGCAGGTCATCAAAGACTTTTGTCGGCAGATACTTGGTAAATTTGCTTAGCGAGTCGGAAAATCCCATAGCCAATCCTGCAATGTTTTCAATGACGATGGTGTAGAGTAGCGTCGATGCCATTGCCGCGCCTGAACTGCGCGTCAGGAAGGAGAAGAAAAATGCGATTACACCGTAGCCCAATAGCACCACAAAGTATGCTGCTATCAATTCCACATCTTGCCATCGTATGAGCGGCGCAGGGCTTTCAGCTTTTGCAGAACCTACTGCCCCAAACGCAAATACTGTCACCAAAAAAATGAGCAGATAAACCAAGGCTGTTAGCAACACTGGAAATAACTTGGCGAGAAAAAACTCCTCTTTAGATAAGCCATCAATGATATTTTGCCTTGCTGTGCGGTAGGTAAATTCACTTGCCACCAACAGTGTAATCGTTACAGGCACATAAATGGTGCTAAACCACTTGAATAACCCAATCAAGCTCGCCCATCCATCTGGTAAGCGCAGCAACACTTTTTGATTATTGACACTTACAGCTTGAGCTACAAAGACCAAAAAACTTAGTATCAGAATGGCAAACAGAGTGTAAATGCCCGCTGTAATCCAAAAGGCAGCGCGACGAGTAGTTTTGATAAACTCGATTTCAAATAGCGTTAGTGGATTCACTGCAATGAAAGTTTATGTTGGAGTTGCCCTGAACTGTCTTGTCATTCATCTTAGAGCACGATACAGCAGTAGCGTGTATGCCTCACCTTTTTGGAAGAGGGTCTGTGCTTCTGGTAGTTCCAAAAAGCCATCGCAGTCGGCGAGATTGGCAAAGTCGCCTGAACCATGCCCCTTGAGCGGCTGTGCATGAAGCACACCTTGACGCACTTGCAGTTTTACTGGCAGAAAGTAAGTCAGTGCTGGTTTGAATTCTACAGTTTCATCCAAGACCGCTGAGAGGTGCCGGTCTTCGGTGCATCCTGCAGTGCGCTTTAGAAATGGCAATACATATCTTAACATGCAAACTACGGTAGAGACAGGATTGCCCGGCAGAGCAAAGACAATTTTGTTATCACTTGTGCGCTTGCCGAACCACATTGGTTTGCCTGGACGCTGTCTAATTTTGTGAAAAATTTTCTCAATGCAATGCTTTTCCAGCACAGCGGGCACAAAGTCCGCCTTGCCTGCCGACACGCCACCGGTTAAAATTAGGATGTCTGAATCGGCAAGGCACTCCGAGAGCAGGTTTGAGAACGCCCATTCGTCATCAGGCGAGCGATAGAGCTTTGCTGAGTAACCGTGTTCGTTTAGCAGGGCTTGAATAGCATATGCATTTGAGATGCGAATTTGGTGCGGCAGTGGCACTGCTTCCACAGCCACCAACTCATCACCAGTTGAAATGACGGAGATTCGCGGGAGCAGATTGACACGCACGTGTGTCTTCCCAACTGATGCCGCTACGGCGATTTCTGCAGCACTAAGTATGCGCCCTTTTGGTACAATCAAATCGCCTTGTTTGCGGTCGCTCCCTTTGTGATGAACATGTTGAGCAGGTTGCGGCGGCACGAGCACTTTGGCATAGCGTTCCCCATCTATAGTCTGAAAAACCACATCTTCAAGGCGCACAATAGTGTCGCAACCTTCTGGAAGAACTGCGCCAGTCATGATTTCAATAGCGGCATCAGGATTGTTCAAAGTCAGTTGCGGCGCGCCAGCGTAGGCAGTGTTTTCAATAGGGATAAGGCGCTCTGGCGCACCAAGGTTTGCATAGCGTAGCGCAATCCCATCCATTGCTGCACGGTGGAATGGCGGAAAATCGCGGTCGGCAAAGATGTCCTCGCGCAGTACCTTGCCGACAGCGTAGTCAATCGGGAAGAGCACATCGGTTGTAGGCAAACTGTGTTGTGCCAGCAGTTTATCGGCTTCGTCGACAGAAATCATGGTGGTTTGGCTTTGGGCTAATCATCGGAGAAGCGTTCTTCTTTCCATGGGTCAGCGCTCATGGAGTAGCCATTTTGCTCCCAGAAGCCCGGTCTGTCTTCTGGCAGAAATTCCAGTCGTGCAATCCATTTTGCGCTTTTCCATGCGTAGCGTTTCGGCACCAAGAGTCGGCAAGGTCCACCGTGTTCTGGCGTGAGCGGTGCGCCTTCCCAAGAGTGGCAAAGTAGCACATCATCGTCATTGAGGATGTCGAGCGTCAGGTTTGTAGTGTAGCCACCATAGCAGTGTACCATGACCGCCTTTGCAGTGGGTTTGGGCACGATGAGTTTCAAGACTTCCTTTACAGGTACGCCTGTCCAAGTTTTATCGAGCATCGACCAGCGCGTCACGCAGTGAAAATCGGCGGTAATAGTTACTTGTGGCAAAGCCATGAACTGTTCCCAATTCAGGGTAAGTGGCTTTTCGACCAATCCATCAAATGTCAGTCGCCAGTCTTTGGTGCTAATGTATTGGGTAGCGCCATAGGTCAGCACAGGAAACTTGAGTGTAACATGCTGTCCCGGAGGCAATTTTTCTTTCCCAAAAGAATTGAGCTTACCCTTCCAGGCAGAATCTCGTTCAAACAGCGACATTTTTTTAATCTTTTGATTTGTAAGGGCTACACATTACGAAAGTTCACCATTAGAACGAAATAAGCTGAAAAAAAATTTGGATAGCTATATTAGGTATGCCGTCTTTACTTCTCAGCATGGTTGGCAGGCCTGAGGCGTAACACATCACTTTTACGCTCAATCGAGTCACATATACCTGCTAACCAAGAAGAGTGGTTTGGCAATTAGCAACAACTAACAAAACAACAAGGAGGGGAAACTATGTCTTTTCTTTCGTTTTTGGACCGCGAAAAATCTATTGCTGGACCAGATTACAATCGCTGGCTTTTTCCACCTTCTGCGTTAGCTGTTCACCTTTGTATTGGGCAGGTTTATGGCATTTCCGTGTTCAACATCCCCATGACCAAGCTTATCGGTATCAATGAGCCTATCAAAGGTGTGGATTGGACGATTCCCGAAATTGGGTGGATTTTCAGTATTGCACTGGCAGTGCTTGGCATCTCGGCAGCAGCGTTTGGCAAGTGGGTAGAACGCTCAGGTCCCCGAAAAACGATGTTCGTCTCAGCAGTCTGCTGGTCGACTGGCTTCTTGGTCAGCGCTTTTGGAATTGCCATCCACAATATTTGGATTGTCTACTTCGGCTATGGCATCATTGGTGGTATCGGCTTAGGGTTAGGCTATATTTCTCCCGTCTCGACGCTCATGAAGTGGTTCCCTGACCGTCCTGGTATGGCAACTGGTATTGCCATCATGGGCTTTGGCGGTGGCGCCATGATTGGCTCTCCACTTGCCGTTGAGTTGATGAACTTCTTCAAAACCCCGTCTTCTATGGGCGTCTGGGAAACCTTCGTTGCCATGGGACTGATTTACTTTGTCTTCATGCTCTTTGGCGCCCTTACGGCTCGTGTGCCTGCGCCAGATTGGAAACCTGAAGGTTGGACACCCACTCCACAACCTCATAAGATGATGACCACCGCTAATGTTACAGCGGACATAGCTATCAAAACGCCACAATTCTGGCTTCTCTGGATTGTCTTGTGCATGAATGTTACGGCAGGTATTGGTGTGCTGGGACAGGCTTCGCCGATGATTCAGGAAATGTTTCTGTTCAAGAAATTCCGTGATATGGGCTTGGATGAAAAGGAAGTGGTGAAAATGGCAGCGGCGGCGGGTGGTGGCTTTGCGGCACTGCTTTCACTTTTCAATTTGGTGGGTCGCTTCTTCTGGTCGTCGCTCTCCGATATTTTGGGTAGAAAAACGAACTACATGATTTACCTTGGACTTGGCACCGTACTTTATGCCTTGATTCCTATGACTGGACAAATTGGCAGCATTGTGCTCTTTGTGGTTTTCTTTGGCATCATCATGAGCATGTATGGCGGCGGCTTTGCCACCATTCCTGCATATCTGCGTGACATGTTCGGCACCATGCAAGTCGGCGCCATTCATGGCAGACTCTTGACCGCTTGGTCGACGGCTGCTGTCTTGGGACCTGTCCTCGTCAACTACATCCGTGAGTATCAAATCAATAACGGAGTGCCAAAGGCTGAAGCCTACAACGTGACCATGTATATCATGGCAGGACTGTTGGTAATTGGCTTTATTGCTAACTACTTGGTCAAAGAAGTCTCACCGAAGTATCACTATGTCGAAGAAACCGACGCACAAAAGGAACCAAGCAGTTCTCAAAAAGAACTGAGCAATTCTCTACAAACGCAACGCGTTTAAACAAAAGGAGACTTAAACTATGGCACAGACGCTCAAAACCTCTGAACATAAGAACCGCAATCTCATCAAGCTCATCATCAGCTGGACTATTGTCGGTATTCCATCACTTTGGGCTATTTGGCAAGTGATTGTTAAGACAGTAGTCCTTTTTCAGTAAAGACCACAGCAGCATACTGCCCATAAAAGGCAACCGTAGAGGTTGCCTTATTTGCTTATTATTAGTCTAGCAAGCAACTGAAGCACTTAAGTAACTTAGTATCACTACACAACCTCACTCAAAAACGGTAAGCCAAGCTCTTGATTCAACTATGCCTTTACCATGCCAAAGCCCACTGAATTTTTTTCGCCGAACCCGCAATCGTAGCCAACTTTAATGAGTTCTATCGGAGCCGTAATTGTGAATGGGCAAAGAATTGCTTTAATATGGGTTTCTTCGGCACGCCCTTCATGAATTTTAATCAATTTTTCAACTTTGCCTTGCCGCCGTGTAAGATATTTTTCACTAAAACGAATGGCAAAAGTACTGACATCACCTTCAAATGAATGACCATGAATAGCTTGATATTTTGCTAATAAATTTTTTAGCACAACTGTGGGAAGCCTTTCATCATTGTATTTTAGGAATTCTTTTGAGCGGTCAGGGCGCATCACCGAGACGACCATCGGCGAGAGCATAGAAAATTCCATTGTTTCAGAAAATTCGGGGTCGGGCAAGGTTTGAATATCGCCTTTTCGGAAGCGCGCATGTTCAATAAAAAAGTAACCGTCGAGAAAAAGTCCTGTAACAAGATGTTGTAGAAAATCTTCTACTGGTGAAGAAATCATTAAAGAGATTTTTTTGGAGAACGAAATAAGCCTTGTGCCTTCAATTTTGCGTTCAGGCACATTAAGGTTTGAGAAAGTAAAGAGCTTAAACTTGCGCCGGCCTTCAGGGCTGGAATAGCCACGGCGATGCATTAGCCCTGAAAATTCAGGCGATGAGCGCTCTAAGGCACGGTAGATTGCTGCACAAATGTAGTAGTTAGTACTTACAGGCAACGATTCTTTCCTGCGCTCTTGAATTAGTGTAAGTTTCAGTCGCATTTAGAACAGAGTATTTAGGTGATGTGGAGTTTTCCTTCTTTCAAACAATCCATTAGTTGAAAAATTGCTCGTGCAAGTTTGCACCCTCAACCGTCCGTTTGGAAATGTCGCAGCAAAAGCTTAACTTATAGTTAGCAACCTAAAAAAGCAAATTTGCAAACAATTCCCTGAGTGAGCCAGAAAGTTCTTGACATTTCGGTACTCAAACTCTCGACTTATGCCTGTGTCCATGCTAATACGCAGCCCGTAACAAGGTTTTCTTCCACTTAAAGTGATACAACAAGAATTTTGGCTCATAGCACTAAACTGACTTTCAACGATGAACAATAGAGATAGAGTATACATTGGTGCGCTTTTGCGCGACATTAGCAAGTTCTACCATCGTGGAGACAAGGAGTTTAAATTTACAAAGCATCCTGTTCTTTCCGCTGCCTTCATGAGCAACTTATTAAGTGATGAAGTGATTGCTGCTATCGTGGCTCACCACCAGATTGATGACCTAAGACAAAGCCAATTAGATGATTTGACTAAACGCTTAGCGATGATTGTATGTGAGGCTGATGCGCTTGCAAGTGGAGAGCGAGAAACGGCGCGTCAGACAGAACAGCAGCCACTTATATCAATTTTATCAAGAATCAAACTAGATAACTTATCCACCAAAGAATACAAGCAGCCTATCTGTTCACTTACACCAAAAGGATTTCAATTCCCTTCTGAAAATTGGAAAATGGCAGATTTGGAGGCTGTATACGAAGCACGGTGGCGAGAATTTATTACTGATGCTGAAAATTTTGGCGAGGCAATTTCATTAAATCAGGTTGATGCGATTAAGAAAATACTATATTCACTCTCCCTCAAATACTTGTGGTGTATCCCATCTGCATCCCACTTAACAAAACCAGATGTTTCATTACATGAGCACCATCGCCTTGCTGCTGCAATTGCAGTGTGTATGTATGATTACTTAGAAGAAAACCCAAGCGAGCCAGTTGAAAATCGCCAAACTGCACGCTACAAGCTTTTTTGCGCCGATTTGACAGGCATCCAGCAGTATCTGTATAACATCAAGCCGAAAGGTGCAGCAAAAGCCTTAAAAGGTCGTTCCTTCTTCCTTCAGCAATTATTGGATTCTATTGCAAATCACATACTTTCCAAGCTAAGCCTAGAACGAGCTAATTTGCTCTACTCCAGTGGTGGAAAGTTCTTCCTGCTATTGCCAAACTTAGACCGTGTTAATAAAATCATAGATGACATTGAAAAAGATATTTCAAGCAAGTTACTTTCTGAATACAGTGTCAGTATCTCTGTTGTATTTTCGTCGGTTCCTTTGACAGGGGCGGACTTTTCGGCAAACAAAATTCCAAGCAAGTGGCATGAAGTTCAAAAAGAACTTCAAAAAAGTAAAAACAAAAAATTTTCAAAACTCGCAAACATAGACTTTTTCTTGCCTAATACACCTTCTGGAGAACTTATCCTCTGCTCTGCTACTAACCTTGAACTCTGCACCATTGACGAGCTAAAAACTGCAAAAAAGGAAAACCTTAAAGACATATCCTACATACAGTATGAACTTGCTGATAAGAAAATTTATGAACTATGTGAAAACGACACAGGTCAGAAAGAATTCATTTCATCTGAACAGTTCACTGCCCAACTTATTGGCAGAAGCTTGAGAAAAGGCAATTGTTTAGCAATTAGTCCAAAAAATCTAAGATTTAATGTGCTCGACATCGAGTGCTTTGATGTGGTAGATGCTGAAAACATAAAGTCAACAAGTGTGGATACAATTGATTACTATCTGCTTAATGATGATAATTTCATGACAAAACCACCTAACAGCTCAGTTTTCGGATTTCGATTCTATGGTGGAAACTGGACTTTGGAAGGAGACTACGATGATTTAGTAAAAAAATCTGTTGGAATAAAAAGACTCGGTGTTCTCCGTTTGGATGTAGACAATCTTGGGAAAATTTTTAGAGACGGTCTTGGCGAACAAGCAACTTTCTCGCGCATAATTCAACTCTCCACGATGCTTGATTTTTTCTTTAGCTCATATCTCAACCGTCTTGCCGACCTAAAGTGGAGCATTGAAAAAGGTGTTAATGAAACCGATGGAGAAGATTTGAGCACACTCATGCAAATTGTCTATTCAGGCGGTGATGATGTATTTATTATCGGGGTTTGGAATGTCTTGGCTGATGTTGGCATTTGGATTTATGATCATTTCAAAGCTTTTACATGCCAAAATCCATGTTTTACACTTTCAGCAGGCATATCGCTTTTTGATTCACGTTCACCTCTCTATAAAGCTGCTCTCGCGGCTGGCATTGCTGAAGATAAAGCTAAAGCTACACGCTACACTAGAAAAGGTGAGAAACAAAAAAATGCCATCTGCTTTTTAGATACGCCAATGAGTTGGGCAGATTTCAAAGTCATTCGTGCAGAAGTTATTAAACTTTATAGAGCATTGAAAGAAGGTAAAATTTCTCGCAGCGTTATACAGCGTCTGATAAGCATTTATGGTGAATATGAAAGATATTTTGAGTTACTCAGGACGCAAAAGGGAATTCAAGAAGCTAGAAAAGAGGTACTTTATGGGCGCTGGCGATGGCTTGCTGCCTATTCTTTAGCTCGCTTTGCAAAGCAGTATAAAAGTTATGAAAAAGAAATACATGCCCTTGCCAGCAAACTCTTTCTGGGTGCCCCAACAGAACAGGATTTTATTTCACTTACCAACGTGCTTGCACGGTGGGTAGACTTTCTAACCAGAAAGGAGGATAAATAATGCCAATAGAATTTAGTGGAATAAATGGAGTAAAAAAATCTCCACAATGGATAAAGTCAGGACTAAATACCGAAGCAATTAAATTTGCTGAGGAATTTGGCAAGTCCTTATCTAATCGTCGCCTATCCACCTCGCAAATACGCAATATATTTGGCGAAGTAAGACGCATCCAGCAAAAAGGCATTACAAATAATTCTTTTGATTCAGAAGTACTTTTGCTAAAACCAAAACTCTCCTACGCAAGAGCCAGAATAGGCGGCATGAACCCAAAAGCCTCGGAGGCCGCCCGAGATCTTGAATCTGTCTTGGCACCTGCAATTGATGCGATTTTTCAGGATGCAGCAGATGTAAAACAAAAATTTCAACGCTTTGAAAACTTTGCTAATTTTTTTGAAGCAATTTTAGCATATCATAGAGCCTACGGAGGAAAATAAAAATGGCAGACCAGCAAACTATCATCGGCAAGCTAATTAAAAAAATCCGAATTAAGGGACAAATCCTTGCAGTCACAGGACTGCACATTGGCGCAACGAATGCCAGCATGTCCATCGGCGGCATTGATGCTGCAGTTGTACGTAATCCGCTCACGCGCCAGCCCTATATCCCGGGAAGTTCGCTCAAAGGCAAAATGCGTTCTTTACTTGAAAAGGTTGAAGGCAAGGTTACGAAGGAAAGCAATAGTTTAGCAGGTGAATTATTCATTACCGATATAACAAATCCTATTGCCCAAATCTTTGGAGTCACTCCAGAAGATGTAAGAAAGCAAAATCAACCTGAGCAACCTGTTTCCAGACTGATTGTGCGCGATTGTCCTCTCAACAAAGAATCTGCAGACAAACTTTTCGCCTCCAAAGATACCGATATGCCTTACACCGAAGTAAAAATCGAAGTTGTTATTGACCGAATTACTTCGGCAGCAACGCCACGCCAGTTGGAACGCGTGCCTGCAGGCGCAATTTTTGAAATGGAAATGATTCTTAATGTCTATGATGGAGATGATGAAACTTTGTTTCTAAATAAAATCTTTGAAGGGCTCGTGCTTGTTCAGAATGATTATCTTGGCGGGAAAGGCTCTCGTGGCAGCGGTCAAGTAAAGATTTCGGTTACAGAACTGAAAAAGAAAGAGAAAGAAGATTACGAGAAAAATAATGATTGGCAACCTTATGATTTTGACATCCCAGCTGAACTGAAACCTGAATCAGTAATGCTTCAACACGCATGACAGCTCTATTCAAACTTCGCTTCCCGAGCGGAATTAGTTTATACAACAATCGCCATATTTTGCACTCCGATATGCTCTGGGGAGCAATCTGTAATGCTGCCAACTTACTTTTTGGGAGTGCTTCCGTTGAAGCTCTAAGAAAGCCATATGCGATTCTAATGTCATCAGCGTTCCCACTGATTGAAGCAGAACTTTTCTTTCCAAGACCGCTTTCATTCTACAAAGAACCTGACAATTATGCTGACCAAAAAAAGTTCAAAAAGGTTCGTTTTATTTCAGAGAAAATCTGGAAAGAAATCATCTCAGGAAAATCTATTGACCTACAACAAGGCACTATTCAATCTATGTTCTGGTTCGAAAAAACACCTACGCTTGAAGCCTTTGCAGTTACGCTGGAACGCCCTCGAGTGACGCTTGACCGCATCTCAAATTCACCAACGCTATTTTCATCAGAAGAAACAATCTATGACAATAGCGTAGGCTTTTTCTTTCTTGCCGAATTTGAAGATGAAACACTAAAACACATTTTTTCTTCTGCACTGCGATTATTAGGCGACGAAGGAATTGGCGCAGAGCGAAGTGTCGGCAAAGGATGGTTTAGCGTAGAAGAAGTCAGCTATCCACTTCCTGAGATTCAAAATCCGAATGCTTTCCTTCTGCTTTCGCTTTACATGCCTACTGCAGATGAGCTATCTTCTCTTGACATTGAAAACTCGTTTTATGAAATTCTTGAGCGCGGCGGTTGGGTAACTTCATTTGGCGGTATGACTCTAAGAAGGAAAAAAGTTCGCGCCTTCGCTGAAGGTTCAGTGCTTCGGCTTAAGCAAGGTATGCCAAAAGGTCAAATTGTAGAGGTGCTCTCAGCACAACAGTCTCTAAGTCATAACATCTATCGCAATTTACAGGCTTTTGCAATTCCAATTCAACTGGGAGAGTGATAATGGCAACGCTAACAGAGACTCTTCAATCTGTAAAGCAAGTATTAGGCGAGAAAATCCCTTGCTCTATTGAGATTCTTTCTCCTGTGCATATCGGTAGTGGCGAGCGGCTTACGAATGGATGGGATTTTATCTACAAAAATGGATTACTCAAAATCGTTAGTTATGAAGAACTCTTGCCTACACTTTCCGAGAAGCAATTAAGTGAGTTTAATGATAGTGAGCGACGTGACGATATTCTTACAGCGGCTAAAAGTGAACGCATCTATAAGCTCAATTATCGCAAGGGAGAGGTCTTAGAGTTTGAGCGAAACGGTAATGGCATACCTTATATTCCTGGTAGTTCTTTCAAAGGTGCAATAAGAACCGCACTATTTGTTTCAGAATACAACAAAAATAAAGAAAAATTTGATAAAATCTTTCAAAAAATCAGCCGCGACAATAAAATAAAGAGGGAAAGAGCGTCAGAAGAACTTCTGGACCTTGCTTTTGGAAGAAGACCGAATTTTAATACAATGCGCCTTTTTTTCCCTTCGGACATTCATTTTTCCAAAGATGCTGTAGAGGTTAGCGAAGTAAAAATTCTCTCACTTAAGAGCCGTGATGCTGACTCATTTGTCTACAAAGACTTTTCGCTCTACCCTGAACATCTTAAAATTGGTGCCAAAGGAAATTTCTCAATAAGAATTGATGAGTTTCTCTTCAAAAATCCTGTAGCTAAAGAAAAGCTAAAGTTTGAAAGCCTATCGCTTTTGGATATTGTCAAAACTGTAAATCAGCAAAGCAAAGCACACTTAGAAAAAGAAATTGCTTTTTTTGAAAAATGCGGAAAAGACGTCCTAAAAGAAGTTATTGATTTTAATCGGGCGCTTCTTGCCGCCATCAACACCGACTCAAATGATGAATTTCTGCTCCGCCTTTCGTGGGGCAGTGGCTGGAAGAGCATGACAGGCGATTACTTGGACGAAAATTGGCTCAAAACCTTCCGAGCAAAGTTTGGACTCGGAAAAAAGATTTTCCAACCTTTCCGAAAACAAGACGAATTGTCTTCAAAGACAACAAACCGCGTTTTACGCTCGGTTGGATTATAGTAAGGCTAAACCACACTTTTTCGGAAAAAGAACTTAAGACTTTTGCCCTGTCTGTTCAGTCAGTAAAAGCCGTTGCACAACCCAAAATTATTAGACCAAAACCTGCAGATGCTGTAGAAGCTGTAATTACCAGCACCGACCCACCCAGAGCAAAGGTAAAAATTTTAGAAGGCAAATATAAAGACATGATTTTAGAACTAAGCATGCCGATAAGTAACTTAATCAACTTAGGCGTCAAGCAAGGAAAAGAAATATATGTTGCCATCAATGAGCAAAAAAATAAAGTGCAAAGTGTTCAATTTAGGGGATTGAAAGAAATTGAATGACTCCAAAACGACGAAAATATGGCTATAAACGAAGGACAAATTGTCAAAAACTTAATTCCTAATGAAACAGTTGTTATTGACAGAGTACAGTTTCTGGGCACGAAGGTTTCGCTAGGTAACCGTTAATTCTTTAAGACATAAATAATCTCTATGAACCACCATATCATCACCGTTGGCATCAGTTTGCTTACAAATTTTGAGCGTGAATACAAAACCACACGCGAAAACGCACTCAAACAGCATCAGCAGGTTTTAGAATTTATCGCAAAAAATCCAACCCAAGCCTGCGCTGAACTCAATAGCCTCAATGCAAAAACTAAATTCTTGGAAAATAATAAGCCCTTGGGCATTACGCTGGTCTATACCGACACCCAGTTCGGCAAATTTGCTTCAAGCATGATTAAAACCTACTTGGAACGAAAAGGATATAGACCTCTTGAAATCAAACTCAATAATCTTGCTGTGCCGAAAACAGAATTAGACGCCAAAAAAGCTCAACAACTTGCCAATAAAGGACTCAAAGAACTGCAAACCAAAATCAAAAAGCATATTGAGAAACTCACGAAAAAAGACCCTGACATAAAAATTTATATCAATGCCACTGGCGGATATAAAGCACAAGTCGCCGTTCTCTACGGCATCGGAAAAGAATTAGACATTCCTGTCTATTACATGCACGAAGAATATCAAATGGCAATCGAACTTCCTTGAACACGATGAGACGACTGCTCACCCTATTAGGTAAAGGTCAAGCCCGATTGACAGAACTATCTGACAGAACATATAAAACCGCAGAATACTTTCGCCGTGATACTCAAAACCGAATAAAAACACCTTTTTTTGCCGAAGCACTTATTCAACTTTATTCGCCGCAGTTTGAAATCGTTCATATCTTCGGCACAGATGACTCCATGTGGGAAACCTTACTTGTGCATTCCATAGATAATTCTTCTACACCCGAAGATGAAGAAGTCTTTGCCCAACTGACATCACAAAATAGGCACATCACCACAGAAATTTTAACCTATATCGCCGAAAGATTTCGCCAAAAACATCATGCGCACATCCGCGAAGTAAAATGCACTCTAATTCCCATCGGGCAAACTGATGACGAAATTTGGAAAATCTTTGAAAGTATTGCTAACACCTGCGAAGAAGGCGATGTCGTTTCAATCGATATTACGCATGGCTTGCGCTATCAAAGTGCCTTCGTGTTACTAGCAGGTGTGATGTTAAGAACCGTCAAAAATATCACTATCGAGAATATCTTTTATGGTGGGTTTGAATTAGCACAACCTGCTCCAATTTTAGAACTCAAACCCCTTGTTGAAATTTTAGACTGGACGCTGGCAATTAACGACTTTCAATCTTACTCAAACGCCAAAAAATTAGTAGAATTACTAAGCGATAAACACCTCACACAGGCTTTAAGCACCTTCTCAACGGCACTACAGATAAATGATAGCCAAAGAGTGGGGCAAGAAGCAAAAGGCATTCAGAACTATTTTGCCGATTCAAAACATCAGCAAGCACTTCCGCCACCAGCTAAACTTCTCCTGCCATTTCTTCAAAAATTACCTCAAATGCTCGCCGCTGAAACTAAAGAATGGGCACGCTATCTTAAAATCGCACGCTGGCAATTCGAACACGAACAACTCGGATTAGCTATTCTTTCAGCTTGGGAAGCTATTATTTGCCGCATCGCTGAACTGCTTTCCATCTCTAACTACGAAAATAATCAAAAACTCTACGCCGAACTTTCTCGCATTGCCAGAGCCAGAGAACCCTATCAATACCTTGCAGATTTATACTCACGATTTAATTTAACAGACTTCTACAGAAATGCAGAACAATTAAACACATTCCGAAAAGCAATCGCTCATGCCGATACTCTCCCAAATCTCTCACTCCAAGACCTTAGAGCCAAATATCGCCAAATTTTAGGATTCTTTGAGCAACATCTCGGTAATGCGGAGCTTAGCAAAGTGTTTAGTCAAGAAGTTGTGCAAACTATTAAAAACACATCCACTCAAAATAATGTCTAACAATCTGGTACCCAAAAAATAAAGTAACTTTGCTGATTCTGCTAACATTGAATGAAAGGAACCAACAAATGCCCATCAAGTATTACTTGCACCCGAATCCGCTTGCATCTAACCCTAATGACCAAATGGCACATATCTTGCCAACACAATCTTCAACTTCGACGATATTATGCAGCAATTTGCAATGGCTGCGCATATTATAAGGTTCAGGCTCCACATTGTTGACAATGCTCATCTTTCGTGTAATCTGAATGAAGTTCTCATTTTGACGCTTGTCTGAAAATCAAACCGACCAAGCCTGTTGATTTAGGCAAGCTCGTTAGTTGCCTTAACTATGCTGCCTTAAAAGTTTATGCTCTCGGAAAATGCTGATTTGGAAATTTGCGGAAAAAGTGGTAAATTTGCGTCAGATTTCGTCTCGTTGCGGCGGATTCTAATTGCACCAATGTGGGATTGAAATGGAAATGACACATTAATTTTCTTTGTTGAAAAGTTTATACTAAAAGCCCTCTCTTTGGCAAAGAGCGTTCATTTTCTATCATGCTTCTGTTTTGGAGTAGCATCAGCACATCACACGCAAGGTGCTTGACTAAACACGACGTATTTCATAATTTCTTGCCCAGTATCTGCCATACCAATTCTTGTAACTGACATAACCGACATTGACAACTTCATGAAAAAGCTGTTCATCTTTTTCATGCTGCTGAGCTTAAGAATATGTGCTGCGGCACAAGAGCTTCATTTGCGACCCTTAGAAGATGCACTTAACCCTGATGGGACCTTGCGTTCTGGCATTCAGGGCTTGTTTCAAGTAGAAGGCTACGCTATGCACTTCGGTCAGCACGGCGAACCCATCTTTTTGCGATGCTTTAGCAAGCTGGATACAGCGCGCACCGATACGGCTCGCACGGATACAGTTCGCACGTTTGGCACGGGCGGCAATGGAGTCAGTGGTTTGGTTAGAGCATTAGTTGTGATTGGCAATGAAGTTTATGTAGGCGGCAATTTTACTGAAGTCAATGTCGGTAGCACACCAGTGCCTGCCAACAATGTTGCTTGCTTCAATGTGCAAACAAACACTTGGCGTGCGCTAGCATCCAACACCGGCAATGGCGTCAATGGTCAAGTGTTTGCACTGGCGGTCGTCGGCGATACGCTGCTCTACGTCGGTGGCACTTTTACTGAAGTCAATGTCGGTAGCACACCAGTGCCTGCCAACAACATCGCCTACTTTCACCTTCGCAACAACACTTGGCATGCCCTTGGCACGGATGGTGGCAATGGTGTAGATGGTCCTGTCAATGCACTGACGGTCATAGGTCATGAGCTCTATGTCGGTGGCAATTTTACTGAAGTCAATGTCGGTAGCACACCAGTGCCTGCCAACAATGTTGCTTGCTTCAATGTGCAAACAAACACTTGGCGTGCGCTAGCATCCAACACCGGCAATGGCGTCAATGGCGAGGTTTTTGCTTTGGCAGTGTCGGGCAGTGTTCTTTATGTCGGCGGCGAATTCACTCAAGCTAATGCAGGTAGTTCGCCAATTGCTGCTAACAACGTCGCTTACTTTGACCTCCAACGCAGGGTCTGGAGTCCGCTCTCTTCCAATACAGGCAATGGGGTAAATGGACAGGTTTTTGCACTAGCTGTAGCTGGTTATGATGTTTATGTCGGCGGCGAATTCACTCAAGCCAATGTTGGGAAATCGCCCTTGCGCGTCAATTGCATTGCTCGCTTCAATACGGGCACTAATACTTGGAGCAAACTCGGCACCACCGGCATTGACGGCACCGTTTATGCTTTGGCAGTATCTGGCAGCGACCTCTACGCCGGCGGCGCATTTACACGGATCAACACGGGCAAATCATCAATTACCGCCAACTATGTGGCACGATTTAATACCAGCACCAATACATGGAGCATTCTTGGCACAGGTAACGGTGTGGATGGCACGGTTAATGCGCTGTCTATCGTGGGTAGTGAGGTCTATGTCAGCGGCTATTTTACCCACGCCGATATTCTTGGCTCTTCGGTGCCCACTAACCGTGTAGCTCGCTTTAACACAGCTTCCAAACTTTGGCGGTCTTTGTAACCACCCTGCCCGCTTAGGGGATGAGAGGTGAGATTCGCACGCTGAAACCAAGGATGGCAAAGTAAAGCATCCAGCAGTGGTTTTTTTGCTGCA
Source organism: Candidatus Thermochlorobacter aerophilus (assembly GCA_002794105.1). Taxonomy (GTDB): domain Bacteria; phylum Bacteroidota; class Chlorobiia; order Chlorobiales; family Thermochlorobacteraceae; genus Thermochlorobacter; species Thermochlorobacter aerophilus. Next base: position 23,948 of record PHFL01000060.1, on the reverse strand, counting down.
CTGGTTGTGCAGCTGGGCTTGCTACAGTGGAGAAAGGTGGGTTACTTTAACGAGTCGGAGCTTAGAACCTCTCACGCACGCACTTTGAGAATCTCGTTCAGTTTCTCAAACAATGCCTCTGCATCATATGGCTTGACCAGCACACCATTGGCTCCACTTTCCACCACCTTCTGCACCATCTCATCCTGCGCATACCCCGTGGCAATGAGAATCGGCATTCTTGGAAAAAGCGCACGAATCTCGGCAAAGGCTTTTGCCCCATCCATCTTCGGCATGTTCATATCCAGCACCACTGCATCCACACGCACCTGCTCTGCTTGTAAGCGCTTGAGTACCTCGATTGCCTCCACACCATTGCTTGCTTCACATACTGCATAACCCGCCTCCGTCAGTTGCTCCGTCAGCAACTCTCGGAGCATGTCTTCATCATCGACAATCAAAACTCTTTTGTTACTCATCAGCTTTTGGTTAATGTAGGTTTCCTTAACGCCATTTTCCGTTTGGCTTTCCAACACTTGTGGAAAATACAGCTCAAATGTAGCACCTCTACCAACCTCTGACTCGACATACACCGCGCCATGATGATTTTGCATAATTCCATACACCATTGCTAACCCTAACCCTGTGCCTTTGCCAATTTCTTTCGTCGTGAAAAAGGGCTCAAAAATTTTCTTCTGAATCTCCTTCGGAATACCAATGCCTGAATCTGAAATTGCAAGACAGAAATATGGTTGATCAAGCAACAAATGCTTATTGACGTCCTTGATTTCCTCGCGCACGCCTGAACGCCACGCAAAACGCAATACGCCATGCTGCTTTTTTTCCAGCGTGGGCATGATGGCATCCACAGCATTGATAGCGATGTTCAAAATCACTTGCTCAAGCTGGGTTCTATCGCCTATGACTTTGGTGGGCATGCTGGCAGGCTCAACGACCACTTCAATGCGTTTATCAATCGTGTGCTCCAACATCTCCACCACATTGCGCACACAGTCAAAAAGGTCAACGGGCGCAGGGACATATTTGCCTTGGCGAGCAAAACCCAAAAGCTTTTGGGTGAGCGCGCTGGCGCGTTCGGAAGCGGCTTTGATGCGGGAGAGATATTTTGTAACCTTTTCATCGGTGGTTTTTTCAGTGGCCATTTTCACATTGCCTAAAATGGCGGCTAAAATGTTGTTAAAGTCATGCGCAATGCCGCCCGCCAATCTGCCAATAGATTCCATTTTTTGCAGGTGCTGGAGCTGTTCATAAAGCCGCTGGCGCTCTTCTGCATACCGCTTTTGCTCGGTGATGTCTCGGTTGATGGAGACCATTCCGATGATGTTGCCTTTCTCATTGCGAAGATAGGAAACGCAGGCTTCGACAATCACCTCGGTGCCGTCTTTGCGCTTTTGTGCTACTTCGCCAACCCATTTGCCAGCACTTTGCATAGCCTTTATTGCATCTTGCTCACTTGCCCCGTTGAGGTATGTTGTTGGCAGAACTCGATAAATGTTTTTTCCCAGCACTTCGGTGGCAGTCCAGCCGTAGAGTTTTTCAGCGGCGCGATTCCAACTGGTAATGATATAGTCGTTATCAACAGCAATAACCGCATCCGACACATTTTCAAGCAGTTGGGCTTGGTAGCGCAGTTGGCGTTCAATCTGCTTCTGCTCAGTTACATCGCGTTTAATGCAAACCGCTCCATGATTTCGCCTTTCTCATTGCGAGATAGGAAA
>PHFL01000060.1:0-22210 GCA_002794105.1 Candidatus Thermochlorobacter aerophilus | reverse complement strand
CGTTTATCAATCGTGTGCTCCAACATCTCCACCACATTGCGCACACAGTCAAAAAGGTCAACGGGCGCAGGGACATATTTGCCTTGGCGAGCAAAACCCAAAAGCTTTTGGGTGAGCGCGCTGGCGCGTTCGGAAGCGGCTTTGATGCGGGAGAGATATTTTGTAACCTTTTCATCGGTGGTTTTTTCAGTGGCCACTTTCACATTGCCTAAAATGGCGGCTAAAATGTTGTTAAAGTCATGCGCAATGCCGCCCGCCAATCTGCCAATAGATTCCATTTTTTGCAGGTGCTGGAGCTGTTCATAAAGCCGCTGGCGCTCTTCTGCATACCGCTTTTGCTCGGTGATGTCTCGGTTGATGGAGACCATTCCGATGATGTTGCCTTTCTCATTGCGAAGATAGGAAACGCAGGCTTCGACAATCACCTCGGTGCCGTCTTTGCGCTTTTGTGCTACTTCGCCAACCCATTTGCCAGCTTTGCATAGCATTTATTGGCTATCTTGCTTCACTTGCCCCGTTGAGGTATGTTGTATGGCAGAACTGGATAAAGCTTTTTTCCCAGCACTTCGGCGGCAGTCCAGCCGTAGAGTTTTTCAGCGGCAGCGTTCCAACTGGTAATGATATAGTCGTTATCAACTGCCATAACGGCGTCCGACACATTTTCAAGCAGTTGGGCTTGGTAGCGCAGTTGGCGTTCAATCTGCTTCTGCTCGGTGAGGTCGGTAAGGGCGGATACTCTAAACTTTCGTCCGTCATCCAAAATGAGTCGCGCTACACTAACAGCCACATCACGCCGGGTGCCATTTTTGTGCAACACTTGCCACTCGCCTGAGATGTTATCCCACTCCCCAGCCATATACTCGTGATGCAGTTTCAGCGCGTCTTCTCGCAGTTCAGGGGGCAGGACTTTCGTGAACAATTCGCCCACAAGTTCCTCTTGCGTGTAGCCATCAATTTTGGAATGGGCAGGATTTGCAGCAATTACTTTGCCTTCTGAATCAGTGATGCAGAGTCCAACATTTGCTACATGGAACACGGCGGCAAGCAGGGCTTCGGCATTGCTGACGGCTTTAAGCGCAGAGGCTTCACGGCTGACATCGGTTGCAATGCCAATGCTACCCAAGTAATTTTTATCACGGTCAAAAATGGGTGAGGCATGAATGCGCACGGTTTTGGTTTTGCCGCTTGAGACTTCAAGCTCCAAGTCATAAACGCCGGATTTTCCTGATAGCTGCTTTTCGCGCTCTTTTTCTAATAAGGCTTTCTGCTGTTCGTAATTTTTTTGAGGCAGAACCTCTTCAATCTTCCTGCCGATGATGTCTTCTTTTGAGCATTCTATAAGGTCGCAGAATCTTTGGTTGGCATAGATCATTTCGCCATTGGCGTGTTTAATAACGATGGCGATATCGAGTTGCTCAAGGGCAAGCTGCCACAGCAGTTCAGGCGAGAGGGTTGAGAGAAGCGATGCAACCCTGCTTTGGGTTTTTTGCGGCAAGATGTCGGGAAATCTTTGTCGTCTCATGTTCAGCGTAATGGATTATTGAGCCATACTGCCTCCTTTGGTAAAGTCCGACAGAAGTAAGCGCAGGAATGTGGTTTTTCGTTTCAAGATATGCTTTTTTCTTTGGTTTTTCAAGTTTTTTCTCTCCCTTTTGGAAAAGGATTCAGGTGAGGGCAAGCCGTCTTGGTATAACTGCAAAAATGCTTTGTGCTACTTTGTTTTCATGACATAGACACCGTCCCAATCTTCTGGGAGTGTTTCTTCGGCAAGCATTTGGCAGCGTCGGATGTAGGTCTTAGAGGGACCGTCGTCAGGAAAGAGCTTCAAAATTTCTTCAAAGCATTTTATGGCTTTTTCCCATTGCTGTTTGCGGTAGAGCGACAGGGCTTCGGCAAAGCGCTCAACTTTTTCTTGCTCCATCGGCGAAAGCCCACCTTTTTCGCAAAGTAGTTCATAAATCCGAATTGGGATGGCTTTGCCTTTAACACGCAGGTAATCCAACTCGCGAGCCTCAATCAAATCTTTGGCTTGTTGGTAAGTGCTTTCACTGATGATGATGTTGGTGCCATATTCTTTATTGACACCTTCCAGACGAGACGCCAGATTGACCGCATCACCGATAACAGTGTAATCCATGTGCATTTCTGAGCCAATGTTGCCTATAACCATTTTTCCACTGTTTAGTCCGATGCGCGTCTGAAAGTGTGGCAGATCGGCACTTTTCTTTTTGTAAAATGCCTGCAACTGACGCTGAATTTCAAGTGCAGTGAGGCAGGCAGATGCCGCATGCAGGTCTTTGGGAATAGGCGCACCAAAAATTGCCATGATGGCATCGCCGATGTATTTATCAACCATAGCTTCGCGGTCTAAGATGATGCGGCTGGCGACGGTGAAGTATTCGTTCAGAAACCGCACCAATTCCTTCGGCGAAAGCGTCTCGGAAATGCTGGTAAAACCCTCAATGTCGGAGAAAAACACAGTGGCTTCAATTTCTTTGCCGCCCAGCTCAACTTCATCGGGGTTGGCAATGATGCTATCAATGACGCGGGGACTAAGGTAGCGGTTAAACACTTTGCGCAGTTCCCGTTTCTGACTGCCCTCCGTAGCATAACTTACCACAGCAGATAGAGCAAAAACCAATGCCAGTGCCGTGAGCGGAAACGCTACAGGCATCCACCAGCGCATGAACACGAAAAGCAGATACGCCACGGCAAGATAGAGCAGTATCCACATCAGCGTTAGCACCACACTGACACTGACTCGACTGCTCATGAAAAAACTTACCGCCGCCACGAGAGCAAGACACGCCGCCAAAAGGTATTCTGCCCAGCGAGGCGGTTGCCGAAGATAGTGCGCATTGAGCAGATTAGCGAGCATCGTCGCATGAATCTCCATGCCGGGGTAAGGCTCCAGTGGCGTAAAAGGCGTCGGTTTGAAATCCAACAGCCCTGCTGCCGATGCCCCAATGATGATGTGTTTGTCGCGCAACTCGTCGGGAGGAATATCTGGCACTTCTCCCTGCTCAACTTTGATGGCAGATGCAATCAGAGCGGCTATCGGATAGTATTTGAAAGCGCCCTGCGGACCGCCTTTGCCATACCAGTAAAGCAAAAATGTGCCATCGTTAGCTACAGGAATACGCTCAAGCAGGGAATCCAGATTGGTGATACCTTTTGAGAGCAAAAAGCATCCGAGTCCGAAATAAGGTAGATACTTTTCACCAAGTTTGCACAATAGCGGAACACGCCGTGCAATACCATCTCGGTCGCTCTGAAAATTGACGACACCTAACTTGGCACTGCCTTCTTGAAACATCGGAAGTGGCGCTTCGGCACTTTGGTAGGTCGGTATTGCATGGCGATGCGCGTCAGTTACACGCAAAAAATGCTTGGCGTGCACACTCGTGTCCAAAGATGTCGCCGAGTCGCTTTCGGACAAATACACTGCTAAAAGTGAGCGACCATTTTCTTTGAGGGCTTCGGCAAATGCTTTATCGGATTCAGCGGCATCGACATTGAGTCGGTCAAAGTCAGGCTGCGAAAAATCAATATCGAAGGCGATTATGCGAGCACCAGCTTTGGTCAGGTAGCGCACCAATGCGGCATAAAATTCTCGTGGCCACGGCCAGCTTTGTCCCTGCTTTTGGAAATAGGTCAGGCTACTTTGGTCAATGGCGGCAAGCACGACTGAGTTATCTTCCCGCTCCGCTCGATAGCCGCTAAGAAAGCGCACATCGAGCAATTTCAACTCTGCCACTTCCAACACGCCTGCTATTTGAAAAAGCGCTGCCAAACCAAATCCTACCGCCGAAACAACCGCAATCAGCACCGGCTTAGAGCGTTGCAACTGCCGCAAATGCTGCTGAATGCGATGACCTGACATGAATTGATGCCCCTGTTTTACCAAAGTTGCAAAACGCCTGACAATGTTGCAAAAAATCTCCCTTGCGCTATTGCATGCGCAGGCGGCTTAGTGCTACCTTGAAGTTGCCTCAGCACGCCGAAATGTCCGACGAGACCACATCACTTGAGCAGGCTGACTTTCATTGTGCAAGCGGTCAACTGCCGTTACAGCGTATTTGCCAGCATCGGTGCTACGGCTATGCCACACGGTATCGCGCACCACTGCCACGATATGGCGTGGGTCGTGAAGCGCAAGAGGTTGCTTGAGACCAAAGCGATAGACCACGAAGTAAGCAGCTGTGTCTTTGTCCCGCGCAGGTCGTGGCTTCTGCCAAGTCAGCGTGATGCCTGTGTCGCTGCTTGTGATTGTCAAGTTTTTGGGCGGGCGCGGCGGCACTCGGTCTTTCCACGGCATTGGTGGAATCAGCGCCGGGGTGCGGTAAAAATCATGCTTCAGTGTGTCTAATATGCCTAAGGGATTTTTCAGCAGTGAGCGCGTGCTGAAATAAATGCTACCTTTCACTGTCGGATTGGCTCGATTCAGCCGCAATTGATTCGGCAGTTCGGAAGGATTTTTCCACAGCGAATCTTGACCAATGCGATAGGCGGCTTGTCCAATGTAAAGATGCCTGCCAAACGAATTTCTACTCCACCACGCCACCATGACCTCGTAAGGCACACGCGAAAATCCAATCGGGAAATACAGTTGCGGGGCAACATAATCAATCCAGCCTTCTTTTAGCCACTTGCGCACATCGGCATATAGGTAGTCGTAGGTCGGCTGACCAGCGGAAGTGGCTGAACCTGCTTTATCATCTTTCCGATTGCGCCACACGGCAAACGGGCTGATGCCAAACTTTACTTTCGGCTTAATGGACAAAATTTTTTGGTGCACGGCTTCAATGAGCAAATCTACATTGTGTCGGCGCCAGTCTTCAATCGAAGTAAATCCGTTAGGGTATTGCCGAAAAGTTGCGCTATCGGCACAAAAAGGTTCGTTGGGAATGTGATAAGGGTAGAAATAGTCATCAAAGTGCACAGCATCTATGTCGTAGCGGCGGACCACATCGGCAATCAGTTCGGTGATGTAGTGCCGCACTTCTGGCAATCCGGGATTGAAGTATTTCTTTTTGCCGTATTGAAAAAACCACTCTGGCTTAAGAACGGTGATATGGTTGGGCGCAAGACTGGCGCTCTCGACATCAAACACAGCACGGTAAGGGTTGAACCATGCATGAAATTCCAAATTGCGTTGATGTGCCGACTCAATCATAAACGCCAGCACATCGTAGTATGGCTCGGGCGCCTTGCCCTGCGTGCCTGTTAGCCATTCTGACCAAGGTTCGTGCGGACTGGGATAGAACGCATCGGCGGCAGGACGAATCTGCACCACCACTGCATTGATTCCACACTGCTTGAGCGTATCCAAAATGGCTTGAAATTCCAAGCGCTGCGAATCGGCAGGCAATCCTTTACGAGATGGAAAATCAATGTTACTGACGGTTGCAATCCATGCGGCTCGAAATTCATACTTCGGCGGAATTTTTCCTTGCCACTTTGCTTGCGCTTTAGCAAGCGTGGCACCAAAGGCGAGCATCATGCACACCAGCAGGCGCATGAGTTATGCCGTTTTTGATAAGCGTGCCCGCGCTTGTTCGTACTCGTCGGGCGTGTTGATGTTGGCAAGACTTTCCTTCGATTCAGGCAAAACCAGTTTGCAGGGATGGCTTAACAAAAATTTTCTGGGACAATTCTGACCTTTTGAGACCGTCTCCAATAAGCCTGAATAGCTTTTAGGCTCCCAAATCGCAATCAAGGGCTCGGGCAAATGGTCATCAGGGTTTTGGTAAGCCGTTGCTACTTTTTCGGGGTCACGCTGGCTAATCAAGTATGCAATCGATGCTTCATCCAAAAAGGGTAAATCACAGGCAACGACCAACCACGCTACATCAGGCTTGTATTCCAATGCTGTGAGAATACCACCTGCAGGACCGAGATTTTCAACCTTATCGAAGAGCACGTTCAAGTGTGGCTCAATGTGTTCAGCCTGCGAGCGGCGGCAGGACACAAACACCGCTTCACAGAACTTCGAGAGCAGTCGGTAGCCATATTCACGCTGCGACATACCGTGATAGTTCAGCGACCCTTTGTCGCGACCCATGCGCGAGCTTTTTCCGCCTGCTAACACCAGTCCATAAAGCCCTGTCATACTTTGAAATCTGATTTACCTCCGCGTTTTTCAAGCAATTTAATTTCTTTGATGACAATTGCATGCGAGAGCGATTTGCACATGTCGTAGACCGTCAGGGCGGCAAGCGTTGCACCTGTGAGCGCTTCCATTTCTACGCCCGTTTTGCCATGCAGTTCAGCCGTGCACTCAATGGCAATTTCGGTTGAAGAAATCGGCATAATTTCGATGCGGCAATTTTCCAAGCCCAGCGGATGACAGAGAGGAATGAGCTCGCCTGTTTTCTTAGCCGCCATCACGCCAGCGATGATAGCCGTTTGAAACACTGCCCCTTTCTTGGTGTGAATTTCTCCCTGTTGCAAGTGTGCCAGAATCGCTTCGCCCAGTTCCACGATTGCTCGGGCTTTTGCCATTCGGTGAGTGATAGGTTTTTCACTCACATTCACCATAGTTGGGTTGCCAGCAGTATCAAGATGCGAAAATGGCTGGTCGGTTGGCATACGTTCTTTCGGATTTTGGTCTCTTGTTTTCATAAACCTAACGCCAAAAAGATGTTCTTGCAAAATGGCTTGCCATGGATAGGATAGCTTGACCTTACAACCTCACCTTGTTTCGGCGCTGTCGAAACGCCCTTTCTTTCAGCAAGGAGAGAGATGTCTGCACCAGCAGACAGGGTGAGGTTGCGCTTTGAGTGCTTGGCATGGCGGCTTTTGGTTGTCATCAGTGCCAGCAGGGTCATTGTGGTTTTGGAAAGTCAGGGACTGTTGCTGTCGTCACGCCTTCTCGTAGAAGGAATTTAGCGTATTTTTATGCAGTTTAGGGATTTGATGGTCATGCTTCAAGCAAACTTTTTCCAGACAGACATCAAATTTCTCAAGGGCATTGGTCCGAATCGGGCGGATGCGCTGTATCGGGCGGGCATTCGCACTTTTGAAGATTTTTTGAATTTCTTTCCACGCCGCTATCTCAATCGCACGCTTATCAAAAGCATTGCTGCACTTCGTGAAGGTGAGCTTGCCACAGTGGTTGGTGAAATTAAATCGGTGCGTCTTGAAGGCAGTTCTTGGAAAAACCGTCGCCTTGTGGTGCATCTCTTCGATAAGACAGGCGTGCTGGAACTGACTTGGTTTCAAGGTGCAGCGTATTTGCAAAAGATGTTCAAGGCAGGTGAAGCCTTAGCCGTGTCGGGCAAGGTCGGTTTTTTTGGCTCCAGACCACAAATGCTTCACCCTGACTTTGACAAGCTCTCTACAACTGAGGCAGATACCCACGACGGCGAACTTAACGACTATGAGCTCTTTAACACAGGCAAAATCGTCTCACTCTATTCCACGACCGAAGCTATGAAACAAGTGGGGCTCAATACGCGTGCCATTCGCCGCCTGATGCGACAGTTGCTTGACCAAGCCGCCCCATACATTGAGGAAAATCTCTCCCCTGCTCTGCTTGAAGCATATTGTCTTATGCCACTTAAAGATGCCTACACACACATTCATTTTCCCCAAAGCCTCGAAGAGCTCGAGCGCGCTCGTTTTCGACTTAAGTGGACAGAACTTTTCTTCATGCAATTGCTTTTTGCCTTGCGTAAAGAAGAAATTTCCAGCACCGTTCATGCCACCCCGTTTGAAAAAGTCGGTGATTTTACCTACAAGCTCTATCGCTCTTTGCCATATGAGATGACTGACGCACAAAAGCGCGTCATCAAGGAAATTCGTGCTGATTTGCGCAGCGGTATGCAAATGAATCGCTTACTGCAGGGCGATGTTGGCAGCGGAAAAACACTCGTTGCCACATTTGCTATGATGATAGCTCTCGACAATGGTGTGCAATGCGCCTTCATGGCACCTACCGAAATTTTAGCCACACAGCACTACCTGACGCTCAAATCCATGCTCTCTCCCTTAGGCGTCAGCATTGAGCTCTTGGTTGGCAAACAGCGCAAAAAGCTACGCGAAGAACTCCTTGAGAGCATTGCTACAGGTAAAACTCAAATCGTGGTCGGCACCCACGCCTTGATTCAAGACAAAGTGCAGTTTCACAATCTGGGTTTAGCTATCATCGATGAGCAGCATCGTTTCGGCGTCCTGCAGCGCAAAGCCTTGCAGGATAAAGCACTCAATCCGCACATTCTTCTTATGACTGCCACACCCATTCCTCGCACTCTTGCCATGACACTCTACGGCGATTTAGATGTCTCCATCATTGACGAAATGCCCAAACATCGGAAGCCTATTATAACCTACTTGCGCCATGAATCTGAGCGAGATAAAGTCTATGAAGCTGTCAAAGAAGAGCTTCGCAAAGGTCGGCAGGCTTACATTGTCTATCCGTTGGTTGAAGAATCCGAGAAAGTGGATTTAGCGGCGGCGGTTGAAAGCTATGAGTATTTGAAAAATCATGTCTTTGCTGACTATCGTGTCGGGCTAATTCATGGGCGGATGTTTCCTTACGAGAAAGAGGAGGAGATGCAACTGTTTCGTTCTGGCAAGACGCGTGTCTTGGTCGGCACTACTGTAATTGAAGTAGGCGTCGATGTGCCGAATGCTACCATCATGGTTATTGAACATGCTGAGCGATTTGGTTTGGCACAATTGCATCAGCTACGCGGGCGCGTCGGTCGTGGCTCGGAGCAATCTTATTGTTACCTTCTCTACGATAAGCTTTCTGCCGATGCCAAAGTGCGTCTTTCTACCATGGAAGCCACCAACGATGGGTTCAAAATCTCCGAAGTTGATGCACAGCTGCGCGGCGCAGGCAACATCATGGGCACACAGCAATCTGGTAACATTACCAACCTCAAAATTGCTAATCTTAACGAAGATGTCGACATTTTGCAGTCTGCACGCCAAGCCGCCTTTGCTCTTGTTGCGCAGGACCCTCACCTACGTCGCCCCGAACACAAAGGCATTCGCGATTACTACATTCGGCACTTCCGTCATAAGTATGGGCTGTCGGATGTTGGATAGCAGATTCAAGGCATACAGAGCATAGCAACCTTGTTGGCTTAACCTACTCTCAACTATGGATTAAAGCCTGCTGCAGATGCATTATGAGCTGTTCTTTTTGTGCCAAAATCCCTTTGCCGATAAACACCAAATCGTATCCTTCTGCATGACTGATGCAGTCTTCAATCGTGTATCGTCCAAAGGCATAGTTTAGAATGAAGGTCTGAGGCTGGTCGTCTAATCGAATTAATCCTTTCAGTCGCCAGAGAGCTGGGGGTAAATCTGCTAATGCATTTTGCAGCGTTTCCAAATTGAACGTTTCCTGCCCTTTGAGACGAAAAGTTTCAATTCGGTCGTGCTCTAAATGTGCGTGTCTGCGCTCAAGTTCTGCTGTCTCTACATCCAGTGACTTTCGTGGATACGCCACACCGAAGATAAGGTCCAGTGCCGCGGTAGATGACTCAAACATCGAGCAATGCGTGTTGCAGGCGCGAATTTCATTTTTCACTTGCTCAATGTCGTTGGCACTTGCAAGGTCAGTTTTTGTCAGCAAAACTACATCAGCGGCTTCAATTTGCTCGCGCCAGACTCCCACATCATCTTTGACCTTCAAGAAGTTTTTTGCATCCACAGTTGTAATGACTGCATCGAGCACGACATTTGGATTTATCAGCGAGTAAATTATTGAGAGTGGGTCTGCAACGCCTGTGGTTTCGATGACCAGCAGGTCGGGTGAGAGTTTTGTGCTCACTTCATCGAGCACTTGGACAAAATTTTCATTGACAGTGCAGCAAATGCAGCCATCGTTGAGTTCAAATACTTCAACCGAAAACCCCTCGATTAGTTTTGCATCAATAGAAATTTCACCAATCTCGTTCATCAAGATGGCAATTTTGCGTTGCCCTTGATTTTCGGCTAACAGTCGCTTGAGCAACGTGGTCTTTCCACTTCCCAAAAAGCCTGTCAGGATATTAACAGGTATTTTTTTCTCAACATTTGTCATGGCTCAATGTCCTTTTGCTTCAGGTGCTGCGGAAATTCCTACTTTGTCGTCCGCTTCATCTTGCTGACGACCACCGCTGCTTAGGATTCGCGACAGGATAAGCGGCGTAGCTACAATCAGCACAGCGGCGCCAATTACCAAAATGGTCAGCCCAGTGCGGTTGGTGACCCTCATGTCGTCGGCTGTGCTTGTTGCTGGGCGTTGCGCACTATCGCTTGCACTGGCGTGGTTTATCATCAGGGGCATTTTTAGGTCAGTATGCTTGCTGTAAATCGGGTCATCAACAGTGGCAACATGCTGACAGCCAACAGTTGTGTATAGTACAAACGCACAGAGCACGCCAAGTGAGAGTATCTTGGACGAGAGCAATTTTTGAGTCATACTTTTGTTTAGTTTAGATTTGTTGTCGTAGACGAACTCAAACTTACTTGTTTATGATGCGAATTGGCATTGGCATTGACATTCATCCGCTTGTTGCTGGGCGTAAGCTCATCATCGGCGGTGTAGATATTCCCCACGATAAAGGGCTTGATGGACATAGCGATGCCGATGTGTTGTTGCATGCTATCTGTGATGCGCTCTTGGGTGCAGCAGCGCTCGGCGATATTGGCAAGCATTTTCCAAACAGCGACCCAGCATTTAAAGATATTGATAGCCAAACCTTACTCAAAAAAGTGCGCCAGCTTTTGGAACGGCATCACTACAAGCCCGTCAACGTCGATGCCACGTTGCTTTTGGAACAGCCGAAAATTGCTCCGTTCATTCCACAAATGCGTAAAAATATCGCTCGCTGCCTTCATCTCGAGCTGGATTGTGTTTCCATTAAGGCTACCACCAGTGAAGGATTGGGGTTTGTTGGCAAAGGTGAAGGCGCAACAGCACATGCCGTTTGCATCATTGAGAAAGTCGCTCCATGATAGCGACTATGTTGCATACAAAGAGTTTTTTCTTTTAAATTCAGGCATTGAAACTTATGCAAAATTTCTGTCACTAAACCTGCTTAGGATTGGATACACAAGTCTTTCGTGAAAAAGCTGTATTAGTTGGCGTCAGTCGCCCACCAGAAGTACTCAAATCTCAAGTGCAAGACTACCTCAGCGAACTGGAACAACTTGCTGACACTGCTGGAGCCATCGTTCTGCACAAGTTCATCCAAGAACGCACACAACTTGACCCTACCTTTTATGTGGGCAAAGGTAAGGTCAATGAGTTAGCCACCTTTGTCAAAGCAAAGGGCGTAGATGTGGTTATCTTCGATGAGGACCTCTCGCCTGTGCAGGTGCGCAATTTGGAGAGAGTTTTAGGGTGTAAAATCATTGACCGCACCACGCTCATTCTGCAGATTTTTGCCGTGCATGCTAAGTCGGCGCAAGCAAAGTTGCAAGTCGAACTTGCACAGTTAGAATATCTTTTGCCACGCCTGACTCGTCAGTGGCCCCATCTTTCTAAGCAAAAGGGCGGCATTGGCACGAGAGGTCCCGGTGAGACACAAATCGAGACAGACCGCCGCCTGGTCTGGCAACGCATTGTCACACTTAGACGCAAACTCAGTGAATTCGATAAGCAACATCACACCCGAACCAAATGGCGTGAAAACGCAATTCGCATTGCACTTGTCGGCTACACCAATGCTGGCAAGACAACCTTGATGAATGCACTCTGTCCTCACGCACATCTGAAAGGCGAAAACAAACTCTTTGCCACGCTTGACACTACTACACGCCGGTTAATTCTTGGGCGCAACAAGCAAGTCCTGATTTCAGACACCGTTGGCTTTATTCGCAAATTGCCACATAGGTTGGTCGAAAGCTTCAAATCCACTTTGCAAGAAGTCCGCGATGCCGATATTCTCTTGCATGTGGTCGATAGCGCTCATCCCAACTTTGAAGAGCAAATCCAAATCGTGCAGCAAACCCTTGCAGAGCTTAATGTTTCAAGCAAAGTTACCATCACGGTATTTAATAAAATTGACTTGCTACCTGACTTCTTTGATTTTGCTGCCGTTAAAGAGCGGTATCCTAATCTGGTCTTCACTTCAGCTGAACGAGGTATCGGCATTGAGCCGCTCAAACACATGCTTGCCAGCGTGTTAGACTCTGAATTCCAAGAACGCACGGCACGCGTGCATATTTCCGACTACAAATTCATCAGCTTGCTACACGATAAAGCCGAAGTGCTCGAGAAGAATTACGACGGTGAGTATATAGAAGTACGCTTCCGAGCACCCAAAAAACTGCTTGCCCAGCTCGATGCCAAAATGCGTCAGCTTGGTGTGCAGTCTTCCACAGCTTAGGGCATGGCAGGGTTGGTCCGTGCACGCTGTGCATTTTGCAACGCCAATGCTGCTATGCAAGATACATTAGGGGTTTTTGGCAGGTGGCAAAAAGCGCATTTCTCTCCAAACCAGCTTTAGAAAGTTTTTTGTCTCGGTGGCATAGCGCATGTAGCTTTTTTCTCCTCTGTAGATTGTCTCTATCTCCACAAAACCTACCTTGAAGCCTTGCTTTATGGCGTAGATGAGAAACTCTGTTTCGAACATGTAGCCTGTTTCCTTGCACAGCGGCAATATGGCTCTAAGACACTCAGCTCGAATAATTCGGTAACCACATTGTGAATCCAAGATGTCTTGCCCGAGCAAATAAGACAATATGCCCGAGCTGATACGATTTGAGAGCTGCCGAGCTAATGGCATGGCAGATTTTCGGAACTGTGCTGCACTTCGGCGCGAGCCAATGACCATATCGAATTTTGTAATAGCTCCAATTAGCTTGGGCGCATCATGCGGATTGTGTTGTAGGTCGCTATCCAGCACCAGCACTGCTGAGGCACCTTTCGCCAAGGCGTAGTGTAACCCTGTTTTGAGCGCCGCACCCTTCCCTTTGTTGCGCTCGTGTGCAACGGCATGCACAGCGTGAGCCAATAGCACATTCATGGTCTCATCCTCTGAGCCATCATTGACGCAAATGATGCGGTCGCGTGGAATGATGCTGGAGAGCGCATGCAGTAGCGTTGGCAAAGTTTGTGCTGCATTGTAGCATGGAACAACAGCATAAATCATTTGCGTAGGTCTAAAGCCGCTTCCAGACGCGCAATTTCATCGCGCAGATACGCCGCTTTTTCATAGTCTGTCTTTTCTGCCGCATCGTACATTTCTTCATACATGTCAGCCAGCATCTTGAGCTTTTCTTCTCTGGTCATTCGGCTCATCACTTCCATGAGTATATTTTCAGGATTGAAACTTTGAATACCCAAGCGCTCTTTTTGCAGCTTACGGTTTGCATCTGCTACGCTGGTCGTCGTGATTACCTGCTCGAGCGATTTTTTAATGGTCTTGGGCGTAATGCCATGTGCTTCATTATAGGCTTTTTGCAGTGCCCGGCGGCGATTTGTTTCATCGATAACTTCACGCATTGATGCCGTGATTTTATCGGCGTAGAGAATGACTTTGCCGTGAGCATGGCGTGCCGCCCGTCCTGCGATTTGGAACAGCGATTTTTTATCGCGCAGAAATCCTTCCTTATCGGCATCAAGAATGGCTACCAGCGAGACTTCAGGCAAATCCAGTCCTTCACGCAACAAATTGACACCAATGAGCACATCAAACTCATTTGTGCGCAGGTCACGCAAAATCTGCACACGGTCTAAAGCTTTTATCTCCGAATGCAGATACTGACAACGCACCCCAACTTTGTCCAAGTAATCTTGCAAATCTTCTGACATACGCTTTGTGAGTGTAAGCACCAAGACCTTTTCGCCTTCTTGCACACGCTTTCGGATTTCTTCCAATAAATCATCAATCTGATGCCTTACAGGTCGCACTTCAATTTCTGGGTCCAATAAGCCAGTTGGGCGGATAATTTGCTCGACAACCACGCCACCTGACTGGCGCAGTTCGTATTCTCCGGGCGTTGCGCTCACAAAGATAGTCTGCGGACAAAGCGCCTCGAATTCTTCGAACTTCAATGGACGGTTATCAAGTGCCGATGGCAAGCGAAAACCATGCTCCACTAGCACCATCTTACGCTGCCTGTCACCAGCATACATGGCGCGAATTTGCGGAATTGTTACATGCGACTCATCAATAATGACCAGAAAATCTTTCGGGAAATAATCAAATAAGCAATAGGGTCGCTCGCCTTCTTTGCGTCCTGAAAGATGGCGCGAGTAGTTTTCAATGCCAGAGCAGTATCCAAGTTCTCGCATCATTTCAAGGTCGTATTTGGTGCGCTCCTCTAAGCGCTGGGCTTCTACATACTTCCCCTCTGCTCGCAGCACACTCAGTCGCCATGCCAGTTCCTTTTGAATCTCTCGCATTGCTCGATGCAAGTTTTCTTCCATCGTTACAAATTGCTTGGCTGGGTAAATCGTGATACTCTCAACAGACTCTATCACATCCCCCGTCTTAATGTCGAGCAGGTACAGGTTATCAATCTCATCATCAAAAAACTCTACTCTTACTCCATAGTCTTCATAGGCGGGCACAATGTCGATGCTATCACCGCGCACGCGAAATTTGCCGCGCGCAAATCCAGTATCATCACGCGTATAGTGAATTGACACCAGTTCCTGCAGAAGACTTTTGCGTGTCCGTACCATCCCTTTTTCCAACACAATTACCTGCCCTGCCCACTCCTCGGGCGACCCTAATCCGTAGATACAACTGACCGAGCTGACCACGATGACATCCCTTCGCCCAGAAAGCAATGCACTGGTTGCTCGCAATCTTAGCCTATCAATTTCATCGTTGATGCGAAAATCTTTAGCAATGTACTTATCGCTAGCTGGAATGTACGCCTCAGGCTGATAGAAGTCGTAGTAGCTGATGAAATACTCCACGGCATTGTTTGGAAAAAATTGCTTGAATTCTCCATATAGTTGCGCTGCCAGTGTCTTATTGTGCGAAATGACAAGTGTAGGCTTATTGACATTTGCAATCACATTTGAGATAGTGAAAGTTTTCCCTGAACCTGTCACCCCCAGCAGCGTCTGATACCTGTCGCCCCGCAACACGCCTTCTGTGAGTTCCTTGATTGCTTTAGGCTGGTCGCCAGCTGGCTTGTATTCGGAGACTAGCTCGAACTTTCGATTTAGAGCAAGACGACTCATCGCTTAATGATTTTGAACCATACTGATTTTCCAGAGTTCAAATCGTAAGTATTGAAAGCTTCTAATATATTTTCCAGCATCTATCTTTGCATAATCGTTCATGCAAATCTTGCCTTCGCAATGCAGCACCCGAATCTGCATCTTTGCATATCAATATGCTAAACAGCGTATATTTGCAGTATGCGCTTTGGCTATCCCGAACATCTGATATGGTTGTGGGCGCTTATCCCGCTCGCCCTGCTTTTTGTTTATGGGCTTTGGGCGCGCTTTTCAGCTTTGAAGAAAATAGGTAATCATGCCACGCTTAGTCGCCTTGCCGCTTCACGCAGTCGTGCCAAGCTTATCTGGAAAGCCATTTTAACATGGGTTGCTGTCGCTTCATTGCTTGTCGCATTTGCTGCACCGCAAATTGGCACACGCATAAAAGAAGTCAAAAAGAAAGGTATTGATATTGTCATTGCGCTCGATGTCTCCAACAGCATGCTTGCCGAAGACATCAAGCCGAACCGCTTGCAAAAAGCCAAATATGAAATCGGTCGTTTGATTGATAAACTGGGTCAAGATAGAATTGGGCTTGTTGTCTTTGCTAGCGATGCTTTTCTACAGTGCCCGCTTACCACAGATAAGAATGCACTTAAGCTATTTTTAGATGTGGTTTCCACGGATGCTATTGAGCTGCAAGGCACAAACTTCTACGCCGCTCTTTCCGAATCTATTCGTGCTTTCAAGGGTATTGAGGCTGGAGCAGCCGCTGGCGAACGCAATCAATCCCGAAACCGAGTAGTGCTGTTCGTAAGCGATGGGGAAGATTTTGGTGGCAATCTCGACAAAGCAATAGAGCAAGCTCAAGCTGAGCGCATCCGCATCTACTCTATTGGCATTGGGTCTGACCAACCTGCTCCAATCCCCATCTATAATGCACACGGGCAGCGCATTGATTTCAAGCGTAGCAAAGATGGCATTGTAACCACCGTCTTTACTCCTGAGCCGTTGCGTTTACTTGCCGATAAAACTGGCGGGAACTTTTATCGCGTTGATGTAAACACTACCGGCTTAGAGCCTTTGATTTCCGAACTCAACACGCTCAAAAAAGAAGAGCTCTCTTCAAGGGAATTTGTCGACTACGATGACCGTTTTCAGATTTTTCTCATCATTGCTCTTTCGCTTTTGGTGTTAGAATCGCTTACCGGAGAACGGCGCAGCGTGAAGGAGGGTAATGCATGAAAAATCTACTGTTTTTTGCATCAGCTGTTGCTGTGCTATTCCATAGCCCTGCACAGGCGCAGTTCTTGGATATTGAGCGAGGCAACCGCGCCTTTCATCGTGGCGAATACGATGCAGCTAAACGGCACTACGAAAAAGTCCTTTCCGAGAAAACTTCCCTTGAAGAAAAAAAAGAGGCGCTCTTCAATAATGCCAGCGCCGATTACAAGAAAAAAGACTACGACGCTGCCATCAAGCAGTTTGAATTGCTTGCTCAAAATCCAGAGCTCAGCTCTGAGCTGCGTGCCGAAGCACACTACAACATTGGCAATGCTCTTGTTCAGCGCGGCAAAGATGCCCCTATTGAAGAGCGCATGAAATTCTATCAGCAGGCGCTTAATGCTTACAAGCAAGCTCTCACGCTCAATCCGCGTGATAAAGACGCCAAAGAAAATTATGAATTTACCCGCTCCCTTTTGCAACGCGAAAGAGAACAACAGCAACAGCGCCAACAAAACCAGCAAGACAAAGACTCACAAAAGGACAACCCTAACGACCCTAAACGCTCCGACTCACCACAGAACCAAAATCAACACCAGCCTTCACCAGAATCGGAGCAGGGCGAAAAGAAAAATGAGGAACCGCCAAAAGATAACCCTGACCCAAAGCCACCATCAGAGGAAAAAACTCCGCCAAGACCTCATAACTTCACACCCGAAGAAGCTGAGCAGATTCTGAACGCCCTAAAGAAAAATGAAAAAGAAATGCTTAAAAAATACCAGATAAAAAAATCCAATGCCTCCGCTAAACCCGAAAAGGATTGGTAATCCTTGTCTTGGACTGCACAAGTCCTTTATCTGCTAACCTAAGTTACTAAACCTTGATTTACGGCAATGCTTGCAGGCAAAACTTTAGGCATCATTGGAGCAGGCAAACTTGGCGAAGCAATTGCATTGGGGTTGCTTAACCGTGGCGTCGTTCAGCGCCATTCACTTTTGTGCTCTGTCAAGCACGAAAGTTCTGTTGCACGCGTGAAAGCCAAACTGGGCATTGAGCCTATTTTCCCCAACAGTGCCTTAGCACAACGCTCGGATGTGATTTTGCTTGCTGTCAAGCCTCAGAATGTGGAAACAGTCTGTGCAGAAATTCGCGATGTCTTGCAGCCTTCGCAGGTTATTGTCAGCGTTGCGGCTTCAGTTACAACCAGCTACATTGAAGAACGACTGGGCAAACCCATTCCCGTCATACGCGCCATGCCCAATACACCTGCTATTATCAACGCCGCAATGACAGCACTTTGCAAAGGTAAGTTTGCTACGCCACAGCATCTGGATTTAGCCATGCAAATTTTCCGCGCTGTCGGTGAAGTTGTCGAACTCGATGAAGCTTTGTTTGATGGTGTAACGGCGCTCTCGGCGAGCGGTCCAGCTTACATCTTCGTCGTAATTGAGGCACTAGCAGAAGCAGGTGTCAAGCTCGGCATTCCTCGTGATATTTCTACCCTGCTTGTCTCTCAAACTATGCTGGGCGCCGCAAAACTTGCTCTTGAAACCAAGCAGCATCCTGCTCTGCTCAAAGATAGCGTTACAACGCCTGCGGGCTGCACCATTGATGGCCTTTTGGAATTGGAAGATGGCGGTCTGCGCGTTACCTTGATTAAAGCCGTTGTCAAGGCGGCTGAACGCGCCAGCGAACTTGTTAAAAAGTAGTCTCATGCCGCACAGGGCTTTTCGTTCTTATCTATGAGTTTGCGGTCTTATGATGGCGTGAAATGGTCTTTGCCTTATTGTCGCTTGAGCATGCCCATACAGACACGGCTAAAACGCTAAATCTATGCTTCAATTTTGGCGTGTGCTTTACCTGCTGCTTTTTCCACTGCTGCAACTTGGCGTCAGAGTTGCTGCTTTTTTTTCGCCCAAAATTAGAGCTACGCTTCAAGGTCGCCAGCATCTCTTTGAGCGCATTGAGCAAGCTTTGCAACACATTCCTAATGATGGCTCCCTGCGTGTGTGGATTCACGCCGCGTCAGTTGGCGAGTTTGAACAAGCACGCCCGATTATTCAAAAACTGCGTGCCGCATCAAATGTGCAAGTCTTCGTCTCTTTCCTTTCCGTATCTGGATATGAAGCCCGCAAAAACTACCCCGGCGCCGACCTCGTCTGCTACCTACCTGAAGACACCGAACGCAATGCCGCTCGTTTCCTTGAGCTTCTTCGCCCTTCGTTTCTGCTTCTGATGCGCTACGATTTTTGGTTCAATCATCTCTTCACTGCTCGTGAATATGGCGTAGAGCTGATCTTGGCAAATGCAACGCTATATCGCAACAGCACTTACTTGAAACCTATTTTCAAAAGTTTTTATGAACAAGTGTTTTCGCTCTTCGATAAAATTTTCACCGTCACAGAAGACGATAAGAAAAATTTTGAGACTGCCTTCGGCTTGAAGAATGTAGAAGTCGCTGGCGATACACGCTACGACCAAGTGCTGCTGCGTAGCCAGTCCACTGAAAAGGTGCAGCATTTGAAGCCATTCTTTGCGGGCAAAAAAGTGCTCGTGGCTGGTAGTGTCTGGGAGTCTGACCTTGCGCTATTGATACCTGCTTTCAAGCGCTTATGTGCGCAACTTCCTCATCTTTCTTTGATTCTCGTGCCGCATGAAGTCGATAGTGAGACTCTTGAGCATGTGCAGCAGCGCTTATCCAGCGCCGCTTTGAGCTTCGAACGCCTGTCGTCGCTTTCCGCTGCATTTTCTGGTGATAAGGTTTTGGTCGTCGACCAAATTGGTTACTTGGCAGAGCTTTACTCTCTTGCTAATGTGGCTTATATCGGTGGCGGCTTTGGCACGAATGTTCATAATGTCTTGGAGGCGGCGGTCTATGGCATTCCGCTAGTGTATGGCAGTCGCATTCGTAAGTCGCGTGAAGCTCAAGAACTTGCGGCAATGGGCGCTGCGAGAGTTGTTCGCACAGAAGGCGAACTTTTTTCGTCGCTGCAAGCTCTTTTCACTAATGAAACTTTAGCACATACATGCGGTCATCTTTGTCGCACCCATGTCTATTCGCGACTGGGCGCTACTGAAAAAATTTTTCGCTACCTTTTTCCACTCTCACAAGTATCAGCTTAACGCCTTATTACTTCAGCGCTACCTTTCTTGACATATGCATGCACTTTGACATCGCCAAACACCTTGGTCTGACACGCTAAGCGCAAGGGATACCCATTTTCATCTTGCTCTGGAAATCCGTGTGCCTTGATTGCTTCGCGCTCAACTTTCATCATTGGTGAAAGATGCTCTGCTCCTTCTTCAACGGCTACTACACAGCCTGCACAGAGTGCATGCCCATAGCACGCCGAGATTAACATCACTCCTGCTGACCATGCCCCAAATAGTAATGAGGTACCACACAACACTTTTCCTGAGCGACCATCTATCGTAACCGTCACCATGCCATCATCACCTGCTTTCTTTGCTGCTTTGTCTTTTGCACCAGTTCCTGTAAATAGCTTCAACATAGCTCGTTTCTCCCTGTTGATTTCTTGATTCTTTTGACTTCAACCTTGTCGTGAAGTTAGTTTTTTTCAATGGTCGGAAAAACTGATTTTTTTCGCCTGTATGACAAATTCTAGTTTCGGTGTAAGTTGCGAGCTTCAGCGACCAGTTCAAATGTCTGAGGGTCAACTCAAACCGCCATTTTCTCTGTATCTACGAGATTTTCTCCATCACCTTTCGCTTGAACGCCATCTTGCTGAGAATACCAAAGAGGCATATCGTAATGACCTTCTTCGCTATCTTACTTTTGTTGCTGAACGCCATGCCTCACTGCGCAGCGTTTCGCTTACCGATTTACAGGAGTTCGTTAGACTGCTTAGCGAACTTGGCTTAGAATCCACTTCTATTGCACGCAATATCTCTGCAATTCGCAGTTTGCATCGCTTTTTAGTTGCTGAAAAAGAACTGGATACCAATCCTGCCGACGACCTTTCGCTGCCCAAAACTGCACGATATTTGCCAACAGTGCTATCTCAAGAAGAAGTGTTTCGTTTGCTTGACGCGCCCCTGCAGCACAACGGCACCTCAAAATATGCACTGCGCGATAAAGCTCTTCTTGAGCTGATGTATGCTTGCGGACTGCGCGTGAGTGAGACTGCATCCCTGACACAGCAAAATCTCTTCTTTGAGGCTGGATTTATTCGCGTTTTTGGCAAAGGCGCTAAGGAGCGTTTGGTGCCCGTTGGACGCTCTGCCATAGAGTGGGTTGAAAAATATCGTGTAGAATGTCGCATCAGGCTCATGAATCAATTTTCTGCAGATGCGCTTTTTCTCAATCATCGTGGTAGAGCAATGACGCGCATGGCAATTTACAACCTCATTCGTCACTATGCAGCTGTGGCTGCCATCACAAAGCCTGTATCGCCGCACACGCTACGGCACAGCTTTGCTACTCACTTGCTTGAAGGCGGTGCCAACCTGCGAGCCGTTCAAGAAATGCTCGGACATAGTAGCATTAAGACCACACAAATTTACACTCACATCGACCGCACTTTTCTCAAAGAGGTGCACAAAACATTTCATCCCAGAGGATAAGATGATATGACGAAATCGCTCATAGTTCTGCTGCTGACGCTTACTGTATTGTTCCATTTGGCTCATGCACAAAATATTCGCTATTACCGTCAGGCATTGCCAGATGAGAAAAAGCTCTTTGTTGGTCGTTTTGCTGTCTCTGAAAAAGATGTGCCGTATCTTGATGCTTGTTACCGCTTCACTTACGATGCGTCTGGCACTCACTTGCTTGGCGTAGCTTATCTTGAGCGAGGCAAAGTTTCTGCTTCGTTTAATGCGCTGGGTGCACCGGAACTTCAATTTCGCTACAATGCACAGCACCAACTCATTGAAAAAATCACCTTCGATGCCGAACATCATCGCACCTCGCAAACCAAGTATATCTACAAAAAGTCGCGACTGGTAGAAGAACAGCTCTATGATGGGCGCGGCATGTTAAGCACGAAAATTACTTTCAGTTATGACAATGCTGGTCGCTTGGTGGAGCGCGCATATCGTGATGCTAAAAACAACCTGCAAAACAACACTGCCGAGTATGCCCTTCAACGCTTTACCTACACTCCTGATGGCTACCTGCATTCCGATACCTACTACGACGCTTCCATGAAGATGGTACGACGAAATGAATTCGCATACGATGCTGGCAATCGTGTTGCTCATGCTGTCTATGGCAGCGATGGCAAGCTTATTGAGAAACAAACTTTCAAGTATGATAGCTTCGGTCGTGTCATTGAGACTTCAGATTTCGACGAATATGAGCAGCTTAAGTACACTCGCCGCTATACCTACAATGCTAAAGGTCAGCCGATTGAGCAACGCTTCTTCAATGCAAAGGGGGTTTTAAGCGAAGATTCTTACGGGGTCGCCATTCTTGAAACCTTCTACGACGATGCTGGCAACCGCCGCCGTGAAGTACGCTACGATGCCCTTAGCCGCCCTATCGTTGATGAAACTTACAATGAGTATGGCGCACCTTTGCTACGCAAGGTCATTGATGAAAAAGGCAAATCCACTCTTATCATCCGCACCGATTACGATAAGTTCGGCAACCGTATCAAGGAAACAACTTTTACCTTAGATGAGCGTCAGCGTGAGGTTTTGAAAGAAGAACGATTTTTCGAAAAGGGCAGTCTGGTGCGCCATTTGTTCTACGACAAAAACGGCAAGCTCCAGCGCGAAGTCCAACGGTAGCCTCCATAGTTAGTTGGCTTTCCCAATGCAAAAAAAATTTCCATTTCTACTTGCATTGATGTGATTTTCCAATTATATTCTTGCAGTTAGTAATCATTACTATTATTA
>PHFL01000059.1 GCA_002794105.1 Candidatus Thermochlorobacter aerophilus | reverse complement strand
AAATAACTTATCATGTTGTCGTATTTGCCGAACTCTATAACGACACTATGACCGCGCCGCAAATCATTGATAAGTTCTTTGATGATATTGAGTTTGTTAGGGTTAGGCTCAAAATCCAAGAATCCGCACTCTCTTTTTAATCTTTCCATCCTTCTCCAGAGTGCTTGCATAGAGGAAACCAGTAAGTTTTTTTCATCAGCAAGTCTTTGCATTTCATTTCTATCTTCCATTCGTTTCATAAACTCTGCCAACCAATTCGGACCAAACTCTCTTTTGAGAATGCTGGTGTATTCTGCCGCTGTTGGGTTGAGCCGCAGTTCTTCTTGTAGCAGCAAGATGTCTTCGGGTTCAATTTGGTCGGTGCCCAGCCGCACTTCCCGGTCGCAGCGCCCGCCGCGCTTGCGTGTACCTTCTGGGTCAAGCGAGTAGATTTTGACCTTATCTTGTGCTGCAAAAAGGGGCTGAAGCCCTTTGACAGCGCCTTCTTCACCTTCTTTTGTGCCTTTTGTCCCGTATTCATTATGCATATCGAAGACAAGATTTACTGCCGCATCTGTCTTGATAAGTCCAGCCAGTAGTAACCGTGTAATAAAGGTCTTCCCTGTTCCTGTGCGACCAAAGACGGCGCTACTTCGTTCGGCAAAGCGCTCCATATCAATGCAGACAGGTTGCGACATATCGAGTGGCGTGCCAATGTAGAAGTATTTGCGTCCCTTTGCTTCGTTGAGTGTTTCGCTGCCGAATACTGTTGCAATATCTTCGTCAGTTGCTTCCGTTACGCGTGCAAAGTGTGTCGGAATGGTCTTGACTGGCTCCAAGACAGGGTCACTTTGTTGCTTATCCCGCATGAGCATAGGGCGCAGTGATACCACCCCATATGCCATGGTACCGCTTACAACTTGATGCATTAACTCATGATGAAAATTCGGTGGGCTAATTAGTACGCGCTCGTTTGTTGTTGCTAGGTGCATGTCGGTGATAATTGAAAAAAAATCATAATGCTGACCTTCTATCACCAGAAACTTTCCCGCTTTGATGCTCTCCAGCGGTACTGTCTCCAAGAGTTTCATATCCAGTCCATCGAGCAGAGAACCGCGAATGATATTGCCGATTTGTTTTCTTTCCATTGTATGGGTTGAGTTAGGTTGATGAAACTTTGCTATTCCTTCAGCATACTACATCAATCCGTGACAGGCACAAGAGCGTAGACTTTTGAGAAACAGGAAAGAAGATTGTATATTAGCAAATCAAATTGGTTAATGCCACTTTAGCTCAGTTGGTAGAGCAGCTGTTTCGTAAATAGCAGGTCGCGGGTTCGAGTCCCGCAGGTGGCTCATCGGCAATGCCAGCATTCAGCACTGCGCTGCAGATTTCTCCAACACTTAACCACTAGTTTTTTCAGATGCAAGAAGGCGTTATTGCTCAAATCATTGGTCCCGTCATTGATGTGGATTTTCCTGACGGTGCTCTTCCCAGCATCATGACCGCCTTGAAGGTCATACGCCCCGATGGCAGTGAAGTCGTACTTGAAGTTCAGCAACATCTTGGCGAAGAACGTGTGCGTACGATTGCTATGGATGTCTCAGAGGGGCTGACACGCGGTATGAAGGTTATCAACACTGGCGCTCCAATTCAAACCCCAGTTGGCGAAGCAGTGTTAGGTCGCCTGCTCAACGTAGTTGGCGAACCTATTGACGGGAAACCCCCAATCCAGAGTGCTAAAAAGTATCCTATTCATCGTCATCCCCCAGCTTTTGAAGAGCTTTCTACCAAAGTGGAAATGCTCGAGACTGGCATTAAGGTGATTGACCTACTTGAGCCCTACACAAAAGGGGGCAAGACGGGGCTCTTCGGTGGCGCTGGCGTTGGAAAAACAGTTATTATTCAAGAGCTTATCAATAACATTGCCAAGTTTCACAACGGATATTCTGTCTTTGCTGGTGTTGGTGAGCGCACGCGCGAAGGCAACGATTTGATGCTTGA
This sequence comes from Candidatus Thermochlorobacter aerophilus, assembly GCA_002794105.1. Taxonomy (GTDB): domain Bacteria; phylum Bacteroidota; class Chlorobiia; order Chlorobiales; family Thermochlorobacteraceae; genus Thermochlorobacter; species Thermochlorobacter aerophilus. Next base: position 37,489 of record PHFL01000059.1, on the reverse strand, counting down.
GATGCAGGAATCTGGGGTCATTAAAAATGCCGCTTTGGTCTTTGGTCAAATGAATGAGCCCCCCGGCGCTCGTGCTCGAGTTGCCCTTACTGGACTTGCCATTGCCGAGTATTTCCGTGATGAGGAAAATCGCGACGTCTTGCTCTTCATTGACAATATCTTTCGTTTCACGCAAGCTGGTTCCGAGGTTTCAGCCTTACTGGGACGCATGCCCAGCGCAGTCGGTTATCAGCCTACACTTGCTACCGAAATGGGCGCTTTGCAAGACCGCATTGTCTCAACACAAAAAGGCTCCATTACATCTGTACAAGCTATCTATGTCCCTGCTGACGACCTTACTGACCCAGCGCCTGCTACCACATTTGCTCACCTTGATGCCACAACAGTCCTTTCTCGACAGATTGCTGAAATGGGAATTTATCCTGCCGTCGACCCGCTGGAATCAACCTCTAAAATCCTTGACCCTAATATCGTCGGACAAGAGCATTACGAAGTTGCTCAAGGCGTCAAGCAAATCTTGCAGCGCTACAAAGACCTGCAAGATATTATTGCCATCCTAGGCATGGATGAGCTATCTGAAGAAGATAAAATCATAGTCGCTCGTGCCCGCCGTGTTCAGCAGTTCCTTTCACAACCATTTTTTGTCGCTACACAGTTTACTGGTCTTGAAGGAAAGTATGTCAGAATTGAAGATACCATCCGTGGCTTTAAGGAAATTTTAGAAGGGCGGCATGACCACTTACCTGAAGCGGCTTTCCGTCTCGTCGGTACCATTGAAGAAGCCGTAGCAAAAGCCAAAACTTTACCAAGCTACTAAGCCATGGCTTTTCAAGTTGAAATCGTTACGCCTATCAAACGTGTCTTCGAGGGTGAAGCAATTTGCTTGACTTTGCCTGGTGTTGTAGGCAGCTTCCAAATTTTGCAAAATCATGCCCCCATCCTTGCCGCACTGCAGGCAGGAACTTTGCGAGTCGATTTGCCCAATCAATCCTCGCAGACCTTCACTATTTCAGGTGGTTTTGTGGAGATGAACAATAATCGCGCTATCGTGATTGCCGAGCACGTTCAAAACGCCTAACCTGTTCTCTACACTTGAGCGTCCTGAAGCCAAAACGACTACGTAAGGGCGATACTATTGGTATTGTGGCGCCAGCTAGTCCAGTCTTTCCTGAAGATCATTTAGAACGCGCTGCCACATATATTGAAAGTTTAGGCTATCGTATTAAATTCGGCAAGGCTGTTCGAAAGGTTTATGGTTACCTTGCAGGCACCGACCGTGAGCGCGCCGCTGACCTCAATAGAATGTTTGCCGATAAACAAGTTTCTGCCATCTTTTGTTTGCGCGGTGGATACGGCTCGCCGCGCCTGCTCTCCCTCATTGATTACGATACAGTAGCTCGTAACCCCAAAATCTTTGTCGGCTTTTCCGACATCACAGCCCTATCTTGCGCTCTGCTTGCAAAGTGCCGACTGCTGACATTTTCAGGACCTATGCTTGCTTCCGATATGACCTACCCTGACGACTTTGCACAAGAGCACTTCTGGCGGCTTATCACATCAGCTACCGTTGTTGGTGAATTACCTCATCATCATACTTATCCTCCTATTGCCCTACAAGCTGGGACGAAAACCGGGCGTCTCATTGCCGCTAACCTATCACTTTTGACCGTGTTATTCGGCACGCCATACTTGCCGAACCTGAAGAAAAACATCTTGGCTATTGAAGACGTAGGTGAAGAGCCCTATCGAGTCGATAGAATGCTTTCGCAGATAGAACACTCAGGGATACTGAAGACCCTTAACGGGCTTGTTATTGGGCAGTTTACTGACTGTGAGCCAGAAGATGATAAGCCGTCTCTTTCTATGGAACAAGTCATCGCCGATTACATCAAGAAACTTCCTAAGCTGACTCCTGCATTTGCTAATCTTCCATATGGACATATCAAGCCCAAGCTTACCCTTCCCTTTGGTGCAAGAGCTCGGCTAAGTGTCTCGCGTCATCAGTGCAAGTTGGAAATCATTGAACGAGTTGTAACATAGACTCTTGACTTGCAGTAGCTTTATATCTTAATCCGATAGCCTACCCCTTTGATGGTTTCTAGATTTTCTTTACCAAATGTGCCCAAGCGTCGGCGAATCTTGCAAATATGTACATCTACTGTGCGCTCCGTTACATAGACATTTTCGCCCCACACTCGACGCAAGAGCATTTCGCGCGAAAACACCTTGCCTCTGTTAGAGACTAAGACCCATAGTAGCTCAAACTCCTTCCGTGGTAGGAATATTTCCTTGTTGTTTAAGCGCACAGAGTATGTGGGCTTATCAATCTCCAGCGGTCCAACTTTGAGCGATGAGACTTCTTCTACAGTTTGTGGTGTGTATCGCCGCAGTATGTTATGCAAGCGCGCTGACAGTACACGAAAACCCGCTGACTTGTGAATGAAATCGTCAGCCCCTACCTCAAGGCAGACAACTTCATCCGACTCTTCTCCTTTGCTTGTGAAAATGATGATAGGCAGATAGCGCCATTCAGGCAGGGTGCGAAGTTTTCTGCACAGCTCAAGTCCAGCCGCTTGCCCACGCATCAAATCTACAATTACAGCCGCAGGTCTGACCGCAATTTTTGCCATTGCTTCCGAAGCATTCTTTGCCCAAACTACACTGAACCCCTCTTTCTCCAAGTAGTTACGCAACGACGAAACGTAGTTCAGCTCATCATCTGCAATAAGTATGGTGTTTTTGTTTGACATAAATTTAGTGTTTTGTCAGTTCTTCATTTTCGCTCTTTTTTATAAGTGAGGTACAACAAAAGCGAAAGAACTTGGGGAGATTGTACTGGATACTGGTTACTTCAAAAGTATTTGAGCTGTAACAACTCAAAGTTCTGATGCATGATACTTTCTGGGCTTTTGCTGAATAGAACCTGTTTCCTGTTTTTAGGTTCTATTTTTCGTTTTCAAAATTAACAAAAATCTAACACATTTGCAAGGCACTTTAATTTTCCTTGTGGTGGGATTTCTTAAAAGCGGGCTAAAATTGAAAATTTTATTCCTTCAGCGCGGGACGAAAGTAGAGAAAATGCTTGAGACGAAATTAAGATGTTAGAGCCCAGTTCCCTGTCATCAGTTTCATTAATCAGCCTGACGGCATTAATTGCACTCAATAGACGGTTGATGCCCATTGCTGCAATAACGTAGTAACTTGCTTGAAACGCTGTTTCACTTGCGATGCGCATTTCGCGATAGCGCAGGCGATGTGCATTGCTTTGCCATTGCCAGTCGTCGGTACGCTCATACACTGCACTGTATTGACGCCGACGTAACCTTGATTCGTTGAACGCTTCCCGACTTTGCCAATCAGCAATGTCACGCCAGAACTCCTCACTTTTATTGCCTGATACATTTGCATAGAGCCGCGCATAAGTTTGATAATCTGCACGAAGAATCTGACCATATGCGTTGAGTCCTACAACTCCCAGTATTAGCGCAACATCAGCAGCTAGAAAATATTGTCCCACATCAAAGCGTTCAGCGTAAAGTTCTCCCAGTCCAGGCAAGATGAAGGAGAGTGCTCCTGCCAGCACAGTTGATTTTTGCTTGATAGGCAACCCTGTATCCAGATTTATGGTGAGAGAATCTGCTGCGTTTGGTGCCGTCGCTACTGATGTTGATGCAAAGATTTTGGGAATAGGCATCTTTTGCGCCCAGATGCAGGGCGGCAGCATGCTCAGCAGGCATAGCAAAAGTGTTGCAACACGCATGCTTTACGGCACAGTTACAGATTCATTTGCTCTGACTTGCTTGCCTTCAGAGATAGATTCTTCACTTGCTGTTTGACGCAAGCCGCCAATCTTACGCTCTTTCCACCTGCGGTAGATAGAGAGGCAGAATCCAAAAAAGACGATGTAGGTGCCCAGCCAAAGCACATTGATAAACGGCTTGACACTTGCTTCAATGATGAGCGCTTCATTAGGCAACGCTGAAGAGGCACCTAACCCTTCAACGTCAATCATGATTCTGCGATTATTTGCATCTATGTTGACGAGAGCTACCTTCACGGCGGGATTTGCCTGCAATGTAGCTGGTTGTATTTGAGGTGCTTTGCCTGCTATGATGGTCAGTGTGGGCTCAATGCGCTCTACCACATCGTCTTTGGTTATCTCTAAATAAGCTCCGATTTTAATGGGTTGCGTATTGTCCGAATTTAAGTGTTAGGGTCTTGATACATCTTGAAGCCTGTAAACTTGATGCTATAGCCCTGCACGGTTTGGACTTCATCTTTGCCTAATATTAAGCGATTACCAGATGGGCGGCGCATCAAATTCACAGGGGCGATGTAGAAGTCTTTGTTCCACTCATGCAAGACATCAGGATTTTGTACGCTCATACGGCGGGTCTCATACATAATCGGCATAGCCAAATGTTGCTTCTCGCCCTCTTTCACAGCAATTTTGAATCCATTCTTTGAGCCATCAACTTTTTCTATTCCTAAGTAAGTCAGTTCTTTGCCAAACACCTGCACAGGATGACCGATGGGCAATTCTACAAACCGACTTTCATCATACTTACCTGAAGCTACAATGCCTAGCAGCATTAAGCCTACCCCGACATGAGTCAAGGCGCCACCAGCAAAGCGCAAATTACTCCTTGCTACCTTCAGAAACACTTGTCCATTTGCAAATAGTGAAAATGCCGCTGTCAGCGAGAGTAGAATCATTCCCCAATCTTTCATTCCGAATATCACCAACACTGAAGTAAATGCCATTGCCAGCGAGAGCGGAATAGCCAGATTTTTCAGGAGATTATCAAGCGTGTTTTTCTTCCACCAAATTACCTGCCCAATTGCTGAAAGTAAGCCAATCATGATAGCCATCGGCAGCGTGGTTTTGTTGTAAAAATCTGGCTCGATTTTGGTAATTGGTCTGCCCAGAATTTGGTCAATGAGCGGCGTGGATGTGCCAGCCAGCACCACTAAGCCAATCAGCATGAGGACAAGCGAGCCGCAGAAGAGGAAAAACTCACGCGAGTAGATGGAATCCGCATACTGAACGGATTGTATGCTTCGCAGTCGCCAAAGTAGCAAGAAAAGTCCGCCACCGAAAAAGACTAGACAAAACGCCAAGAGCTGGTTATAGAGTCCTAAGTCTGTGAAAGAATGCACGGATGTATCGCCCAGTACGCCACTGCGGGTCAGAAAAGCGCTGTAGAGAATGGTGCTGTAGGCTAAAATCGCCAAGAACAGGTTGAAGCGTTTGAGTGACCCCCGCTTTCTTTGAACCAGTGTGGTATGCAGAAGCGCTACAATCATCAGCCATGGCACCAGTGAGGAGTTCTCGACAGGGTCCCATCCCCAGTAGCCACCCCAGCCTAAAACTTTGTATGCCCAGTAGCCGCCCATCATGATTCCTGCGCCAAGTGTCATGGCGCTAAAGAGAATCCATGGCAGCGCCGGTCTGACCCAATCGTCATACTTGTTTTTCCATAGGGCAGCAATAGCAAAGCTGAAGGGTACAATCAGTGAGGAAAAGCCAAGAAAGAGTGTCGGCGGATGAATCACCATCCACGGGTTTTGCAACAGTGCGTTTAGCCCATCTCCTTCTTTCGGCACTTCGCCCATCACCAGTGCAAATGGGTCGCTGCCGATGACACCGATGCCCGGCACCTGAATTCCCATAATCATAGAGAGCAGGAATGCTTGCGAGAGCGCCAGCACTGCCATGACTGGCGCTTCATACTCTTTCGCCGTGCGAATCACAAACAATCCTAATAGCGCGCCATAGAACATCCACAGCATGAAGCTACCCTCTTGACCTGCGTAGAATGTTGAAATAAGATAGAATAGCTCCAGTGTGGTATCGCTGTAGCTTTTCACATAGTTGTATTGAAATTGGTGCGTGAGAATAAGGTAGAGCAGGTGTGAGCCATTGATGACGATAGCGATAAACATTGCTAAGAAAGCGTAGCGTCCCATTGCGCGCCATTCCTGCTCCGCGACTCTATCTTGCTCTGACTGCGCCGCTTTGAAATACGCAATTGTGGCAACCAGCGCTGCCACAAAGCCGAAAATGGTTACAAATTTTCCTGTAAGGAATTCAGCAAAAAGAGAATCGGTAGGCATACTGCTTGGCATGAGAATTTTTAGAAAAATACACTACAGCTTCTTGGCTTTATCGGCTTCTTCAGACTGATATTTTGATGGACATTTAACTAAGATATCCTTTGCATACAGCACACCATCTTCATACTTGCCTTGTACCACAATGCTTGTAGCTTGTTCAAAGTTGTTTGGTTTGCCGTGGCGGTAGATAACACGCGCTTCCTTGCCAGCCTCGTCTTTCATGTAAAATGTGAAGATATTCGCATTAGCTTCTGTAGGCTTTTCCTTGACCCAGTAGCCCTTTACATAGCACACTTTTTTTGTTTTTGCCGCTTCGTCGAGATTAGCATAGCCGATAACATTATTGCCCCACTCTTGCGCCGTGAAAGCCAGCCAAAGCAATACGGCAACAAGAATAACGCTGCCGACAATGATTTTCGGATTTTTCAACATAGCAGAAAGACCGTTTTGTGCTTTTCAGTTTTAGCATTTCGGGCAAACTTGCCCTCCGCGCAAGTTTAAGCAATCTGTTCGACGAAATAAACCCTTGAAAGATGCTTACCGTTTTTGTGCTGTTTCGTCTTGCTCCGAGAAAAGCTGCTCCAGTTCCGTGAGCTTCCTTTCCAGACGCACTAAGTAGAAAAAAAGTCCTGTAAAAATTACCAGCACGATAGCGAGCACCACATAAATTGAATTTTGGATAAAAAATTCTTCCATTTTTTGTGCCTCATTTATCTTCAAAATAGAAAATGAGCGGTAAACGTTTAGGCATTTGCCCTTGCGAAAATGTTTGTTATGCTTACTTTTAAGAAATGCGTAATGCCAAAAAATCGTTGCGCCATGAGACTGACGCCGATTGACATCAAAAAACAGACCTTCAATAAATCATTGCGCGGCTATGAGCCTGAAGAGGTCGAGGCGTTCTTAGGCACAGTGGCTAAACAGTGGGAAGAACTTTTGGCAGAGCAAGATGCGCTCAAGCGTCGACTCTATGAGCTTGAGGGTCAGGTTCAGAAGTTCAAGGAAGTTGAAAGTATCTTGCATCAGACGCTGGCACAGGCGCAACAGTCGACCATGAGCGTAGTGGAAAACGCTAAGCGTGAAGCTGAGCTCATTCGTCAGGAAGCGCAGATAAAAGCCGCACAGATTTTGGAACGCGCCAAAAATGATGTGATGGCTCTTCACGATGATATTGAGCGCCTGAATGCACAAAAGCATGAAATTGTCAGCAAGCTGCGCCTTTTGCTTTCTTCGCAACTTGAGTTGCTCAATTCCTTCAGTGCTTCTGAAGATAGCTACATCGTCAATCAAATTGCGGCTCGCAAACAGCTCCGCACCAAAGCTCAGCCTGCTCTGAATGATACCAACGACCTGTCAGGCACGGATGCGTCAGCTGCCACCTTACCTGAATCGAGCACTACACATTCTGTCATCACACCTACTGCTTCAGATGCTGCATCGGCACCTACAACGGCAGAGCCAGTGAATGCTCCTGCTGCGACCAGCGTGCCACCTTCCGAAGAGAAAACGGTACGCTACGAAGTTCCTATTGATACTTATAAAGGGTCTCTTGATAAGGGCGCTCTTGGGGCACGCAAAGTCAACATTGATGAAATTCTTAACAGTTTAGAGTAACCATATTCTCATATCGTTATATGCCTACACGCTATCAGCCTGCACAGCGTACGCAGAACTACCGGTATGCGATTCGCAATATCGTCTCAGAAGCCAAGAAAATAGAGGCACAGGGTCGAAAGGTGATTTACCTCAATATCGGCGACCCTTCTCTTTATGGGTTTCAACCGCCCGAAGCTTTGCAAGAAGCGATTATCCAAGCGATACGCAATGGTCACAATGGGTATTCACCATCCACGGGTATTGCTCAAGCTCGAGAAGCTGTTGCCGAAGAGGCGGCTCGGCGCGGCATCAGGACCTCGCCAGAGGATGTCATTTTTACCTATGGAGCTTCCGAGGCAGCTGATTTAGTCTTTACAGCTTTGCTTGAGCCCGGCGATGAGGTGCTTGTGCCTGCACCGGGGTATCCACTCTACACCGCTATTGCGACCAAATTGGGTGCTGTGGAAGTCAAATACCACCAGAATCCAGACCAAAATTGGCAGCCTGATGCCGATGAACTGCGTGCAAAAATCACGCCGCGCACAAAATTGCTTGTCATCATTAACCCCAACAATCCAACTGGCGCACTCTACTCGCGCTCAACGCTTGAAGCCATGCTCAACGTCGCTCGCCAGCATCATCTTGTTGTGATTGCCGATGAAGTGTATCACAAACTCATTTTTGATGGCACACATGTTCCTATGGGCAGTCTTGCTGGCGAGGATTTGCCAGTCATTACCATGGAGTCTCTTTCCAAAAATTATCTTGCACCGGGCTGGCGCTTGGGATGGATGATGGTGACAAACTCACATCTTATGCCCGACCTGATGGCGGCAATTCGCAAACTGGCTGATGCCCGACTGTGTGCGCCTATACCACCACAACATGTCATCAAAACTGCGATGTCTCTGCCGCCTTCATATCTTGACAGCACCATGCAGCGATTGCGTGCACAGCGCGATATTACATTTGAGATGCTCAATCGCATCAGCGGCATGCGATGTAATAAGCCCGAAGGCGCATTCTATGCCATGGCACAGATGAACCTTGAGCATGGTGAACTCGGCACAGACGAAGAGTTCGTGTTGGGATTGCTGCGAGAAAAAGGCGTGCTTTTCGTTCATGGCTCTGGCTTTGGCACAAACCCGAAAGATGGATTTTTCAGAATTGTCTTTCTGCCTGATACCGAAACTTTGCGCGAGGTCTACACACGCGTAGCAGATTTTGCCCTTCAGTTCCGCGAGTCTAAGTCCGCTCTCATGATGAAATAGGCTCTTGATGATTTGAGCTTTTCTTGTAGCTAATTAGCTTTTCAAAAGTTTTTAACCTCTCTCAACCTTTTGACATTAAAGAGCATGACGGAACTGCGCAAAAAAATCAACGACGCACACGACTTTATCCGCAAGCATACTAGCGACAGCTATCCTGTGGGGATTGTGCTTGGCACAGGTCTTGGCGGACTTGCCAAAGAAATTGAGGTAAAACTAACACTGCCATATGAGCAAATCCCACACTTTCCGCTCTCGACCGTTGAGTCACACACAGGTCAGCTGATTTTTGGTACACTCGGTGGGAAAAACGTGGTAGCCATGCAAGGACGCTTTCACTACTACGAAGGATACTCTATGCAAGAGATCACTTTTCCGATTCGTGTCATGAAAACGCTGGGGGTCAAAACCCTCTGCATCTCAAATGCCTGCGGCGGCTTAAATCCACTTTATCGCAAAGGCGACATCATGATTATCGATGACCATATCAACCTGATTGGTGATAATCCACTGATTGGCAAAAATGATGATGAGCTGGGTCCACGCTTCCCCGATATGAGCGAGCCATACTCCAAGCGGCTGATTCAAGCGGCAGAGGAGGCGGCACTGGCACTCAAAATCAAAGTGCATCGCGGTGTGTATGCGGCGCTTGCTGGTCCCAGCTTGGAAACTCGCGCCGAATACCGCATGCTACGCTTGCTACAAGCCGATGTCGTTGGCATGTCCACTGTGCCTGAAGTCATTGTGGCAAATCATCAAGGCACCGAAGTGCTCGGCATTTCTATCATCACCGATGAATGCTTTCCTGAAAGCCTTAAGCCTGTTGATGTCAAGGAAATTATTGCAGCGGCTAACGAAGCTGAACCTAAAATGACCGCCATTTTCAAGTATGTGATTGAACGGCTATAGCCTTAGCGCTCAAATTGCATTGTGCTCTCAACTTGGAAAACCGCACTAAGACATGAAAACTCTTTTCCTGATTGGTATTGGAAGCTCTATTGGCGGGATGCTTCGGTATGTGGTCTCGCAGCAGGTTCAGAAAGGATTTCTTACGACATTTCCATATGGCACGCTTAGCGTCAATATCTTGGGCTGTTTCCTAATTGGTCTTGTCTTTGCGCTTAGCGACCGAGGCGGGCTCTCACAAGACTGGCGACTTTTTTTGGCAACGGGCATTTGTGGCGGATTTACAACTTTCTCGGCTTTCTCCAACGAGACGCTGGCACTTTTGCGAGATGGACAGTTTCTTTACGCTGGTCTTTACGTTACACTGAGTGTTGTTCTTGGTCTTTTGGCGACTTTTTTTGGCTATTCACTTTTGAGGTTGCTATGATTGAAAAAAATCCTGATGCCAAGTTGCTGCGCATCTTTGTTGGCGAGTCTGACAAGCACGGTGCTATTCCGCTCTACGAATCCATCGTCTTTGAAGCTAAGAAACATGGGCTGGCTGGGGCAACGGCGATGCGCGCCATCATGGGCTTTGGTGCTAACTCCATCGTTCATACGGCAAAACTCATTGAGATTTCTTCTGACCTGCCAATTGTTATCGAAATTGTCGATGTAGAAGAAAAAATCCGCCAGTTCGTCGAGCACATCGAGACGCTCTTTGAGCAAACCAAAGCTGGCGGGCTCATTACTATTGAGAAAGCCGAAGTCATTCGCTACAGACCTAGTGCAAAGTAGATTTGGGTTGCATTGACAATTCGCGCCGAGTGAATGCACGCTCAAAATGATACGAATTGAACTGATTATGCTATGCGTCTTGCCGATACACTGTCATGCTGAACGAAGCGCATCGCAGTGAAGAATACATGCGCTGGATTCCTCGCTCTGGCTCGGAATGACAAGGAAAGGGTGCTCGGAACGACAAGGAAAAGGGTGCTCGGCATGACAGGGAAAAAGGTGCTCGGAATAGCGAGGCAAAAGCGTGCATGCCATGACCATGTGCATGCTATGACCGAAAGCATGCGGCATGACATTACCCTGTCATGCTGAACGAAGTGCAGCGCAGTTGAAGCATCCATAGTGGATTCCTCACTACGCTCGGTATGACAAGGGAAAAGCGTGCATGCCATGACCAAAAGTGTGCGGCATGACATTACCCTGGTCATGCTGAACGAAGTGAAGCATCCATGCGCTGGATTCCTTGCTACGCTCGGCATGACAAAACTGAGCTCGCAATGACAAGAAAAGAGTGCTTGGCATGACAACAAAAGTGAGCTCGAGATGACGAAAAAGTGCGAAAACGTCCGTGCCTGAGATATAATGACAAAAGACAAGTGCAAGAACAAGACTGCATAGCTTAGTCTTCACGCCCTACGACCTGTGTTAGCACTTCTGCAGGTCGCCGTTTCTGAAACTCGGTGATGTCAATCACACGCAGAATGGCAACTGCCACAAAGAGCAAAATCATTTCAATTGTGAATGCTGTGGCATAGCCTATGTAGTGGCTACTCGACAGCCACAGTGACACATCACGAATTGCGCCGCCTGTTGTATTTGCTACAAAGTTTGCCAGTGCTTGTGCCGCGCCCCATGTTCCCATAAACACGCCAGCATTTTCTTTCGTGGTCATATCCATCATGATGGTCAGTGTCCCTACAGTGAGCGCGCCATTGCCGAGACCTAACAGCACCACCGCTGTCTTGAAAAGCCCAACATCGACAGCAGGCGACACACAGACCAGCAAGAACCCTATAGCCGATAGCACGCAGCCTAAATACGTGGTGCGCTTTTTCCCGATGCGATTGACAAAAAAGAGTCCCAGTGTCAGGATGCCCAGCATCGTGCCCATTCCCCACAGCTGTGTCAGTTTTGCTGTCTCTGACACGCTCATTCCAAAAATCTCTGCACCAAACGGCTCCAAAATCACATCCTGCCCTTGAATAGCAACCACCGTAATGAACATGAAAAGGAAAAATTCATAGACCGTTTTATTTGCCAGTAGCGTCTTGATAGCGACTTTGAAACTCACATCATCTTTTTTGCTTAGCACAATTTCATGCGCTTTGGCAAAACGCTTTTCTGTGCCCAGCATAGCTAACCAAGTAAAAAGAATCGCAAAACTGCCGCCTATCCAGAATAGCGATACCAACCGCTCATCTGAAAAATCTTTCAAGTAGTTGCTTACCATGCCTGAGACCAGAATGACGCCGAAGATGAGCACAAACCAGCCAACGGTCACAGCTTTGGCTTTGTGCTTCTCTCCAGCACTATCTGCTAGTAGCGCATAGAACATAGTTCCCGTTATGTTGATACCTAATCCGTAGAGCGTGAAGGCAATTACAATTAGCGTAATTCCCATTGCATAATTGCCCTTGACTAACATCAGTCCATGGACAGAGAGCAACACGCCCAGCACCATGATGAGGTTGCCTACAATTATATGCGGCGTGCGCCGGTAGCCGAAGAACAGATGCGTGTCGGAATAGTATCCAATCACTGGACGAATCCCTGCCATCAGATTGTGTAAGCCAATAAGCACGCCCACTATCCACGCATCGATTTGATACTCGACAATCATGACACGGTTGAGCGTGCTATTGAGGAGCACAAACACAATTGCTGTAGAAAATTGCAACAAGCAAATTTGCAGGACTCTTGGCAGCGGAATGACACGCGAGAGCTCTGCAATCTCAAATTCCCCTGTTGCCTTGTCGTATTTTGCATTTGATTCGTGTGCTGATGCTTTCACAGTGGCGGTAAGGTTCTCGGGTGCTAATGTTCTTGATTCTAACTGTGACATAACTTCGCTTCCTTTCTCTTCAATTGAAACTTCCCAAAAGACCAAAGCTCTCTAAGCCTTGGTCTGCACGCCAATTTATTTTTTGGTCGATTTCCGAAGCGTTGATATGACCGTTTTTTTCTCAAAAAAATGGTCGAAAGGGCCGTTTTGGGTTACAAGTATAGTATGTAGCAACTATGTTAGGAGGGTAGGCTAATTTCGGTAGCAAGCTATTTCGTCAGACCCACACGCCGAAAAATGTAGTCCACATTTTTCTTCATTTTCTTCATTAGTGCTTCTGAAGAAAAAATCTGCTCAATTTCTTTTTCGGAAAGGTATGCTCGTATCTGGCTATCGTTTTGCACCAGCGTTTTCAGTGGCACATGCTCTTTCCAGCTCTGCATGGCATTGCGCTGCACTAATTGATAGGCTTCCTCGCGCGCCAAGCCCTTCTGAGTCAGCGCCAGTAGTATAGCCTGTGAGAAAATCAGTCCATATGAACGCTCAAAATTTTCTAACATCCGCTCGGGATAGACAATCAGTTTTTCTATGGCATCGGTAAATTGCCGCAAGATGTAGCACAGCGCAATTGTGGAGTCGGGCATGATAATGCGCTCGACGGAACTGTGTGAAATATCGCGTTCATGCCAAAGTGCAATGTTCTCCAGTGCTGCCAAGGCGTTTGCTCGAATGATGCGTGCCAATCCTGTTAGGCGCTCAAAGGTGATTGGATTGCGCTTGTGTGGCATAGCCGAACTTCCTTTCTGCCCTTCGCTAAAAAATTCTTCTACTTCCAAGACTTCCGTGCGCTGCAAGTGTCGGCACTCAATGGCAAACTTTTCAATTGAGGCGGCAATAATTGCCAGTGTGCAGAGATACTCTGCATGCCTATCTCGCTGGATGACTTGTGTGGCAATCGGCTCTGGCTTTAAGCCTAACTTTTTGCAGACATAGATTTCAACTTTTGGCGAAAGATGCTCAAATGTCCCCACCGCACCGCTAATTTTCCCGACGCTGACATTTTCAATGGCACGCTTTAGCCTTTCGCGATTGCGCTTCATTTCTTCATACCACAGCGCCAGCTTCAGACCAAATGTGATGGGCTCGGCATGAACGCCATGCGTGCGTCCAATTTGCAAGGTGTATTTGAACTCCTTGGCACGCTTGGCAAGCACTTTGAGCAAGCGTTCAATATCGGTGGCAATGATTTTTCCAGCGTCACGCAATTGCATCGATAGCGCCGTATCAAGTACATCGCTCGATGTCATGCCCTGATGAATATGGCGTGAGGCTTGACCGACATGCTCTGCCACGTTGGTCAGAAATGCAATCACATCATGCTTCGTGGTTTTTTCAATCTCGAGAATGCGCTCGACATCGAACTTTGCCCGCTTTTTGATTTGCTCATAGTCTTCTGCAGGCACCTCGCCAAGCCTCATGCGTGCCTCAACGGCAGCCAGTTCAATCTCGAGCCAGCGCTGCATTTTGGCTTCTTCTGTCCAAATTGCGGCAATATCTGGTGGCGAATAGCGCGGTATCACAGATACTTTGATTTTGTTGTGTCAGTGCCCCGCAAATATAGCAGAATCTTTCAGGCTCTTGTATCAACCCTGCTTACACGAATCTCTCGCCACGCACCACTTCCACCGTTTCTACGTATGCAATGATGCTGTAGCGGTCAAAGTAATCCGCCGCAAGCTTTTCGAGAATTTTATCTGCAACTTCCTTGCTGACGAGCGTTTCAATCAGGATATTTTCGCCTTCGAATTCGTTGGTGCGGTCGGTGTGCAAGCCCACGCCGCGCACGTTTGAAACTGTGTAGCCTTTTGCTCCCAGCGCCTTGAGCTCTCGTAGCAAGCGCGCTTCAAGCCCGTCTTCTGCAATGATGGTGACCAGTTTGAGTTGAGCTGTCTTCATAGTTCATGACTCCTATGCTCCATAAATTGTTTTTGCGATGAAGTGGTAGAGTGGCAAGCCGATGATGATGTTGAACGGGAAAGTTACAGCAAGTGAGGCGGTCAGATAGTAGGTTGGGCTTGCCTCAGGCAATGCGACACGGCAGGCGGCAGGCGCGGCGATGTAAGAAGCACTTGCCGCCAGCACGCCGAGAATCGTTGCGCCGCCAAGCGAAAGCCCCGCAAGTTTTCCGAGATAAATGCCCAATATGGCGTGCAACACTGGCATCAAAATTCCGAAGCCGATGAGAAATCCGCCGACCTTCTTCAAGTCGCCCAATCGCCTGCCCGTAACTAATCCTGCTTCAAGCAAAAAGAGCGCGAGAATGCCGCGAAACGGCGCGTCAAAAAACGGTGCAACCTGTTCCCACCCACGTTTGCCGCAAATGATGCCAACGATTAAAAAGCCAATCATCAGCAAGTTGCTTTTGCTCGCAATGAGTTCCTGCATCACTTTGCCGAGTGAGGCATCGCCGTTTGCTTCAGCCACATCGCCTGCGGTCGCTAATCGCGCTGACGCAATACGCGCCGTGAGAATCGCGACAATGATGGCGGGAAACTCCATAATAGTCAGCAAGCCGGGCATAAAGCCTTCATAGATGCCGCCTGCAAGTTTCAATGCCTCTTCGGTCATTTGAGGATTTTGCTCGAGCAAGGCGGCTTTGAGATTGTCATGAAAGGCAAGTGCTTCGCCGAAGGTCACTGCCGAGACCGAGCCGTAGTGCGCCGCAATCGCCGCCGAGTTGGCAATATCAAACTTCCCCATTCGCAAGAGAATTTGATATGACCAAATCGGAATCACCAAGCCCAACACCAGTGCGGCAAGTGCTGGATAAACAAACTGTGAAAACGGCGTAATCGAGAGTTTATATCCGCCTTTCAAGCCGATGGCGACGAGCAAATAAATCGTCAGTGCCGTGTAAAGCTCTTCGGGAAATTTCAGGTCGCTTTTGATAAGTGTCGCAATGATGCCCAGTATAAAAGCCAGCACCATCGGCGAAAGCAAGCTAACGGTGAAGTCTTGTAGTCCCATTTTTGAGCGTTTGGTTTAATTGTTATATGATGTGCAAAAATGTGCGGCAGAGCAAGAATTGTCGCTCTTACTCTGCCAATGCGGCGATTTACTTCTGGACTGTTTCCGTCTCGGGTAAAAATTCTACTTTGCCAGTTGCAAGGTCATAGACGGCACCAACAATTTTTGTGCGTCCAGAGCGCACCGCTTCACTTAAAATTGGCTCCAAGTTTCTTAGCTGCTCGACCTGCATGCGCACGTTTTGCTTTACCGTTTCATTGACAAAATCTTTCTGCGCCACTTTTCCTTGCCTGACCAGCCTTTCCACTGTCATGGCTGCTGGCTTGATGCTATTGACCAGCGTGATCATGTGTCCGGGCACAGGCTTCTGATAATTGCATGCTGCCGCCACAGCACCGCACTCTGTATGTCCTAACACCACAATCAAGTTTGCACCTAACACGGCTTCGGCAAACTCTATGCTGCCAAACGATGCCGCCGCCGATACTTGTCCAGCTGTCCGGACAATGAACAAATCGCCTAACCCTTCATCAAAGATGATTTCATTGGGAACACGACTGTCAGAGCAGCCAACAATAATCGCAAATGGCTTTTGCCCTTTTGCCACCTCGCGTATGCGTGCAGGGTCTTGGCGTGGATGAATGGTTCTTCCCTCTACAAATCGCCTATTGCCTGCTTTGAGGAGTTCCAGCGCTTGGTCGGCTGTAATCGGATTGCGCTCTTGAGCAAAGAGCACGTGGCAAAACAGCAGGGATGCGATAATAGCAGATAAGTTTTTCATATTCGTTTTAGTTTTATTATTAAAATAAAATTTAACACTATCGCAATGATATAAAACTTCTTTTTAAAATCAAAATTTTGTTTAACAAAAAATCTACTCTCTAAGCACTGGTGAGTGGGTCTGGTCAGGCTTTCCTTGTGTCAGGCGCTCGGAGGAAAAGAAAAAGGCGCAGAAGTGCGCCCGCATTTGCTCTGTAAGTTTCAGCAGGATGTTCGTTACACTGTCGTTAGCTCAGTTTGTGTTTTCGCTTTCTCTTTAGCGGCTTTTTGCATCAAATACTGCAGAGGAGCTTTTTTACCGCTAAGCACGCTCTTCAGCTGGTCTTTGAGGTTGCGCTTGAAGATTAGGCTGGTTACCAAGTTAATCAACTTGTTTGGGTTGAACAGTACCCGCTTGATGATTGTCGACCACTTGTAGAAGCCCAAGAAGTGGCGCAGGTACCGTACTTGGTATTCCATTGGGTCATACTTGTCGCAGCGAATTACCAAGTTATGCGCAGTGTACTTGTCCCAATCCTCATCGACAATCAGACCTTTAGCTTTGTATTCTTTGTACATGGTTGTGCCCGGATACGGTGTAAGGATGGAGTATATGGGCATCATCAAGAGGTTTTCATCGACGAATTTTTCGACTGCTGCCATATCTTCGTAGCTATCTATGGCAGGATTGACCAAGAAATTACCTTGAATGTTTAAGCCCATTTTGCGGCACTGCCTGATGATTTCGACATATTTTGCCACATTATTCATTCTCCACTTATCATAACGATTGACCGTTTCTTGATTGACAGACTCAAAGCCTACTAATGCCATCACACAGCCTGCTTCAACTAAGCGCCGCACCGATTCTTTGTCTTCCAAAAAGTTGATGCTGATAAAAGAGCTGAATTTGATGTCGCACTCTTTGAGCACGTCCAAAATTTCATACATGCGTGCCTTATTGACCCCCAGATTTTCGTCTGTAAACATGAACCAGGGCTTTTTTCCATAGCGCGATGGCTTAAACCAGACACGCTTTGCTGTCTCAATTTGCTCTTTGATAGTATCAATAGATTGCACGCGATACAGTCGTCCTGTAAAATTTGGCGTTACACAAAATGTGCATGTGTAGGGGCAACCACGAGTCATGTAGATTGGAATAGATTTGCGTGCGTCGACCTTATCGCGTTTGCTTGCCTTGAAGATACGCTCATAATCAATGGCTGGAACTTCTTTGACAGGTGGGAAGTCGGTGGCATTATAGCGCGGCTGTAAGTTTCCTAAGGCAACATCTTGCAAGACATATGCCCATAGATTCTCTGCCTCGCCGCATATCACAGAATCACAGTGCTGAATGGCTTCGTCATAGTTGAACGAGACATGTACACCGCCCATGATGACCGTCTTACCACGCCGGCGAAATTCGTCGGCAATTTCGTAGGCACGCGTTACATTCATCGTGCGTGCTGTGATACCAACTAGGTCATAGTCGCCATCGAAATTAATTTTGTCGCCGAAGAGCTCATCGACGAGTTCAATTTCGTGCTGCTTCGGTGTGATGCTGACCAGCACCCCAATTGCCATCGAGAACAGGGCTTTCTGGCTTGTATCCTCCTCTTTCTTACCCTTTGGCGTTACAAAGAGAATCTTCAGTGGGCGGATACTTTCAGGCGGCAGAAGGTCGTTTCGCATCCCTGCGCTTTGCAGCACTGGCAATACATTGCTATCGTTGGTGTGTGCCGCACTCTTGTGTGCAACAGCGTAGGCATTATTGCGGTAAGATGACTTGGCGTTCATAATTATTCTCCTAATGTTCCTTGGGCTTTAGGTCTAAAATACGACTGAGAGATTTCAAATCCATAACTCTTTTTTCTACCGACACTTGTGCTTGCCTAACAGCATACTGCTCCTACAGGTATCGCTTTTGCTGCCAGAGCGGGTTTGAAAAAGCTGTGCAAAGTGCTATATTTAGCATTCTTTAATGCTTAGAAAAGTGGGCATTTCCCCACTTTTTTTGTTCTGCTAAAGTCAGACTGCAAAGAAGTGATAGCGCAACAGCGACTACTGCGTGCAAGGGCATGGGTTGAAGCGTTCTTACAGCGCCATCGTCATGGCAGGGTTTCTGCCGAGGTGTATTTGGTTGATTTTGTGATGCGCAATGTCAATGGGCGTGATATTGTTGAGCTGTATGTTGATACAGACAATGGTATCACGATTGATGAATGTGCTTGGCTGACGCGACAGATGTTGGATGCTTTAGAACATGACTCGGAGGCGCAAGAGATTTTTGGTGACAACTTTCGCCTAGAAATCTCATCGCCTGGTCTTTCGCGACCGTTGCTTTTGCCACGTCAGTATAAGAAAAACGTCGGTCGACTTCTGCGCATTCGTTACATAGATGCCAATTCAGCTGTGCAGGTCATCGAAGGGCGACTTCTTGCAGTGAAAAATCTGGATAGTCCTGATGCGACCATCGAGCTTGATACTTCACCGAAGAAGTCAGCTACATCGAAAAAGCGTTATACAGACATGCAGGCTACTGCGCAAGATTCAGCGCAGACAACTTTGGTCCTACCGCTTCACTGCATCAAAGAAGCGGTTGTACAAGTAGAATTTTAGCGTAGTCTTGTGAAATTTCGCACTTAAACCATAACGCTTATGCCAAAACGAAAGCAAGAGCCAACTGCCGAAGATAGAAAGATGCTTATCAAATCGGCTTTTCATGCTATTGAAGAATTTGACCGGCTCAGAGACCGCAAGAACAATGAAATCAGTAGCATGAAGTTGGATATTGCAGACTTGCTTAAGGAAGTCATTCAAAAGCAACTTCGCAAAGACTACGACCCTGAAGTTAATGCACGTGTTATTGTCAATCCTGAGCGTGGGGATTTTGAAGTCTACATCATGAAAAAGGTGGTGAAGGAGGTAGAAATACCGACCATTCAAATCAGTTACGAAGAAGCCCGCAAGATAGATGACTCACTGGAGTTAGGCGATGATTACGAGGAGGGTCCAATTGAGTTAGAGAAGTATCTTACGCGTAAATCAATCCAGATTATCAAGCAGGCGGTTCAGAAAAAAGTTCGTGATGCTGAGCGTGAAGCCATCTTTGAAGAATGTCGCGAAAAGGTCGGCGAAATTGTCTCTGCCGAAGTCTATCAGATTCGTCCAAAGGAAATTATCTTCACCTACAACACCTCCAAGAATCAAAAGGTAGATTTGATTTTGCCCATCAGTGAGAAGATGCCTAAAGACAACCCGCGCAAGACACCGAGAATGAAGCTTTATGTCAAGAAAGTCGAGCGGGAAAAGATTCGTATCAAGCAGCCTGATGGGACGGAGATTGAAAAAGAGCGTGAAGATGGACCAATTCGCGTTATTGTCTCACGCACAGACGATAATTTTCTGCGCAAGCTCTTTGAAGCAGAAGTGCCTGAAATTGCTGAAGGACTGATTCTCATCAAGGGCATTGCTCGCGTGCCGGGCGAACGAGCTAAGGTTGCTGTCGAGTCGACGAGCAACCGTATTGACCCTGTTGGAGCATGCGTCGGTCACAAAGGCAAACGCATCCAGAATATCGTGCGCGAGCTTGGCAATGAAAACATTGATGTAATTAGCTACAGCGACGAGCCGCAAATCTACATTGCGCGCGCATTGCAGCCAGCTAAAATTGACCCGATGAGCGTGTTTGCCGACTTTAAAAACAAAAAGGCTCGCGTCATGCTCAAGCCAGACCAAATCAAATATGCAATTGGGAAAAACGGCAACAATATACATCTTGCAGAAAAGCTCACCGGTTTTGAAATAGAAATCTATCGCGAACTTGACAAAACACTTCAAGATTCAGACGATATTGATATTATTGCGTTTCGAGAAGAGTTTGGTGACGATATGATTTATCAGCTTTTGGATAGCGGGTTAGACACAGCACGCAAAGCACTCGAAGCTGGAGTTGATGCCATTGAGCAAGCGTTGATTGCGTCCCCAAAGCGCGAGGAGTCTTCTACCGACTCAAAGCGCTCTAAAGCTAACACTCGCCTTATCAGTGAAGAAGAGCGCAAATACTGGCGACGCATAGCTGAAAGTATCTACAAAACTCTTCAAGATGAGTTTGAACACGAGGTTGGTGAAGCTCATGCTTCAGTAACCTCTCAATCTCAACACCAAGGCACGACCCTGAAAGGGGATTCTGCCAAGGCTAATCCTGATACGGCATCGCCTGTTGCAGATGTGCTGTCTGCTCAGCCTAAACCAGACAATACCACAGCTTGAGCGTCTTTAACTTGCATTGCTGAAAGGAAAACATGATATGAGTGAAGAAAGAAAGTATAAAATTGCAGATATTGCAGAGGAGTTATCGATATCTGCGCAGGATTTGCTTGACTTCCTACGCGACCGCAACATCAAAGTTGCCTCGCCCTCTTCTAAAGTCCCTGAAAGCGTACGTGAGATTATTTTCGAAAATTTCAGCGATGCGAAGAAACTCAGCGACATTCATCGCAAGTTCAAGGCTGAAAAAGAGCGCAAAAAGAAAGCTCTTGACAGCAAACCTGACCTTTCCCTCAAAGCCACTAAAATTAAGCGCGCAACCCCTTCCTTCAAGGAAGAGCCTATTTTGACGACGGTCAAGCTCAGCACAGAGACGGCTCGCGAGACGCCGCCTGCAACTGTTGATGCACCAGTCTCTCCAGTCTCCGTAGAAAGCCCGGCTCCAATTCCCGTAGAGCAGGTGGCTGCCACACCAGCACTCCAGCAAAACACACTATCTCTTGAATCATCATCTGCAGTTGCTGAATTAGAGCCTGAAACCGCTGCACAAGAGCCGGCTGAAACCGCCGTACAAGAGCCTGCTCCTACTGACTCAACTACATCAGATACATCAGCCGAGCTGTGTCTGAACACGATAGCAAACGAGACCACTGTGACTGTCCCCAGCATCGAGACTTCAGCTGAAGTCTCCACCGATGCTGATACTGCAACTGCACCCACAACTGCACCCAGTCTTGAAGCTGTGGAGTCTTCTACGCCACAGCTTACTTCTTCTGACATGAGCGTTTCTCTGCCACAAACCGATACCGTGACCAGTACGACGGCTGCGGCAGAACCTCAGAGAGACGAATCTGCTGGTCAAAGTTCAGCTACATCCCTGCCAGTATCGGAAAAGACAGAGTTGCGCCGTGAAATTGAGCATCAGCAAGCCGAGATTGCTAAAAAATTTACGACCCCAGAAAACATCGGTGGCTTGCGCGTGCTTGGCGAAATTGAAATCTTCAAGAAAAAGAAGAAAGAAAAGAAGAAGCGATTTGGCGAACAAGCCCGTGCGCTTACTGAACACACTAAAGCTGTTGACACTAAGCCCAGTGACATCAAATCCACTGGCACTCCAGCGCCTTCTAAAGCTCCATCAGCACCTTCTAAGGCTATTGAGGCTAAGGCAGCTCCACCTACTGCGGAGACTCCGAAGTCAGAGTTTTTTACCACTGCTGAACCTGCCAAGCCTCATAAGAAAGCTCACTCTGAGGACAAGCTGGAAGAGGGTCTGAAACTGAAGAAGAAAAACAAGCGGCATGAGATTGATGAGAAAATTATTGAGCGCAACATTCGCGAAACTATGCTTGGCGAAGTTGGCGAGGTTTCTTCCCGTCAGCGCTTCCGCAAACAGCGCCGCCGTGAACGCGAGGAAAAAATGGAGCTTGAAGCAGCGCAGCGTGCCGCAGAAGATAAGGTTGTTAAGATTACGGAGTTTGCCACCACACATGAGTTTGCCAACTTGTTGGGCGTTACCCCTAAGGAAGTCATTGAGAAATGTTTCCGTATGGGCAAGCTCATTACCATCAACCAACGGCTCGATCGTGAGACCATAGAACTGCTTGCCTTAGAATTTGGTCGTGAAGTTCAGTTTATTTCTGATGTTGAAGCTACGTGTGTTGAACTTGAAGAAGATAAACCAGAAGATTTAGCTAAGCGTCCGCCTGTTGTAACCATCATGGGTCATGTTGACCATGGTAAGACTTCGCTGTTGGACTACATTCGCCGCAGCAATGTGGTTGCAGGCGAGGCAGGCGGCATTACGCAGCACATTGGGGCTTATGAAGTTACGCTAGAGAATTCTGAAAAAATCACCTTTTTGGATACACCCGGCCACGAAGCTTTCACTGCAATGCGTGCGCGCGGGGTACAGGTTACCGATATTGTGATTCTTGTCGTAGCCGCTGATGACAATGTGATGCCCCAGACTATTGAAGCTATCAACCACGCTAAGGCCGCTAATGTACCGATTGTTGTCGCTATCAATAAAATCGATAAGCCAGAAGCCAATCCTGACAAGATTCGTGCCCAACTTGCTGAAAACGGAGTTACGGTCGAAGAATGGGGCGGAGATGTGCAGTGTCAGGAAATCTCTGCAAAGACAGGCGCTGGCGTTCGTCAGTTGCTCGATAAAGTCCTCGCACAGGCTGAGCTCATGGACCTAAAAGCCAGTTATAACCCCAACCGTTTGGCAAAAGGCGTGGTGATTGAGGCTGAGTTAGACAAGGGCAAAGGTGCTGTAGCCACTGTTCTGGTTCAGAATGGCATACTTAAAGTTGGGGCTCCGTTCGTTGCAGGTCTTTCGTATGGACGTGTTCGTGCCATGCTTGATGAGCGTGGTCGTCCAGTCTCAGAGGCGCATCCTTCGCAACCGGTGCGTGTTCTAGGCTTTGAAACCCTGCCTGAAGCTGGTGATGTGTTCAATGTGATGCCCTCTGACCGTGAGGCTCGCGAAGTGGCTATGCGCCGTCAGTTAATTCGCCGTGAGCAAATTATACGCCAGACCACTCGTGTCAGGCTCAATGACATCTCCAAGCAAGCACAAAGCGGACAAATCAAAGAACTGCGTATTGTGCTCAAAGCTGATGTGGGTGGCTCCATTGAGGCGCTGGCAGATGGTCTAATGAAGGCTAGCACAAATGAGGTCAAGGTCAACATTATTCACAAGGGTGTTGGACAAATTACAGAAAGTGATGTCCTGCTGGCAGCTGCATCTGATGCCATCATCATAGGTTTCCGTGTCCGTCCTAACCTCAATGCAAAGCGACTTGCCGAAAAAGAAAATATTGATATTCGCTTCTACACCGTTATTTACCATGCCCTTGAAGAAATCAAAGATGCGCTCGAGGGCATGCTCTCGCCTGAGCTTTCTGAAATTGTTATTGGTACAGCAGAAGTGCGTGAAGTCTTCCGCATCTCGAAAGTTGGAAATGTCGCTGGCTGCCATGTTCTTGAAGGTAAAGTTCGTCGCGATGCAAAGGTCAGGCTATTGCGCGATGGCGTACAAATCTACGAAGGCGAACTCTCTTCATTGAAACGATTCAAAGATGATGTCAAAGAAGTCGATGCTGGTTTTGAATGCGGTCTTGCACTTGCTGGATACGACGACATAAAAGTTGGCGATATTATTGAAGTGTATGAAACTGTCGAGACAAAGCGTAAGTTAGCAGCGGAGTAGCCAGCAAGTCACTACCATTGGAGTGACCGACGGTTGTTGAGTTTGAGTTTCTTAGGTAACCCCTTGCTATTTGACAGCTGCTGTTCAACCTAAAAAAAGAGAGGGACCCCGATGTCGGTCAGAACAGAACGTGTTGCAGAACTGCTCCAACGCGAGCTTAGTTTGATTTTTCAGAAAGAACTACCGCGTAATGGTGCTCTCACGACCATTCAAGGTGTGAAAGTCTCTCCCGATTTGAGCATTGCTCATGTCTACATTTCAGTGCTTGGTAGTAAGGAAATGGCACAATCAGTACTTGCACACATTCGCAAGGAAAGCAAGTTCTTCCGCAAAGAACTTTCGGCTCGGATTCGTCATCAATTTCGTCGTATGCCTGAATTAGAATTCCACTTAGATGAAGCGGCAGAAAAGGCTGCTCGCTTAGAAATGCTTATTCGAGAAGCCAATCAAGGTTCTAAACCCTCGGAACTTCCGAGCTGAATTCCAGTAGTTAGTTTGTAGTTTCAATGCCTACACGCACGACTCAGTATCGTGACTGTCCAGCTCAACTTTTGCTAATAGACAAGCCTTTTGGCTGGACTTCATTTGATGTAGTAGCTAAAGTCCGCAACGCTTACACGCGTGCTGGATTTCGCTGCAAGGTCGGACATGCTGGCACACTTGACCCTCGAGCTACTGGACTACTTTTATTAGCAACTGGTAAAAAGACGAAGGAACTGGCTCAATTTGAGGCGCTGGACAAAACTTATTCAGGATGCATCAAGCTTGGGGCTCAAACTCCCAGCTACGATGGCGAAACAGAAGAATACAATCACCGACCTACAGATTCACTCTCTCTTGATATCATCTTAGAGACAGCACGCCGCTTTACTGGTAAAATTCTACAAATCCCACCAATATACTCAGCAATATGGCATCACGGACGACGGCTTTATGACCTTGCACGGTCTGGTCAAGCTGTTGCAGACCGTAAAGCTCGCGAGGTAGAAATTTTCGAGTTTTCTATTACTGAATTTCATTGCCCATTTGTGTATTTTCGTGCTCGCGTGTCAAAAGGCACCTACATTCGCTCTCTGGCTCATGATTTTGGTCAAGCTTTAGGGGTTGGCGGCTATCTGTATGCCCTTCGGCGCGAACGCATTGGCAATTTTGATGTTGCCCATGCACAATCTCTTGAACACGTTCTTGCTGAGATTGCCGCCGCTGGAACATCACTTCAACATAATCTACACTGAACCATGAAGCTCTTTTACTACACTAATGGGCAGCTTTTTACCTCGTCTCATGAGCCTGCAGCACCTTTTCTCCCCCGCACTTCTGCCATCACATTAGGCACGTTCGATGGCGTTCATCTTGGACATCGCAAAATCATTTCGGCTCTGACTTCAAAAGCTCATGCTGCTCATCTGCAGTCCGTGCTCATCACGTTTGAACCACATCCACGCACTGTTGTGGCTAAAAAGGACGCTCAGCCTGTTCAGCTCCTGACTACTACCGACGAAAAAATTGCTTTGCTTTCTGCACTCCACTTGGATGCCGTCGTGATTATCAATTTCACCAAGGCTTTTTCTGAACTGTCTCCAGAAACCTTTGTCGAGAAGATTTTGCTCAAAGAGTTTGGGCTAGCAGCGATGGTTATTGGCTATGACCATGGGTTTGGGAAAGACCGTAGCGGGACACTGCAAACCTTGCAAGCGCTTTCTGTTAAACACTCTTTTTCAGTGGATGTGGTCGAAGAGCTTGTGGTTGAGCAGCGTGCTGTATCCAGCACATTGATTCGCTCGCTTCTGTCAGCTGGTCGCATCAGTGAAGCCAATCGGCTCTTAGGCAGTCCATACCGGCTCACGGGCAAGGTAATCTACGGGGACCAACGCGGTCGCCTTATCGGATTTCCTACGGCGAACTTGGCACTGCCTGACCCCCTGAAGCTCGTACCTTGCCCTGGCGTGTATGTTGCGGATGCGCTTCTCGGCACGACTCGCCTGCGCGCCATGGTCAACATCGGCTACCGCCCCACTGTATCTGACGCCTCTCAATTAAGCATAGAAGCCCATATCTTGAACTTCACTGGCGATTTGTATGGGCAAGTCATTACACTGGAGCTGCTCTCTCGCTTGCGTGATGAGCAGAAATTTACCAGTCTTGCTGCACTCAAAGCACAATTGGAACGTGATAAACAATCTGCCGCCGCTTTCTCTACCCCATCCCCAGCTTTGCAGCACACCTAAATTTCAACGCTTATTCTCCTCTGCCAGATGTCACGCTTCGGCGTATCTGTGGGTAACGCCGTAGGTGGGTTTGACAGGTAGCTGTTTTTTTGTTAGGTCTTGTTAGGTCTTCTTGTCTTGTTGAAGCACTGTACTTGAGGGCTTTGTTCATTCTCTAAGAGCTTGTTTGTTATGTCATAGCTTTTTAACTAAACTAAACTCAACCGAAAAGGAATGACGAAGCGTGCCGCCTCTACTGCATATATTGTGGCATTACATCGTGCCGCAGGTATCATGCGTGCCGAGCAACATGTGTCAGCACGACACCAGCAGCTTGTGGCAAATAGCTTATCGAACTCAAATGCACCCTTGCCTGTGATAATGCAACTAGCTATAGACCTGAGCAAGAAAATGGACGGAGAGTTACTCATGCTGATTGCACAGCGCCACGATGGTTGGGAAGACGCCTTTCGTGTATTTTACGAGCGGCATCGTGAATATTTATTCTACATTTGCAATCGCAAATACTGCCACGAACTCGGTGCTGACGCTGTCCAAGATCTTGTGCAAGATACTTTCGTCCGTGTCCTTGAAAAAGCCCATACTTTTCGTGCCGATGATACCTTGAGCCCTGACGCCAGCCTCAGGCGCACGCGTGGCTGGCTGCAGCGCATTGCGGAAAATTTGTTTAACGACCACCATCGTCGTAACACGAGCATACCGACTGAACCTCTAACAGATGCCCACATTGCCCACACATCTATGCCGGCTGAGAACAATTCACAGGATTCTCAAGACTCAAAGCAGATGAAAATTATTAAAGATGCCCTAAACAGTCTGACAGAACGCGAGCAAGATATTATGCGAACAGTCTATCAATGGTATGATTCAGGTAAGAACTTGCCTGCGCATGTCATAGAGGAACTGACCCAGCGCTATGACACCACACCTGAAAACATTCGCCAGATTTTGAGTCGCGCACGCAAAAAAGTCAGAGAATTTATTGCGAGAAATTCATCGTTGTCGTTTTAACCATATCACTTTATAGGTGATAACTATGAACAAACTACAATTTCAACTGGATGCGCCTGACAATCTTGATGCGCTGATTTACCGTGCTATGATAGAGATGAGATGGATTGAGCCGATTGATGAGAACACGCTTCAGAAAGATGAGCAAGATTTTCAGGCGGCTCTCCAATCAGGACAGATACGCCTGCCTAAGAGGCTCGAATCGCCTGATGAAATTCTTGCCAAATTTCATGCAAGAAAAACCTCCACGCCCCCTTCCGACCAAACCATAGGTGAACAAATGGCACGTGCCGCCCGCGAAGGCGGCACTATTCCCCCAGATGTCGAAGAGCAGATGCGACGCGACCGCAAGGAAGCTGAAGCTAAACTCCAAAAGCAGCAAGGATATGACCACCTTTTTGATTGATTCAGCACTCTCACGTGCCGACGAAATTGCTGAACTTGCCGAATTCATCGCCGAAGAATACGGCACAAATGGTAGAGTCGAGCCGCTCAGCATTGCGCGAAAGAAAAACATCACCTACAGCTTCGGATACTACAAAAATGCCTTCGATGGCATGTTGGAGTATTACGAAAAACGCTTCCACATCTACTGCAATCTTAGTCGTGTCGAACGACATGACTCACCAAGAGCACGTTTTACCCTTGCGCATGAGTTAGGACACTATTTCATTGATGAGCATCGTAATGCGTTGCAGTCAGGCTTTGCGCCAGCGCATCTTTCCATTTGCGAATATGAATCCGATAACCTTGTGGAGCGTGAAGCCGATTGGTTTGCCTCTAATCTTTTGATGCCGCGTTCTTACTTTTTGCAGCGTGCTAAAAATTTTGCACTCGGCATGCCAGGCATTTTGGAATTGCAGCGTTATTTTCAAACTTCTGTTACCAGCACAGCCTTGCGTTATGCGCAAATTGGTCTTGTCCCTTGCCTTGTCATGAGGTGGGATTTTCAGCGTGGGCTTATCTGGAGATTCACTTCCAACGACAAGTTCATCTTGCAATTTCCTTCTCCACTTTCTGCCACACGTCATCTTCCTGAAAACTCACCGACGCTTTGGGCACTTATGAACGCCAGACCACCCCAGCAAGGATTTTTTGCCACAAAACTTAGCGCCAGTGCATGGTTCCCTACCCTGAACGACCCGGCTTTGCGCAACGCCACTTGCGTTGAGCAAGCTATACGCTTAGGGCAATTTGGCGTGCTGACATTTCTCTACTTCATGGACTGAAGTGTCACACTTTGGCGTATTAAAGGTAGGCGTCGAGCAACAGCACGCGCCGAAATGTTTGCATGGTCACTTGTATTCAACTTCAAAATTGAAGCATAGTATGAAGAAGTATCTGATTCTTCTTGAGCGCACTCGGCAAGGCTATTTGGCATTTTCACCTGACTTAGAAGGCTGCACTGCTACAGGTAGCACCCCTGAAGAAGCTAAGCAGAACATAGAACAAGCTATCAAAGCGCACCTATACTGGCTTGCTAAGGATGGTCTTCCGATTCCACCTCCGCGGTATCGCTCCAGTTACATCAAGGTCAATGCTTGACCCGATGTTCACAATTAGCTTGCTACTCTATGCACTTGGCGTGCCGACAGCATCATGATGGGCTTCCATCGTCATGAGCGATACCGTTTCCTCAGCAGGTTTTCTTGCTCGCGGTTGAATTCGAATTAGACTTTCTTCATCTACCTCATCGATAAGTTCAGGACTCATGTACATCTTGGCATATTCACGATAGACGCCTGATTTGACAAACAGATTGAAGAGATCGGGATCGAGGTGATTGTCTTCTTTCATTTTGCCCATGATGGCCATGACTTCGCTTAGGGTCTTGCTACGCTTGTAGGGTCTGTCGGTGGCCGTCAGGGCTTCGAAGACATCTGCAATTGCTATAATGCGGGCTGGGATGGACATCTGTTCTCGGGTCAGGCCTCTTGGGTATCCTGTGCCGTCCATTTTTTCGTGGTGCCCGCCAGCATATTCTGGCACCCGCATCAGATTGCGTGGGAAAGGCAACTTCTCCAGCATCTCAATTGTAACAACGATATGGTCATTGATAATCTTCCGTTCTTCTGGCGTTAGCGTTCCTCGGCGGACGCTCAGATTATAGACTTCATCGTCGTTGAGTAAGGGGACTTCTTCACCATTTATCACCAGCTTGCGGGTGCTGATGCGCTTAATACGCTCAATGCTTTCATCATCCAAATATTCACTGCCGATGTTGACTTTTTCAATGAATTTTTGTTCGTCATCGAGTTCAGCCAGCTTTTGCTTGAATTCTGCTTCAAGCTGCTCTGGGGATTTTCCATTGGGTGCATGCAGGGCACGCTGATACTCGAGGGCTAAATCGCGCCGCAGAATCTCAAAGCGGGTTTTGATGGTTTCAATACGGTCGTAGATTTTCTCGAGCTTCGTGGCTTTATCCATTATATTGACAGGGGTAACGATTTTGCCACAGTCGTGCAACCATGCCGCAATGTGCAGTTCATACCACTGCTCATCATTTAGGTTAAAGTCCTTGAATGGTTCTTCTTGCGACTCGCATGCAGCTTTAGCTAACATTTCGGTCAGCACAGGCACGCGATTGCAGTGTCCTCCCGTGTATGGCGATTTTTTGTCGATTGCTTCAGCAATGAGGCGGATAAAGGCTTCCAGCAGCTTGCGATGCGCTTCAAAGAGAATTTGATTTTCTAAGGCTATAGCCGCTTGTGAAGCTAAGGAGTAGATGAAATCTTCATCACTTTTGTCGAATGGAATGACATACTTGGCTGTGGTTTCCTCGTCGGTCAAGAGCACATTGGGGTCTCTTTTTTTGTTTAAGAGCTGAACAGCACCAATGGTTTCTTTGTTTCGGTTGAGCATTGGCACGGTCAGCATAGACTTCGTGCGGTAACCGCTTGCTACATCAAACCCGCGATTGAAGCTATAGGTAGCATCCGGCGGAATTTCATAGACATCTGGAATGTTGAGCGGCACTCCCGAGAGCGTAGCAGCACCGACAATGCTGCTGTTACTAATCGGCATAGTAAATTCCTTGAAGGGAACCGGCTTTGAAGAGTTCTTGGTATGACGGAAGCGCAGCTGCTTATTGGCAAAGTAATTTGCTGGGTCTGCGGCAACACCGGGCTTATCTTCCACCACATATACGCTGCCAGCATCTGCGCCAGTAATTTCCATGCAAATCGAGAGAATCATTTCCAAGAGCTTGGTTACATCTCTTTCGCTGGAGAGCGCAATACCAATGTCATTGAGTTTTTGCAATTCATTGCGCTGCTCAATTAGCTGGCGCTTCAGTATGTCGAGCTTGTTACGCTCCTTAAAGAAGAATTGCAGGCGGCGTAGCGTTATGGCAAATTGCCTATGGCTGATTGGGGCTTCCAGTATATCAATAATGTGCAAATTCAGTAGCTCTGTTGGGTCTTGCAAGTCTGCTAATTCTTCAGATGAAGCAATGACTACAATTGCAAATTTCCGCTTGGCATGCTTACGCAGAATCCGCTCTATGCGATGTGCTACGGCTGGGTCAGTCAAAAACACAACATCTGCATCTGGTAAAGTATGCGCATGCTCAATGATGGTGCAGCTATGCGCAGTAGAATGATAGTCATAGAAAGAGTGCATAGCTTTGAGCCCATCCTGAAGAACACTAGGGCTCAAGCCGACAAGATCGTAGATGTGAATCTTCCCGCTTTCCCTGCAAGACAGTTCGTTACTCATAAGTTGAGTGCGTTTTACATTAAGCTTACTTTAAGAATATGAAGAAAACTTTGCTCTCCTCCAATTTCTTTGTGCGCTATGCTTTTTTCGTCCAAATCGGCTGGCATAATTCTTGCTCGGGCTTTTTTTAATTTCTTTGATGTGCTTTTTTGTTCTTTCGGAAAAACACTTTGAAAATCGCCGTAGGAGATGTTTATTTTTGGACTTTTCTTGATGCTAACTTGGGGGCACATGCTAGCAACAGACTGTCGCACTGCATTGCTTTTTTCAAAAACCGAAGCGTATCGCGCCATTTTTCCGCACTTACAGCATCAATTGTACCTTAACCATGCAGCCGTTAGCCCACTTTCCTCACGCATTGTCCGTGCCATTCAAGACTATTTAGCCGAGCGCAGTGAGTGGGATGTGGAGAACTACACCACGCGACTTTTGCCGACGCTACATTCGGCGCGCCAGCGCGTAGCGTCGTTTATCCACTGTGAGCCACACCAATTGGCGTTTGTGCCCAACACCAGCTATGCCCTAAACATTCTTGCGCAGGGGCTGAAGTGGCAAAGCGGCGACCGCATCTTGCTCCATGAGCGAGAGTTTCCCGCCAATGTCTATCCTTTCCTCAACCTTAGAAAACACGGCATTGAAATTGATTTTGTCTCATCGCGCCAAGGACAAATTTTGCTCGACGATATCGAAGCCAAACTGACCCCGCGCACGCGCCTTGTTTCCATGAGCTATGTGCAATTTCTGACTGGGTTTCGGATTGACCTTGCGGCACTGGCAGAACTTTGCCATCGCCACGGCGCGCTCGTCTCGATAGATGCCATTCAGGCTTTGGGCGCTATGCCGATTGATTTCAAGCGCTCTGGTATTGATTTCCTTGCCGCAGGTTGCCACAAGTGGGCAATGTCACCAATGGGAATTGGGATTATGGTGATGACCGATGCGCTGCTCGAGCAGTTGGAGACGCCATTTGTCGGCTGGCTGAGTGTCGAAGATGGCTGGGATTTTTTCAACTACGGTCAAGATTTACTCGATGATGCACGTCGCCACGAACTGGGCACACAAAACTGGATTGGGCTGGTTGGCTTGAACGAAGCTTTTGCCATGTTTCATGAACTGGGTTCAGAGACAATTGCAGAAAAATTGCTTCTGCTGTCATCCCACCTTTGTCAGCGTTTGCAAGAGGAAGGTTTTCGCACTGCGTTCGTTGCCGAAAAGCAACACTGTTCAGGCATTGTCTCAATTCAAGGTTTAGACAATCCATCAGCAGTTCAGCAGCAATTGATGCAAGCCCATATTGAGGTTTCCACACGCGAAGGTCTGCTGCGAGTTTCTCCGCATTTTTACAACACAATTGATGACCTTGAGCAGTTTTTGGCACAGCTCAAAGCTATTGTTCAACCTAAACCCATTTACAGATGACCCCACGAGAAGCTGTTATTGCGCTGCTATCGGGCGCAACACTGTCGGCGACTGACATGCAAAGCGTGGTTCGCAGCGTGATGCAAGGCGATGTCCCAGATGCCGTGATTGCCGCTTTACTAGTGCTTCTGCGCCAAAAGGGGGAAACGATTGAAGAAATCTATGGTGCTGTGCAAGCCATCATGGAATTTGCCGATAAGATTTCCTTAGACCCACACGCAATTGATACCTGCGGCACAGGTGGCGATGCGGCTGGCACCTTCAACATCTCAACCATTGCGGCTATTCTTGCTTGCAGCGCGGGCGCAAAAGTTGCTAAACATGGAAATCGCTCGGTCTCTAGCAAGTGCGGCAGTGCCGATGTCTTGGAAGTGCTAGGCATTCAGGTTGAACTGCCCAAAGAAAAAATTGTTGAGCTCTTCAAGCAAACTCGATTTGCCTTTCTCTACGCTCCGCTTTACCACAAAGCCATGAAGCTTGTCGCCAGTGTACGGCGCGATTTGGGCGTGCGCACCATCTTCAACATGCTCGGTCCGCTTGTCAATCCCGCTGGCATTTTGCGCCAAGTGGTTGGGGTTTATGACCGCGAGCTGACCGGAATGTTTGCGCAAGTGCTCCGACAGCAAGGCGCCGAGCATTGCCTTATCGTTCATGGTGAAACCAAAGAGGGTTTGGCTTTAGATGAACCCAGCATTTGCGGTGCTACTTTCATCTCGGAGCTTAAAGATGGTATCATTTCCAACTACACGGTCTATCCTGAAGATTTTGGCATGAAGCGCCGCCGCCTCGAGGAGTTGCGTGGCGGCAATGTGCAAGAAAACGCACAACTTATCTGGCAGATTCTTGACTGCACCGCACCTGAAGCCAAGATTGATGCCGCTATTTACGCTGGTGGCTTTGCTATCTATGTCAGCGGGGTTGAACCCTCACTTGAGCGTGGCATTGCCAGAGCGCGTGCGGAATTAGAAAGCGGTCGTGCTAAGCAAACCTTAGAGCATATCATCAATGTGCATCGCCAAGTGGCAATGGCAGCGCCTACAACTTAGAAATTGGATTCATCGCGCCAGCGGCTAAGCCTCCACACGCTGCCTGTGTCGTCTCTCACTAGCGTGAAGTTGGCATTGCCCGTTATCTCGAAGACTTCGTTGATGCGAAATCCGACCCGCAGTCGAAAGCTTCTTACCACTTGCACTTGCCTTGCATCACCGTCTTGAAAGACAACCGTGTTCCAGCGCAGGTCTAAAATTTCAGCGCTGCGAAACAGTCCTGAGGTAGTTACAAGCTCTACATCGCGGGGCCAGATGACATCTACGCCATTATCGAAATCGCGATAGACAAATGTAAATCGCTCTGAGAGTAACTGACCATATAGTGCAGTGTCTCTGGTCAGGTATGCAAACTCAAAGTTGCGAAAGAAACCGTCAATTGTTCTTTGGTCGCCCAGCCCTATACCACTTCTTTCAGATAGTTCTAAGCGCGGGGCAAAGGGATTTATCGTGCAACCCCACAGCACTGCCGCCACACAGCCTAGCATCAGTGCCACTTGCCAAAATTTTCGAAAGACCCATGCATTATCTCTTTGCTTTGCTTGCGTCATGCTTGCCGCTTTCTCATCAATCACTGTTTTGCACGACTCATAAACTGTGAAGTTAAAACTGTTGTTCTCTGTGCAAAAGATGCTAATTTTGCTTAGACTGCATCACAAATTTTCAAACGTCAAACCCAAATGTCTGACCAGCTGTTGCATTTTCATCATGCTCCTTCATCTGAATCAATTGGTGAGGTTTCTCGCCGAGAATTTCTCAAAGCATTCGCGACGGGCAGCGCTGTTCTTGCCTGCGGTGGTGCGCTGGCAACTCTTGTGGCAGCGTGCAGCAGCAATGCTTCTGACTCTTCCACTCAAGCTCCACTGACAGGCGCTCGAGAGCAAATTACGCTAGCAAGCGTCCCGCAACTTCAAACAGTTGGCGGATTTTTGCGCCGCGCCTTTCCAGAGCGAAATAACGGTCGTGATGTGCTTATCGTGCGTGTGGCGCAAAGTGGAACTGATGCTTTCCGCACTGCGTCAGTGGTTTGCACGCATCTGCAATGCAATGTTGAAAATCCGCAAGGCTCGTCAGTTGTCTGTCTCTGCCATGGGTCTCGATTTAGTGTCAGCGGTTCAAACTTCGGTGCTGTGCTCAACGGTCCAGCCACTTTGCCTCTCCAGACCTTTCCGACCAGTTTTGATGGCAGTGTCATTACCATCTCTTTTTGAATGAGCATGCTGTGGCTCAATCGCTGCGTCTCAGGCATTGTGCTTTTCTGTGCTTTCAGCTGCGCAGATGTGCATGCTCAATTTAAGCGCAATCTGACAACGCAGATTTTTGCCCCGTCTTCATCTTTCCAAATGCCTTCCACATGGGCTGAGGTTTTGCCTTCTTCTGACTCTTACCTTCACGACTCTACTCGCGCTGAGACGCCCATGCGTGCCTTGAAACTTTTGCCAGACCATCTCACCATTTTTGAATCTGTCTTGTGGGGAAGTACTGGTGTGTTTCGCGGGTTTTCGCCGCTGACCCCAGAGGCGCGCCGTAGAGAATTGGATTTTCGCCGCACCATGCTCTCGACGCATCAAGTCTTGGGCTTTGCTACCTTAGCGCTGATGACTGCTTCAGTGGTGTTTGGGCAGATTTTGCTCAACGACTACGAGGCGCTCCGCTTTGAGGAAGCCCTGCGTAACCGTCAAACGCATCGCACGCTGTCTATCATCACCTTTGGTACTTACATGAGCACGGCTGCCATGTCCACTTTTGCGCCGCCGCCGCTCATTCGCCGTGATGAATGGAACACCGTTAGCACGCATAAGCTCCTTGCTATCTTTCACTTTTCAGGCATGGTGGCACAGCCAATTTTGGCCATCATGGCAAGCAATTCTCGCGACCTTGAGCAAATTCGAACTTTGCGCCGAGCTCACCAAATTGTCGGATATTTCACGCTTGCCGTCCTTGCCGCTGCTATGCTGACCCTAACTTTTTAAGGAACTCTCGCTTTCCGACAACTGTTTTGGCGTTGAAACATGTTTATGACAACCCTAACCATATTTTTTCTCTCAATCCTGAACATTTACCATAGTCGTATGCTTTATCAGCGTACAGTCGAACCAACTTTTTTTGTTTTACCAAAACTCACTGCCATCAAAGGCGAGTCAGTCTTGAAATACCATCTCTATCATCCGCTTCACACCACAGAAGCCCAGACCAGAGATTTTCTTTGTGAAATTGACCTTGCAGAAGGCACTCAAGAGATTGCCTCTGTTCGTTTTGTTGCAGATGTTACCACTTTCGATAGCGGCAACTCCAGCCGAGATGCCCATGCGTTAGAGGTAGTAGAAGCGCTGCTCTATCCTGAAGTATCGTTTCAGAGTTCAACTATTGAAAACTCCGATGACGAGCTGCGTGTCAGTGGCGCGCTCTCCTTTCACGGAGTTACAAAAAACATTAGCTTTTCTGCTAAGAAAAAAATCGTAGGCTCGAAATTGATTGTCGAAGGCAATACGAGCATTAGTCTTACAGAGTTTAAGGTTGAGCGCCCAGCTTTGTTTATGATTAAAGTTGACGATGCACTTCGAATTTCTTTTACTATGGCTTTTGCCTTGCCGTGAAAGCAATGTGTGGTATGTTCAGATGTGTTAGTTTCATCGCACTTTTCTTTGCGGCAGCGCCCTTGCTTTTTGCACAAGGCTATGAACTGCAATGCGAAGTAACCCTCAACGTTGAACGCCTGCAATCAGAAGCACGGGTACGCCTTGCGGGCTTTGCGCAGATGGTTCGTAACTACATGAACAACCACCGTTGGACAAACTCTACAGAATTTGAGACCGATGAAGACCGAATCAAGTGTAAGATTGAGTTTATTTTCATGGATGCCAACTTAGGGGCTTCACCACCTGTGTATTCCGCACAGGTTTTTATTGGCGCAACGCGTCCAATCTACCGTTCCAGTCTTACTGCTTCTACCTTGCGCATGCTTGACGGTGCATTAGAGTTTGCTTACAGCGAGCAGCAAGGGGCATTGCTTCATAATGAATTGGTGCATCACCCACTGGCAAGTTTTTTGGATTTTTATGCAAATATCATTATTGGCTATGACTTTGACACTTACCGCAAACTTTCTGGCACGCCATACTTTGAAAAAGCCTTGCGCATTAAACGCTTAGCACAAGAGCGCGGTCCTTTTCTGCGTGGCTGGCAATTTGGTGACAATGGCGGGTTGAACCGCGCCGTCATGATTGATGAGATTCTCGATGCACGCTTTATCAGACTGCGGGAAATTCTTTATGAATACCACTACAACGGGTTGGATGAATTTTACCGCGACCCTAATGCGGCTCGACAAACCATCTTGAACTGCATCAAAGAGATTGCTGAAATAGATGCACGTTTTCCACGCAGTCTGTTTGTGCGGCGAATTTTTGAGTCAAAAGCTATCGAAATTTCAGAGATTTTCAGGAGTGCTCCGCTGGCAATGCGTCAGGAGCTTTTAGAGATTTTGCGCAAAGTTGACCCCTCTCGCATGCAACAAACCTACGAGCCCAGTCTAGCTGGCAATCGTCCGTAGAGTTCTATCATAAAGGTTGCCCGCATCAACCGTGTAAGTGCAATGGCTATTGCAGTTGCTATGCGTTAGTAGATGTCGCTGCACGGTTTGTCTCTTCTGCTGGCTCTTGCACTTGACTATTTTTCAAGCCATAGAAGAAGTAGATGACCAATCCAATCACTAACCACACAATTAAGCGTAGCCATGTATCTTCTGGCAGTGAGAGCATCATTGAAAGGCAGGTAATAATGCCCAGTATGGGCACCAAGGGCACAAATGGTGTTCTGAAGGCGCGCGGCGCATTGGGCTGTGTTTTACGCATGACCATCACGCCGATGCAGACCAGCACGAAGGCGAAGAGCGTGCCAATGCTGGTCATTTCGCCGACCACTTGCACGGGCACAAATGCTGCAAAGAGGCTCACGAAGACCATGAACAGCAAGTTAGACTTATAGGGTGTGCGAAACTGTGGATGCACTTCCGAAAAGACTTTTGGCAACAGACGGTCTTTTGACATGGAGAAAAAGACACGCGATTGCCCCAACAGCATAACCAGAATAACCGATGAATATCCTGCCAAAATCGCAATGATAATGGC
>PHFL01000058.1:30590-66537 GCA_002794105.1 Candidatus Thermochlorobacter aerophilus | reverse complement strand
TCCCCATCGTAGCCGATGTCGCATTTGTCAGCGTACCGATACGTGAAGCTGTACTGTTGCTCGCACGTGTGTAAGTTCCCCGAATCCTGAAATTCCGAGTTCCCCCAGTGCCAGTAAAGTCCAAACGACCACTACTCTTCGAATTCCTTATGTTATGAAAATTGATATCCTGGTTCGAGGTTATTACTGTTGTAAATGAACCAACTACATCTATCTGAGACTGGTTGGTTGTAAAATCCACTGTGCCTGAAGTGCTGATGGTCAGGTCTGCACCACTGACGAGTTGAATTGTGCCACTTCCCGCAACGAAGTTACCGCCTTGAATGAGAATAAGGTTCGAGTTACCAGATATTGTGATTGTATTTGCCCCTAAGGTCAGTGTAGCACCTGATGACTTATTTACGGTTATCGTGGCGCTAACAGCAATAGTGTTAGCCCCACCGACAGAGGCATTGTCTGCGCCCGTAAAATTTAGCGGCACTCCAATTTCAAAGGTTCCATTATTGATAAGGTTACCATTGAGTGTAAGCGAACCACTTGACCCTTCAACTGTTCCTTCAACAGTGAGCGAGCGAATGATGACGTGAGAGTTAATCGTTCGCGTCGCCGCTGAAAGCACCACGAAGTTATCGGTGCCGCTTGTAAAAACACTCATAGAAGAAGGGTTAGTACCCCCTGTGCCTGATGGACTATCCGTCCAAGCTGCTGTTACATCAAAGTTTGAGGAAATATACTGTGGATCATCTGTTCTGGAGTACCATGTTGTTTGGGCGTTGGTTTGCAGTGCCCAAAAGAAGAACAAGGCAAAAAAGATGGTTACTGGCTTTTGAACTTTGTGCAGCAGATGACTTGGTGCAGAAAATTTTGGCATAAGTTTTTTTCTTTTACCCCTTTCAGTAAAGCCTTTATCACTCCGAGTTTGCGGTCAGATTCTGGGTGAATTGGGTTAGGGCGTAGCCTTCTGTAAGTTGCCCGCAAGTTAGGAAACTTTTCTCAAAAAAGCAAGCCTGCTATTTCTCTTTTGCACTTTTGAAGATTAGTTTGTCAAGCCCATTTTTTTTACGATATTTGCTACCGCCACAGTCGCAAAAATTTTCACGATTAGCTTAACCAACTAAAACCCAAACTCGTTACGCATATGAAAAACTCTTTAACTCTTCTTGCTATTCTGTTTTTACTCTCTCTGGAGGGCTTCGGACAAAGCGATCCGACAC
Source organism: Candidatus Thermochlorobacter aerophilus (assembly GCA_002794105.1). Classification (GTDB taxonomy): domain Bacteria; phylum Bacteroidota; class Chlorobiia; order Chlorobiales; family Thermochlorobacteraceae; genus Thermochlorobacter; species Thermochlorobacter aerophilus. The sequence continues at coordinate 65,323 of PHFL01000058.1, read as the reverse complement.
CGCAGCCCTTGCCCTACACTCAAGATTTTAGCAGTTTCACAGGCTCTTCAACCACTTACCCTGCGGGCATTCAGGGCTGGCGCCTTACGGGCTCCACTTCTTCTTCTTACAATACATCGGAAGCCGAGGGTGATGTTCTTCTTCGCCCTGGCACAAATAGCACAACAGGCGCAGGGGTTTATGACATGAATGGGAAGATTGGCATGCTGAACACTGCCACAGGTCTTCGTTCATTTGCTTAGCAATTAACACCACAGGCTTTAGCAACATCCAAGTCTCTTACAAAGCCGCTACGCAGCGCCAGCAAACTGGACACCGCACTGGCGCCATCGGCTTGCAGTATCGCATCGGCACTAGCGGCAATTTTACAGACATCCCAGGCACAGAATATCAAAACGACCTTAGTTTTGGAGACAACACTTCTGGCACTGGTTCGCTAAACCCTCAGACCATTAGTGTTACTCTCCCTGCAGCTTGTGATAATCAATCTGTCGTGCAACTTCGCTGGGCATACCGTGAGGTTTCAGGAACGGGGAGCCGTCCCAGTTTTTCAATTGACGATATTTTTATCACAGGTTCTTCCTCATCGGACTACACGGGTGCGCCCTCTGGCATCAGCAGTGGCACCTACAACAATGTAACCTTCACTTCCGGTGGGTCCTTTACAGCGGGGACAACCGTTACCGTCAATGGCACGCTTCAGCTCAACGACCATGCGATTGACCTCAATGGCGGCTCGATTACGATGGGGGCAAGCAGCACCCTGCAGCTTGGCACCAATTCACAGGGTCGCGTCTTTGGCGGCAGCTTCACGCATACGGTTCCTGCGGCACTTAGCACAAAGGTCTTTCCCTTTGGCACAGCGACTGACCGCCGACGCATTACGGTGCAATACACCACAGCGCCCACCAGTGGCGGCACCCTCAATGGTACCTACACCAATAGCCCTGCACCCAATCAAGACTTTAGTCTCGTTTCTCCGGTGGGCGTTACCGCGCCATTTTACTGGACACTTGACGCTGGTGGCGGTCTGTCAGGTGGGTCATACAATTTCACCGTTGTAGCTGATAACGTGCTTGGGGTGAATAATGCGTCCCAGCTGCGTATTGTCAAACGCCCCACTGGTGGCGGACCTTGGTCAATCGATGGTATTTTTGCAAGCTCAACCCTTTCGGGCAACACCGTGACCATCATTCACAATAGCATGAGCGGGTTTTCCGAGTTCTCAATCGGGAGCGACCCCAACGATAATCCTCTGCCTGTGGAGCTTGCCAGTTTTCGTGGCTCGGTTACCTCACGCGGCGTTGCCCTCTCTTGGGTGACAGCGTCCGAGAAAAATAACGCCGGCTTCATGCTCGTGCGCAATGGCAGCGTCATTGCCTCGTATCAATTTTCACCTGAACTGCGCGGCAAAGGCACCACCACTGCCGTTACCAACTACGCCTTTCTCGATGCCAATGTGGAAACAGGTCAAACCTACACCTATCAACTGCGCTCTGTGGACTTCGATGGTAGCGTGCACGACTACGCCCAGCGCGTGACCGTAGAAGTGCGTGAGCCTATTCAACCGCCTGTTTTCACCTACAACTTGGAACAAAATTATCCCAATCCGTTCAACCCGACGACCAACATTCGCTACTCCATTCGCGACGCTGGTCTGGTGACGCTAAAGGTCTATGACCTCTTGGGGCGTGAGGTAGCCACGCTGGTCAACCAAGTTCAACAGCCGGGCAATTACCAAGTGACCTTCGACGCCAGCCGTCTGACTTCAAGCGGCATGTACATCTACCGCTTGCAGTCTGGCAGCTTTACACGCACCATGAAAATGCTGCTTGTGAAGTAATCACGCCTTTCTCGGTCATTATATGGCAGAACACAGATGTTTCTGCACACTTTATTGGTCATTCCTCCGTTCAGCATGACAAGGTGGTATCACTCTGAACGCTTTTTTCCTGTTATTCCGAGTACTTTTCTCTGTCATTCCGAACGCCAGTGAGGAATCCACTCATGGATGCTTCACTTCGCTGCGCTCCGTTCAGCATGACATGCTGTGTCATTCCGAACACTCTTTTTTGTCATTCCGAGCGTCAGCGAGGAATCCACTTATGGATGCTTCACTTCGTTCAGCATGACAGACTGATGTCATTCCGAACACTCTCTTTTGTCATTCCAAGCGCCAGCGAGGAATCCACTCATGGATGCTTCACTTCGCTGCGCTCCGTTCAGCATGACATGCTGTGTCATTCCGAATGCTTTTTCCCTGTCATTCCAAATGTTTTTTCCCTGTTATTCCGAGTACTTTTTTCTGTCATTCCAAGCGCCAGCGAGGAATCCAGCGCGATGTGGATGCTTCGCTTTGCTCAGCATGGCTGGGTCAGGGATGGCAACCTCTTGTCCCTCTCCTTGCAAAAGGAGAGGGACGTCTGCCCACGGCAGACAGGGTGAGGTTAAGCTCACCTTTGTTCCAACGCCAAGAATAAGGCTTTCTTGCCGTTAAAATCAACTTGACTTTAACCGTTGCCGCCAAGCTTGACCCCAACTTATTTCGGCAATGCCAAAACTGCCTCTTCTTTCAAAAGCAGAAGGACGTCTGCCTGCGGCAGACAGGGTGAGGTCTATTTTCAGTGTAGATGCTTCCCTTCTAGCGCTTCAGCGTTGCTATTAAATTTCAAGAAGGAGTTTGCAGATGGTATCTTCTAATGCCTTGGCGTGTCTGGAGCGTCTGCCTAAGCCATTGGCGATGATGGAAAAATACATTTCTTTGCCGCTGCGGCTTTTCAAGTATCCAGAAAGTGACACCACGCCTGTAATCGAGCCGGTCTTTGCGCGAATGTTATGCGCCAGCGGATGATTGATTCTATCTGCAAGCGTCCCATCGGTCATGGGAATGGCTAAGGATTCGTAGTAAGCTGGAAAGGCTTTGCTGTGCTCGCGCATGTAGCGCATGGTCTCCACAATCAGATGTGGGGTAACCCAATTGTCGTGCGACAGTCCAGAACCATCCATCAATCTATACTCACTGGCGCTGACCTTCACCTCTGTTTTCAAGAACTGTGTTACAACTGCTAATCCCTTCTCAATCGTGCCTTCGCCGTAGCACTCTGCGCCTAATGTGCGCAGCAGTTGGTCCGCATAAAAATTGTCTGAACTTTTGTTTGTGGCTTTGAGCGCTTCAGCAAGTGAAATCGAGTAGTGCGAGTAAAGATATTTCCACTTTGTGCGGTCAAGTTTTCGGCTGTAAGAAATTTTCTCGACCTGACTGTCTTTATGCATCATGCCGGCTTCTTTGAGCGCCGAAAGAAACGCATTGGCGCAATAGACGTTGGGTTCAACGGTAACCATTTTCAGGCGACTTCTTCGCCGAAAGCCGCGCCGCACCACACGCTTTTTGCCATCTTTGGTTCTAATGACACGCACACGCGAGACCTTGCTCAGCTGCTGTGCATTGGCTCGGCTGAAATTGGCTACTGTCGCGAAGCGAAGTTCATCTGCACTTATGCCTTGATGCCTGTTGCCGATGTAGTAGCTATTGTCGAGAATCAGATTGCCTTCAATTCTCATAATGCCGTGCTGGCGCAGCGTATCAATCCAAGTGCTGACAATCTCATTGATGCTTTTGTCGAAGTATCCAGAGAGCATGGGGTCGGTGCTGCCTATCAAAATCAAGTTGCCATAAAGCACACCCTCTTTGATTTCTCCATCGATGAAGAAATCTGTGCGGTAGCGATAGTCTGCACCGAGTTTTTCAATTGCAACTGCCGAAGTGATGAGTTTTAGATTTGATGCTGGCTTGAAGAGTTCGTAGGCATGGTGTTCGAAAATCGTTTCTTGCTCCGCAGTCTGAATCAGAACGCCGATTGTGCCGCGCTTTCGCAGTTGCAAAACCTGCTCGATTTTTTCGGCACACTCTGCCATGCGCTCTGCTTGCGTTGTACCCATGAGCTTGAGCGAGACGGGGAATGCAGCTTTCGGACGGCGACGCTTATAGACATTTGCTTCTGCACTTTGCGCCACGACCAAACATAGTAGCATGAAGCTCATCAAGCGAAAAAGACGTGCCGCAAGTGTGGTTTTTGGCTGCATTGCTAAACTGGTTTTTTAGGCAGAATTTTTACCTTACTGCTTTTTGTTGCACCGTTACTGCAGTGCGTTCAGGTACAACTTTAGTTCAAAGCTCGCTAAATTTAGTAAAATCGCCCTATTTTGCAAGCAGAGTGCCAGTAGTTTTTGTATTACAATGCCTTAGCCACAGTTACTTTCAGACTTTCAGGCTAATACTCTGCCAGAATAGTTTCGCCAGCGGTAACGCTATCGCCGTGTTTGATGCAGAGCCTGACATGAGGCGGCATGAAAATATCAACGCGAGAGCCAAACTTAATCATGCCGAAGCGCTCTCCGATTTGCACGGTATCGTTGAGCGAAAGTTCGCACACGATTCGCCGCGCCACATAGCCTGCGATTTGCTTAAGAAAGACCTTTACTTCAGCATTTTCAATACCGATTTCTGTTCGCTCATTGCGCTCACCTGATGTATGTTCAAATGCGGCGATGTATTCGCCTTCAATGTGTTTGAGATGCGTAACCTTGCCTGAAATTGGATTGCGATTGACATGCACATTTAGTGGCGACATGAAAATGCTGACCATTTTTGCCTTGCCCTGAAAAAATGGATGCTCGGTCTCTTCAATGCGCACAATTTTTCCATCAGCAGGCGAAAGAATAATGCGTTCTTTTTCAGGTGGTCTTCGCTCTGGGTCTCTAAAAAATTGGAGCGTAAAGACCATAAGCAGAAGCCCAGCGGTTGCACACACTGCGCCCAGCACAAGCGGTAACATAATGGATAGCACTACCAGTAAGAGCGAAATGACGCCTGCTTTTGCTACAGTGGAGTAGCCATATTTTGTAATCATGCTTCAAAAAATTTTGGCGCAAAAGTAATAGAAACCGTCTGAAGCTCATGCATCGCTTTGAGAAAAAATTTTTAGAGCATTGTCAAACTCGCCGGTTCTTTGAGAAAGGCGACCGTGTGTTGGTAGCCTTTTCAGGCGGCGCTGACTCGACAGCGCTTTTGCATCTACTTTATGCCATTCGTCCTGTGCTCAAACTTGAGCTTGCGGCGGCACACTGCAATTTTCAACTTCGCGCTCGTGCCAGTCTGGGCGATGAACGATTTTGCCAAAAGGTTTGTGATGCACTGGGGATTGCGCTCTTTACTCAGCGTTTTCCTACGGCACAACTTGCTAAAAGTGCCAAACTTTCCATTGAAGAAATGGCGCGCAATCTGCGGTATGACTTTTTCCAAAAAGTGATGCATGAGCAACACTTCAGCAAACTTGCTACGGCACACCACGCTGGCGATAATGCCGAAACTGTGCTCTTCAACTTTTTTCGCGGCGCTTCACTGCTTGGGCTTTCTGGCATTCCTGAACGGCGCGGACCTATCATCCGCCCCCTTCTGCCCTTTGAACGCGCCGACCTTCTTGCCTATCTCAAAGAGCGCAACATTGCCTACCGTGTCGACCGCACAAACTTCCAAACGGACTTCGACCGCAATTTTATCCGCCACAAAGTCATTCCCCTGCTTGAAAAGCGCTTCGAGCACAAGCTCATTCCCAGCTTGCTACGTTTCTCGCAACATGTCGAAGAGCTCTCCGAGTTTGTCGAGCGCCATGTTCAAACCTTGATGAAGAAAAAAGGCTTATCTTTCAAGCAGCACGCCTTTGATGTTGAGGCGCTTAAAGCTCTCACGGTGTTTGAGCAAAAGGAATTGTTCAAGCGCGCTTTGCAGGAGTTCAATGTCTCTCCAACGGCACAATTGCTTGGGCGCTTGACCGATTTACTTCGGCGGCAATCAGGTCGGAAAGTCGTCGTCAATTCACGCCTTGAAGTCGTCTGGAAAGGCGATTTGCTACTCTTTGTGTCCCATAGCTCCGCCTCAACTTGAACGGCTGTTTTTGATAGCGTTGTCAAAATTAGACAGCGCGCCAGAGTGCATCGACGAATTGATGTTTTTGGTCATAGAAATTTTTTACGCTCTCAAAGCCAGTGGCGGCTGCGAAGTTTTTGATTTCACGCTCTGAATACTTGAAAGAGTATTCGGTATGGATTGGCTCAAACGCATCGAGTGTGATGGTGCGCCCTGCGGCTTTGATGCAGACAGTTTGTGCTTTTTTGCTAATGAGGTAGCTTTCCATGGCGCCGAGTATGGGGTTGTAAGTGGCGTAGTGCTCGAAGGTGCTAAGGTCGAAGTTGGCTTGTAGTTCGCGGTTGAGTCGTCGGAGCAAATTGAAGTTAAATTCTCGTGTAACGCCTGCCGCATCGCTATAGGCACGAATGAGCGTGGGAATATCCTTTTTTAGGTCGAATCCGATAAGTAGCCAATCGCCCGGCTGAAGTCTTCGCCGCACGCTTTTGAGAAATGTGTATGCCTGCTGTTTTGTGAAATTGCCAATGTTCGAGCCCAGAAATAGCACAACCTTGCGCTGAGTGGTCAGCTTGCTCAGATGCCCAAGGGCGCGGGCATATTCGTCGGCAATGCCCTGCACGTGTAGCGTTGGAAACTGTTTTGTCAAGCTTTGGGTCAGCAGTTCAATTGCATGCGTGGAAATGTCAATCGGCACATAGAGGCAGTGGGGTTGCACTTTCAGTATGCTTTCAATCAAGATGCTGGTTTTTGTGCCATCTCCTGCGCCCAGCTCAATGAGCGTGAAGGGCTGGTCAGCAACGCACTGAACCATTTCATCTCGGTAATGATTGAGAATTTCCATTTCGGCGCGTGTAAGGTAATACTCAGGTAGCGCCATAATTTTTTGAAACAGCCTGATGCCTTCATCATCATAGAAGTACTTGCTTGGCAGGCGTTTGGGTGTTGCAGATAAGCCCTTGAGCACATCCGAGAGCAGTTTTTTCTGCCACTTAGTCTCTTGCAATTGGTTATGTGTGTGTGATGGTGTTGCCGTGTGGTGTTGTTGCATCATAGCTTCTAAAGGTTAGGCTGGATTATCGGCTAAACGTACTCCAGAAAACTGCCATCGTTTATCGGGTTGAAAGAAGTTGCGGTAAGTATATCGGATATGGCTTCGTGGGGTGGCGCAGGAGCCACCACGCAGAGTCATTTGGTTAATCATAAACTTGCCGTTATACTCGCCAAATGCTCCTGTTGCCTTTGTGTAGCCGGGATACGGCAAGTAGGCACTCATGGTCCACTCCCACACATCGCCAAGCATTTGCCAAAGCGAGGACTGACCATTTGCTGTATGCGTCTCTATGGGCACTGGCGATAGCCATTGGCTTTCCAGCAAATTGGCTTGCTCATGATTATGCGCTAGGTGCTGTGCTGCCACTTCCCACTCAAATTCAGTTGGAAGTCGCTTGCCACTCCAACTGGCAAAAGCTTCTGCTTCATAGTAACTGATATGCGCCACTGGGGCATTTTTACGCAGTGGCACGAGTCCGCTCATTGTAAATTCATACCACTCGCCATCTCGCTTTTCCCAATATAGCGGAGCTTGCCACCGCTCACGCTGCACCGTATCCCAGCCATCCGATAGCCAGTGTCGAAAGTCTTGGTATCCTCCGCTTTCGACAAACTCCAGAAACTCCCCATTTGTGACCAATCGATTCATCAACCGAAATTCACCAAGAAACACTTGATGATGCGGTAATTCATTATCAAAGCAGAACCCTTCGCCTTTATGTCCGATACAGTAGGTTCCTGCAGGGAAGGAGATAAATGTTGCTGGGATGGTTTCACTTCTATCTTCCAACGCGATGTTCTGATACGCTGGACGCAGCGGATTGGTGTAGAGAATAAACTTGATGTCTGTGACCAGCAACTCCTGATGCTGCTGCTCATGGTGTATGCCTAAGTTCATCACATCAGCAAATTCCTGCCACGATGCTTCCGCTATGCGATAAATTAGCTCATGCACCTGTTCAGTAATGGCATGGCGATAAGCATACACTTCTTTGACCGTAGGACGCGACAGATGCCCACGCTCTGAGCGTAAGGTGCGTGCTCCCACAGAATTGTAGTATGAATTGAAAAGAAAGCTGTAGAGCGGATGAAACGGCTTGTATGCTGGCACATAGCGCTGAAGCACAAAGGTTTCAAAAAACCAAGTGGTGTGCGCCAAGTGCCACTTCGGCGGACTGACATCGACAATCGGTTGCACTACATAATCTTCAATTTCTAATGGGGCACATAAGCTCTCGGTTTGCCGACGCACGTTGAGGAATTGTTCAGACAGCTGCTTTTGTGTCATCGTGTTGTCTTTGTGCATTTGCGAAAATTTTGCAGCACTGCCTACACTAACTGCGCCACAAGCACATGTATGCTCATAAACTTCAACTTTCCGTTATTTCGTTTTTTGAATAGGGGGTTCTTTGTGCTCTTGATGTGTGCCAACTCTGTAGTATTTTTGATTAACAATTTGCAAACATTTCAAGGAGAAAACAATGCGCACGCTGTTTGAGACAGCATTTTTACTTTTTATGTTAGCCCTTGCTGTAGCCAGCCTTATCCTTGTGCCTGCCTTGTTTTGCAATCTGCTGGCGTCCGCATTCGTCTGGCTTGCTTTTGCGCTATACTTTGTCTTTTTTCTTAGCACGGTTGAACGTGTGCGCAAGCATGGTCGGCTTACGCCTCGCCAACGCGACGCACAGGTCAAAAGTGTATATGGGGCAATTGCTTATCCGCTTCAATTTCTGGGATTAGGTGGAGCACATTGGCTTGCCATCTACGACTATTCGCACTGCCAGTCGCCGCAGTGGGTGTGGAGCGGTCTTGGACTGATGTTAATGCTTGCGGCAATAGCAGTTAACCGACTTGCAGTAAAGGAACTTGGACGGTTTTGGGATAGACTTGTCATTCAAGATGGACATCACTTGGTCACGAGTGGCATTTACCGCTTGGTGCGGCATCCAATTTATACCAGCTACATCTTGCTGTTTTTGGGGCATATGATACTGTTTCAGAGCTTTTGGGCAACGCTTTTACTTGGGGCTGTATGTGCTTTGTGGTTTGGCATTCGTATCAGGATTGAAGAAGCGATGCTCTTGCAGCAATTTGGTGAGGAGTATGAACGCTACATGCGCCGGACCAAACGGTTAGTGCCGTTTGTTTTTTGAAGGATGTAGGTCGCACGCGTTTAGGGAAATGTTTCAGGAATGCGAGTTCTACTCGCTCGTCACGACAGTTAGCTCTTCAAAGAGCCGCTCATGCACGACAATTCTGCCACAGGTTTCACACGAATAAAATCCGCCTTGGTAAATGAAAGCGTGTCGGCTTGCAGGCACACGTGTATTGCAACCGCTACATGCGTTACGACTGAACTTGACAACTACGTTTTGGATATTGCCGCGACGCAGTTGGTCGTACTTAATCAGTAAATGCTTGGCGTGTAATTCCACAATCTCGCGCTGCTTTTTGATTTTGCGCTTTAGTGCATTGACATCGTCTTGTGTGTTCTTGATAATCGTGTCGAGTTCTTTTTGCTTGCGCTTGAGTTCGCTTTGACACTCGGCGAGATTTTTCTTGAGCTCATCGGTTGGGTACATATCTGCTGTCAGTTCATCGAGGCGATTTTCTGCCAGCAGTTCTTTGCCTTTCTTTTCAAGCTGGGCAAATTGCTCTTCGAGTGCCTCAATGGCACGAATTTGTGATTCAGCACGCTTGATTTCTTGTTCTTCAAATTCAATTTGCTTTGAGAGCGCATCATATTCTTTATTGTTGCGTGCTTTGGTTTGCGCTTCTTTATACTTTTTGATTTTTTCCTGCGACTCTTTTATCTCTGCACGCAAGGCAATGCGCTTAGCCTGATTTTCTTCAATGCGTCTGGTGCGCTCTTCCAATTGGCGGGTCAGTTGTGCAATTTGTTCTTCCAGCGCGCTAATTTCTTCGGGCAGACCTTTTTGCTCGCTTAGGATGGCGTCCAATTCATCATCCAGAAGTTGGAGCTTGACGATGTGCAATAGAGGATTTTTCTCCACAGTTGCCATTTGGTTTTGGTTAAGTTGACTGCCGAGTGCTGCAATAAGCTTGTCACATCTTTCACTGCATACTAACACATGCTGCACAAAACTCCTCTAGGCACGTGCTACCCTACTACTTTAGCGCGTGCTTTTTCGTTTTTTCGGTTGTTGCCCCCGATTGGGGCTTAGTGTGTAGCATGTCTGGAAATTTGTTTTGTGCCCAGAAGGAGATTCGAACTCCTATGCCTTGCGGCGCTCGCACCTGAAACGAGTGCGTCTACCAATTCCGCCATCTGGGCAAATCAGATGATGCATCTGTTAAGATAATCATTTCACTTGTTATTTTCAAGTCTCTTTGCATGGTACTCTTAGCGCTCAGTTTCTGGGCATGCTATGGTTATTCCGTTTTTTCGTTATGTTTGCGACTAAAAAAGCGTATGGTTGTTATGAAGTTTGGCGGCACTTCGGTTGAAGATGCCGCAGCAATGCGCAATGTTATTGAAATTGTTCGCCGTGAGTGGCAAGCCTCTCGTCAATTTGGTGAGGGAGCCCCGCTCGTGGTCACCAGTGCTTGCGCAGGCATTACCAACAAACTTTTTGCACTTGCCGAACTGGCAGCATCAGGCAAACGCACCGAGGCACAAGACCTGCTAAGAAGCATTAAGGCTCATCACGACACGCTCATTCATGAATTGCTCTCCAGCAATACCCAAGCTCTTCATAGACGACTCAATGAGCTCTTCGATGAGCTCTCAAGCATTATCAAAGCCCTTGATGTCATCGGCGAGCTTACGCCGCGCCTACTCGATACAATTGCGTCAAATGGTGAGCTCTTTTCATCGCTCATTCTTGCTGATGCCATGAACGAGTCTGGCATTCCAACAGTTTGGGCTGACGCACGGCTGATACTTATCACGGACGATAACTTTGGCAAAGCACAGCCTATACAATCACTTGTAGATGAGCGCGCGCAGGCTCAGTTGCGACCGCTTCTTCAGTCGGGGCGCGTAGTGGTTACGCAGGGCTACATTGGCTCGACTGTCAGTGGCAAGACCACCACGCTGGGGCGCGGCGGTTCGGACTACTCTGCTTCTATTTTTGGCGCTGCTCTTGGCTGCAAAAGCATTCAAATTTGGACCGACGTCGATGGCGTGATGACCAGCGACCCGCGCATCGTCCCTGAAGCCAAGCGACTCAAAATCATGAGCTTTCGCGAAGCGGCTGAACTGGCATACTTCGGCGCAAAGGTTTTGCACCCCTCTACTATTCGCCCTGCTGTGCAGAACAACATCCCTGTCTATGTACTCAACTCTAAGCGCCCACATCTTGAAGGCACTCTGATTACTTCCTCTATCAAGTCCTTCGACGGCATGGTGAAATCTATCGCTCACAAAACTGGGCAGGTGATTATCAATCTTACCTCTACGCAAATGCTTGACGCATATGGATTTCTTTACAAGGTGGCACGCATTTTTGCCGATGCACAAACGCCCATAGACATGATTTCTACCAGCGAAGTGTCTATTTCACTAACGATTGGCGATACCACGCGCCTTGCCCAGCTTGAAAAAGAGCTTTCTGAGATTGCCGAAGTCGATATCGAGCGCAATGTTGCCATCATCTGCGTCGTGGGCGATAACCTTCGTGCATCTCCCGGTGTGGCTGGCAGAATTTTTTCGACACTGGCAACTGCTGGTATCAATGTCAAGATGATTTCACAAGGAGCCTCCGAAATCAACATCGGCTTTGTGGTTGCTGAATCGGATGCCGCCAAAGCTGTGCAAGCCCTGCACCGTGAGTTTTTCTCCAAAGTAAGTGAGAATGCTATTTTCGCTTAATCCTATACATGGCTTGCACTGGAGCAAGCGTTTATCAGATGCTTCAACCTTAGGCTATGCAACAGATGGACTATAAATCAGCTGGCGTCGACATTGATGCTGGTGAAGAAGTGGTTCGCCGTCTCAAACCCCTTGTTCGTCAGACCTTTACCAAAGGTGTTTTAGGCGATATTGGCGCATTCGGTGCATTCTTTGAGCTCGATACATCTGGCTATCAGCGACCCGTGCTGGTCTCGAGCATTGATGGCGTGGGCACCAAACTCAAAGTTGCCGCCGCCATGCAAAAGTATGACACCGTGGGACAATGCCTCGTCAATCACTGCGTCAATGACATTCTCGTCTGTGGAGCTAAGCCGCTATACTTTTTGGACTACTACGCCTGCGGCAAACTCCAGCCTGAACACGCCGTCAGTGTGGTTTCTGGCATGGTGGCTGCATGCAAAGAAAATGGTTGCGCGCTTATTGGCGGCGAAACAGCTGAAATGCCCGGCTTATACGATGAAGGGGATTTTGACCTTGCTGGCACAATTGTCGGTATTGTCGAAAAGGAGAAAATTCTCGACGGTCACACTATTGTGGCAGGTGATATTCTCATTGGATTAAGTTCCACTGGACTACATACTAATGGCTATTCACTGGCACGCAAAGTCTTTGAACACCGACTGAACGAGTATTCAGCCGAGCTTGGTAGCACAATCGGTGAAGCACTTCTGCGCATTCACCGCTCATATTTGCATGTTGTCTATCCAATGCTCTCACAGTTTGAGATTAAGGGTCTTTCTCACATCACTGGTGGCGGACTTGTTGCCAATACCATGCGAGTGCTGCCAAAAGGACTTGCACTCAAGATTGATTGGCAAGCATGGACTTGGCCTCCCATCTTTGAAATGATTCAACGAGAAGGGAACGTGCCCACTGAGGATATGCGTCGGACCTTTAATCTCGGTATTGGTCTTGTTGTAATTGTCTCTAAAACGGAGGTCTCTCGTGTCATGGCATACTTAAGCTCTATCGGCGAACCACACTGGCTTATCGGTGAAGTCATTTCTGCTTGAGTGCTATCTATCGCAGACTTAGCGCCCAAGTGTACAGATATTTTGGACCGCATCTCCTGATGATTTGAACCATTGCAAGCTCATCTGTGTCCCGCCCTGAACCTGCCTTAGCCGCTTGGCATGCTTCACTTTTTGGATTATAGCAAATTATCGCCTATATTGATGCTTGCTTCACTTCCGAGGTTAACCAAAAACACTTCCCTATGTCAGAGAGCAACAAAGTGCAGTTTGGCGGCATTGAAGCACGTATCTTGGAGGCGGTTCGTAAGCTCAGAACGCGCTATCCACTTGGTCGCTACGAGATGTCTTTTCATCTTGATGCTTACAATGGCGAAGCCTTCTACGACCGTGTTCTTGAGTCAATTGAGGATGCCGGTGGCTTTCGGGTGCGCTTCGTGGATAAGAGCTCCATTGATATTCCTCTAGCTGCACTCAAAGATGTCGACAAGCCTGATTTCTTGGACAAGTGGGGTGAAATCATCTATAAGACCCGCAGGTAATGCATGCCGATGATAGCTGCATCTGGCAAGCCTGACTGGCACTGACGAACAGAAGGTAATGTTTTATCACCTCATGCCTTTTTGATTGCTCTCGGGTTGATACTGCTGCCCCTTTGCGTCGCATTTCTATATCAGGGCTTGAGTCACTCTGCAATTTCTTGTCTCATTGTCTCCAGCGCTTTCTGTTTTTCGTTATTTTTTTACATTTGCTCTGTTGCCCTGTTAGGGCTATATCAACGAATTTTCACTAAGAACCTCTTTCATTAGTGATTGAAATTTGCCATTGTAGTATGACCATCTACGAGTTTCATCTTTCCAGAAAAGCACGCGACGCTTACCAGTTTAGCGATGCGTTCTTTTCACTTCGCGGTACTACTGTTTTTGAGAATTTTCGTGCGGCTCAACTTTTTGCTGAGAAAATCAACGAAAAGCGGCAGGCAACTGATGACCTTCGCCGCGCCCCAGTTCGTGCCACCGAAATTTATGCCATGGGTTTGCTGCACGAGATTTTTCACTTCGTGGTGCGTGTTTATGAGCGCGACCGCAATCCAGAAACCTTCCAAAAGTGTGATGGCTACCTGAAAGTTGCCCTTGGCAGTTCCGCTCTACAAGAGTTTTTACTGCGATTCAGTTACGACTTTCCTTCGCAAAGTGTTTATCGCTATGCCGAGTCAGTTGAAGCTTATCTGCTTGGACAGACCGACCAGACGCCCAACCGCAGCATTGTGCTCGAGGAAGTGATGCTGCTTTACCTAGATAATGAAAATCCTGCTTTTACTCCGATTCGTGAGTTGATTGACGACCAAGAATTGCGGCGCGAAACCATTTACAACAGCGCTATTTCGCAAATTGACAACTTTTTTGAAACACAACCTCGCTTCGGACCCGATAATCAATCGCTCTTTAAGTTGCTCTATGCGCCCATTCTTGCCTCGCCGAATTCTATCATGGGGCAGCTGGAATTTATCTTCAAGAACTGGCAATCGATTTTAGCTGGCTCCCCTCTCTTGGATAAGCTTCTCTTTGCCATGGATGTTATCAAGGAGGAGGGGAAGTACTTCAAGATGCTGGAGGAAGCAGCAGCTGATAAAGCTAAGCTTCCTGCTGAGGTCAAAGCTGTGGAGTTTTTCGGCTGGGGCGAAAAAGAAACACCGCCCGTTCCAACCTATGCCGAAATTGAAGCCCCAGAGCGATTCAGCCCCGACCTGAGTTGGATGCCACGCCTTGTGCTCATTGCGAAAAATACATATGTGTGGCTCGACCAGCTCTCCAAAAAGTATCAACGACCTATCACACGGCTTGACCACATTCCCGATGAAGAGCTGGCGATACTGGCCGCACGCGGCTTTACAGGGCTATGGCTAATTGGTGTCTGGGAGCGTAGTGTTGCCTCTAAACGCATTAAGCATCTGAACGGCAACATAGATGCCATTGCGTCAGCCTACTCAATTTACGACTATGTTATTGCACGCGACCTCGGTGGTGAAGAGGCACTCATGAATCTTCGCGAGCGTGCCCGCCACTACGGCATTCGTCTTGCCTGCGATATGGTGCCCAACCATACCGCTATCGATTCACGCTGGGTGATTGAACATCCCGATTGGTTCATCTCTATTGACTATCCACCTTACCCGAATTACACATTCTACGGACCAGATCTTTCGAGCGATGAACGCGTGGGTATTTTTATCGAAGATGGCTACTGGCGCAAGACCGATGCGGCAGTTGTCTTTGCTCGCTTAGACCGATGGACAGGCGATGTGCGCTACATCTACCACGGCAATGATGGCACCAACATGCCATGGAACGATACGGCGCAGCTGAACTTCCTCAAAGCTGAAGTGCGCGAAGCGGTCATTCAAACCATTTTGCACGTGGCACGGCTTTTCCCCATCATCCGCTTCGATGCGGCAATGGTGCTTGCCAAGCAGCACATTCAGCGCTTATGGTTCCCAGAACCGGGCAAAGGCGGTGCAATTCCTTCACGCGCGGCATTTGCTATGACCAAAGAACAGTTCGACGCCCTGATGCCGAATGAGTTCTGGCGCGAGGTTGTCGACCGCGTTCAAGCGGAAGTGCCCGACACACTTCTGCTTGCTGAAGCCTTCTGGCTACTGGAAGGCTATTTTGTGCGCACACTCGGTATGCACCGCGTCTATAACAGTGCCTTCATGCACATGTTCAAAAAAGAAGAAAACGACAAATACCGCACGCTCATCAAAAACACGCTCGAGTATGACGCTCGCATTCTCAAGCGCTATGTCAACTTCATGAGCAACCCCGACGAAGAAACTGCAGTCAATCAATTCGGGAAAGACGACAAGTATTTTGGCGTGTGTGTCATGATGGTTACCATGCCCGGCTTGCCAATGTTTGCGCATGGACAAATCGAAGGCTTTTCAGAGCGCTACGGCATGGAGTATCGGCGTGCCTACTACAACGAAACTCCCGATGAATATCTTATCGCACGCCATGAGCGGGAAATTTTCCCACTGCTTAAACGCCGCTACCTCTTTGCCGAGGTCGACAACTTCTACCTCTACGATTTCTTTACGCCTGAAGGCAAAGTCGATGAAAATGTCTTCGCCTTTAGCAACCGCTACGGCGATGAAAAGGCTTTGGTCATCTACCACAATAAGTTTGCCACCACACGTGGCTGGATTCGCACCTCTGTAGCGTTCTTGGAAAACGGTCGCCTTGTACAGCGCTCGCTGGCAGAAGGATTGGCAATTAGCAACAAGCCCCAAGTCTATACGGTGTTCCGTGATTTTATCTCTGGGCTTGAGTTTATTTGCGCTAACTCCGACCTCCATACGAAAGGGCTCTACTTTGAACTTCATGCCTATAAGTATGCCGTCTTCATGGAATTTCGTGAAGTGATTCCTACCAAACTCAAGCCTTATGATGAGCTGGCGCGGCTTTTGAATGGGCAAGGTGTGCCCTCGATTGAAGATGAAGTGATGCACTTGAGTCTACGTCCTGTTCATCAAGCCTTCGCTGATGCCATTCACCCTGATGTGCTCAAGGAACTGATGCAAGGCTGGCTTTATGGGAAAATTAATTTGCAAGCAGTCTCGCTATTCAAAGAAAAGCTCAAGGCAATTCTTCTTGCCAAAGACGCTATTGAAAATCATGCTGGCGATGAGGCTCACTTTATCGACGAGAGTGCCAAAAAATATGTGGCGCTTATGACTCTGGCTCATCTTGAGCGAGCGCCCTCTGGCCAAGATGCGCCATGGAAGCAATTTTTCCAGCAACTTTTGCCTCGTCAGGAGGAGCATGCCGACTCGGCTTGGCGCGTTATGCTCATTTGGCTCTTTGTACAGCACTTAGATGCCACTCGCCAGTCTGCTGTAGATATTCACTTGAATGTGGTTCAGGATTGGCGATTGGAAAAGTTTATCACGCAGTCACTCACACAAGCTGAACTGGATGCAAACCGCGCCCGCTACGAAACCGAACTAATTCGCTTGCTTGTCGAGCGCGAGCGCTACACAGGCGATACACGCGACATCAAACCAGCGCTCAAAGGCTTGCTCGAAAGTCACGAACCTGATTCCTTCCTCGGCGTCAACACCTTCCAAGGAGTGGAATACTTCAACAAAGAGCGTTTTGAAGTCCTGACAGGCTCACTCTTTGCCCTCTCGGCTATTGAAGAGCTTGCCGCTGCGCCAGTCCAAACCACACTCACCCCTGAACTTGAAGCCAAGTTCGATAAACGCTTCTCGACATTTACTCAACTTACGCGCGACGCTGAACAAGTAGGCTACCGATTGCGAGACTTCTTGAAGATGCTGGACCTGCGCATCCTTGAAGATACTGAGCAACTGATTGCACAGCAGGAGACTATCCCTGACACCGCACCAGCTGCGTCAGCACCAGCCACAAGAAAGACCAAAGCACGCGCAACTGCAAGCAAAACCACAAAGTCAAAGGCATCTTCAACAGCCTCGAAAGCGAAAAAGAAAAGCACACCAGCTTTGAGTCAAGACGACAAGAGTACCTCCGCCAACGGGGCTGCGCCAAAAGCCGCGGCATCCAGCACCAAATCTGCTAAATCTGCTTCTACTCGCACCACATCCAAAGCAGAGACTGCTACAACGGCTGCACCTGCATCAGCCCCAGTTGCAACTTCTGCTAAGACAACATCAGCCAAGTCAAAGTCAGCTAAATCTGTTCTACCAAACATCGTTTCAAGCTCAAAGCCCAGTGCTGTTGAGCGTGCAAAGGCTGTGCCCAAGAAAAGCACAAGCAAAGCCAAATCTGCCCAAGCAACTTCATCGAAGGCACAAGCTTCAACTTCTGCATCGCCAGCAACAAAGAAAGTCACGAGTGCTAAAGCTTTGTCGCAGACAACTTCATCAAGCAAAACTTCAGACAAATCGCGTGGCAGCAAAACCAAGAAACAAAAATAACTTGCGCACTAAATCTAAATCCACTTTGCGCGACCTCTATCCTCCGATTAAACCTTACCGCACCGACTTTTTGAAGGTCTCGGACCTCCATTGCATCTACTACGAAGAGGTCGGCAATCCCGAAGGCAAACCTGTGGTATTTTTGCATGGGGGACCGGGCGGCGGTATTGAGGCGCAGCACAGGCAGTATTTCAATCCCAAAAAATGGCGCATCGTGCTCTTCGACCAGCGCGGGTGCGGCAAAAGCACACCCTTCGCCGAACTGCGTGAGAACACAACATGGGACTTGGTTGCCGATATCGAACGCTTGCGCACACATCTCGGCATTGAAAAATGGGCGGTCTTTGGCGGCAGTTGGGGTAGCACACTGGCTTTGGCGTATTCAGAAACTCATCCTGAACGCTGCACCGAACTGATTTTGCGCGGCATTTTTCTTATGCGCCAAAAGGAAATCCACTGGTTCTACCAAGAAGGAGCAAACTGGTTTTTCCCCGATGCATGGCAAGACTACATTGCCCCAATTCCACCTGCCGAACGCGGCGACATGCTTGCCGCTTACTACAAGCGCCTGACCAGCCCGAACAAACAAACCCGCCTTCGCGCCGCCAAAGCATGGAGTGTATGGGAAGGTACGCTAAGCAAGTTGCTACCCGATGCCAAACACATTGCCCGCTTTGCCGCTGATGACTTTGCCATAGCCTTCGCTCGCATCGAATGCCATTACTTCATCCACAAAGGTTTTTTTGAGCATGACGATGAGCTTTTGCGTAACGCCAAGCGTATTGCACACCTACCTACCATTATCGTTCAGGGTCGCTATGATGTAATTTGTCCACCTATCTCTGCATGGGAACTTCATCAAGCCTTACCAAAGTCAAAGCTGATTATCGTCCCTGATGCTGGTCATGCCGCCAGCGAACCGGGGATTCGCAGTGCACTTGTTCAGGCTACGGACTACTTTTCAAAGACCTAATGCTTGCTTTGCCCTTTGCGGAAGGTCTGCTGCTCTCACTAGCAGACTTCTTGAGGATATGCTTCGTTTAAAAGTCCGTGCCAAAAAGTGTTTCAAAGTTGTATTTTTGCATTTTCGTAATCAAACTCGAGGGGAACTATGCCAGAATTTGCGCAACACACATTCGATATTGTTGTTGGCTCTCGTGAAGTGTCTGCAGATGGACAAGAGACCTTTGCCGCTATCTCCAAGCGCTCTGAACAGCATGGACCAAAGGGCAAGGTCTATATTGAGACATACGGCTGTCAGATGAATTTCTCTGACTCTGAAATCATCACTTCCATTCTGCATCGCGATGGATATAGCACCACTGACCGCATTGAGGAAGCTGATGTGATTTTGCTTAACACTTGTGCGATTCGTGAGCACGCTGAACTCAAAATTCATCATCGGCTTAGTTCGCTGAAGCCTTACAAGCGACGCAATCCAAAGCTTGTAGTTGGGGTCTTGGGTTGCATGGCAGAGCGCATGAAAACTAAACTCTTTGAGGAAGAAAAAATCGTAGACCTGATTGTCGGTCCCGATGCTTACCGTTCGCTACCGCATTTAATTTCGCTGGCTGAAACAGGTCAAAAGGCTGCTAATGTCTTTCTATCGCTTGAAGAGACCTACGCCGATATTACGCCCGTGCGTCGCGCTGGCATTAGCGCTTTTGTTTCCATCATGCGCGGATGCGACAACATGTGCTCATTTTGCGTTGTTCCATTCACACGCGGTCGTGAGCGCTCTCGACCTGTTGGCTCTATCTTAGACGAAATTAAACTTCTCTCCGACGAAGGGTTCAAGGAAGTTACATTGCTCGGACAGAATGTCAATTCCTACCGCGATACCGAAAGTGGTGTCGACTTTGCAGAGCTGATGTATCGTGTGAGCCTTATCAATCCCCAAATGCGTATTCGCTTTACGACTTCTCATCCCAAAGACATTTCCGAAGACCTCATTCAGGTTATTGCGGAGCGACCGAATATATGCAAGTTTATTCATCTGCCTGTGCAGTCTGGTGCCACTACTGTCCTTGCTCGAATGAATCGCAATCACACGCGAGAAGATTACCTTTCAAAAATCGAGATGATTCGCAAGAAAATTCCTGAATGCTCGCTCTCGACTGACATTATCACAGGCTTTTGCGATGAAACTGAAGAAGAGCATCAACAGACCCTTTCACTTCTGCAAGAGGTGCGCTACGACTATGCTTTTACATTCATCTACTCCGAGCGTCCCAACACGCCCGCCGCGAAAAAAATGGTCGACAATGTTCCACTTGCTGTCAAACAGCGCCGCCTTGCTGAAATTGTCGCTCTGCAACAAAGCATTTCGCTCGAGCTCTATCAGCAATCAATTGGCAAAGTCTATGAGGTCTTAATCGAGGGCGATAGCAAGCGCTCTGCTCAGCACTGGATGGGACGCACCGACAGCAATCGTGTAGTGGTCTTTCCTAAAGGCAGTGAGTCAGTTGGCGATATGGTTCAGGTCAAAATTGTAGGTGCCACATCTGCAACGCTCTTTGGCGAGCGCATCCAGTCATAGAGCTCTCACGATGATTTGCATCATTTTCATCTGTCACAGCCTGTGACTTCTGTCACGCCCTCCTCGAACCTTTTATATCATTTTGCGTTCAGACGATTGCAGTTGTCGCTGTGCCCTCTGCTCTGCATCGCAGGCAGAATGGCAGGCACAACGCATGTTAGCCGGTGGCTTTTTAGATTTCGTCAGTTTCCGCCTGAGTTTTGATAGGTTGAGTCGCTGGGGCAGCAGCAGCGATTCCCGAGAAAATTCAGGCGGTTTTTCTTTGATTTTGCTATCTTTGCCTTTGTAGATTTGCAGTTTCGTCAATTCCCTTCTTTGATTTCCCTGTTATGAAGTCAGATAAACCTTCCAATGCGCGGAAAATTGAGCACACGCTCACTCGGCGCGACCTTATTGCTGATGTTGCTCGACGCTTGCAAAAGTCTGAGTCAGAAGTGTCAGATATTGTCGACATGACGCTCGATTCGCTTTCCAAAATGATTCGCAGTGCAAATCCCGAAATTCGCATTGAGCTGCGGGGCTTAGGCGTCTTTGAAGTCAAGTACATGAAGCCTTCTGCTATGGTCAGAGACCCACGCACAGGCAAAGTTGTCGCCTACTCTGGACGCCGGCGTAAAGTGCATTTCAAGCCCAGTAAACTCATCAAACGCTTTTTCCAAAAAGACCTTGTACCTGCAACGCCCCATGACACCCATCAAAAAGCGAATTCTAGCAATTGACTACGGCACTAAGCGCATCGGCTTAGCAAAGAGTGACCCGCTCCATCTTTTTGCAGAGCCCATTGGCACTTTCAGCGAGCCTTTGCTCTACACTCAAATTCAATCGCTTTTAGAGCAAGATGGGATTGAAAAAATTTTGGTGGGCTATCCTACTAGCAAAGATGGGTCGCCGAACCGCATGACTGCTGTTGTTGATTCATTCATTGAGCGTTTGCAACAGCGCTTTCCTGCCCTGCCAGTCGAGCGTGTCCCAGAATTCGGTTCATCCAAACAAGCCATGCGCCTACTTATTGAAAATGGGGTTTCTCGAAAGGCGCGTCAGACCAAAGGTCGGCTAGATAGAGCTGTAGCCTCTCTTCTACTCCAAGCCTACTTAGAGCAGCATCGTCATCCCTGAAAAAAAATGCGGGTAATCGCCTATGCAATTACCCGCATATCTCCACTTGCTTTCAATCTGCATCTTAGGCAACTGCGCCTTCTTCATGCAGAATCTTTGTGCCCAAAAGCTCAAGGAACTTTGAGAGCAACGCCGGATGAGATGGCCAAGCTGGCGAAGAGACAATGTTGCCATCTACAATTGCATCGTCCATAGCAATTTGCTCGTAGTGTCCGCCCGCCATATTGACCTCAGGCGCACATGCTGGATAAGCCGAAATTCTCTTGCCTGCTACCACATTTGCCGCTGTGAGCACTTGCACACCGTGGCAGACAGAGGCAATCGGCTTGTTATGCTTTGCAAAATGCTGGACAATCTCAATAACCTTCGAGTTTAGGCGGATATACTCTGGGGCGCGTCCGCCGCAAATGAACAGCGCATCATAATCTTCAGGCTTAACGTCTGCAAACGTAGCATTCAGCTTGAAGTTATGTCCGCGCTTTTCAGTATAGGTCTGGTCTCCCTCAAAGTCATGAATCGATGTGCGCACCACATCGCCTGCTTTCTTGTCTGGGCAGACCGCATGAACTTGGTGTCCTACCGTCAGCAGGGTTTGAAAGGGCACCATCACTTCGTAGTCTTCGACATAGTCGCCGACGAGCATCAAGATTTTCTTTGCCATTTGACTTCTCCTTGTTGTTTTAAGTTACTGGAATCAAATGTGGGTTGAGCAGAAGTTAAATGCTTTGCCGCGTTCTTTCAAAACAAATTTTTTTGCCACCGCAATAGTGAAATCTCTTTGCCAGTTTTTTTGTAGAATTGCAACGCTGATTTGTTTTCAGTAGCTCATTCAACCAATTCTCTACATAACGCATGACTGTCAAAAATATCGCTGTCATCGGCGCTGGCACCATGGGCAATGGTATTGCTCATGTCTTTGCACAATTTGGTTATCCTGTTGCGCTTGTCGATATCAAGCAAGAGTTTTTAGAGCGCGCATTGAATACAATTTCCACAAACTTGGATAGGCAGATTAAAAAAGGCGTAGTAACGCCAGAAGAAAAACCACAAATCTTGCAGCGTATTTCTCCTAGCACCGACCTTGCTACCGCTGTCAAGGATGCTGATTTGGTGATTGAAGCTGTCAATGAAAATTTCGAACTCAAGCAGTCTGTTTTTCGTGCTCTCGATGAGCATACCAAACCCACGGCTATCCTTGCCTCCAACACCAGCTCGATTTCTTTGACGAAGATTGCAGCTTGCACCAAGCGCCCAGCACAAGTGATTGGCATGCATTTTATGAATCCTGTGCCCGTAATGAAACTTGTCGAAGTCATTCGCGCACTTCAAACTTCTGATGAGACTTTCAGTGTTATTGAGAGCACAGCGAAAGCTATTGGCAAAGTGCCGGTTAGTTGCAATGATTATCCCGGTTTTGTTTCCAATCGTGTGCTCATGCCTATGATTAACGAAGCGATTCAGTGCGTCTATGAAAATGTTGCGACACCTGAAGCCATTGATGAAATCATGAAACTGGGTATGGCTCATCCGATGGGACCGCTGACTTTAGCTGATTTTATTGGCTTGGATGTCTGCCTTGCTATCATGGAAGTACTGTATGAAGGCTTCAACGACCCGAAATATCGACCTTCTCCACTGCTGAAAAATATGGTTGCAGCAGGGTACTTGGGACGCAAGTCAGGCAGAGGGTTTTATCGTTATGATTGATACAAGCCTTACAGACAGCCGAACTCAACGTTACATATTTGATTTTCAATGATACCTCGTTTAGTTGTTCTTGGCACAGGCTTTGGTGCAGTCAGTTTGCTCAGAAACCTTTCTCCTAACCGCTATACTGTTACGGTTGTCAGTCCTCGCAATCATTTTCTTTTTTCTCCACTTTTGCCAAGCACCACGGTTGGTACGATTGAATTTTTAAGCATTGCTGAGCCAATTCGGCTCGCAGCAAAGTACGCTACATTTGTTCAAGCCGAAGCAGTTGGATTGGATTTATCTCGCAAAGTTATCTGCTGTAGAAGCGTCTTCGACAGAGAGGAATTTCCTGTTGAGTATGACATTTTGGTTATTGCCGTGGGTGCTGAGAGCAACACCTTTGGCATTGAAGGGGTCAGAGAACATGCGTTCTTTCTCAAAGAACTTTCTGATGCGTTTGCCATTCGTCGAAAGATGTTGGATAATTTTGAAGCTGCCTCGCTTCCTTCGGTTAGCCCACTGGAGCGCAAAAAGCTCCTTCACTTCGTCGTTGTCGGCGGTGGCCCAACTGGCGTTGAGTATGCAGCAGAACTTGCTGACTTTTTTGACGACGAGGTCAAAGCCTATTTCCCACATCTGGTTTCAGAGGCACGCATCACGCTTGTAGAAGCTGGTAAGCAAATTTTAAGCACATTTGATGAACGGCTCTCCAGATATGCCACTGCACTCTTTCAGCGTCGACGCATCACATTCATCATGAATAGACCTGTTACAAAAGTTGAGGCAGGAAAAGTGCACCTATCTAACGGTGAGGTGCTGGAAGCCGGCCTCATTGTCTGGTCGACAGGCAATGGTGCCAATGCATTTGTCAAATCGTTGCCATTTCAAAAAGATAGGAGTGGACGATTGCTTACCGACCACTACTTGCGTGTCTTGGACACTGTAGACATTTTTGCACTTGGCGATTGCGCCACATTTTATGACTACACGCAACCAGCAACGGCTCAAGTGGCTATGCAAGCTGGAAAGTATTTGGCAAGGCTACTCAATAAAGTTTCTTCGCCAAGCGATGCTGAAAAGGTGATTGCACCATTTACCCCGAAAAGCTTTGGCATGCTGGCTTACATTGGCAAAGATGAAGCCCTTGCCGATTTGCCATTTCTCAAGTGGAGTGGGTTTCTGACATGGATTTTCTGGCGTGCAGCTTACCTTACTAAACTTGTCAGTCTCAAAAATAAAGTGCAAGTTTTGTTCGACTGGATTCGCTCGCGCCTTTTCGGACGCGACCTTACTCGATTTTAATGCTTTGTTTCACTTTTGTTACTTGGTTGTATCTGTTGGCTGAAACTGACCAGTGTAACTGTTTCTAACTTGAACAACTATGCCTGAACCTACGCCACAACTTTACTGCTCTCGCGGCTTTACGATTACAGAGCTGGTGAAAATCTATGCACGCTACTGCAAAGATCTTGCCGACCCCGAAGAAATCTGGATCGAGGGCTACGATGAATTTCTTTTCTACCGCAGCGACATTGAGATTCGTAAAAATGAGCTTACCCCTGAACTCGCTGCGGAAGTGCGTCGCAACGATGCTATCGTCTTAGAAAGAGCCTACAGATACCTTGAAGAGTATGAGTTCGGCATCGGTCTCTTAGAAGACTCCTATCGGTGTAAGCGCTATCCGCGTTCGCATTGGTGGTGGTATGTCGATAAAATCCATCGTGGCGAATTGCCTAAACCTGACCTTTCCTTGCCTGTGTAAGCACTACTGACCAATCTTTAGCAAAGGAATTTCATTTGGCAGAAACACAAGGTAGCACAGATAGGCAAAGGTTGCCGATGCTAAGGGAATGACCAAGTTGTCATCAATTGTGTAGCCAAAAATTCTTAGCGGCACCACTTCCGCAATTGTAGCCACGATGGCTAAGCCGATGCCTATTGCTAAATTCAAATTCGGGGTTAGCACCACAACCAGAATTGCCGCGACCAAAAAGGCAATGCTACCCTCCACTGTTTTTGAGAACAGTGGTCGCCTGCCCCATTTTCTGCCTACTAATGCGGCGGCAGTGTCAGCTACAATCAGAATGGAAAAGGCAGCAATAGCAATCATTTTTGGGAAAATTGCCACAGTTAGCAACGCAGAGAGCGTAACAAATGTGGCACCATTGAATTGCTTTTTTTCTTTTTCATGCGGGCGCAGCAGCGAACCAAAGGTCTTAAAATACCATGCGGCAATCGGCTTTGAGAACATCTTTGCAGCATCCACTATGAAAAAGCCCAAAAACAGGATTGTCAGTAGCACTAGGGCTAATTTCTGCGTGATGTGGTAGTAAATGAGTGGAATTGCTATTGAGAAGACATGAATGGCTTTACGAGCCAGTTCATTGTGATACTCAATTTGCGCTTGATGTGGAGTTGCATGCGTTTGTGTGTCGCTTTTGAGCGTCTCTACATTCTCCTGTTCGGCACTTTGCATGTTGTTTCCTTAGAAGTTACTCACGAAATTAAACCAACCGCTTGTAGGCTGGCACCACTTGTTTTTAGTTATCTGCAAATTTGCACAGAATCCTTATAAATCCTTATGAAAACTTTATGCCAATTAAAATTTTTCTGACTGGCGCCAGCGGTTTGCTTGGCGGCAACCTTTTGCGTTTACTAACTGAACGCGCAGATGTTCAGCTATGTGCCATCCAGCGCAGTGATTTTGTAATTCCAGCTACTTTTTCACGCGGACATGAGACGCTCACGCTTGACCTTTGTTCCGAGACGGCTCTCTGGAATGTGCTCTCCTGCTTTCAGCCCGATGTGATTATTCACACTGCAGCGATGACCGAACCAACTGCTTGCGAACAACAGCGCCAAGAAGCAACTTTGCAAAACATCGTCGTTACGCGCACATTGACCAACCTTGCCGAACACTTCCGCGCACGATTGATTTTTATTTCTACTGATTTAGTCTTCGATGGTCAAAAAGGCAACTACATAGAAAGCGACCCTCGCCACCCACTTAGTTTTTATGGCGAAACAAAAGTGATAAGTGAAGATTACATCATGCAAACGCTCGAAGACTATGCGATTCTTCGTACAACAATTATGCTCGGCTATTCGCCTCGCGGCACACGCAGCCTTAATGAGCGCCTGATGCTCGAAATTGCTAACGGACGCATCCCCACTCTTTTCTCTGATGAATATCGGTCTCCTATTTCGGTAGAGACGCTTGCCAAAATTGTCTTGGAGTTTGCACTCGATGATGCCAGAGACCTTAGTGGCGTTTTCCATGCTGTCGGCAATGAGCGGCTATCGCGCTGCGAACTTGGCACAAAAATTTTCAATCACTTCTCTGTTCCAAGCACCTGCTATCGCTGTGCGCCGCTTGAGAGCGTTGTTTCTTTTCCTCCTCGTCCGCGCGACTGCAGCTTGAACAATCAAAAATTGCGTTCTGTCATCAAAACCCGCATTCCGTCCATAGATGAAGTTATACGCTCTCTTTAGCTTCGAGGGCAGTAGTGATGTTGTCAGCGGTAGGATGGACAATGGATGAGTAGCGTGCGGAGCTGACGGGGCTCGAACCCGCGGCCTCCTGCGTGACAGGCAGGCGCTCTAACCAACTGAGCTACAGCTCCTTTACCTCAAAAAGGGCTACAAATATAGTTGTTTTGCTCGTTGTTTGCAAATTTTTTGCCTGCCTGCGCTGCTCAAAGCCGTTCTGCATTCAGTGCAACTATTGGATAAATGTACCTATGAAAGTATTTTTACAAGGCTTTCCACAATTACAACTTGTTTTTTTGCTTGTTTTTTGACTTCGAGAGTCATGTATCTTTCACAACGCATCCCTTTTTTGGCATGAGTGTTATTCGATTAGGTTTGGAGTGGTTTCTCAATCCAGACCATGCTCCATTTATACTTGCTCAAGAAAAAGGCTGGCTGAAAGAATTTGGTCTTTCTCTGGAGCTTATTGAGCCTAAGGCACATCTTGACGCTATTGAAGCCATCGAGCAAGGTACGCTAGATGTTGCCATCACTGAACCTATTCACTTGGTGATTGATGCCGCTAAAGGCAAGCCTATTTTGGGATTTGCACGGTTTCTGCATACCAATGGCGGCGTGATGTATTTGAAAAACAAGGGCATTTCTCGACCTTGCGACATGGCAGGCAAACGCGTGCAGTATCCCGGTGCGCCTGCCCCTAGTGGATTAGAGATTGTTCGTACCATGATTGAAGCCGACGGCGGTCAGGCAAACGCCACGCTTATACCTGTCAATAACGGTTTCTATCACACGGATGCCCTTGCAGAAGACAAGGCTGATGTTGCTACGGTAGTGTTTTACAACTTTGAAATCATTGAAGCTCGTCATCGTGGCTTAGATGTCGATTTCTTTGCTCTCAAAGACTGGGGTGTGCCTGACTTTTGTCAGCTGATTCTTGTTACCTCGCCCAAAATTTTAGCGTCCCGTGAAGCTGACCTTCGTGCCTTGATTAGAGTTTTGCGCCGCAGCATTGATTTTATTTACCAGCATCCTGATGAAACCAAATTGATTTATCTCAATCGAGTTGGCATTGCACTGGACGATACCTTGAATAATGCTATTTATGATGCCACTGTACCTTGTTTTACCTTCGATTTTACGCTCGCGGCAGAGTATCTCGAGTCTTTGCAAGCATGGCTTTATCGAACAGGACAAATTCTTGCGCGCCCTGATATGAGCTCTTATTGGACCAATCGTTTTGCCGTCGGGGATGTGCTCTCTTTTGCCAAGCTGTGATTTTGCAACAATTGCTTTTCTTCTATGATACGCTATCTCTTTTTGTCACTTTTACTTACAGTGCTTGTCTTTGCCGCATGCGAGTCGCAGAACCCAGTTGCTCCAGAAATCATACGGCCTACTGTTGGCATTTTCCGATTGCTTACGCCTTCTAATGATTCTTTCGTCGTGCTTAGCGCTACAGACACTCTCAAACTTTCTTGGGAGTCTGCACGTTTTGATTTGGCTGGCAATATCAAATACATTGCTATCCTCGACTTGGACTCTAACTTCGAAAATGGTCGTGTGCTTAGCGTAGAAACCACTGTGGAGAGTGTGTTAGTCAGTTCTCGTTCTTTGCAAGCGTTACCTTCCTTTCGAAACGATACATTTTACTTTTACACGGTGTTTGCTACCAATTTGCGTGAAACCCTGCGGTCAGCAGATAGGCATATTTTCTTTTTGCGAGTGCAATAAGCTACCGTGATTGCTAAAAGTGTTCTCAATACGCTTCGTCAGATTGTTGGGCGAGAAAATTATTCAGACTCCGAAGTTGACAAAGTTCTCTACTCTTACGATGCTACCCCCATGCTTCGGCAAAAGCCTGATGCGGTTGTCATTCCGCGCTCGGCTGAAATCATCTCCAAAATCATGATGCTGGCTAATGATGCTGGCTTTGCTGTAGTGCCGCGTGGTTCCGGGTCGGGTCTTTCAGGTGGAAGCGTTCCTGTTGAGAATAGCATCGTCTTGCTGTTCCCTCCGATGAACCGCATCATCGAAATTAACGAAGCGGATTTCACAGCCACGGTTGAAGCAGGTGTCATTACCGCTCATCTTCAGAAAGCTGTTGAAGCCAAGGGGCTTTTTTATCCGCCCGACCCCGGTAGCGCTACCATCTCAACAATTGGCGGCAACATTGCTGAAAATGCTGGCGGCTTACGCGGGCTGAAATACGGCGTAACTAAAAACTATGTGCTCACGCTTGAAACAGTGTTGCCTTCAGGCGAGATAGTTACTCTTGGGACTCGCTCCATAAAAGATGTTCAAGGTCTTAATTTGAAGGATATCTTTATTGGCTCAGAAGGCACACTTGGCATTTTCACAAAAGCGACACTTCGACTTCTGCCAAAGCCAGAAATGTCGAAGGTTATTTTGGTGCATTTGCAATCGCTGGCAAAGGTTGGTGAGTTTGTCACTGAGGTAGCTCGGGCGCGCATTGTGCCAGCAATGTTTGAGTTTTTAGACCAGACTACCATTCAGGCTGTTGAGGAATACACCCACCTTGGTCTGCCCACCGATATTGCAGCATTAGTGCTCATTGAGCTTGACGGGCATCGTGCCGTAGTTGAAGACGATGCCGCTACGATTTTCCGCATTGCTCAGCAACTCGGAGCGAGTTTTGTCAAAGCGGCAGAGTCAGATGACGAAGCCATGAAGCTCAAGCTGGCTCGCAAATCCGCATTTTCAGCACTTGCTAGACTGCGACCGACGACCATTTTGGAAGACGCCAGCGTGCCACGCTCTGCTTTGCCCGATATGCTTGAACTGACACAACAGTTTGCTAAAGCACATGATGTGCTTGTTGGCAATTTTGGTCACTTAGGCGATGGCAACCTGCATCCCACTTGCCTTATCAGCGAGCGCAATGCCGACGAGGTGCGTCGCAGCGAACGCTTTTTTGAGCAAGTCTTCAATGCGGCGATTGATTTTGGCGGCACCATTACTGGCGAACATGGCACAGGGCTTGCTAAGAAAAAATTCCTCGAGCGTGCCGCTGGTCATGCTCAAGTCGAAGTAATGCGCCGTTTCAAAGCTGCACTTGACCCTAACAATGTACTTAACCCAAACAAAATTTTTGATTCCAACATCTTCTTCAGAACCAAGTGCGAACGGCGCATTGCGTAAGTTTCCCTCGCGTTCCAGCTGTTTTGTTAGCGATATGTCTTCTGCTCACATTCTCTGTCAGCTTGCACTGGTCGATGATGCTGTTGAGCCACTTGATGTGCTAATTGCTGAGTCTGCTGGCGGTAGCATTCCTAATTTACGCTTGAGCTCTAAAAGTGAATCTGATGCTGCTGTTCGCGATGGCTCTGCCAGCGCTTTGTTGATTTGGTCATCAATAGACGTGGTGGCTTCAGCAATTTGCCCGTAAGCTTCGGCTTCAGCTTCCGTCTGATTGACGCGCTCTTTCATCCTTTCAAGCATCGCAATTGTGCTGGAAGAATCCACACCTGCAAGCTGCTTGTTGATTTTCCTAGTTGCCTCTGCGGCTTGGGCTCGTGCTTTGAGCGTGACCAGTTCGTTTTCATAGCGTGTGATAGTGGCTTGCAACTTTTGCACCTTGGCTTGCAAAGCATCAGCTTGCTGCTGTTGCTTTTGGTAATCTGCAAGCAATTGTCTGCCGCGAGTTTCAAATTCTTGCTTGCGGTTTAGTGCTTCGGTCGCCAGTCGTTCTGCCTCAGCCATATCTAAGTCTCCTGCTTGTGCACGCTGCAAAAGGGCAATAGCTTTGCGTTCATACTCTTGAGCTTGGCGCAATTGGTCTTCACCATCCTTACGCAAACGCACTGCCGCTGCTTTTACCTGAGCCAACGCTTGAATAGACTTTGCAAGGTCGGCGCGCAATTCTCGAATGCCCTGCTCGGTCATTTTCACAGGGTCTTCTATCTTATCAATGACCGCATGCGCTTCCGACTGCGCCACTCTAAAAATTCTCTTGAATAAGTTTGCCATAAATCCTCCCTAAAATTGTTTATGCTTCCATGTATTTGAGAAGCTCACTACTATGTTCAGCTAAACCAAATGAGAGCGCTTCAATAGAAGCATAAAGCTCATTTGGGTCTAAGGTTTCCAGCTGCAGGGTGTCACGGAAAATAACATTCTTGCCTTCTTCGTCGAGCACAAACGCTCCATGTATCAGTGTGCGGTTCATCTTAAGCAACTTTTCAAACAGGTCTTTTGGCTCCTTTGGCACTGCCATGATCACCTGCTCAATAACTAAAATGGTGTTCTCACAGTCGATAACCATATTCTTGATACCATACTCCTCATCTTCTACCACCAGTATTTCATTAGCCTCATCTTCCTCAACAATCTTCAGGTCCATATCTAACACCATGTTTTTGACAACCTGAAATCGGCTCTCTGTTCCGTTTGTCGGATTTCGCATAACGTATTTTGTTTTATGTTTCAGGATTACTTTTTACTTAGGTACTTTGTTAGTTCTTCGTAAGCGCGGTTGATGCCTTTGGTTAGTTCTGTGGCAATCTGTTGCTTTTCAGGATTGCCTGCAAACTTGTCAGGATGATACTTAGCAACCATTTTTCGCCATGCTCGCCTAACCGTCTCTAAATCTGAACCATATGGAATTTCCAAATTTGCGTAGTAGCCTGCAATTTTTGAATCTATCCCTGATGCGTAGTAAGATGCCGACTCTTCACTGCCGCTCGCTTTCCTTTGGTCATGCGTGTGCTGATACTGCCGATAAAACTCATCGCCATAGTGTGCAGAATGTTGCCACTGTTTTTTTTCTTCCTGCGCTCTACGATACGACTGGTATGTGTAATATGCTTTTTCTCTTGCCTGATTATACTGCTGTTCAATATCTTTGAGCAACTCTTCCAGTTTTGCTTCAGTCCAGCGGTCCCGCTTTAAGTTTGCGTAGTGGTAGGCTTTCAGCACCTTGATTAGTCGCGATAGTACGCTCATGGAACACTTCAGGCTAATTGGGTTTGTGCATGACCGATAAAAGTTAGCATGTTCTGTTGATTTTCGCGTTACCGCTGGTAATGATTAGGCACGCTGTTTGCAAATTTAAGACTTTGAGGTTGTTCATCAAAAGTTTTTTGCTAAGTGATGCGTAGGCTTGTAACTTTGCTTGCTATGCGCAAGGCAAGCCGCTGCTATGTGCTTGAATTTCGCAAAGCAGGTCAAATGTCTTTTTCTTGCTTACGGGTTTTCTCTTCACAAATTGATTGCCTTATCCACCACATTTGTTGTTTTGTGTGGGGTTTTGCCCTCACTGCCGTTCTTGACGTTTCGGCATATGCTGCTTCGGATTCGCTACTTTCAGCGTTCAAAGCATCGGCACCAAAGACACTTCTCATCAGAAGAGCTCTCGACCCGATTGTAGTTGATGCTTATCTCAATGAACGAACTTGGCAAGAAGCAGCTGTTGCAACAGACTTTGTTCAGAATTTTCCCTTCGATAGCTCACTTGCTCAAGCTCAAACAAAAGTTAGAGTCACATATGATGACCGTGCACTCTATGTTGCTGCTATCTGTTACGACCACTCTCCCGCCAACTTCGTGATGCAATCCCTGCGACGCGATTTCGACTACGAGCTCAATGATAACTTTACAGTGATTATTGATCCACTCTCTAATCAGACTACAGGTTTTGTGTTCAGTGTCAGTCCCCTTGGCGTCCAGCGCGAGGGGTTGATTTCGGGCGGAGGTTTTTTTGGCGCTAGCAATAACTGGGATAACGCTTGGCAAGCTGAAGCGCGCCTTGATTCTGGTCAGTGGATTGTCGAGATGGCTATTCCCTTCAACACTTTACGCTTCAAAAGTGGCGTTTCAAGTTGGCGCATCAATTTTGCACGCAACAATCTCAAACTTCCCGAAAACTCCTCTTGGGCACCTGTACCACGGTTCTTTCAAGTTACCAATCTTGCTTTCGCTGGTGAACTTCGCTGGGACACCCCACCTGAAAACCGCAGCACAAATATCTCGCTCATTCCTTATACCATTGGCACAACCAGTGCCAATTATCAAACTCAAACATTTTCTACTCTATCTCTCAACTTTGGTGGAGATGCTAAACTTGCACTTACCTCTGCCCTCAACCTTGATTTGACTTTCAACCCCGATTTTTCTCAAGTGGATGTCGACCGCCAAATTACTAATCTTGACCGCTTTACGATTTTCTTTCCTGAACAGCGCCAATTTTTCTTGGAAAATAGCGACCTTTTTTCGACGCTTGGATTTTCTCGGATTCGTCCGTTTTTTTCTCGTCAGATTGGTCTTTTTAATGGTCAGCCCACCTCTATTATTGCTGGTGCACGGCTTTCTGGCAACCTTGATGCCAACTGGCGCATCGGTGCCCTTGTGCTGCAAACGGCAAGAAATGACTCACTGCGATACAATGGCA
Organism: Candidatus Thermochlorobacter aerophilus; assembly: GCA_002794105.1. Classification (GTDB taxonomy): domain Bacteria; phylum Bacteroidota; class Chlorobiia; order Chlorobiales; family Thermochlorobacteraceae; genus Thermochlorobacter; species Thermochlorobacter aerophilus. Next base: position 32,301 of record PHFL01000058.1, on the reverse strand, counting down.
ACAATTACTCGGTTGCCGTGGCTCAGCGCCTGCTATTTGAGCGCTCCAGCTTAACTATTTTCGGCGTCAATCGTCAAGGCAATGCGTATCGTGGGATTGCAGGTAATGATTTCAACCGTGTGTTCGGCATTGACTTTAATTTAGGCACCAACGATGGACGATGGATTGGTCGTCTTTTTTATCATCACAACTTTACTCCACAATCTTTGCCACACCAGTATGCCACCGCACTCTTTTTGCGATATGAACAGCCTGAATTTCGTTTAGAATGGAATCATGAATTTATTGGCGAACACTACAATCCAGAAGTAGGTTTCGTGCCGCGCCGTGGTGTCTGGCGCTTTGAGCCGCAAGCCAGCTACCGCTTTTATCCAAAATCTGATTTTATCAACAATCATGGCGTTTTCCTCCGGCTCGACATGTACCGCTCACAAAATTTTACGACCGAATTAGACCGCCTTATTTATTTGGAATACTTTTTTAATCTCCAAAATACGGGAAAATTTGGAGCATATTTTAATGACATTCTAACGAATCTCACCTTCCTTTTTGACCCCACAGGACGAAACGAACCTGACAACCAATTACCCTTGGGCAATTATGTGTATCAGCTTTACGGCGGTTACTTTGCCACTGACCCACGTGAGCGTTTTTCTTTTTCTGGCACTCTGGAAACGGGCGGATACTTTAGCGGTCGCCGCACACGGTATGTGCTAAGTCCTCGCTACCGCGCTCAACCTTACGGGCTCATTTCAATTGATTTCGAGCAAAATTTTATTTTCTTGCCTTCTCCTTTTCGTAGTGCTACACTCACTTTGCTCAATCTTCGTCTTGACCTTTCACTTACGAAAGAGCTTTTCATCACAACTTTTTTGCAATACAACACCCAAATTCAAAATGTCAATCTTAACATGCGCTTGCAATGGCGATTTGCTCCCATGAGCGATGTATTTTTAGTCTATACCGATAACTACAATACTGAGACCCTCGGTATTCGTAACCGCGGGTTCGTGCTGAAACTCAGCTATTGGTTGAATGTGTAAGCCAAATTATTTTCAGAGTGTTCAAAACATGAACTTTCCATACAGATGACCAAAGCAAAGCCGTTCATCAAATGGGTCGGTGGAAAGACTCAACTCTTAGAACAATTTGAAAATTACTATCCAATCGAGCTCAGGCAAGGTTTGATTCGGCGCTATGTAGAACCTTTTTTGGGCGGCGGCGCTCTCTTCTTTGAACTTTCACAGCACTACAACATTACTCATGCCTACCTATCAGACCTAAATAAAGATTTAATTCTCACTTATCAAGTTATCCAGCAACACCCAACCGAACTTCTTGACTTTTTAGAGCAGTATCAGAAAGAGTACGACCAAACTCACCCTTCAAAACGAGAAGCCTTATTCTTGGAAGTTCGCCGGCATTTCAACGCACAGCGCTTCGAAATAAACTACAAGAAACTTTCTGAAAACTGGATTCCACGCGCAGCGCAATTCATATTCTTGAACAAAACTTGCTATAATGGGCTTTTCCGTCTAAATTCGAAGGGCGAGTTTAATGTGCCCTTTGGTAAATATCAAACTGCACTCATTTTTGATGCGCCAAATATCTTAGCCGTCTCAAAAGCCCTTCAAATTGCTGAAATACAGCACGCAGATTATTCAAACTGCTTTGATAAAGTTAATGAGCATACTTTCGTCTACCTTGACCC
>PHFL01000058.1:29382-30570 GCA_002794105.1 Candidatus Thermochlorobacter aerophilus | reverse complement strand
TTACGGCGGTTACTTTGCCACTGACCCACGTGAGCGTTTTTCTTTTTCTGGCACTCTGGAAACGGGCGGATACTTTAGCGGTCGCCGCACACGGTATGTGCTAAGTCCTCGCTACCGCGCTCAACTTACGGGCTCATTTCAATTGATTTCGAGCAAAATTTTATTTTCTTGCCTTCTCCTTTTCGTAGTGCTACACTCACTTTGCTCAATCTTCGTCTTGACCTTTCACTTACGAAAGAGCTTTTCATCACAACTTTTTTGCAATACAACACCCAAATTCAAAATGTCAATCTTAACATGCGCTTGCAATGGCGATTTGCTCCCATGAGCGATGTATTTTTAGTCTATACCGATAACTACAATACTGAGACTCTCGGTATTCGTAACCGCGGGTTCGTGCTGAAACTCAGCTATTGGTTGAATGTGTAAGCCAAATTATTTTCAGAGTGTTCAAAACATGAACTTTCCATACAGATGACCAAAGCAAAGCCGTTCATCAAATGGGTCGGTGGAAAGACTCAACTCTTAGAACAATTTGAAAATTACTATCCAATCGAGCTCAGGCAAGGTTTGATTCGGCGCTATGTAGAACCTTTTTTGGGTGGTGGCGCGCCCTTCTTTGAACTCTCGCAGCACTACAACATTACTCACGCTAGCTTGTTAGAACTTTCAATCACCAATTACACGAATGAGCCGAAAGAGTAAAAAGATAACTGTTCTAACTGAACTCTTTGAGATTTGCAAACAAAGAAATGACTTTGTTTTTCACAATGATTTGGTAAAAGATGTATGTAGAAAACATGGTTTCGGAAATCCTTTTGATGTTACCAAGATTGACAACAAGAATCAACTTCCTAAAACTTTACTTGATAATGATTTTGCATTAATCCATTTAGGCAAAGGAAAACATCAATTCATCAAAGGCATTCACAAAGTTTTCCATGAATTCGAGCCAATTCAGACCACTGTGGTGTGGCCTTACAAAAAGAGCCTACTTAACGAGTACAATACAAGCGAAAGCAACATTTTATCTGTAGCAAATAATCAAAGAATTTTGCATCACTTCTTATTCGGAAAAGATACAGAATTTGATAGCTTAGACATTACAAAACGACCTAAAACCTATTTTCCACATAGAACAAAAACGAGTTTTTTCTATAGCTTTGGAAAAGATTTACAGATTGAGTT
>PHFL01000058.1:21538-29362 GCA_002794105.1 Candidatus Thermochlorobacter aerophilus | reverse complement strand
AATGTGTAAGCCAAATTATTTCAGAGTGTTCAAAACATGAACTTTCCATACAGATGACCAAAGCAAAGCCGTTCATCAAATGGGTCGGTGGAAAGACTCAACTCTTAGAACAATTTGAAAATTACTATCCAATCGAGCTCAGGCAAGGTTTAACATAGAAAATGCTTGAGAATTTCAGAAATAAGGTCTTCAATCAAGATGTCTTAATACTCTTGAAACAGCTACCCGATAACTCTGTGGATATGGTATATGGTGATCCCGATTACAATGTGGGCATCAACTACGCTGGCAAAAACTACACCAAAAAGTGGAACGAATACATAGATTGGTATATAGAACTTACTAAGGAAAGTATGCGCGTACTAAAACCCACAGGAAATTTGTTTATGGTAAACTATCCCAAACAGAACTCTTATCTTCGTGTAAAGTATCTAGATGAAAACGCTTTTGATGTGCACGACTATGTTTGGATATACAACACTAACATTGGACATAGCCCACGTCACTTTACCACCGCCCACAGAAGTATTTTGCATGCAACAAAGAGCAAAAACAATCACTTCTACAAAGAACATGTCGCTGTTCCTTATCAAAACCCAACAGACAAACGCATCAAAGAGCGAATTTCAAAAGGTCATTTGGGACGCATGCCTTACTCTTGGCTTTACTTTGACCTAGTAAAAAATGTCAGCAAAGATAAGACTTTTCACTCCTGCCAAATTCCTTTGGGCTTAGTCGAACTACTGATAAAAGCCTGCACAAAAGAAAATGATGATGTTTTAATCTTGTTTGGCGGTAGTGGCTCAGAAATCATACTTTGCAGAGAACTTAAACGCAACTTTATTTCATGCGAAATTCATCCTGAATACTACAAAATGATACAATATCGCTTGGCTAATAACGGCAAAATACCAGAAGAATATCGCTTAGACTTTCTGAAAGAAAAGAACAAAGCAGATAACTGTAGCGACTTTAGTTTGTTTAGTTCTGAATAAAATTCCTTAAAATGCTCAAAAATGAACTTTCATAACAATGCCCAACGCACGACCGTTTATCAAATGGGTCGGTGGAAAGACTCAACTCTTAGAACAATTTGAAAATTACTATCCAATCGAGCTCAGGCAAGGTTTGATTCGGCGCTATGTAGAACCTTTTTTGGGCGGCGGCGCTCTCTTCTTTGAACTTTCACAGCACTACAACATTACTCATGCCTACCTATCAGACCTAAATAAAGATTTAATTCTCACTTATCAAGTTATCCAGCAACACCCAACCGAACTTCTTGACTTTTTAGAGCAGTATCAGAAAGAGTACGACCAAACTCACCCTTCAAAACGAGAAGCCTTATTCTTGGAAGTTCGCCGGCATTTCAACGCACAGCGCTTCGAAATAAACTACAAGAAACTTTCTGAAAACTGGATTCCACGCGCAGCGCAATTCATATTCTTGAACAAAACTTGCTATAATGGGCTTTTCCGTCTAAATTCGAAGGGCGAGTTTAATGTGCCCTTTGGTAAATATCAAACTGCACTCATTTTTGATGCGCCAAATATCTTAGCCGTCTCAAAAGCCCTTCAAATTGCTGAAATACAGCACGCAGATTATTCAAACTGCTTTGATAAAGTTAATGAGCATACTTTCGTCTACCTTGACCCGCCTTATAGACCAATCAGCAAAACTGCAAGTTTTACAACTTACACAGGTTCAGTATTCAGTGACAAAGAACATCTGAGATTAGCCGAATTTTTCAAAAAGTTAGATAGAGAAAAAGGTGCAAAACTGATGCTCTCTAATTCAGACCCCAAAAACAAAAATCCAAGAGATAATTTTTTCGAGAAAATATATGCTGGATATAACATTTTCAGAGTTTCGGCAAGTCGTGCTGTAAATTGTGATGGCGAAAAAAGAGGGAAAATTAGCGAACTTTTAATTACGAACTATCCATATGAACCACGAACCTTGGAAATCAATTTTTGACGCATACCAAATCCACCACCACGATTTTTCAAAAAGCCCATTTATTTTGACCGCTGAACAAATCAAAAAAGCCACCTCCCATTTTAAAAGAACTACTGAACGAGAAGTTCGTGTTCTATGCAAGCAAGATACTCGCGAAAGCAGACCACAGGTCTTTGTAGAGAAGAATTTATTTATTCTACCTATCAAAAATGGTATCTACGCTATTCTGCAAGGTGAAGGCTATGTTGATATTCCCGAAATTACAACAGCAGTAAAAGTCTATACATCCCAACTTGATTTTGAGTTAGAAACTTCAAAAATCGGAGATTCTGAAATGCAACATTTAGACTTTGCATATGCTTCAAGCCTTGTGCGCAATTTCATGGAAGATGAAAGTTTAGTTTTGACTATTAGAGGCAGAAAATATACACCCCCGTTTGAATTTCGTGCAGGACAGCATAAGCACACCATTGCCGTCGAAAGCGTTCAAACAGAAGTCGATGCAGGTTATGAAGGAAAAAATCAAATTGTATTGATAGAAGCAAAAAACTCTAAAACAAAAAACACAATCATTAGACAGTTATATTATCCATTTCGCCAATGGCAACTTCATACAAAAAAGCAAGTCAAAGTGCTTTTCTTTGAAAAAAGAGAAGATATTTATTCGTTATGGGAGTTTGGCTTTTCAGACGAAACTGACTATAACAGCATAAAACTCATAAAAAGTGCAAAGTTCAAAGTAGAGAGATAAGATAAAGAGATGCTCAAGAAAATCATTTCAGGCGGGCAGACGGGCGTTGACCAAGCGGCACTTCGTGTAGCGCGTGAGTTAGGCTTTGAAATTGGCGGCTGGTGTCCTCCCAATCGTGCTTGTGAGAACGGCACTATTCCCGATGACTTTCCACTTATCCCAACGCCCTACGAACACAGTCCCGATGCCCCGCATATTCCTCGCTCGCTCCGAACTGAATGGAATGTGCGCGATAGCGATGCAACGCTCGTGCTCCTCCCTCATTTTCTCCAACACGACACAGGCACCGCTTGGACTATCACTTGCGCTCAACACTTCGCCAAACCCTTGCTCGTGATTGACCCCTTCCTCAAAGACGCACCTGCAAAAATTTATGACTGGCTCGCCTCTCTCTCCCCTAGAATTCTTAATGTCGCAGGACCAAGCGAACGCACTTGTCCCGGAATTGGTCATGCCACCGAAGATATTTTAAGACAAGTGCTCTCTAAACACCCTCATTCGCCTTTGCCCTAGTGCATACATTTCTTATCTTTCCCGCAACCTAAAACCTGACAAACTATGGAAACGCAAATTCTTGAAACCGTCTCCGACTACGAACTCGAGCGCAATAAACCCATGCCAAACTTCAATCACGGATTTATACAAGCTAATCTTGTTTTTGCCCTGCGTGAGCAATACGGCAAGCAATACTCGGTTGTCTCCGAAGTCTCGATTCCAACTGGCACAACCACCGTTACGCCCGATGTACTGGTCTTTCCTAAACGCCCCGTCAATTGGCTTGAAACCAAACCTGAACTCCCTGAACCGCCTATTTTAGCGATTGAAATCCAAAGCCCCTCCCAATCCATAGAAACCGTCATCAATAAAGCCAACGCTTTGCTGGAAATCGGCGTTAAATCCGTTTGGCTTATTCAACCTGCCTTGCAAACTGTTTCGATATTTTCAAAATCTAACCCGCCGAAAACTTTCGTTGAGGGAATCGTGCGCGACACTGTCAGCGGCATCGAACTTTCTTTTGAAAAAATTTTTGCCACTGAATAACTATACGCCAAGTTTTTCTAACATTTCTTTAACCTTTTGCTCAATTAAATCGCGCACTTTTCGGAATTCTTCGGGCTCTAAATGTTTGGGGTCAGGAATTTGCCAATCTTCACGCATTTTTGCACGCACAAACGGACATTCATCGCCACAGCCCATCGTTGCCACAAAATCATATTCTACATCAGGAATTTCATCAAGCGATTTTGATGTATGCGTCGTCAGGTCATAGCCCACTTCTTTCATAGCTTCTATGGCTTTTGGATTTATTATTCCTGACGGACGAGAGCCTGAACTATACGCTTCGACTTTTCCCTTGCCGTGAATTTTAGCAAAGGCTTCTGCCATTTGACTGCGATTAGAATTTTCGACACACACAAATAAGACTTTTTTCATGTTGCTTCTGTTGGCTGTGGTTGAAAGAATTTTTGCGCCCAGAGCGAAAGATAAACAAGTGCCACGAGCGCAGGAACTTCAATGAGCGGACCGACCGTTGCCGCAAGGGCTTCGCCCGAAGTAATTCCAAATGTGCCAATCGCAACGGCAATCGCAAGTTCAAAATTATTTCCGCTTGCGGTAAAAGCAATCGCCGCGCTTTCATCGTAAGTGTGTTTGGTTTTATAGGCAAGCCACAAAGCAAGGCTAAACATTAAGACGAAATACAAAATGAGCGGCAGGGCGATTTTGAGCACGGCAATGGGTTGCATGAGCAGTTTTTCGCCTTGCATGGCAAAAATCAGGACAATTGTGTAGAGCAATCCGATAAGGGCAAGCGGTGAAATTGTTGGCAAGAATTTCTGTTCATACCATTCTTCGCCGAGCCACTGCGTCAGGAAAAGACGCGAGAGAAATCCAAGTGCAAACGGAATGCCAAGAAAAATCAAAACGCTTTTGGCAATCGCCCAAATGGTGATATTGACAACCGTGCCTTGCACGCCGAACCACGTCGGCAAGAGCGTCATAAAGAACCAGCCGTAAACCGAATACATTGCAATTTGAAAGAGTGAATTGAGCGCGACCAGAATCGCGGCAACTTCCGCGCTGCCGCACGCCAGCGAGTTCCATACCAGCACCATCGCAATACAGCGCGCCAACCCCACCAAAATTAAGCCGTTTCGGAACTCGTGGTCATTGGGCAGAAAGAGCCACGCCAAAGCCGTCATCAAAATTGGTCCCAGCACCCAGTTGAGAAAGAGTGAGACTTGAAAGAGTTTCCAATTTGCCAAGAACTCGCCGAGTTTGCCGTAACGCACTTTTGCCAGCGGCGGATACATCATCACCAAAAGCCCGATGGCAATCGGCAGTGAGACATTATCGAGTTTAATGGCTTCAAGCGATTGGTCAAGATTGGGAACGAAGTGCGAGAGCAAAACGCCCGAAGACATTGCCAGCAAAATCCAAAGCGGCAAATAACGGTCGAGCGTGGAAAGTTTTTTAACGACGGATTCAGTCATGATTTACCACAGGAATTGAAAGTTGAATAGGCGAGGGCTCCGTTTGCGGTGCACAGCACATCCTGTTGCCACTTGGCGCGTCGTCACGAAACACATCGGCATCGGCAAGCACGGTAAAGATTTCCCAATCAATACCTTCAGGCGATTTGACCCAGAATTTATCTTGGACAGCGTAGCAACATGTTGTGCCTGTCTCTTCCAGCGTTGGCATTATGCCCTGCTCACTCAGGCGCATTTGAATCGCCTTTACATCTTCGGTTGAAGCCACTTGAAATCCCAGATGGCTTAATGCCTGAACGTGGTTCAGCTCTTGCGACTTCACCTCGTTCAGCGTGAAGTTCCACTTTGGGTTTTGCAGTTCAAATTTTGCGTATCCCGGTTTGACTTTCTTCGGCTCCACGCCGAAAAACACACGGTAAAACTTGAGCGAGGCTTCAAGGTTCGGCGTGTAAATCGCCGTATGCGGAAAGAGAATCTCGGTTTGCATGGTTAATGACGGCTTCAGTGTTGTGAATGTTCAACAGCGTTCATAACTGTTGACGGGAAGTGTGAGAAAAAGACGCAACTTTTTTAGCAAGCCTCGCACTGACACGGGATGTTTTTCGGCTCATAACTAAGCACCATGCCGTGCTGGTTTTGTTCAAATGCACAGCACTCCAAGTATAGTGCTTTGAGCATTTTGCGTGCGCGTTGGATGCGCGACTTTGCGCCTGAACACGAGAGCTTCATGCGTTGGGCAATCTCCTGTTGCGGGAGTTTCTCGAGGTCGGCGAGAATGATTGCGGTTTTGTATGGTTCAGGAATTTTTTCCACGAAGTCTCTCACAGAGGGTGCCAGCTGTTCAATCGGAGTCTCTTCGTCTTGTTCTGCTATGTCGAGTTCTTCACTGAGCGGACTTTCTGGTTTTCTATGTCGATACTCATCGGCGATAAGGTTTCTGGCGATTTGATACATCCACTTTCAATTCTGTCGCATCTGAACTTTGCTCAAATGTCTTGTGCGCGCACAAACACGTCGTGCAGAATATCTTCTGCTCTGAATTTGTCGTGAATACCTCGTTCAATGAAGGCAAGGAGCGGTTTGCGCAAGGTTTTGTAAAGCTGTTCGATTGCTGTCATTTTTGATTTTTGTTCGTGTCTTGCGACTGACGCAATGCTTACGCTCACCCAAAGCATGGCAGGCGTATCAGATTTGCATTAGCATACAACGCTCTTTCGTCCCGATTGTGTTCCCATGCAAGGGCGTGTTTGTTTGAGCATGCACCAACTTCATGCGTTTGCTCAATAGGTGTCATGCGAGCAATGGAAAACAGATGCTATTTTTTGTTGTCGCACCTTTGCATAAGCAAAACAGTTTGATGAGGCAACATGAGCTACAAAGATTACCCTTCGCCGCAGACGAAATACTATCACCACGCTTCTCCTTTTGTGCTTGAGTCTGGCGAGAGTTTGCCGAGTTTGACCATTGCATATCGCACTTGGGGCACATTGAATGCTGCGGCAGACAATGCCATCTTGATTTGCCACGGGCTGACTGGTTCTGCGGATGCCGATGAGTGGTGGGCGCCGCTCTTTGGTGAAAATCGTGCTTTTGATGCCACAAAAGATTTCATCGTTGCTAGCAATGTCCTAGGCGGGTGCTACGGCACGACTGGCGCTACTAGCATTAACCCACTGACAGGCACTTGGTATGGAGCACGCTTCCCACGTATCACGATTCGTGACATGGTCTCTGCGCAAGCGTTGCTTGTGTCGGCACTGGGCATTAAGAAGCTCAAACTTGTCATTGGCGGATCTATGGGTGGAATGCAGGTTTTGGAATGGGCGGTGATGTTTCCTGAAAAGGTTTCAGCGATTTGCCCGATTGCGGTTTCTGGTCGGCATTCCGCTTGGTGCATTGCGATTAGCGAAGCAGAACGGCATGCCATTTACAGCGATGCCAATTGGAACAACGGCAACTACTCACCTGACGCGCCGCCTACTGCAGGACTGGCGACGGCACGCATGATGGCGATGATTTCCTACCGTAGCAAAGCCAGTTTCGACATCAAATTCTCGCGTGCCTTGCAATCGCCTGACGCTGAACTATTTGCTGTTGAAAGTTACCTGCGTCATCAAGGCAAAAAGTTCATTGACCGCTTCGATGCCAACACCTACATCACGCTCACCAAAGCGATGGACACACACGACCTTGCCCGTGGTCGCGGCGACTATGAACATGTGCTTCGCTCCATTCGGCAACCCGCACTTGTTGTAAGTATCCCTTCCGACATTCTCTACTTACCGGAAGAACAAATGGAACTAGCGCACTACATGCCATGCGCTGAACTTGCCACGCTGCACTCGCCACACGGGCACGATGCTTTTCTTATCGACATGGAACAGCTTAATGACCTTGTGGTTGCTTTTCTCAAAAAACTTGAGTCTGGCTATCCTCTCCGCCGCTGCGATGACGATGACCTGGCTTCTTAATTATTTCTCAAATTGAGAATTTCTTTTTCAGCCATTCAAATTCTGAAAAAAATCTTCTCAAAGTGAAAAAGTATTTCTTCTGTTATGCTCTTTCTGTGGGCGGAAGTCAAAAAAATTTTTGTTTTTGTTGCGTTAAGTTACTTGCTCTACT
>PHFL01000058.1:0-21518 GCA_002794105.1 Candidatus Thermochlorobacter aerophilus | reverse complement strand
GTGTGGCACATCATATATGAATGCTGCTGCATGTTTTCAAGGGCACATTCTGTGCTTCTTTAGCTCTTATTCTTGATTGTCTTTTTGCTGTTTTGTTTTTTTCAAGTTATCTGCAGTGCTCATGACACGCACTGCGGTTTCTAAATCAACTGAAAAGGAGAGTGCTGTATGTACGTCATAAAACGAGATGGCTCACGTGAAGAAGTCAAAATTGAGAAAATTTTGCATGCAGTCTCGCGTGCATGTCGCGGGATTGAAAATGTCGTTCCGCTTGAGGTGGCAAAACGCACCATCAACGGTCTGCATGAAGGCAGTACCACAGAAGAGCTTGACAATCTTTCAATTGAAACGGCGGTAATGCTCACGGTCGAGGAGCCGAACTACTCCAAGGTTGCCGCCCGCATGCTTGCTGAAACCATTCGCAAAGAAGCTGGACGTGACGAAGCATTTCGTGATTACATCAAAACCGCTGATGAACTCGGTCTTATTGACTCGCGCATTCGTACACTTGCTGAAGAAGATTTGGATGCTATTGAATACGCCATTGACCACGACCGCGACGACCTCTTTGAGTATTTTGGACTTCGCACCATTTACGACCGATACCTCTTGCGACACCCGAAAACGCGCAAAGTCATTGAGCGTCCGCAGTGGATGTTTATGCGTGTTGCATTGGGCTTATCAAAAAGCATCACGGAAGCGATTGAGTTTTACGACATTGTCTCGAACTTCCTTTACATGCCTTCCACACCGACGCTTTTCAACTCTGGAACTCGCCATGCTCAAATGAGTTCTTGCTATTTGCTAACCATCGGCGAAGACAGTCTGGAAGGCATCTACAAAGCATACGCTGACTGTGCTCAAATTTCCAAGTGGTCTGGAGGAATTGGTATTGATTGGACGCCCGTTCGCGCCTCTGGTGCTTTGATTAAAGGCACTAATGGTAAATCCAATGGCATCATTCCATTTCTGAAGGTTATGGACTCGAGTGTTCATGCCGTCAATCAAGGCGGCAAACGCAAAGGTGCCGCCGCCGTCTATCTCGAACCATGGCATGCAGACATCGAGGCATTTTTGGAACTACGCAACAACACTGGCGCTGAAGAACGCCGTACGCACAATCTTAACCTTGCGCTTTGGATACCTGACCTTTTCATGAAGCGCGTGGAGAGCGATTCGCATTGGTCGCTTTTCTCGCCAGACCAAGTGCCTGAACTGCTGCACACTTACGGTGATGAGTTTGAAAGATGCTACTTACGCTATGAAGCCGAAGGCAAAGCGATGAAGCAAGTCTCCGCACGCGCACTCTACGGCAGAATGATGCAAACCCTTGCCGAAACAGGCAACGGCTGGTTCTGTTTCAAAGACACTTCAAATCGGCGTTCCGCTCAAACGGGCAAGCCGGGCAACATCATTCGTAGCTCGAACCTTTGCACGGAAATTTTGGAAGTTACCTCTAAAGATGAAACGGCGGTCTGTAACCTCGGTAGTCTCAATGTTGGGGCATTCGTTAGCGATGATGGAAGTTTCGATTTCAATAGCTTGCGCAAAGTTGTGCGCCTTGCTACAAAATTTTTGGACCGAGTCATTGACATTAACTTCTACCCTACCAAAGAAGCTGCCACTTCAAATCTGCGCTGGCGACCCGTTGGACTTGGCTTGATGGGGTTGCAAGATGTCTTCTTCAAAATGCGGTTGCCTTTTGATTCACCTGATGCAAAAGCGCTTTCAAATCGTATTTCCGAAGTCATTTACTTTGAGGCGCTTAAAACATCTATGCAACTTGCCGAAGCATACGGTCCATTTCCAGCATTTCATGAAACGAAATATGCTGATGGCAAGCTTGCCGTGCATCTTGCCAAAGATGATGGCATTGCTCCTATGCTGCATGAAGATTGGGATGCTCTCGCCGAAGCAATTAAAGTCAAAGGCTTGCGCAATTCTCTTCTTATTGCCATTGCGCCTACTGCCACAATTGCCTCAATTGTCGGTTGCTATGAGTGCATTGAGCCGCAGGTGTCTAATCTCTTCAAGCGCGAGACGCTCTCTGGCGAGTTTTTACAAATCAACCGCTACCTTGTGGCGGATTTGAAACGCTTGGGACTATGGACGCCGCAAATTCGTGCCGCCATCATTGAAGGTGAAGGTCCATTCAGCACATTGATGCTATTCCCGAAGACATCCGCAATCTCTACAAAACTGCATGGGAAATTTCACAAAAGGCTTTGATTGATATGGCTTCAGAGCGTTCAGCTTTTGTTTGCCAATCGCAATCGCTCAATCTCTTCATGGAATCGCCGACAATGGGCAAACTTTCATCAATGTACATGTATGCATGGAAAAAAGGCTTGAAGACCACTTACTATCTGCGCTCACGAGCCAAAACGCGCATTCAGAAAACCACCGTTGCTGCAGCAAAAGAGGTTGAACAGATGGAGACGCTTGCCTCAACGCTGGTTAGTGCCGTCTCTGATGGTGCGTTTCATACTGGCAATGGTCAGTCTGTCTCAAACAGCAACACAAAAGACGCGATTTCCTGTTCGCTTGAAAATCCCGGCTCCTGCGACGCATGCCAATGAACAGATTGCAGATTTGCGATTGTGACTTGAAAGGGATTGACATACAAAGCAAAATCACAAAATCCAAAATCACGAAATCACAAAACCGTAACCAACTATGATTCTTACACACGACCTCGATCTTACGCTGCGCCCAATGAAGTATCCGCAGTTCTTCAAACTCTACAAAGACTCCATCAAAAACATTTGGACAACTGATGAGCTTGATTTTTCGCTCGACTACGAGCACTTGCGCGATAAAATTTCGCCCAAAGAAGCGCATCTCATCAAACGCCTTGTCGCCTTCTTCGCAACGGCGGATAATATCGTGGGGCATAACCTCGTGCTGAATCTTTACAAGCACGTCAATTCGCCCGAATACCGCATGTTCCTTGGCAAAGTTCTTTTTGATGAAATGCAACATGTAGAAACCTACCTACTGCTTGTTGATAGCTACATTCCTGACATTCGCGAGCGGCAGGAAGCCTTTGCGGCTTATCAGAACGTGCCGTCGGTCAAACTCAAGGCTGATTTCTGTTTCAAGTATATGGATTCTATTGAGCATCTGGATAAGCTCGACAGCGATGAAAAGAAGCGGCAATTTTTGGAAAACCTCATCTGCTTTGCGGCTTGTGTAGAAGGGTTATTTTTCTTTGGCTCATTTGCGTATGTGTATTTTTTGCGTCATCGTGGGTTGCTTCCCGGTCTTGCTGCGGCTACAAACTGGGTTTTTCGTGATGAAACCATGCATATTCAAGGTGCGATGGAAGTCGTGCAAGTCATTCGTGCCGAGTATCCACACCTCTTTGATAAAACGCTTGAAAGCCACGTCTATCAGATGATTGATGAAGCAATTGCCGTTGAAATGAACTTCTGCGAAGATTGTTTGCATCATGGCATTACGGGCATTTCGCAATCCATGATGCGCGATTATTTGGGCTACTGCGCCGACCAACGCTTAGAACAACTCGGATACGATAAGAAATACAAAACGAAAAATCCGTTTCCCTTTATGGTGCTTCAGGATGTGCAACCGCTCACGAACTTTTTTGAAAAGCGCGTTACCGAATATCAAAAAGGCTTCGATGCTAGCACTAAGGCCATTACCTTTGATGAAGAATTTTAATGCCGTGCTGACTATTTCATGATGTTTGTTTCTTTGTTGGGGTTAATACTTTGAAGCCAAAAATTTGCGTTGTGCGTGTTGCCTACGAGCGTTATGCTCATGGTTATTCTTCTGTTCTGCTTCCTCGCTTGAGCAGTGCCGCGATTTTCCTAAGGCTTTCAATTTCATACTCATAATCACGCTCTTGTTTTGACTTTGCTTTGGTTTGTGAAGGCTTAGGATGAAGTGTTTTTGGTTGTTTGAGTTGTAGGTGTCTTTGTCGCAACCCGTACTCCACACGACGCCGAAATTCTTCTACGGCAAGCATAAGATTCTGTCGCAATTTGCTAATATCCCATGGTTTTTGAATATGTCGAAAAATTTGACCTTCATTAACCAAGCGTACGATTTCCTCGAGGTCTGTGTAGCCTGTCATAAGGATTTTTGGTACTAATGGAGCAATACGATGTGCAGCAATCAGGAAATCTACTCCACTCATCCCTGGCATACGCTGGTCAGAAAGCAATACTGAAATCAACACATTAGATTCTAACACATCGAGTGCTGTGCGCGCATCATTACATGCAATCACATTAAATTCATCGGACAGTAAATCTGTGAGGGCTGTCAGCACACGTTTTTCATCATCGACCACTAAGATTTTTGGTTTTCCGCTCCGTCCGTAAAAGACTTCTCGGAACGCTTTCATTTCTTCCAGTTCTTCATTTAGCGTAAAGGGTTTTATGGGTGTTTCTTTTACTGGATTTACAGTTTTTTCCGCTTCGGTTTCTGCTAAAGTTTTTTCTAACTGCTCAACATACTCATTAAGTTTTTCAAAGAATTCTTCTTCAAAACTCTGATATTTTTTCACCTCAGCAATTGTTTCTGGCTTAAAGGTGGCAAAAAATTCTTCCTCGAAAGATGCGTACTGTGTATTGTTTCCTATTTTTTCAGTCATGTTTGGCTGTGCACTGACTTGTGCATTTTTATTCTCCGTCTCATCAGCTGTTTTTTCGTTTTCTTTTTCTGGCGTCACATGAGCTATGTCTGATGGCTTTTTCTTAGGTAAATTTTCTTCTGATGGCACGGATATTCTACTTGGCTTCATTGCATCTGGGGGATTCCCTGACGGTGTTGGTTGCAGCTGTTCTTGAAACATGCTGCGCGTTTGCTTCTGCTTGCGCAGTACAAACGATGCTGCTGCTAGTGCCACAATAGATTTGAGTGTCTCAGGGTGCCACGGCTTACGAACATAGCGGAAAATCTCTCCTAAGTTTACAGATTCCAACACCGCCTCGAGGTCTGTGTAACCTGTCAGGAGGATTCGCATAGTATCGGGGAGAATTTGCTTAACTTGCTTAAGCAAATCCACTCCCTTCATGTTTGGCATGCGTTGGTCGCTGATAACTACTGCTAAATCAGGCGTTTGCATCACTATGTTCAGCGCCTCTTCTCCACTCTGTGCAGTCAGCACAGTAAAGTCGGTCTCAAACAGCTGGCACAAGGATTCTAAAACCTGTGGTTCATCATCCACAATTAGCATTTTCAGTTTCGCCATCATGCCAACATTCCATTTTGTCTTGAATTACAAAATTATTTCCTACTTTGTTGAATTTATCAATCATTTTGTATCACTTGGTCTTTTGATGCTTCATCAGTCCTTATAAAATCTTGGATAGGAATCCGAATGATAAAGGTTGTTCCTTTCTCTATTTCAGTCTCAAAGAAAATTTCTCCATTGTGTTTTTTTACGATACTGTAGGCAATAGACAGCCCCAGTCCTGTGCCTTTTCCAACAGGTTTTGTTGTAAAAAATGGGTCGAAAATTTTGGACTGAATTTCTTTTGGGATACCTGGTCCATTATCCGAAATGCGTATTACGATATGACCATTTTCTTGCGCAGTAGAAATGTGAATTCTTGGATTAGGTCGTCCTTCCAGTGCATGCACTGCGTTTTGAATGATATTAAGAAATACCTGATTGAGCTGTGCAGGATAGCATTCAATCGTAGGCAGGTCACCATATTCTGTTGTTACCTGTATGTCATGATGCCTGAACTGCGGCGCTAGCATAAGTAGACTTCCTTTTATGCCTTCATGAATGTCTGCTTTTTTCATCTCTGCCTCGTCCAATCGCGAAAAGTTACGCATGCTGCGCACCAGACCTGCCATTTGCTCTAATCCACTTTGTGATGCTGCTAGCAGTCGCAATACCCGCTCTTCTGCCTCATCGAGTTCGGCAATTGTTCCATACGGAGACTTTGCAATTGCCTGCATTTCTTCTACAGCTTCTTCAAATTTGTCATTGTAAATTAACTCATGCGCTCTGAGTGCTCGCCGTAAGGTTTGAGCAAGTTCTATAAACCGTTCACGTACGAGCACTACATTGGTATTGACATACCCTATTGGGGTGTTTAGCTCATGCGCAAGTCCCGCCGCCATTTGACCTAATGAACTCATTTTTTCATTTTGAATAAGATAAGCTTGTGTTTCCCGCAGCTTCCTGAGATTATTTTCCAGCTCATGATTTAGTTTCTCAATAGTTTGCTTTTCCTCATTGATAAGTTCATTTTGCTCTTTAATTTTTTGGTTTTGCTCCAATATCTGTGCTGTGCGTTCGCTAATCACCCTATCTTGCGCCTGTAGTGAAAAAGAAAGTCGAAAAGCCATTGCTAAAAATACAAATACGCTAAGCAGTAACGCTCCAATTTGGAAACTCTGCAAATTATTAATTCTATCTTCTGACAAAAATCCTAAGGTTACAATAAAATTGCGGATATGCTCTGCAATTTGGTTTTTAAGCTTGGCTAAAATCGGATCCGCCACTTTCACAAATAGCACCGTATCGATTTTTCCTTGTTCTACTTCATGCGCTAGTTCATTAAAATCTTTTTGTACAGGTTGCCACTGTGCTTGAATGGTATCGAGTATTTGTCTAAGTGATGCTTGGTCAATAGGCTCAATTCTTAAATATTTTCCGTCCGCTTCCAGTATATCACCATTTATTAGTGCGTTTGTGAAGCGGTCAAACTTTCGGATTTCTTGTAGCGCCTTTTCAAGCCTGGGCAGCGCATCTTTTCCATCAATGAAAATACTGTAGTTTGCTTTCTCCAAATTCTCTACTGCGATTACCCAACTTCGCTGTTGCTGTATGGCGCAGAAAATCTGTTGTGCATCTTGCTGACTTTTGCGAGAAAGAAAAATACTCGTCACAAAAGCCGATGCTACAAGACACAGAAAAATCACTGCATATACAACTAACTCGCCATACCGCATCGTGCGCATGTCCTTTTTTCCACCAATTTCTATGCGATTTTGCATTAACACATCTCCTCTCTTTCTTCAGACCGACATACTTTTTGATGCGCAGATACTCCTTGCTTACTATAACTTCTTTTTCCGTACTTCGCTTAATGCCTTAAGTTTACTTGCAAGTTCTATTTTTTCAGGCTTGTCTTCTTGGCGCTCTTGCTCTGCATCCTGTACTGAAGTTTCATATTCCAAAAATGTTCTTCCAAACTTTTCTCGCTCAGCCAAATAGACAACCAATCGCTCCTTGTAGAGCTCAACCGCCTCTGCAATCGTTGCTTTTAGTTTGCGTGAATCCCACGGTTTTTGAATGTAGCGATGAATTTGACCTTCGTTAATCAAGCGCACCACATCTTCAACATCTGTGTAAGCTGTAATGAGAATTTTTGGAATCAGTGGCGCTATGCTGCTTACTTCAATGAGCAAGTCAGTTCCTGTTTTGCTTGGCATACGCTGGTCGCTGATGAGTGCCGCAATTAAGACATCTTGCTCCAACATTCTCAGCGCTTCGTCTGCAGTTTGGCTAGCAAGCACCTCATAGCGGTCTGCTAACAGTTCAGTAAGAGAACTTAGAACCGAGGGCTCATCGTCGACGACTAGCAACTTCGGTTTTCCTGACCCGTTTTCCAGTAGCTTTTCTGGAGCAATGCCTTGCTTTAAGCGCTCATTGACTCTTTGGAAAAACTTTTCTTCCGCATCTTGTCTTCGTCTGAGCTCTTGCAGCACTGCTGGCGGCAAGGTGATGCGTCGTGGGACAGGGTCTGGTGTTTTTGTCGTTGTTTTGTAACCTGATTCTGTCGCTCTCTGCTTGCTTAAAAAAGTGTTTTCTGCCAGTAGCAGAATGGCAGTTAGCTCATTGACATCCCAAGGCTTTTTCACATACCGAAATACTTCACCTACATTGACGGAATCCACAATAGCATCTACATCTGCAAAGCCTGTTAGAAGCAGCCTCATCGTGTTTGGCGAGAGCTCTCGGATAGCACGCAATACCTCGACGCCTTTCATCCCGGGCATTCGCTGGTCGCTTACCACAATTGCAATGTTATTGTTCTTAACAATTTCCAGCGCCTCCTCACCACTTGTCGTGGTGAAAACCTTATACCTTCGTGCAAATAACTCTCTGAGCGACTCCAAGACATATGGCTCATCATCCACAAAGAGAACCGATAGTTTCTCACCTTGCATCGTTGTTTTCTTTTCTGTTGATAGCTATTTTTCTGCTTAAAACTAATGCTCTTTTTTATGCGTGTTGCAGTGTTAGGTCTGCTTGCAACGCTTGTCTTTTACCCGATTTCGCAGAGAGTATCAAACGGTATTTTAGGCGAATGGCAGTTGGAGCCAGCATATCGCTACCATTCTGGCGCGCCAATTTATCTTCAGCTCAAGGAATCTGCGAACTGCGATACCATCATCATGATTGACTCTATCCGCCTTGCAGATGGCACCAAATTTCGCCAAGAATTACATCTGCCACTCTCACTTTCTGTGCATACACTTGAGCGCTCGGAGGTCGTCAAATGGAATTTTCGCCCAAACTCGCTTCATGTTGAATATTACCAGAAAATCAGCAAACCTGAATACCTGGCACTTATGTTAGACTTCGAGCTTGAGAACGGTCGCTTGCGTCTGCGCAAAACCCGCCGTGAGTTTGGCATTGATGAAACTGAAATCTTCTACTACATTCCTTTCAAACGCTCTGCACGATGAAAAAGTACCTCTCTACTGCTTTGCTACTTTGCCTCGTGCCTTTTCTTGTGCATAACTTTCATGTCAGTTATGCAAAACTGGCTATTGAGCAAAATCTTGCAGTAATGAATGTGCGCTTTTTTGCAGACGATTTAACACTTGCTCTCCAGCGTGCGCACCGTCTTGACACCTTTCAACTTTCAGCTACTGCATTTGCCGATTCACTTTATCTGGCATACTTCAATCGGCATTTTGAATTGCATAACAACGGTCAGCGGCTTTATCCTGTGATACTTTCCAGCGGCATTGACAAAGACATGTGGTGGTATCAAATGCTATTTTCTAGCACTTCTGCATTCCAAAATCTTTCTATCAAAAACACGCTTCTTTTTGACCTATTTGATGACCAAAAAAACATTCTTCAAATCATGCACTTTCCCTCCGAAAAAACGGCTTCGTTTTACTTCATTCACAGTGCCGCACAATATCACTTCGCCTGCCCATAGCTATGCTACACTTCTCCAACACGATGTGTATGCATAGCATTTCAATACAATTTGGAACGATGTAGCTTAAAGTTAAATTTTGAATTTGGAGATTTTTAGCTTTGCAACAATTTCTTAACCTAACGCTGTCATCACATGCCTAATGCGTTTTCTCGTCGCGATTTCTTGAAATCTGCATCGCTGGCATCGGCTGGCACCGTTCTTGCTGGCGTGCCTTTGCTTCATACGAAGGCTGAAGGCGCTCTGCGTGCGCTCTATTTGTATGAGCAAATCACAGATAGCAACGGCAAATATGTTTTGCCCGAACTGCCTTATCCCAAAGACGCTCTCGAGCCAGTGATTGATAAGACTACCGTAGAACTTCACCATGGCAAGCATCATGCTGCATATGTTGCTGGCGCCAACAAAGCTGAAGCGGAACTTCAAAAAGCTCGTGACAGTAGCGATTTCTCTATGGTCAAACACTGGTCACGCGAGTTGGCTTTTCACGGCTCTGGTCACATTCTGCATTCCATCTACTGGACAAACCTTACCTCGTCTGCCAAGAGCGGCAAGCCCTCCAGCGATTTAGCAAAAGCCATAGAGACAGACTTTGGCAGCTACGATAAGTTCAAAATGCAGCTGGCTAATGCTTCAATTGCCGTTGAGGCTTCAGGCTGGGGCGTCTTCGCCTATCAGCCTTTTGCCAAGCGTTTGACTATTTTACAATGCGAAAAGCATCAGGATTTGACCACTTGGGGCGCCGTGCCACTCCTCGTCATTGATGTTTGGGAACATGCTTACTACCTGAAGTATCAAAACAGACGCGCCGACTATGTTAATGCCATTTTCTCAATCATCAACTGGGATAATGTCAGCGCCCGCTATGAATTAGCACGAAAACTTGCGTAACAACTGCATGGTAACCAGTTACAGCCATGCTCATCCGATAGACTATTCCTCTCGGGCATGACTGAACAGTCATGCCCACTTTTTACATGCGCACCTTTATTCAGGTTCGTAGACCAAGCTTTTGTAGATTTCCTCCAGTTGGGCTTTGAATTTTTCCTCGACAATTTTGCGCTTGATTTTTAAAGTTGGGGTCATTTCTCCCGCTTCAATGCTGAAGGGTTCGGACGAGAGAATGAATCGGCGCACCTTTTCATGACTTGCCAGTTCACGCGAAATTTTTTTGAGATGGTCATCAAAAATCTTTTTCACCTCTTCCCTTTGAAGCAGGTCTTTATCGGACTCAAATGGAATTTGATTTTTTCGTGCAAATGCGCGTACGGCATCAAAATTTGGAACAATTACAGCTGTTAGGAATGGGCGCTTTTCTCCCAATACGACGACTTGGTCAACAAACGGGCTATTCTGAATCATGTTTTCAATCGGTAGCGGTGCAATGTTTTTTCCGCCTGAATTGACAATGATATGCTTCTTTCGATCGGTGATTTTCAAGTAACCATCTTCATCGATTTCACCAATATCGCCAGTGTGAAGCCATCCATCAGGTTCGATTACTTCGCGTGTTGCCGCCTCATCACGCCAGTAGCCCTTCATGATGTTAGGACCGCGTAGGAGAATTTCACCATCGGGAGCAATTTTCTGCTCGACATTTTTAATTGGCGGACCGACTGTCCCAAATTTTATCTTCTCGATTCGATTGACATGCGTTACTGGTGAGGTCTCGGTCAGACCGTAGCCCTCGAGAATCGTGATGCCCAGTGCCTCAAAGAATTCTCCTGTTTCTTTAGGCAGCGCAGCGCCACCAGAGACAAAGTAACGAATACAACCGCCAAATTTTTCCTGCACCTTGCTGAAGACCAACTTGGTTGCAAGGGCATGCTGCATTGCCAGCAGGGGCGAGATTTTACCTTCACGCTTTGCCTTGGCAAACTTCTTTCCTACTCCAAGTGCCCAGAAGAATATCTTTTTGCGCACCGCCGGACCAGCATCCAAATCTTTGAAGAGCGCTGTTTTAATGCGCTCAAACAGTCGCGGCACCGTGATGACAATCGTCGGCTTGACTTCCGCGATGTTCAAACTCACAGTCTCAATACTTTCGGCATAGTAGATTTCTACACCACAAGCAAACATGACATAGTATCCTGCCGTCCGCTCGTAGGAATGACTTAGTGGCAAAAACGACAGTGTGCGGTCGTTACTATCTACAGGCAGACACGCCACACACGACTTGATGTTTTCACAGATGTTGCGATGCGTCAGCATCACGCCCTTTGGCAAACCCGTTGTGCCGCTTGTGTAAATGAGCGTGGCAATATCATTTTCGTCTATCTTTTCCACATCCTTAAACCAATCGGGCGTTTTTTCAGCAAATGCTCTACCTATGCGCTGTGCTTCCTCGAGCTCAATTTCGTTTGGCTCTCGATTTTCAATCGGATTCATCGAAAGAACATGCATGAGCGAAGGCACTTCATTTTTGATTTTGCGAATTTTGTTGAGCTGCAAACTGGTAGAGACTACTACTGCTTTGGCTTCAGAATTTTGAAGAATGTAGGCAATTTGATTGGGCGGCAAGGTCGGGTAGAGCGGCACATCAATTGCTCCCAGTTTCAAAATTGCCATATCGGCAACGACCCAAGCGGGACGGTTTTCAGAGAGAATACCTACACGGTCGCCTTTGCGCACCCCTATGCTATGCAGATACGCTGCCAGTGCTTCCACATCGGCTTTCAGTTCATCGTGCGAAATTCCCCGATATTGCCCATCGACTTTGCGTAGCAAGGCATACCGGTCTCGCCTGCCCTTGTAGTGAGCAAATACGACTTCAAACATCTCAGGCAGCGTCTTAAATGCAGGATTGATAAGCGGCATGGTAATCTACAGTTGTGTTTTGTTGATAGCCATTTGAGCGCACTGTGCCGTGTATTTATGAAAAATTCACCGAAAAGTAAAAGCCCAAAAGGTGTTTTAAATTTTGTTAAATCTTTCGTTAGACTTTATCTTTGCACGTACTATGATACATGTGCTGGCTGCGTCACAGCTGTATGAATAGCATCAAACGCTGCAGTTTTTGCCATAGTTACTTATACATCGGTCTTGCAACCCCGTGCTTTCATAGCCTTAGTTCCACATTCTTGAACTTTCCGCCCGCACATTTTCTGTTAGATAACAACTTCCTCACCATATGGGGGGTTACTTGTTTAATAATCAACCACATCGAACTATGAAAAAGACACCCTTTCTTCTCGCAATCATGCTGACCTCCAGCCTTCTGGTCACAGCATGCAGCCGCAGCAGCGACAACTGCCGACCCTGCCGACAGCGGTGGCGGCACTGCAACTGGCTCTGGCACGATGAGTGCTACAGTTGATGGTCAAAGCTGGACAGCAACAAGTGGCACGGTTTTCGCAACCTACACTCCCACTACTGAGGGAAATGCTCTGTCAGTAGTTGGTAGCCAAGTGCAGGCCACATCTGCCTCAGCATTCACCATTACGATTAACAACGTGACAGGCACGGGCGAATTCCGGCTCGGCTTACCTGGGGTGGGTGGCGCTCAAGGTTTCGCGGGATACGGAATCGGAACTGGTGCTGGGTCAATGCCCAAGCATGGGTGACCACCAACACCGAAACCGGCACGGTAAACATCACCAGACTCGACGTTCCAAATAAAACTGTTGCCGGCACATTTAGCTTCAGATGCAGAAACCCAAATCCAAATGCCACGCCAGAGATTCGCAATATCACCAACGGACGCTTTGAGGCAAGATGGCAGTAATGCAGCACAAGGGGGCACTTATTTGGGCGGGTAAGTGCCCTTTTTTGCTTCTCAACGCAATGCTGGTAGCTCACTACGCCTGATGTTTTCTCCACACAGGTTTCTTCGGCTTAGTCTCCTCTCACCTAACATGATAGACCGAGTGGCTCTGCTTCTTCGGGTTGAGTTTTTGCACAAAGTGTTTCTCACATTATCTTTGTGCTTCAACTGCTTGTGTCAATCGTTTGCAAGGATTTGAATGGGAAATCAGCCACCCTTTTCACCGGAGGAATCATCCAAAGAAAGTTCATATTCTTCGAAAGAGCGAGAAGCGTACTTCAATAGCCCAGAGTATCGTCGGCGTATGGCGCGTCGGCGGCGACTTCTCGATTGGGTTTTTTATGCGATTGTAGGCACGCTGGGCATAGGCTTTCTCGCTTTGTTAATTGCTGTCGTGTGGCTTTCGCGTAGTCTGCCCAGCCTTGAACAGCTTGAAAACCCCAAGCCTCAGCTGGCTACTGAAGTCTACTCGGCAGATGGCGTGTTGCTTACAAAGTTTTTCAATCAGAATCGGACGGTCGTTCGCTTGGATTCAATCTCGCCGCATGTCATTCACGCCCTTATTGCTACTGAAGACTTGAATTTCTACAATCACTGGGGCTTTGATGCACCACGCTTCATGCGTGCCATGATAGAAAATGTTGGGCTGGTGTTGCGCGGCCGGCGTGCGCGTGGCGCCAGTACGATTACGCAGCAACTTGCCCGTAACCTTTGGCTTACGCCAGAGCGTAGCATCGCGCGCAAAATTCAAGAGATTTTAATTTCCATTCAGATTGAACGCACCTACACGAAGGAAGAAATTCTTTCGCTTTATCTCAATACGGTCTACTTCGGCGAGGGAGCTCACGGCATAGAAGCTGCGGCTTGGACCTACTTTGCTAAGCCTGCTTCTCAGCTTACTGTCCCTGAAAGCGCCACCCTAATTGCTGCGCTTAAAGAGCCCGCTCGTTACAACCCTGTAAAAAACCCAAAAGCTGCTCTGGCACGACGTAACCTTATCATCAGCCTGATGGAGCGCGCTAAGTTCATCACTGCCCATGAAGCTGAGCAATACCGTGCTTCCAAAATCACACTACATTACACGCCTGTAACGGATATTGGCATCGCACCTTACTTTACGGAATATGTCCGTCGCCAGCTCCAAGCCGCCGCTGAGAAGCATAACTTCGACATCTATCGTGATGGATTGGTGGTCTACACCACACTGGATACGCGCATGCAAGCGCACGCAGAACGTGCAATTCAGCAACATCTGCCATGGCTACAAGCTGAGTTCAATAAGCACTGGAGATGGGATTCTCGTCGAGGTGACTCGCTACGCACCATTTTTATCAAAGAGTCGGACCGATTCAAAGAGCTTATCGCAAAAGGTTTATCAGAAAAAGAAGCAATTAGGCAACTCAAAAATGACAAAAATTGGTTAGACACACTCCTGCGCGAAAAGACTGTGGTGCAGACAGCTTTCGTCGCTATTGAGCCTTCGACTGGTCACATCAAAGCATGGGTCGGCGGCATTGATTTCACCAAGTACAAGTTTGACCATGTTTGGCAAGCCAAGCGTCAGCCCGGCTCCACTTTCAAGCCGTTTGTCTATACCGGTGCTATTGATCAGGGCATTCCACCAAACTACAAAATTCTTAATCAACCAATCGCCATCAAGACCCCGCAAAAAATGTGGATGCCAGAGAATTCCGAGAAAGATGTTGGCGGATTGGTCACGCTGCGAGAAGCAATTGCCAATTCTATGAATCTTGTTACCATTCGCTTGGCACAAGCTCATGTACCGCCTTCGAAAATCGCTCAGTATGCTCGCCGCATGGGTATTGAAACACCGCTTGAAGAAAATTTGGCACTGGCTTTAGGTGCCTCTGTTGTTACACCGCTTGAACTGACCTCCGCTTACGGCACATTTGCCAACAATGGTGTTCATGTCTCTCCCATTAGCATCCTTCGTGTTGAAGACCGTTTCGGAAATACCATTCTGACTAATAAGCCTGTCAAGCGCGAAGCAATTAATGCCGCCACCAACTATGTGATGATTACTATGCTCAAAGGCGTCATTGATAGAGGCACTGGTGCAGCAATACGCTCAAAGTATAACTTCCGCTACGAGGCGGCAGGCAAGACTGGCACTACACAGGAACAAGGCGACGCATGGTTTATGGGCTTTACTCCACAACTGGTCGCTGGCGTCTGGACTGGGTTCGACGACCAGCGCATCAAGTTTACATCTATGAGCTACGGACAAGGCTCTCGCGCTGCATTGCCTATTTGGGCACTTTTTATGAAAGCATGCTACGATGACAAATCTCTCAATTACGAACCGCAGTATTTTGTGCGTCCCAGCAATGTTTACACTCGTTTGATTTCATTAGATACTAACTTGCCTACAGATGTATCATCGCCGCGTGCCTATGTAGAATTTTTCACAGATGCCAGCCTACGCCGCTACGCCTCACTTATACCTGGAAGCGACTCTCTCAAGCTTAGTATGCCTATTGCCTTACCTACTGCCAACAAAAAGCGCGGCGAAGGCGAGTATTGAAGACCGTGAGGAGCAGAGGGGTCTGCCACTCTGAGCATTTTTTACTCTGAGCGTTTTCCCTGTTATTCCAAGCGCTTTTCTCTGTCATTCCGAGCACAGCGAGGAATCCATTGCGTGGATGCTTTTCCATGCAGTCGCCACGCACTCGACGTAGGCTCACTTTATGTTCATCAAAATTGTGCTAGTGCTGGACGGGCGAGCTTGCTTTATGCGCTCATTGCGCCTTCGGTGCGGTGGCTGCCTCCTGTGCCGAACTGCTATTTTTCTGCCCTTCTGATTTAGGATGATACAGAATGGCGTAGACAATCCATGCGTATGCACCAATGAGCAAAATCGGGCACAATGTCAGCGAAATAAATCCATCCACATTGTTATCAATTGCCATGAGCACATAGCTTGCAATGATAACAGCTACACCTATGGCAATGTAGAGATAGTTTTCTTTGCGCAACGGCATGGTCAGTGAGAGCGAGGATTTTTTACTGGCGCCAGTCGTTTTTTTCCTCTCTCGGTCGTGCTTTTTCTCGGCAGTGTTTTGTGGTTTTGACATTGTGATGAGTACGGTAAAAGTTTTGATAAGGCTCTGCAAGCTTGTGCCCGAGACTAAGAAATTTTCTTGAAAGAAAAAAGAAGAAAGTGGGGGGTTAGCGCTACTTTTTTAATTTCTTTGATGCCATTCCTCAGAGCAGACTTTATCTAAGGCACTTATGCAGATTTCAGCTTCATGTTCTGTAAGGATAAGTGGCGGGAGCAGTCGGATAACATTGGTATTTGTTGCATTGATGATGACACCTTCGTCCAACATTTTTTCCACATAGAAACTGGCTTCACGCGACATTGATATCCCTATCATTAATCCTATCTGCCGCACAGCACGAATTTGAATGTGCTTGTGCATCAGTTGTTGCAATCTATTACGTAGATATGCGCCGACTCGTACAGCCTGATTCATCAAATCTTTTTCCAAGAGTTCTTCAATAAGTGCAAGTCCGGCAGCACATGCCACAGGATTACCGCCGAATGTTGTACCATGATTGCCCTTTGTGAAAGTCTCTGCTACACGCTCATTGCCAATGATTGCTCCAAGCGGCAGACCGCCGCCGAGTGGTTTAGCCGCACAAATCAAATCGGGCTGAATATCAAAGTGCATGTAACTGAAGAACTTGCCTGTTCTGCCACAGCCGGCTTGCACTTCATCAGCGACGATAAGAAAGTTGTACTTTTCACGCAGTCTATCTAAAGCGTCCGCAAATGCTTTGGAGAGCGAGCAGATACCGCCTTCACCTTGTACAAACTCCACAAATACAGCTGCCGTGCGGTCAGAGACCTTCGCCTCCAAATCTTTCGTGTCATTGAATTCAATGAAACCAGTCTCGGGCAGTAGGGGCTCAAAGCCTTTGTGATACTTCGGGTTTGCTGTGAGTGTAACTGCGCCGTAAGTTCTTCCATGAAAACCATTCGTGAGTGAAAGAATTTGGCGTTTGTCTTCAGAGATGGCGCTTGCCCACTTGCGTGCGAGTTTCATGGCGCCTTCAATTGCTTCTGCCCCGCTGTTCGAGAAAAAGACTTTTGAAAATCCAGTTAGTTCTAAGAGTTTCTCTGCCAACTTGAATTGGGGCTCGAGCAGAAACAGGTTGGAGGTATGGATATACTTATGAGCTTGTGTTTCAATAGCCTTGAGAATGCGTGCATTAGCATAGCCTAATGCATTGACACCGATGCCTGAAATCATGTCCAAAAATCGCCGTCTATCTTTGGTGTAGAGATAGACTCCTTCACCGTGCGAAATCTCTAATGGCAAGCGCGCATAGGTATGAAAGAAAATCTCGCTTTCTTTTGCTTTCAGAGAAAGCTCTTCGCTCAGGTGCTTGTCTTGTGTTAGCATCTTAGGTTTTGTGGACTGGTAGTTATCGACTGGTGACAGGTGTTGGCGTTAAAATTTTTTCAAGTGTTTTTTTGACTTTACTTTGCAACTCCTCAAGTGTACCATTGTTTTCGATTACATGGTCAGCGCGCTGGCGCAGCTCATCGTCGGAGAGTTGCATGCTCATTCGCTGCTCGATTTCATCCCTTGTCAGCCCTTTGCCTTCCAAACGTTTGATGCGCAAATCTCTATCGGCAAGCACAGCAATTGTCTCATCGACCTGCTTGTTACCGCCAGACTCAAAGAGAATAGCAGCTTCTTTGACAAGCACGCGCTCTCCTTTTCTTTCGGCATCTAGCTTAGCCTCATAGAAGCGTGCAAATACTTTTGGATGAATTAGGCGGTTTAGCGCCATCAATTTTTCCTTGTCGCTGAACACCAGCTGTGCAATTTTTTTTCGGTTAGGCACATTGCCTGTGTAAATCTCTTCGCCGAACAGCGCTTTGATACCGGCTATAACCTCTGGGTCAGTTTCCTGCAGTTCTTTAGCCACTTGGTCAGCATTAAAAATTCTGCACCCCAGCGCATTGAGAATGTTACAGACAGTGGTCTTGCCGCTACCAATACCACCTGTTACACCAATTACTCTCATTGTCAAGTTTGCCTGTTGAGGCTAAAAATTTTAATACAATTGAAATTTTCCTAATGTTGAATCTTGCTTTTCTTGCAGAATGATATGGCGTCGCTCTTCTAAGAGTTGAAGTGTTTGCATTTGCACCTCTTGCCATCGCTTTGGGTCGGTGCGGTAGCGCTCAAACTGCTCACTAAACTCTTGCGGTGAGTATGCATGCGCTGCAAACAGTGCACTCAAGCTATCGCTTTTGTTAAAGTGCTTCTTCAGCGAATCGCTAGCCGTGGCGTAGCTCCCCTGTAGGACCAACACATCTGCATAGACAGCAATGAACTTTCGGTCACGTGCATCTAACTTTACTTTTTGTGCGCATCCCAACCCCCAAAGCATTCCTACCGTTAGCGACAGTGCCATCAAGGGTTTTACTTTCAACACATTTTCGCTGAGTTTGAGTGTAATAAAGATAGCGCTTTCTAGATATTTGGAAACGAAGCACACCTGTTTTTGGTTTGTAACTGCGGTTTTTCCATAAACAACACCAACTTAGTAAAACTGAGTAGAATTATGCCATTCACACTTCCAGAACTGCCCTATCCCAAAGATGCCTTAGAGCCACATCTTTCAGCTCGCACCTTCGAGTTCCATCATGGCAAGCATCATCAGGCTTATGTTACCAATCTCAATAATCTCATTCCGGGCACAGAGTTTGAGAATGCCTCTCTGGAAGAGATTATCATGAAAACGGCGAAAGACGCCTCAAAAGCCGCTTTCTTTAACAATGCTGCACAAGTGTGGAATCACACTTTCTACTGGCACTGCATGAAACCTGCTGGCGGTGGCGAGCCATCGGGTGCTTTGATGGATAAGATTAAAGAAGATTTCGGGGACTTTGGCAAGTTCAAAGAAGCCTTTAAGCAAGCTGGTGTAACACAATTTGGGTCGGGTTGGGCATGGCTGGTGCTGGATAATGGCAAGCTATCTGTTGTCAAAACTTCCAATGCCGAAGTTCCGCTCACCGACGGTAAAACTCCGTTGCTGACCATAGATGTTTGGGAACACGCTTATTACATTGACTATCAAAATCGCCGTCCTGATTATGTGCAAGTCTTCATTGATAAGCTGATTAACTGGGATTTCGTGAGCCAGAACTTCGCTGCCGCTATGAAGTCTTAAATAAAAAAGAGGGGTTTTACCCCTCTTTTGGTCAGATTGCCTCATGGCATTTTCTGCCCGGGCAATACTGACAAGCTGTACATACAATCAGTCTAAGCTGATTTGTATGTCGTCGTTACTGCTTACTACTGGTACTACTGTACTACTAAGGTACTACTGTTACTACTAGGTACTGCTTACTACTGCTTACTACTGGGTACTACTGGTACTGCTGTACTACACACTCTCATCAGCGGCTTGAGCTGGGGGGAAGGTTGCTATGGTCTTCTACCTTCTTTGAGGTCGTATCGTGTGCTGCAAGCCGCTGTAATGAGCAACTTTATGTTGCTCAGTTCATTAACTTATTGTGCGTAAAGAACTTCAAATTGACCAGTGCCGCCCTTGCAAATGTGCTCTACCCATTTTGCATAGGTTCCGCCGTACCACTTATAGGTTTCATTATTCTGATAGCGATACTGCGGCGCGGCATAGCGAATCTTGTAGCCCTTTGGCAGTGTAATCGTCAGCTGCGTATCTACCCGGAAGTCATTATACTTACCGACAATGCCATGGTGGATAATTGGAATCAGCGGATGATTCAGGACACGACGCAACCCACCGCCTGCGTCAATAGAGAGACCGGGCAGCTCACCATCTACCTTGACTTCAATGCCTTGAGAGTCTGAACTAAATGCACCCTCAATCCGGGCTTCTCTGCCGAGCAGCTTTTCTACTGGGAATAATTCTATCCAGCGTGATATTGCATCTACAACGCCAGAGCCCGCATTTGAAAATCTCCAGTTTGAGACCCCTACGGGCTCTTCAGCTGTGCCTTCGGTGCCGATTCGTACGACCTCCAAGTTCGAGATACGCTGTCCGCCTTCATCAAGGGCGTTACGCGCTGGACCGATAAACCAGAAATCACGAATCCAGTCACCAAAGTTCGGACCTGAGTTGCGAATGCTAGATAGTGTTGCTTCCCATGTTGCAATCAAGTCGTCGTTTTCTAATGGGACTCTCATCAAAATGTCATGGAACTGCCGTCCTTGCAGGTAACGCGGATTGGGAATATTACGACGAATCACATCGGACTTGTAGTAGTAGAGATTGACGACCGAACCTTCAAATGAGAAGGCATGGCTGAAGTCTCCGACTGTTACCACACCATCCCCTACAGCTACCCGTCGCTCTTCTGTCTCATTAGCAATGTCGGCTTCTACGGTCAGCTTCTTCACGGTGCTATCTACAACCGTCTCAATCAGGCACGACAGCCGCACCACATCTTTGTTATCGCCAATAGGCTTAGCCTTGAGCTTGATATTCAAGTCGGTCGGCAGCAAGGGAATTGCTGGCGTTGCGTTGATTGTGGCACGTGCTTTGAGTGTTCCCCAAGTGCTTGTTCCACCCTCCAAGGTCACTTCATAGTCCGAACGAGCGATGGTCGCTTCTGCTGCACCAAATAGCGCCATATTTTTCTCCTTTTCCAGATAAGGTTATTTGAAAGTACTTTGAATTCACACCTTCTCAAGACCTTTTCATCGTCTTTCTTCCTTACTGCTTACTTACTTGCACATCCTAACCTTTTGCACCTGCTAACTTACCTGCCAGCACCTGTCTTTGCAACTTTGCTTTGCTTTTTTTGCCGTCTTTCATGGTCGTTTCAGTCGCTTTGCTGCAGTAACTTCAAAGACAATGCGTGACTTCGTGCATTGCAAGAGGAGCTTTTGCCAGCAAATAAAAAATGAAGGAGCGAGCACAAAGGCTCGCTCCTTGCCTAGCATACACTCACATCGTCAGGCTAGATTAGCCTACGAATTCAGTTCTTCATTTGCACGCTGTGCTCGGCGCTTACTACGCAATTCTTTCAAGCGCCTTTCCACGGATGGTTTTATGAAGTAGGTGCGACGGCGATACTCTTTGAGTATGCCAGCACGCTCATACTTCTTTTTGAAGCGTTTGAGCAGTTTATCAATGCTCTCACCTTCCATGATTTGTACTCCGACCAAGTCTTCACCTCCCTCCAGTTTGATTTTTTTGTTTTCAGTTTGTGTTAGTTAAGAGACGACCTTTCGCCTGTAGAGTTTCATTTTGCTATCAGTCACTTTTTCGCTTTTTTAATCTTAAGCTTTCCTTTCTTGCTCCCTTCCGATACAGTACCGTCAGCATCGATATAAACATTTTCTAACAGCTGGCGAAATCCCAAGTTACGAAACTCCACATTGATTGCGCTCATACCGCTTGAGGTAGTTACCTTTGAGCGCACAATTCCAATCTCCTTTAGACCTTCATGGAAAATTGGGTCTCCAACCGCATAGATAGCCTGCGGAGTATAGACGAATACATTCTTCCCGTGTCAGTTCATCTAGATTCTTTTCCCGTTCTGTTTGGATTTTCCA
>PHFL01000057.1 GCA_002794105.1 Candidatus Thermochlorobacter aerophilus | reverse complement strand
TTACCGCTTGGCTTTGCTTCATTTCTTTTGCGCGAAGGTCAGCAGATATTTGTTCGCCACGGATACGCACCGTATAAAGTGCCCGTCAGAATTGTCAATTTCAGAGAGGATTGAACTTTGTGCTCTATTTTCTTGCAAAGAAAAAAGCCCTGCCCGTTGCCAGATGAACCCAAACTCAGGATACAATCAGAGCGCTTTGGACATCGGTTTTGCCACCTGACACAGCTTTCCTTCACATGTCGCAGGCCTGCTTGGATACTCTAAAACACTTGCTAATTTCTACTGCTTATTGGCTATACTGATTAGCAGATGTATCACCAAAACAATGATGTTGAAGCAGTTGTTTTCTATGACGTTTCAAGGTAGAATCATATTTCTTCTGCTTTTTGCAATCGTTATCTCAGGTGCTTATCCTGTCATTTCGCTTTTTTTGCTTCATCGCTTTGAGCATGATTTCAAGCGATATATTGCATCACAGAGCAATGATTTTATCATTCTGAAAGAAATCAAGACGCGACTACTGATTTATGACTCGGGCTTGTGGAAGTTTGTTGCCACCGGCGACCGCTCGCTTTTTTCCAAAATGAAATCTCTCCAAGTCAGCATCGAAGAAGACCTGCAAGATTTGTTGAAACGCTCACCAATGGATTCGATTACCTATGCGCAACTTCGCAGAGTGCAGACTTCTGTGCAAGATTACTTCCATCATGTTGATGAAATTTCCAAATCGCCAAGCGAAGTACGCAAACTTGCTCTAAGCCAGCAGAAAAGCATTGACCAGATTTTGCGCGACCTCAACTTACTTTTGGAGACCACACAAATCGACTTGGTGGGAGCCTCCTCTCAGCTTCGAGAGGAACTTTCTAGGCTGACCTTTCTTGCCATTGGCATGGCTGTGGTATTTCTGCCATTCCTGATACTGATTGCCTATTTGCTCTATCGCTCGACAGCTGTGCCTATTCGCGACATTTGTGCCCGCTTAGGCTCCGTGCGCGTCGATGAAAGTCAGACCATTATCAAAATGATTGCAGATATGCGTCAGCTTAGTGCCTCGCGCGCATTTAATGATGAAATTGCCATGCTGGCTCGAAAAATCAGCGAGTTTGGCAACGCCATCAATGAGAAAAATGAAGAGCTTAGCCGATTGATTATCACCGACGAAAAAACCCAGCTTTTCAATTTCCGCTACTTTAAATCGCAACTGCATCAGGAAATTGTTCGCGCTCGTCGTTTTAAGGAGCCTTTCTCTATCATCATGGTCGATGTCGATAAGTTCAAGCACTACAACGATACCAATGGGCATTTGCTTGGCGATGAAGTTCTCAAGAAAGTTGCTCGCCTTATCCGACAAGAGTGCCGTGAGACCGATGTCCCTGCACGCTTTGGCGGTGAGGAATTTTCGGTGCTATTGCCACGCACTGACAAAGATGAAGCCAAGGCAGTTGCTGAACGCATCCGCCGCGCCATAGAAGATGAGGTCTTCATCAACCAAGAAAAACAGCCCGGCGGCAACCTGACCGCCAGTTTAGGCATATCGACTTTCCCTATTGATGCTACTGATGAAGAAGGGCTACTTAGTGCTGCCGATGCGGCACTCTACGAAGCCAAAGCACGCGGTCGCAATCGTTCAGTGCACCATGCTGACCTTCAAACCACTCAAGCTAAACTGTAGACAGACTTGAAGTTTGAACTCGCCATTGCACGTCGCTTTACCTTTCCGAGAGCAGAACGGCAAAGCAAGCCGTCATTTATCGTCTTCATGGCTGTGCTTGGCATCAGCATTGGCACTGCAGCACTCATTCTGACGCTGTCAATTGTCTATGGCTTTAGCCGCATCATTGAATCCAAACTTGCACTTTTTGGCTCGCATATCGTGGTTACTCACGCTTCGCTCAAAGAATTCGAACAGGATGACAAAACTCTTTCAGAGATTGCCCAAGTGCACAACGTTGCCAGCACAGCTCCGTTCCTACAACGCAATGTTATTTTGAAATCGCGCTCACTTTCAGGCGACCCGCTACTCGAGCCAGCAGTGCTCAAAGGCATCATACCCGCCGCCGATATTTCATCGATGCGTGAAAAGGTGATTTCAGGACAATTTCTGTCCGATAGCCTCCGCTTCAAAATCCCCGTGCTTATCGGCAAAAAATTAGCGCAGCGCCTTTCACTCTCGCTCCACTCCGAACTGCTTGTGCTTTCATCCGCTGCTGCCATAGATGCCCTTCCGATTCAAGCGCAGCACCCTGATGAACTTTTGCGCTTGCTCAAACTCGAGACGGCGACCGTTGTCGGCATCTATGAAACGGGTCTTTCGCAAGGCTTCGATGAAACGGTAGTCTTCACGACGCTTGATGCGCTTCAGAAATTTCTTGAAATGCCCCAGCGCATTTCTGGCTATGAAGTGCGCACCGCAAACTTCGACCTTGTTCGGCAAACTGCCCAAGACCTCAATCACATACTCAAAACTCCGCTTGTGGCACGCACCATTTATCAAGTTCATGCCTCGATTTATGCATGGCTTGGTCTGCAAAAAAATGTCGTGCCCCTGCTACTTGTGATGGTCACTGTCGTTGCCGCCTTCAACATTATTTCCACCCTTCTTATCATTGTCTTGGAAAAAAGTGCAGAAATCGGCGTGCTGATGTCGTTTGGCGCCAGTCCGACACACATTCGCCGCATTTTCATCTCACAAGCACTTTTGATGTCGATTCTGGGAATTGTTTTTGGCAATGCACTTGCGCTGACACTTTCACTGCTTGAACAGCGCTTTCACTTCATTCCTCTGCCTGAAGAAACCTACTACATTTCAGAGGCGCCCATTATCATTGAACCACTTCACTACGCAGTGGTGTCGGCACTTGCCTTGCTGATTTCGCTTTTGGCATCGCTGATTCCTGCCCATAGCGCTTCCCGACTTAACCCTGTCAATGCGATTCGCTTATGAGTGCTCCGACCTATCGCCCAAATTCGCAGCTTAAGGCAAACTTGCTGGTCGCTTCACGCTTTATTTTCGCCGCTAAAAAAGTTCGCATCATCAACATCATCACCGCAATAAGTGTGCTGGGCGTTATCATCGGCACAGCGACCATTATCATCGTGCTTAGTGTGATGAACGGATTTCGCGACCTTGCCTACAACCTTTTCTTAGCTATTGATACCGAAGCTAAACTGATTGCAGCACAAGGCGCCACCATTCGCATCTCGGATTCGCTACTTTCTGAACTTCGCTCACTTGATGGCGTCGCATCCGCCCGCAAATTCGTTGAGGGAAAAGTGTTGATGATTACCGATAAGCAAAGTAGTGTCGTCATTCTCAAAGGCATAGAACCAGAAGCCTACCAAGACATGGCAAACTACTTGGATGAACACCGGCGCCCGCTCGAAGATGATGGGCTCACGATTGGATTTCCACTTGCTTACAAATTTTCTGCCACGCTCAATTCCGAAGTGCGATTGCTCTCCGCCAAACACATCGATGAAGGGCTTGCCGCCATTCAAAACCCACTGCTGCGTTCCTCGCTGGATTTACCCCGGCTTAGGGTTCGAAACTTTTTCTCTGCACACCGCACATATGATGAGATTTACACGATTGCTTCGCTTAGCACGGCACAAAAGGTGTTCGGCTATGCGCCTGATGTGGTCACAGGCATTGAACTACGCGCCAAGCCCGGCTTCTCTGACGAAGAGCTCAAAGCGCGTCTTATGCAGTGGCTTGAAAAGAAGGGGCTTTCTGCGCAATACAGTGCCGAGAGTCTTTCTGATAAGTTTCGTGAACTTTTTCGTGTGATGAAACTCGAAAAGTGGGGCAGTTTCATCATTCTCTTGCTGATTGTCATCATTGCGGCACTGAGTCTCATTGGCTCGCTGACCATGACCGCCATTGAAAAACGGCGCGATATTTACTTCCTCTACTGCATTGGGCTCACGCCTGCCAGTCTTCAGCGCATTTTTCTCTTTGAAGGCATGCTCATTGGCGTCATTGGTGTTACGCTTGGTGTTGCATTCGGCTTTCTGGTCTGTTTTTTGCAGCAGCAATTTGGTCTTGTGCCGCTGCCATATGCTGAATCTTTCATCATCCGCGCCTATCCTGTTTCTATGATGGGTAGTGATTTTCTTGCCGTGATTGTTGCGGCGCTCGTGCTTATTTTCTTGGCGAGTCTTTACCCAGCTCGGCGCGCGGCATACCTTGCCTTGACTTCCACTGAACGCTGGCGCTCTCAATAGCCTGCTTTCGTGATTCATTTGTCTTATGCTTTTGGCTAAATTTACTGGCAGTTTTTTGCAACCTATCTTTTGGAGAATGCTGTATGTCGCAGTTGGTGCCGCCGCATATTGAAAAGTTAGAGCCATACGTACCCGGTCGCAGCATTGCTGAAATTCAGCAGCTGTATGGTCTGCGTGAAGTCTACAAACTTGCTTCCAACGAAAATCCGCTTGGGGTGCCGCCGCGTGCTCATCAAGCTATGCTTCAAGC
Organism: Candidatus Thermochlorobacter aerophilus; assembly: GCA_002794105.1. GTDB lineage: Bacteria > Bacteroidota > Chlorobiia > Chlorobiales > Thermochlorobacteraceae > Thermochlorobacter > Thermochlorobacter aerophilus. The sequence continues at coordinate 41,002 of PHFL01000057.1, read as the reverse complement.
AATTGCCGACGTTAATCGCTATGGCGACCCTGCCTCAATGGCATTACGTCAGAAGTTAGCCGCTCGCTTTCGCCTCAAAGTTGACAATGTGATTGTTGGCGCCGGCTCGGAAGGCATCATGTCGAACATCATTCGTGCGTTTGTTGGCGACCGTGATGAACTTCTGACCTCTGAAGCCACATTTATTGGGTTCAAAGTGCTGGCGCAATCCAAAGGCGCACCGTTCATTCAAGTGCCTCTGCAGAAAGGCTATCGCTTCGATTTGCAAGCTATTGCTGATGCCGTCACACCACAGACCAAAGTGATTTACCTCTGCAATCCCAACAATCCCACAGGCACAATTTTCACACGCAAAGAATTTGACGACTTCATTCAGCACATACCTGAGCGCGTTATCATTATTCTCGATGAAGCCTATTTTGAGTATGCTGCCTTCGACCCGCAGTATCCCGATTCCATGTCATACCGCTACGACAATGTCATCACCTTGCGCACATTTTCGAAAGCATATGGGCTTGCAGGTTTGCGTGTAGGCTATGGCTTTGCTCATGATAAGTTCATCACCAATCTTTTGAAAGTTAAACTGCCGTTTGAGCCGAATTCTGTGGCGCAGGCGGCGGCTTTTGCGGCACTGGATGATGAAGAATTTTTGCAACAATCGCTTCAGCTCAATCAAGAAGGCTATGCTTTTCTGACCAAAGCTTTCACGGAACTGGGCTATACATGGATTCCCTCTTGGGCAAACTTCATCATGCTTGACTTAGAAAGCGAAGCTCGTGTCAATGCCCTGACAGAATTCTTGCTACGCGGCGGGGTGATTGTTCGTCCGCTCAAGGCTTTTGGCTTGCCGCACTGCCTACGCATTTCAATTGGGTTGCCCAAAGAAAATCAGCGGTGCGTGGAGCTAATGGAAAAGTTTTTAACAGTTGAAGCGTCTCATGCCCACTGACTTACACTTTAGAGAGCAACCTGTAGAGATGTTCGTGTGGGTTTTCCAGCATGTGTGCAGAGATAAGTTCGCCGGCGCGCTGCGCCGCAATTGCCCCTGCTTCCACAGCATGCTTGACAGCAGGCTGTTCTCCCTTGACCACCACCGCCACATAGCCACCGCCAATTGCTTCTTTGCTCACCAGTTCCACATTGCCAGCTTTGAGCATGGCGTTAGCCGCCTCTAACGCTCCGACAAACCCCTTTGTCTCGACAATTCCCAATGCACTCATGGCTCGTTGATAGAGATTACCTAACCTATGATTGTTGTCTTTTTAGTTTAGCTCAACTACAAACTGCTTACAGGCAACGTTAAAGCCGCATGCCGTTTGACTTCATCAAATGAGTATGTTCGCCGTATTTCACCGTTTTCGAAGACGGTCTGCAAGATGTCATCGCCAGCATCATTTTGACTGACCGTTTTGAAAGTTTCACCGACTTTGATGAGTTTTAGGCGTCCTCGTTTAGAGTGTTTGCCATTGTCGGTAATCGGGCGTTTGAAAACCTCTCGTTCCTGATTTTGGATGGTAACACTGCTGCACTTGAAGGCAAACCTTTGCGTGTCGCGGTCTAACTTTTGCAGCAAAGCACCACCCATGCCGAACGAAATGTTATCTGCCGACCAGCCATTTTGCTTGAGGGTTTGCAAAACTTCTTCAATGGTTTCGTAGCTAACCCCATCGCCCTGAATGACTCTCACTTTCGGATTTAGCACCTTGAACTGCTTTCGATTGAGTTCGTAGCCAAACTTTTGTCCCAAAATTTCAATGACTCTCAAAACCACATCTTTCGGATTTCCTGAATCGGGACGAATGACCAGGGTGCCTTCTCGTTCTAAGACCTCTTTGCGCAAGACTTCGCCCCAGAGATGTTCGCATGCGTGATAGATGTCGTAGGAATCGCTCACCACAGCAACGGTGCCCGTCGGATACTGACGCAAGATGTTTTCGTATGCCAGTGCTTCGTTTTCTTCGCCCCATGAAGTAATTGTGCTGTGTTCAGCGGCTGGAATTGAAAAGCCCCACATCTGCGAACTTTCGTAGTAATCACGAATGAAGGTTAGGCCAACCAGCGTATCTGTTCCCATGAAATTGATAAGATGTGCCGCTGCACCTACTTTTGCAGATTCAACCGACGAGACACCTCGGAAGCCAAAATCGTGTAGCTTGAAATCAATCAGTTCAGGCGTGCCTGTCTCGACAAGGTAATCCAAAATGAGCCGCTTGATTTCACGCGACTGTGTGGCTACCGAACAGCCATACCAGACCTGCACCAGCAAGGTTTCCAAGTAGTTCGTCAGCCAATAGCAGTTCATATCGGTATTTTCTACCGTCATGAGCACATTGTGTGTGGGCACCGATAGTCCTTCAGGCACTGCTTTGATTTTTATCGGCAAGCGACCCTTGTGCGCATCTACGATGTATTCCCAACCCGTTCGGTTGAATACAAAAGAGCTATTGAAGTGCGCCGCACAAAACTCTTCAGCTTCATCAATCTTCTTTTTGGTTACAACTTCTCCAGCCAAATACTCTTTGAGATAATACTGCAATCCAAAAAACACCACTTCCTTGAAACGACCGCCCCGCGATTCAAAGTATGAATAGACATTTTGCGTCTTTGGCGGATACTGCTTATAGTGACTGATTTTGTAGGAATCCGTAAGAAGAATGATGTTATGCGGTTTCATCTTTCTCTCTAGATTTTTACATGCTATTATTTCACTCTTCGCCTGAAGATAAGAAATTGATAGGCTCGCTTGCACACGCTATTCAGTGGGGATTTCGACAATGAATGTCGCCCCCTTGTCCTTGCCTGCTGACTCTGCCCAGACCTGACCATTGTGCAGTTCTACAATTTGTTTAACAATCGCCAAACCTAATCCAGTCGAGGATTCTCCACCTGTCGGTTTAGCCGAAAGCCGTTGAAACTTCATGAAGAGTTTCTTCATATCGTCTGGCGTTAAGCCTTGCCCTTCATCTTTGACTTCAAATCGAAATTTTTCGCCAGCGTGCTTCAGACTGACGCTAATGACTTTTTCACAGGGCGAATACTTGATGGCATTGCTTATCAAGTTGACGAAGACTTCTTTCAGTCTAGCCGCATCTACTTCGGCTTTTACATTTGGCTCAAGTGAGCACTCAATGGTTTGCTTTTTTGCATCAGCTTGCACTCTGCATTCTGACACGGTATTTATTACCAGTGAGGAAACATCTGTTAGCTCTTTATGCAGGACAATTTTTCCTGCATCCAGCGCTGACATTTCAAGCAAATCTGAGATGAGTTCATGCATACGCTGCGCCGCACTGTAGATGGTGCTCGTCATTCGGTATAGTTCACTTTGCTTATTAAGCTGCTCCAACATCAATTCTGAAAATCCGATTATGGCTTGCAGAGGATTTCTCAAATCATGTGCGGCAATGCTCATGAGTTCTGTCTTCAACTGATTGGCTTCGATGAGTTCTACGTTGCGCAAGCGATAGATTTCTGCCTGCATTTTGGCTTGCTCGACTTCATAGACGGCTCCCATCACCTTGAGTCGGCGGTCGCTTTCTTCGCTCGATAGTTCTCGGTTTGCCGCATGATAAGCTTTGTGTGCCAAGAAGGCTTGTTCATAATCACCAGCTTTGGCATAACTTTCGGCAAGTTCCAGATAGATTTTTGCGATGAGGTCTTTTGCATGAATTTTTTCGGCAATTTTCAGTGCGGTCTGCAGCGTCTGAATGCTTTCAGACCCGTTGCTATCTTTTGCTTTCGAAGACAGGCAACCTATTGCGTAGTAGCTGTAAGCCTCAATGTATTGCAGACCGATTTTTTGTGAGAGTTCCAAGCTTTGCTGCAAGTGCTGACTTGCCTCATCCAACTGACCTAAATTGGAGTAGGCTAACCCCAGATTGCAGTGCGCTACGGCTAAGTGATACATGGAGTTGAGCGACTTTACAATCGCCATGCACTCACGATGAAACTCCAGTGCCTGTTCATGATTGCCCAGCTTTTCATGCACCACACCGATATTTCCCAGCGCCATGGCTTGCTGCGTACGGTCGTTCAGCTTCTTTGCTGCAGAGAGCGCATATTCAAAGCACTCCAGTGCCAGAGATAAATTTCCTGACTCTAAATACACACTCCCTATGTTTTGCATGAGATACATTTCTCCCTTGCTATCGCGCAACTTTTGATAGAGCGAGAGACTTTTTTGCATCTCACTCAGCGCCATGGCATACTCACCGATGGCATAATAGATTGTTCCCAAGCAAAGTCGTGCTTTGGCTAAGCCCACTTCATCATTTGCCTTTTCATATCTTTCAATTGCGATTTTGGCTCTTCGAGCCGCTTCTTCGTTTTGTCCCAGCCGTGCAAGGCTAACAGTGATGATGTAATCACTTTCATTGATGCCTTGCTCGTATTGAATGGATTTTGCCAGAGCATTTGCCTCTTGCGCCGTAGCCAGCCCAGCTCTATACTCTGCGTGGTCAATGGTTAAAACAGACGCAAGCTGATTTAAGGCATCGACTTTTTCTTGAAGGCTGTGAGCAGTTTCTATTTTACTTTTCAATTCACTCAGGTTGCTCATATACTTGTGCTTCAAGCAAAGGCAGTTCAAATGCAAATGTGCTCCCTTTCCCCAGTCCTTCTGATTTTGCCCACACTCTGCCGCCATGCATTTCGATAAGCTGCTTGACAATTGCCAAGCCCAAGCCAGTTGAAGATTCTCCGCCTGTGGGTTTGGCGGTCAGGCGCTGAAATTTTTTGAAGAGTTTTTCTTTTTCCTCTTCCGAAAATCCCTGCCCTTCATCTTTTACTTCGCACACGACATGTTTATCTCTTCGGTAAATGCGCACTTCAATTGCTTTGCCGCGCGGCGAGTATTTGATAGCATTGCTAATTAGGTTATCGATTGCTTCTCTTAGCCGTTCTTCATCCCCTTTGACCCAACATCCATACTCGATTTGGCTTGTGAGGCGCTGTTCTTTCTGTTCAGCGCGCATCGATGCAATTTCCACCAGCAGGGCGCCTAACTGACCAACATCTACTGGGCGCATGTTGAGCTGGACTCTGCCGCTTTCAATTGTCATGTTGTTGAGCAACCCTTCAATAATGTGATGCATTCGATAGGCGAGGTCTTTGATGAGAGAAAGAAATTGTGTTTGTCTGTCGCCTATTGATGAATTTGGGTCAAGCAACATATCGGCAAAGGTCATAATCGAGAAGAGCGGGTTTTTCAGGTCATGTGCGGCGATGCCCAGTAGCTCAGTTTTGAGTTGATTGGCTTCTTCGAGGGCTTTGTTGGCTTTGGCAAGTTCTAAGTTGCGCATTCTTACAAGCTCGGCTTCACGCTGTGCTTTTTCCACTTCACGCTCAATGGTGATACGCCGAATGCGTTTGCTGGCTTCTTCTCCAAAGACTTTCTCTTTGACACTGTGAAAGGCTCGGTAATGCTCCAAGGCTTTCTTCAAATCCCCTATGGTTTCAAAAATCTCCGACAACGCCAAGTGATAGCTGTATTCCAAATCTTTTGCGCCGATTTCTTGAGCAAGGCTTAATGCTTGCTGAAAACGCTGTTCAGCTTTTTTGAAGTCGTTCAATCCACGATGCAGTGCGGCAACACAACTCAAACTCTCCGCTTCAAGTCGGCGGTCGCCCAACTCGCGTGCAAACTGCACACTCTGCATCATAAATGAGAGTGCATTTTCAGGGTCACCTAATGCGATATAGGCTTTGCCCAAATTCAGTAGCAGTAGCGTTTCTGTTCGGCGCAGTTGAGCAACCTCCGCTACCGTAAGTCCTTTTCTGAAATACTCCAAGGCTTGTTTTGCTTTTCCCATAGCAACATAGACTTCCCCAATGCGATTGAGCACACTGGCTTCAATATCCTGATTTTTGAGTGTCTGATTGATACTCAAGCTCTCCAAGAAGTATCCTAAGGCTCGGTCATGCTCGCCAAGCTGTTGATAGATTGAACCAATGTTCATGATTGTTGTTATCTCGCCGCTTTTGTCATCAATCCCTTCGTAGAGCGTCATGCTCTGGTCATAATAGTAGAGCGCCTTTTCATAGTCACTTAGGTCTGTGTAGATGTTACCCAAGATGTTTAGCATTGAGGCTTTGCCTGATATGTCATTTATTTCTGTGAAGCGTTCTACGGCTTCAAGGGATACCGTAAGTGCTTCGCTATATTGTGAGAACATTGCCAAAAGAGCGCTCTTGTTACGCAGGCTATATGCGATGCCTTTGAGATAGTTCTCTGATTGTGCCAGTGCCAATGCTTCTTCAGCCAGCCGCATTGCCTGTTTTGGCTCGGAGTATTTTATTTCCCACGCCTGCGCATTGAGCGCATCTACTTGTGCAATTTTGCTTTCAGCAGTTTGAACTTGTTGTTCCAGCTTGTCGGTGTTCATTTATGTTTAGCTGTTTTTACTTTTCTTGAAAGCAGTAATCACCATGTTGCGACATATGCTGTAGGAAAGTTGCCTTCACCGTCAGGCTGTGAAGAGCTTTCAGCAAGGTGCTTTCAGCAAGGTGTTTATGCGCCTCGGGTATTTTCACTCTGAATTTATACTTCGTTGCCACAAAATTCTCTTATTTTATCGTTACCTTGTTCGTGAATGTGAGAAAGATGCGAGCTTTTGTCGGCATTTTTTTAGCGCCCTCGCTGCGTGCGGCGGTGCAAAGTTTTTGCGATGAGCTGACGGCAGCATGTCCGAGTGCTAAGACGGCAATCAAGTGGGTTGAGCCAGAGAACTTTCACCTGACGCTGAAATTTTTAGGCAATGTGCCGTCAGCGACCCTTCCAGCACTTACACAAGCGCTTCATGAAGCGGCAAGTTCAGCCTTCGAGATTAGTTTTGGTCAGGCAGATGCTTTTCCCTCACTTTTACAACCGCAAACTCTTTGGATTGGCGTGCAGGATGGTCAGCAACACCTGTCCGCACTTGCTGAACGCATTCAGGTTCAACTTGATGCGATTGGCTTTCCGAAAGATGCTCGCCAGTTTTCTGCTCATCTTACCATTGGTCGCATGCGACAGGGTCGCACAGTGAGCGGTCTTGGCAAAGTTGTCAAAGCCTTAGCGCCTTCATTTATCGGGCGCCAGCGTGTCGATTCTTTTGCCCTGATTGAAAGTTGCCTTACGCCCAAAGGTCCGATTTACACTTCGCGCGCCACTATTGCACTTACAAGCAACTCATCCTTGTAGAAGCACGGCACAAAGGTTATCTTTGTCTAACACGACGAGTGGTCCCTTAGCTCAGTTGGTCAGAGCAGGCGACTCATAATCGCTTGGTCGCAGGTTCAAGTCCTGCAGGGACCACACTTTCCACAGTCTTCTTTTTCTGATAGAAACTTTCCCGACTCTTGTCATACCTTGGCATAGCGTATCTACTTTTTCATTTCATAAGCATATACTCAATTGCTCTGACTTTTTAATGCTAATTTCATTTTGCAATAACACTTCTGTAACAGCCTCGCCCTATCTTTGCGCCTGAATTGTCAAGGCTATGTGTCTCTCGTCTCTTTTGAAAAAACCCTTGTTCATTCCTCCTTCTTCGTGTGCTCTAATCGCTCACACTCTAAGTGGGTGCTGTCAAAAAACCGCAAAAGAGAGCGAAGCACCATGCCTTGACGATTTGATAATGCCTTGCAAATTCATCACAAATAACTAATAAACACAACGACAAACATGCCAAGAACACTTTTATTCAGCGCGCTCTCTTGCCTTTTGTTAGGTGGAATGATTCTTTCAGGCTGCCGCAGCAATACCAGCGACAGCGGCTCATCTACTTTAGTTGAGTTTCGCCAGTATTCGGTGACACCAACTTTTGTTACTCGCCTTGCCAGCGGGGTTCAGGCTTTCACGCTTATCAGCAGCGACGACACACTTCGTGAGTCTCCAAACTTTGTTTTCGGCGGCATGGCTGATGGCGCTGGGCTTCTTAGAAATCCCGATGGCACCTTTACTTTTGTTTGCAACCATGAAGATAACTTTGCAGTGTCTCGAGTAATACTTGACCAGACTTTCCGTCCGGTGCGCGGCGAATATCTCATGACCTCAAATGATGGGCTCTATCGCTTGTGCTCCGCCACCATGGTTACGCCTGAAATCCATGGCGTTGCCCGTCCGCAGTTTATCACTTGCGGTGAGTCTGGGTTTGACTCGCAGATACACATTGTTGACCCATATGGGCGTCCAAGTGAAACAGACCGTATTCTCACCAGCTTCGGCTACTGGAGCGCTGAGAATGCCGTTACCCTTCCTAAGGGTACATATCCGAACCGTACAGTAACTCTCATTGGCGATGATGATTTTGCCAACGGCGGTGAGCTGGTTATGTACGTTGGACAAGGCACGGGCAACTTTGACAACGGCAAGCTTTATGTTGCTCGCCGTAAGAACAGCACTAGCACCCGTGAGCGCGATATGGTTGTCGGTCAAACCTACCCCATTGAGTTTGTAGAAATCACAAATGCGACCACTCGTCCTGCGGCTGAATTCAACAGCGAATCTCGCCGTCTGAATGCGTTGCTGTTTGGTCGCGTTGAAGACATTGATTATCGCAAAGGTTCGGATGCTGCTGCACGCGAACTCTATTTCTGTGTTACAGGTCAAGCATGGGGTGGCAACCGCAATGCGAACAACGACCGCACCATGTATGGCAGAGTCTATCGCCTTATGCTCGATGCCAATAACCCGCTTGAAGGAACGCTTGAAGTTATCTTTGACGGCGATGATATTAACGGTCCTGCCCGCGAGTTCATGAATGTCGATAATATCTGCGTGACCGAGAATTACGTCTACATTCAAGAAGATGCCAATCGCTATCGTCCGAACAGCGGTGAGCTTACTGGCGTCAGCACCGTCTTTGATGCACAGCGTCAAAATCATGATGCCCGTATCTACCAATGGAGAATTGGCTCACCGACCAGCACTCTGTCCGTGTTCATGGAAGTTGGACCGATTCGCGATGGCGGTGCGTTGCAACGCAAGTATATTGCGCCCATTAACACAGATGGCAGACCTACTAACTGGTTTGTCGGCTCTGACGGACGCTTTGCTATTGGCGAGTGGGAGTATGGCGCCATGATTGATGTCTCCAACGAAACAGGTCGTCCCGGCACTTTCCTTGTGTGCGTGCAAACTCACACTTGGAGACAAGGTGGTCAAATCCCCGGCAGAGATTTCCGCAATCCTGACCGAGGCACACTTCCTGCCGCTCAAGGACCGACAAACCTTGGCGAAGGTAGCTATGTGCTCATTCTTACCAATGTGCCACGCTAAGCATATCGCACACACGAAAAGTATCAGAACCACGCAAAGAGCCGCATGCCAGATGCGGCTCTTTTCATGCTCAAACAAACTTCCTAAAGTTTTTTCAATATGCGTTACGCTGTAAAGTTTGTCGCTATTCTGTGCATTTTCTTTGTGCCTTTCATCGGCTGTAAGCAGCAAGCCCCTGAGACTTCGCAAGAACTTGCCGAGCTTGCTGTAAAACCCCTTTTCATCAAAAACTTGAGCGAGTTTGAACGCTCACTTGCCGTGCTCGATTCACTGATTGCTCAAGCAAAGGAGGATTCTTCCCATGCCAAGGCGCTGCAAGAAGCATTCAAACATGCTCGTCTGGCTTACAAACGCATGGAATTTCTTTTGGAGTATTATGCCCCTTCCACTTCGGAGGCAATGAACGGTCCTGCTTTAGAAGAGGTCGGCGAAGAATACAAGATTGAACAGCCCACTGGTTTTCAAGTCTTGGAAGAATTTCTTTTCCCCGAAGTTGATTTCAGCTCGAGAGAAGCTATGCTTGCGCAGGTCAAAATCATGCGGTCTCTTTGCAAACGCCTCGATGGGCTTATCATCAAAAAGCCACTGACCGATAATCGCATCCTTGATGCCATGCGTCTGGAAATTGCTCGTGTCATCACGCTTGGCATCACCGGCTTTGATTCTCCTGTGGCACTCTACTCCATTCACGAAGCCAAGGCGGCTTTGGAAGGACTCGCCGAAGCGTTTGCGCCCTACACCAAAGCACTTGAAGAGAAAAATCCTGCATACGCGCGTCAGCTTGACACACTTTTCTCAAAGGCTATTGCGTATTTGGCAACATACGCACACAGCTTCGACAGCTTTAACCGTTTGGAGTTTATCGTAGATTTTGCCAATCCACTGAGTCGGGCGCTTTTTGATGCTCAACTTGCACTTGGTATTCCGATTCTTCAAACCGAGCGCGTCTTTCGCACCACTGCTAAAACACTCTTCGACCATGATGCGCTCAACCCGCTGGTCTATACACCCAACTATCAAGACTCCCTGAATCCGAAACAAGTTGAACTTGGTCATCTTCTCTTTTTTGAGCCGCTGCTGTCCATAAACGGAAAGCGGTCTTGTGCATCATGTCATCAACCTGAAAAAGCTTTCACTGATGGTTTGCCTCGCGCCCTTACGCTGACTGGCAACGATAAAATTTTGCGTAACACCCCCACTGTTATCAATTCTGCCTATCAAGCCAGTTCTTCCTACGACCAAAAAACGGTCTATCTCGAAGACCGTGTGCGCTTCGTGGTTCATAGCCCAGACGAAATGAATCATTCTCTGGATTCTGTCGCCAAAATTCTTGCGCAAAGTGAAGACTATCGCATGCGCTTCAAAGAGGCTTTTGGTGGTGAGAGTGCTGTAACTGCAGAGCATATTGTCAGTGCAATTTCAAGTTACATGCGCTCACTTAGCTCATTCAACTCACGCTTTGATGAGTATATGCGCGGCGACAAAACCAAGATGAATGCACAGGAACAGCGCGGATTTAACCTTTTTGCAGGAAAAGCCAAGTGCGCAACCTGTCACTTTATCCCGCTCTTCAATGGCACAGTGCCGCCCACCTTCCAAGAGACCGAAGCTGAAGTGATTGGCGTGCCCAAAGAAGCCAAGTGGAAACAAGCTGAAATCGACCCCGACATTGGCAAAATGGCAATCAATGGCATTGAACTCAATAAGTATATGTTCAAGACGCCTACGCTACGCAACATAGAACTGACTGCGCCTTACATGCACAACGGCGTCTACAAAACGCTCGATGAAGTGATGCGCTTCTACAACATGGGCGGCGGCAAAGGTATCGGCATTGATTTAGCTAACCAAACTCTGCCACCCGATACACTCGGCTTAACTCAAGCAGAAATTCAAGACATCATCGCCTTTATGAAAACCTTAACCGATACTACTGGTCTGACCCAACGACCACGCTCGCTGCCAAAATTTTCCAATGATGTGTTGAGTAGCAGAATGGCTGCCAGCAAATACTAAGGTGAAATGGCATGCTTTCAGCACGGGCGTTGTCGCATATTGACTTTGAGATGCTCATGTAAATGAGACAATCAAATCGCCGTTGCTCTCCTGTGTAAAGTTGAATGCTCTCAGAGCGTTCTGCGCTGGTCCTTCGCGCACTTCACCTTGCTGTGAAAAGCGAGAGCCATGGCACTGGCATTCCCATTCTGAATTTTTGAAAATCATGTTGCTACATCCTGCATGAGTACAAAAGCGCGAGAGCACGATGAAGCTGCCCTGAAAGCGTGTTATGCTAATATCGGAGCGCGTATCGCTTGGCGGCGGTCTTTGTCCGTCATAGTTGAGAAATAAAGCTTCTCCGTGCTGCGGCAAAATAGCGTGTGGCACACGAATTGACAGTATGGCTGGCGCACTCTCTGGCGAAAACTGCGATTCATTGCCACTTTTATCAACGGCGGTTACTTTGTAATACCAAATCTGACCAGCTCGAACTGCGGTGTCTTTCCATGCAGTAACATTGCTACTTACGCTCCCTGCTTGCTCGAAACCACTTGCTGGAATCAAGCTGCGGTAAATCCGATATGCCTGCAAATCGCTGATGGGACTACCATCGCTATTGGTTGTTACCGCTGCCCATGATACTTTTATCCAGCTCAAAGACCCCTCCACGCGAATTGAAGTTGGCGCCGCCGGAGCAAGCTTATCGAGTGCAGTAGGATTCAGGCAGGATTCTAAAGTAGCACCGAGTGTTAGCACCGCCGCGGTTTTTAGAAATGCTCGCCGTTTCATTTTTTTCGTGCTGTATTGATGCAAGAAATTTTCATTCCAAACTGCTTTCTATGACCTTTTCACACGAGGATTGGCAACAGCTTCAACATTTGCGCGCGCAGTTCTTAGACCGGCGCGCCGGTCATTTAGACTACTGGACTACCCCGCGAGTGCTTGAGCTCTATGAGCATACCTTTGCGCAGCGCATCGCATGGAAATGGCAACATGTTTTGGCAGAACTTCTCCAACTTCGCTGGCAACCGCCTGCACTTCCGCTCTTAGACTGGGGCTGTGGCACAGGCATCGCCGCACGCACGTTTCTTCGTTACTTCCACTCATCTTCCGTAACGCTTTACGACCGCTCGACACTTGCCCTAAAATTTTCTCAAGAAAAAATTCGTTCTGAATTTCCCCACATCACACTCTTGCCTTTTGATGAGCGCACGTCATTTTGTGGCATCGTGCTACTTAGCCACATCATCACTGAGCTTAGCGACTCTGCACTGGATACGCTGCTTACTCAACTTCGTTCTGCTGCCGCTATTCTCTGGGTGGAATCGGGCGACCGCTACGCCAGTCGCAAACTGATTGAGGTTCGCGAAGCATTGCGGACATCGTTCCACATTGTGGCACCTTGCACGCATCAAGGCGCATGTGGATTGCTTCTACCAGAGCATCGTGCGCATTGGTGTCATCACTTTGCTAAACCGCCTCAAGAGGCTTTTACTCAAGCCCGCTGGGCAGACTTCAAAGCACATTTGGGCATTGACCTTTCCGACCTGCCACTTTCATACCTCGTTTTGGATAAGCATCCAATTCATGTGCTATCTTCCGACACGGCACGGCTTATCGGTCGAGCTCGACTCTACAAGGGGTATGCCTTGCTTCTTGCTTGTTCAGCGCATGCCTGGCAGAGTATCGCCTTACGGCTCGCAAGTTTCCCGAGGCTTATCGGCAGATGAAAAAGCAGGAATTTCATACACTTTTTTCTATGCAAAGCCAGCAGCGTGAAATTACTCGCCTCGAGCCTGTCTATGTTTCTCCAAGCGACGACAAGGCGTAACTTGCTACCGATGAGCCAGAACACTTAGGCTCTGGGAAATTCTCATGGTTTGCTCACGGCTGAAGGTTTTGCAATGGTTTTACGCTTATTTTGTGCTGGTACTGGCTCCAGTTCAATGTCGCCCAAGAGCTCTCCGATGACTTTGGCTTCCATTCGCCGATTTTTCGCACGTCCGATTTCCGTGTCGTTTGAGGCGATTGGCTCGTTTTCACCAGCGCCGCGCACAGTGAGCCGTCTTTTGGCAATACCGTTTTTCACCAAGTAGTCTCGGACAGCTTCTGCCCGCTTGAGTGAGAGCCAGAGGTTATAGAGTTTGCGTGCGTTTTCAAATGCCACTTTGCGTTTGAGAAATTGCTCTTCAGATTCTGTGGGTTGCTTGGGCTTTAGCTTGCCCTTACCTGTATTGTCAGTGTGCCCTGAAATTTCCACGATGAACCTTTCGCGCTCCTTTGTTTTGAGCAGCGCAATGAGTGTATCCAGCTTCGGACGTTCTGTATCCAAGATTCGGTATTTGTTTAGCTCAAAGTTGATGCGAATGAAAATTTTATCGCCGATTTTGCTGAGTGGTGGTGGAGGTGGCGGTGGAGGTGGCGGCGGAATCTCGCGCTTCGGATTGACTCTGACATGCGCCGCCGCCACCAATTCACCATAACGATTTTTTGCCGTGAGGATGTAGGTTGTCGTGTGTTGCGGCTTAATCACTTGTGCGCCTTTGAGTGGCACTTCGCCTATGTCTGGTTCAATTCTGACTTGCTCGGCATCGAGGGTTGTCCAAATCAGCATGGTTGAATCGCCTTGCTCAATGCTATTGCGTGCTGCCAGAATTTCAATCATGGGCAAGGCTTCACGAGCAATGACAGGCGCATAGAAACGCTCTGGCGGCAATTGCTCTATGGGTCTAAGCAAGCGAAACCGAACCCCCAAACTTGCTGAAAATTGCCGTGCCGAATTGAACGAGAAAAAGCTTAGCGCATCGCGTGTGCTGATGTCAAATGTGGCTTCAGGCGTATCGAAAGAAAGTCCTAACGAGAGCGCTATGGCTTCATTGCCGCCAAGTCTCAATCCTGCACGCAGTGGTAAATTCGGCACGCCTCGCCATTCTGCACCGATGGCAACCAGCGGTGTTGTGGTGTTGCCAAAGTTGGAATTGATGCCCTGCACCCAATCCAGCATCACTACCATCGGAATGTCGGCAAACGACCTTAGGTCCCACGCTGCGCCCAGACGTATGAGCGACGGTAGCGCCATACTAAATGGCAACACACTTGGCAAGGTGTGTTCAATAGCTTTACGCAAGCTATCGACCTCACGCTGTGTTTTTTGGTCATCAAATGGGTCAGTAAAGCCAGTAAAACTCACTACCGTGTCTGCCAGCCTCTGATAAGCCGTTGAGCCGCCAAATGATAGGCTACCCAGGTTCATCACGGAAATTCCCAAGTTCACTCCTCGATAGACCTCTGCCGACACACCCACATCTGCAGCAAAACCACTTCCGACCACATCTGGTGTCAGAAACGGTGGGATTCTCTCGGGCGCCGCAGCACGCCACTGATAATTCAACTGGCTGGCTAAGCTATCTCCAGTTTGCGACGTAAAAATTGCGGTTTGATTATCAAGATGCACAAATGCAAACGATTGCACATATTTGAGCGCAATGCCGGCATAAAAATTTTTGATAGAGACGCTCTCTGGCAGGTTGAATTTGCGTGCGTATGCCAGTGTGTAATCGCGGTGCCACCACCCTCGCCCATTGCTGCCGCGCGATTCAATGTTCTGTCCCAGCAGATTGGAGTTGCCGTTGAGCGTAAAATCAAGGTATGGTTTTGCAATGCTAAACCGTGTGCCAATATGGTCACGAATGGCAAAGCCGAATGCGCCAACTTGCTCTGAGACATTGAACGCCGCGCCAAAGAGTTGAACGCTTACCCCTACATTGACTCGCCATGCTTCAGGCACGAGCGCTAAAATTTCCGCTTTATCTTGCGCCGTCCAAAATGTCGTTGTGCGCGGCGCTGGCACATTGCGACTTTCTCGCCCTAAGAAGCGATTGTAGTTATCAATACTGAACGCATTGTTTTGCAACGCCAAACCAATGGGGAAAACAGAAAACTCAATCTCCGCTCATGGAACTCGTAGGCTGCCAGTCGTGCAGGATTGAGGTCAAAGCCGGGGATGGCGCCAAAGTATGCCGAGCCAGCACCACCGACCGACATACTCAAAGCGTTGTCGACGCTCACCTGTGCATTGAGCGTCAGAGCGATGCAGCAGGCACAGAACCATATCAAAGAGAATCGTAGCAAGCGCATCACAAGTTAGAGATTGCCGTTGTGCCGTATTAGCTCTCACCTTTCAGTTGTTTAGAGAGTTACTCGGTCTAAATCGCCGTTGCCAGCAATTGGGACGCTTGCGCCAATATAATGCAATCACTTTAAGCGATAAAACCTCATCCTTTCTCTTAGCAAGTTAGAGCCTGACTGCAGCAGCAGTGTCTTTGTATGGCACCAATTAGGATGATGGGTTAGTTGCAATCTCGAGTTGGAATGGCATTTGCACCAGTGTAGAGGCTTGAAGTTTCAGCAGATGCTCAGCAGACAGCATGACGCGCTTTGCCAGCCAATCCATAAACCCCGGCGAATCGTTGAGACATGGAATATACTGCATGGGGTAACCTGCAGCACGCACTTGCATGACCGCTTCAAGGTCTGCCTCACTGTTGTCGGCTAAAAATCCAAACGGGAAGACTGCGACTTCTTCAATGCCTTCTGCTCGGAATTCTTCCAATGCGCGCTCTAAGGTTTGGGGCATCCATATTCCGCCGAATTTGTGATTCATGGCGCCCAGCTTGATGCTTGCAAAGCGATTGCGCGTATCGTGCTCAATTGCAGTTTTGAGCCGTTCGTAGAACATCAGCGTTTCCTTGTAGCCTGTGTTGATTTTCAGTTCTCTGCCTTTTGTGTCCTTAATGAGCGTGCCATGCGCCACCAATGCCAAACCGACTTTGCGTTCCTGACGCCGCTCATACTTTTCAAATATGCGATTGACACAGAGCTTGATAAACTCTTCATTGTTCCAGAGATGTTTGATGACGCGCACGCGTTCAAAGACGCTATCGCCGAAGTGCTCCAGCGCCAGCGCGCATCCCACGCCGCATGCAAATTCCGACTCAATGGGAATCATGGGAATGACAATCACGGCATAGCACGACCTTTTGACTTCGTTGAGCACATCTTCGTAATACGGCTTGGTGAAGTAGTAGGCATCGCGAACCACAAACTCCACATTGCGTCCTGAAAGCTGTTTAACCGTCTCTAATCTTTTTGCCAGTGCTTGCGTTTGTGCACGGTTGATTTGTGCCAGCTTAGGTTGGTAGCCAAGTTTTTTCCATTCTTTTTTTCGGCGCAGGCTACGCAGCAGGGCAATAAATGCTTTGAGTGGTAGGGGCAAAGTGGCAATGCGAGAGGTAATCAGCTGCAAAATTCGCCACGAACTCGGATAGAGCGAGCGTAAAGAAAGTTGCTCCACTTCCCCATATGTAACGACGAGAACAGCAATTTTGTATTTCATCTTTTGGAGTTTACTGCATTGATAACTAAACCTGCAAGCCTATTGTGCAGGGTGTTTTGAGTTAAACCACCTAACTAAACGTCTATTTTACACTTTTAATTTCTTTTCTTGCTTGAAATTCATGCTCACGGCGATTAGCGTCCAGAACGGCTTTTGAGTTTCGCTTGGCTTCTATGTATCTTGCTTAAAAAATGAATCCACCTTTTAACATTCGAGGAGAGTCACTATGAACGGTTTTGTACCTCTTGAGCAAGTCTCATTTCCTCCTGCCGCTTCTTCTAAGCCCAAACGACGCAAGCGCTGGTTACTTATTCAGCCAAAGAGCCGCACCAATTTAATGGTTGATTCAGGAAAGGTTAGCATCCCACTCAATCTTATGATGGTTGGCACGCTAGCGCAGAAGCATTTTGATGTCGATTTTATTGATGAGCGCATCGGCGACAAGGTGCCCGAAGATTTCTCACCTTACGACGTAGTCGCTATTACGTCGCGTACGCTCAATGCCACAAGAGCTTATCAGATTGCTGACGCAGCTTTGGCACAAGGCAAGCGCGTGATTTTAGGCGGCACTCATCCTACCATGCTTTTTGAAGAAGCCAAAGAACATGCCACCAGCGTCGTTTTTGGTGAGGTTGAGTCGGTATGGGATGCCCTGCGCCAAGATGTCGAAAACGACACCATGAAACCGCAGTATCGTGCTGGGGCGTTTAAGTCCATGCAGGAAATGGATAGACCTGATTTTAACATTGTTTTGCGCTCTCCAAATGCTAAAAATTATAGTTTTCGCATCCCTGTGCTTGCCACCAAAGGCTGTCCAGTCGGGTGCAATTTTTGCACCACGCCTACAATTTATGGCAAATCTTTCCGCACACGCGATAGCCAGAGAGTAGTTGAGGAAATTCGTTTTCATCAAGAGCGGCTGGGCAGAAAGGACATTCATATTTCGTTTATGGATGATAACATCAGCTTCAAACCTGCTTTCATGGAAGAATTGCTCCATGCCATGGTCGGTCTTGGCGCCAAATGGAACGCCAACATCTCTATGAATTTCTTGGAAAATCCACGCGTCGCCGAACTTGCCAAAGAAGCTGGCTGCGAACTTCTCAATATTGGCTTCGAGTCCACCACTCCCGAAACCATTAAGTACGTGCATAAGGGCTCCAACCGTATCAATCGCTACGACGCAGTCGTTGCTAATGTGCACAAACAAGGCATCGCGATTCAAGGTTATTTTATCTTCGGCTTCGACACCGACACCATGGCGAGTTTTCAAGGCACATACGATTTTATCATGCGCAACCGCATCGAGTTTCCCGTCTTTACAATCGCTACGCCTTTTCCTGGCACACCATGGTTTGAAGAAATGAAACCACGCATTGAACATTTTAACTGGGATAAGTATGACACCTACCACTACATCTACAAGCCTGCAAAGATGGAGCGCGAAGAATTTCTGCGTGCGTTCATCAAAATTCAGCAGGAAGTCTACTCATGGAAGAATATCTGGTATCGTATGAAAGGCAAGCCGTTCAACTGGATATGGATGGTCAATGTGGCTATGCACTACTTTACACGGCGGCTCAAACCTGAAATGTTCCTTTAATGTTCTGTCCTTCAGATAGCTTCTATTGATTGTACATGCGTTCAGCACTCTTGGTCACTGGAATTGTAATCGCGTTAGGTGCCTTTGTTGCTTTGCTTTCTACCTTGAGGGCAAAAGCGCAGGGCGGTATTCAGGCTGGTGCGATTTTTTTAGCCGTAGCAGTCATGTTTGGGCTGGGAGTAATTTTTCTTGCCCTTGTGATTTAACCTTGCTTCCTAACACATGAAGACCCTTACCAGAGCATAGCTATTCTGTGCACTTCTTTGCGTTATCCCGAACGCTTTTTCTGTCATTCCGAGCGTCAGCGAGGAATCCAAGCGTGGATGCTTCGCTCCGCTCAGCATGACAGGTAGGACACGCAAACCTTCTTTCGGTCGTTTCGTGCATTTTCTCTGTCATCCCGTAGCTTTCCCTGTTTCCGAGGCTGGGAGTAATCCTTTCGTGTCCTTCGCTCCGCTCAGCTTGCCACGTAGCACATGAAAACCCTTCCATAGGTAGCTTTCGTGCATTTTCTCTGTCATCCCGAACGCTTTTTCTGTCATTCCGAGCGTCAGCGAGGAATCCAAGCGTGGATGCTTCGCTCCGCTCAGCATGACAGGTAGGACACGCAAACCTTCTTTCGGTCGTTTCGTGCATTTTCTCTGTCATCCCGAACGCTTTTTCCTGTCATTCCGAACGCAGTGAGGAATCCAGTATGGATGCTTCGCTACGCTCAGCATGACAAGACAAAAGGCTTACGCTCCGCTAGCATGACAGACCGCAGTATGTTTGTTCCATTTTGAGTGTCAGGCTTCAAGCGCGTATGCGGCTTTCCTGCGAGACTGGCTCATCAAAGGTCTTTTTCTCTTCAGGCTTCGCCACTGTCTCTTGCAGTGAAGGCAACTGCTGGAAAATTTTGCAGCACTCGCGGCGGATAATTTCTTGCTGCTCCATGATGACTTCAGGTGGAATATCAAAGCGGTGCAGCAGCATGGAGAAGATTTGAATGGCTGTTTCAAATTTTTCTATCACCACTTCGCTTGCCCCAGCGCGGTAAAGCCTTGGGACATCGTTCAAACTGCGGGCTCGTACAATCACAAAGGCTTTTGGATTCAGTTCTCGCACGAGCTTGATGCATTTTTCTACGGCAGCTGCTTCAGAAATTCCGATGACAACGGACTGCGCAACATGCACCCCAGCCTGCATCAAAATATGCTTTGCTGTAGCATCGCCGTAAAAGACATAGCTTTTACCCTCTCGCCTTGCTGCCTCCACGACGAATTTATCGTTGTCAATGACGCTATGCCGAACATTGGTTGCAGTGAGCACATTGGCAATGTTGCGACCGTTCTCACCATAGCCGATGATTACCACATGCGGATTGAACTGCTCAATTTCTGCATATAGCTGTCCCTTTTGCAATCTATCGGCTTCAGGGTGAGACCCATCCTCATGCAAGGGAATGAATTCTAACGCCGGCGCTAACCGTTCTGCCACACGCGGCGCCATAGCAATCAGCGCTGGTGTTACAATGATCGTGACCACAATCACAGCAAGCATGCCTTGATAGACCTCACTGGAGATGATGCCTTCAAGTTTGCCCATCTTGGCTAAGACGAAGGAAAATTCCCCGACTTGTGCCAGCACTATGCCCGCCATCATGCTCACTCGTGCCGAGTAGCCCAAGGCAATGCCAACCACCGTTGCCAAAGCCGCATTTACTACCAACACTGCCACTGCCAGCAGGAGATAGAGCGGTAGTTGCTCGAGCTCAACATTGAGTAGCAAACCTACCGAGACGAAAAATAAACTGGTTAGGGCATCGCGAATAGGTTCAATTGCCTCTGCAATCGTATGGCTTTCGTCTGTGCTGGAAATAATTACGCCGGCAATAAATGCACCCAGTGCCATAGACAGTCCTGCCAGCGAGGTTAGATACGCTGACCCGAAACACAGCAGCAATGCGCCCAACACCAGCACTTCCTTTGCGTTGATAGAAGCCAGCATTCGCGTCAGATGCGGCATAACCAAGCGAAAACTGCCCACAATGCCCAGCGAGAAAATGATCAGCAACCCCAAGTCCTTGAGAATCTTATCCAGCGATTGTTCACTGCCCGGCGACAGAAAACTCACGGCAATCATCATGGGCACAATCGCAATGTCTTGAAAAATCAGAATCCCTAAAGCGATTTTGCCGTGTGACAGAAACAGTTCGTTACGGTCAGAGAGAATTTTTAAGCACACCGCCGTACTGCTTGGTGCAAGTGACATGCCAATGAAGGTTGCCGATTGCCAGGTCATTTTCACGCCAATAGTTGGCAGCAAAAAATAGGCTAACCCGCCCACAATCGCCGCCGTTAGCAACACCTGAAACACTCCACCGACTATGACAATGCGCGAGAGTCGACGCAGCTCTTCCACCGAAAATTCCAATCCAATCGCAAAGAGTAGCAACACTACACCCAGCTCCGCCAGCGTGCTGATAAGTGAAATATCCTCAATGATTTTCAATCCAGATTGTCCCAATACAATGCCTGTAACGATAAGCCCAATCACCGATGGCACCTTCAGGCGCTGAAACACAAGGACAATCACCAGTGCTGCCGTGCTGATAATGACCAGCTCTCTTAGGAAATCAAAATCATGCATTTCACTTGGTTGAAGATTGGTTGTGTCAGACTTGCTGGCTTACTGCCTAAACGCTAAACCGATAGCAACTCTCAAATCGTTTAATGCACCATAAAATAGAACTTTGACAGAGGATTTCAGCGTTTGACATTTCCAGTCTAACCAAGAGCAAACATGAGTTTTGACCACCTTTTGCCTCATTTTTCGTTTTGGGAGTACCTTGCCGTTGCAAACGTTGCTGGATGGATAGGCTTTTGGATTCGCACTCTCATCATGCGCCGACACATGCCCAACCTGATGGACTTTGCGCCGCAACCTCATACCTTTCCCCGTGTCAGCGTCATCGTGCCTGCACGCAATGAAGCTAAACGGCTACAGGCAGCTCTTCAGACATTGCTCTCACAACGCTACCCAAACTTTGAAATCATTGCAATCAATGACCGTTCTACTGACTGCACTGGCGAAATCCTTGACTCGCTGGCTCAAACCCACACCTGCCTGAAGGTTATTCATGTGCAAGAGTTGCCCGAGGGCTGGCTTGGGAAAAATTATGCCAACTATCTTGGCTACCAGCATTCGTCTGGGGAATACCTGCTTTTTACTGACGCCGACATCTTCTTTCATCCTGAAACGCTTGTGCGCACCGTTACCTATGCCTTGCGTGAGCGCGCCAAACACATTGTCGCCTATCCCAAAATGCTTACCAGTAGCGCTATGGAAGAAGCGTTTATTGCCTTATTCGGATTTCTTTTTACATGGAAGTTTAGTCCCAGCGGTGCACGCAATCCCAAAAATCGCCATGCCTACATTGGTGTAGGTGCATTTAACTTCATTGAGCGCTCGCTTTATGAACGCATCGGCACCCACTTGCATCTGCGCGCCAATGTCGATGATGATGTCAAGCTTGGCTACTGGGTCAAGCAACATGCTGAAGCAACGCATGTTGTTCGTGGCACCGACCTGCTTGCGGTGCGCTGGCGTGAAGGGCTCTGGGATAGCATCAAGGGCATTGAGCGTAGTGCTTTTCCGGGCATTAACTTTTCGTGGCTATGGGTTGGGATTGGTATCGTTGGTACACTTTTTGGACTAATTGCTCCGTATTGGCTTCTCTTCATGCCGAGTGCTCTCATCACGCTCTGCGCTGGCAGTTCTATTGCTATGATTTTTTTGATTTACTTCACGCTCATTCGCAATAGCTTACGCGCCTTGCGTATTACACTTCTGCATCCCGTTGCTTCTTTGCTATTTCTTTACGCTCTGATTAGTTCAGCAGTAAAAATCACATGGCAGGGCGGCGTAGAGTGGCGAGGCACCTTTTATTCTCTTGCTCTACTGAAAAAGAAAGCCTTAACAGACACTACCTCAGCTCACGCTACACTTTAGAAAGTGAGCGCAGATATGCTAGTCCTTCTGGCGTAATGCCTGAAATCGTCACTGTTACCTCACGGTCATCACGATTGATTGTCCCCTTCAAAAAACCTGCTCGCACCAAGCTGACTGCAACATCTTTAATTTTCTTTGTATTGGTTTCAATCATTGGTCTAAACCCCTTGAGATTATTGAAGTTATCGGCAAGAAAAAATTCTCCCTTACGACCATCAGCATAATACTGTAAAAACACTTTCTCAATGTATTCTTTTGGGACAGCATGATGACCCATACAATCAGATGCTTTATGTTTGAGATTTTCGTGTGAGACGTGGTGTTTTTCAGCTATCGGTATTCTTTTGGAATTTAGTAAATCTGACATTTTTCTTGAAAGTCTTTGCAAAGCAGAAATTGCTCAGAACACCAATGTCTGAAAACATTCTCAGGAAAATTTTAGACACCAAAAGTGCAGAAGTTGCCTTACTCAAAACCTACAATCTCAAAGAGAAATACCGTGAGCTTTCATCGCAATTGCCCCCCACACGCCGATTTCATGCTGCACTCCGACGTCCTTCAGGCTCGCCGCTTCGCCTGATTGCAGAACTCAAAAAAGCTTCTCCCTCTCGTGGCACAATGGTCGATAACTTCAATCCCACTCATCTTGCTGAAAGCTACCGCTCAATTGGTGCTTGTGCCTATTCAGTGCTCACTGATGAAAAGTTTTTTCAAGGCAAAGCCGATTACCTTAGCCATGTCAAGATGATGTTTCCTTTGCCTGTGCTCCGCAAAGATTTCATCATCGATGAGTGTCAGGTGTATGAATCTCGCTTGATTGGTGCTGATGCGATTTTGCTTATTGTCGCCGCCCTATCGCGCCTGCAACTGCAAGAGCTGATGTTTTTGGCACATTCTCTGGAGTTAGAAGTGCTGGTTGAGGTTCATAGCGAAACTGAACTTCAAGTCGCACTCGATAGCGGAGCCAAGCTCATTGGCATCAACAACCGTAACCTTATGGATTTCTCCGTCGACCTGCACACTTCTCTGAAGCTCAAGCCGCTCATTCCAGCTGGCGTTGTGACCGTTTCGGAAAGCGGAATTAAGACTCAAGACGATTTGCAACTTATTGATTCAGCTGGCTTTGACGCCGTGCTTATCGGCGAAGGATTGCTCAATCAAGAAAAGCTCAATTACAAGTGGCAGTAATCACCAATGAAGGTCTTGCTGCGCCATCACTCCGAACGCAGTGAGGCATCCAGTGCGTGGATGCTTCACTCCGCTTACGCTCCGTTCAGCATGACAAATTGGAGATGGCAAACCTCACCCTGTTGTCCCTCTCCTTGCAAAAGGAGAGGGACGTCTGCGCCAGCAGACAGGGTGAGGTCAATCCAGCGTGGATGCTTCACTGCGCTGCGCTCCGTTCAGCATGACAAAACCGAAAGTGTCATTATATAGCAGTGAGCGGAGGTAAATTACGCTGACCTGACCACCAGTCAGGAAGCGCAAGAGCGCAAGAGCATGCTACCCGTTATCAGTCATTGGCGTCTATCGCCGTTCGCAATGAAGGGTGCCCTTGCGCGCTTTCTTGATACCCGAACAGTTCAGTCGGCAGCGGCAAAATGCCGCATGCCCGTATCGTAATGCTTGGTCAAAGAAAGCCTCCCTTCCGCTTCTGACCAGTGCTGGTGTGTCAGCAAGGCTCAATTTAACACAAAACGCATGGACTTCTATGCCGCATTCTATCAAAGACCCTCATCGTGTTCCGCCGCCCGAAGCACCTTGCTGCCCAAACGGCTCGGTGGTCGGCATTGACATTTCCAAAGATTATTTTGATGCGTGCTTTGAAGGGCAGCATCGCCGATATGCCTATTCGCTTGAGGGGATAGAGGCTTTTATGAGCGAGACGGCACGCTTGGGCAAAGCGCGCTTTGTGATGGAGGCGACGGGCAATTACTTCTACAAGTTAGCGCTGGCGTTGGTGGAAGCCGGGCGCAAAAGTTATGTGGTCAATGCGTATCGGGTCAGAGCCTTTGGCAAGTCACGACTGCAACGGCACAAGAACGACAAAGCCGATGCGAGGTTAATTGACGATTTTGCCGTAGCGAACCGTGAGGCGATGATGCTCTGGCAGCCTGAATCGCAGACGATAGCGGCATTGCGACAGTTGCGCACGGTGCGGAGGCAACTTCAGAAGACGGCGACGGTGTATGAAAACCAGCTCCATGCCTTGTTGCAGTTGCCCGAGAGCCAGCACAGTCAAGATGCCCTTCAGATATGCAAGCAGATGATTGCACACTGTCAGAAGCAACTGAACCTTATCGGTAAGCAGATGCAAGCGTTGTCAGATGATGAGCTCAAAAAGAACGATGAGTTGCTGGACACGATTGCGGGTATTGGTCGGGAGAGTGCGCTGATGTTGCTGATTTTGACGGGCAATTTTACGAAGTTTCGTTCAGCGAAAGCCTTTGCCGATTATATTGGTATAGCGCCGACGCATTATGAGTCGGGCACGAGTGTCAAGGGTCGGGGCAGCATCAGTAAGATGGGCGATGCGCGGGCGCGACAGGTGTTGTATTTGGCGGCGATGAGTGCGGTGCGGCACAATGTGGCGTGTCGGGTGTTTTATGTGCGATTGCGACAGACGGGGCGTGCGCATAAGCATGCGGTTGTGGCGGTGGCTAATAAACTCATTCGTCAAGCTTTTGCGGTTATTTGACAGCAAGCTCCGTTTGAGACCAGAGGTGCGTGGTCGGTGAGCACTTAAATAGCACTGAAAATTTGGTTTTTTCATCACAGTTCATTCCGAGCCAGAGCGAGGAATCCAGCGTGGGCTCACCCGGAAACGCGTGTGACAAATAAAAAAGGCAGCCTTGTTCAGACTGCCTTCCAGTGAGTTTTACTCTCTGCATTACTTGTTTGCGGCTTGCGGAATAACTGGCTTAAACGAGACCGCTGTAATTTTACCCACCTCGTTGTAGGTAAGAGTTACCTTAGATTGCCCGTTCTCAAAGTCGCATATCAGCACGACAATTGTGGAGCCGCGCTTTTCACGCACTTCGACTTTTGATGTGCCTTTGTAATCGCCTAATGCGGCACGCAAACCGATGCCAAAGTCAGCAAGGTTATCAACTGCCTTTAGGCTTGAAGAGTTGGCAATCATTGCTGCCGCTTCTTCATACTTGCCTGAAAACACATTAGCAAGAAATTGCTGAGAACGGGCCTCGATTTCGTCAGAAGCTGCTGAAGCTAAAGCTGAAAAAGACAAAGCAAGAACAAAAGCAGAAAAAGTCGCACGAAGTAATTTCATAACAGGTTTAAGTTTGGTTTGAATTTTGTAACGACGCACAGCTTTACGCTACCGCGCTCAAAAGAGTTACAAGTGGCGTGTAAAGAATTCGTTAAAGTTTGAACGGCTAAAAAGAGCGTGCTTCGTGTGCGTTGCTACCACGACTCATGTTAATTTGTCGCTTTTGTTGTGTGTGCTTCACATTGATGCGGTTGAGCTTACTGGCGATGGCGTTTCATGATAGAGATTGTGCTTATACATCGTGCTATTTCGACAAATGCGTGTCAGATTATTGACGGCAATTTCTAAGAGCGGGAAAGGAAATGCAATCAACACTTCGTCATCTTTGATATTCATGCCGGTATTGCCTCCTAAGTCGCCAAGTGTGAAAGTTGGCTTACCAGTGTGCATCACATAGCTTGACACCATCTCGCAAGTTGATGTGCCCCCGATGCCGTGCACAATCTCTCCGCTGTCGAAACCATATGCACGCAAGATATGCTGCCCTTGATACGGTTTGCAGATGATGAACACAAGGTCGGGACGCAAGGCTTGCAAATCCATTTTCTCAAGCGGTGAAATAATCTGCGCCACAAACTCCCCATCTTTGAAGGGCAAAGTTGATTCCATGGCGCGCTTCAGCCCTTCCATGGTGCCATAGACCAAGTTTTCACCTATCATGAATTTAGCCGCTTGCTCAATTGGCATGGTTGAACCAAATCCAGCCGCAATTGTTCCGCCGCCGCAGATGTGGTCAGATTTCACCGTGTAGAACGGTCCTGCCCCAGCAAAGGCATCGCCCCACATGGCGCATAGCATGGATTTGGCTACGCCCTCTGCGCCTTCTCCAAATTTTTTTATGCCTTTTGGAATCTCATCCATTGACCTAATGAACTTAATCCCAATCGGCTTGCGCTCTAAACCTTCAATAGCGACAAGTGCGTCGGAAAGTTCTTTAGGCGATTTCATGGTAACCTCCTTTGTGAAAAGTTTTAAGGTTGCGAAACATCCTCACTGGATTCCTCGCTACCGCTCGGAATGACACTTTCGCTCTTGTCATGCTGAACGAAGTGAAGCATCCATACTGGATTCCTCGCTATCGCTCGGAATGACAGAGCAGAAGCGCTCGGAGTGACAGAGCAGAAGCGTTTGGAATGAGACACAGAAAGCACTCGGAACGACCTCTCGAGTCTGCCATACTGAACGAAGCATAACTTTTCCTTTTTTGTCATGCTGAGCGAAGCGAAGCATCCACATTGGACATGGATTCCTCGCTATCGCTCGGAATGACACTTTCGCTCTTGTCATGCTGAACGAAGTGAGGCATTCATGCCAGAGAAAAAGAACATGTCACGAAAATACGCTTTATGATGTTTTCAGCCGAGTGTGAAATTAAAAAGCGACTAAACTTGCATTTAGTCGCTTTCATGCATCCTTTTTCAACGGTGTCAAAACGCTTGACTGCACGAATTTGTACAGTGTTGAGGGCATGCCATCTTCAGTCAAGCGCTACTACTGACCCTATGTGGAATCTAACTTTTTCTTGCGAAGTTTCTAAGCCATGAGCGCTTTTTTCTTCATCATGCCGTTCGTGCATTGGTCAATTGGTTATTGAGCTTCTTCACCTTGTTTTCGTTTCAAGGCTCTGGTGATATAAATCAGGAAGCGGCATTCGACATTTTCTTCTCGTGTCAGGTTATGCCAGCGTTCTCTTGCCCATGCACGCACGCGTCCCATAGTTTCGCGCAGTAAGCCTTCTTCCAACTGCCATGTTTCATTGAAGGCACGTGCTTCCATTTGTGCTAAGAGTTGAGCAGGGCTGGTGGTCACAGTCCAGCGTGCGGCAATGATTTCAGGTTCATTCTTTCCACCGCGTGCCTCGAGCGCTTTGAATAGCGCTGGTCCTGCCGCTGCGGTTGGTTTCATGTCGGGCTTTAGTTCGACGACAGTTTCACGCAGTTTATTTCTTAGCAGTGCGTAGCAAGATTCTGGCGCCACCCAATCTCGCCCTTGAATGAAGAGACCACCAAATTTCATGGCACGAATGGCTTCATCAATGGCGTTTTCCCACTTTGGCACCAGATGCAGAAGATTGCTTGTAAAAACGGCTTCGAAGCTCTCATTAGCAAATGGCATTTTTGTTGCATCACCGACAACGGTTTCAATCGAAAGTGAATGGGCTTTGGCTTGTCGTTCCAGCTCTTGAAGCATCATCGGTTCGCAATCGAGTGCCGTAACCTTACAGCCTGCCATTGCAATTGGAATGGTAATGCGTCCAGCACCTGCACCCATGTCAAGAATTTGACCACGCCGCCCTGCAATTGCCGCAATCACCTTGCCGATTTGCAATGCGGACTTTTCAGGAATTTCATTGATTTTGTTGTAGGCATGTGCAATGTCTTTGAAGGACATCGCAGTGTAAGCCGCAGATGATGTCTCCATACGAGAAGTAATCATGCTATCTGAAGTTTGTGATTTTGAGTTAATCGAGCTCACTACAGCGCGTGAAGATTACGAGTTGGTCACAGCCCACGCTGCGATTTTCATCACACTGCTTGTTATGTTACACACTGCCTATGCAGTTGCGCTTTGGCGAGGCGCAGCTTGCAGGCGCAGATTCTCTACGCTTGTTGGACGGAGAGCGAGCACACACCAGAGCATAAAGCCTGCTTCAATGAGAAAAATAACCGCATAGCCGATTGCGGCGCTTGAAAAAATTCCGCTTCTGACTAACCAGTGATGCAAGATGCCCGATACCAAGAATGATGCTCCTAAGCCAATCGCTTGTGCAATGCTCCACAAGCCAAGGTATCGTCCAGTTTCATTTTCGACGGTCATGTCGGACATCATGGTCACGGCACAGAAGGCAAACACGCCCACACACAAGCCGTTGAACGCCATTGCGGCATAGAGTCCAGCAAGTTGCTCTTGTGCAATCGCCAGCGACATGAGCAAAAAAGAAAGTGTTGCGCCCAATCCACTGTAAGCGGCTAAGGTTTTGCGCTTCTCAAGTGGCAGCATGGGCGTTTTGAACTGTGGCATGCCGACAATTCTTGCGCCAAACGCCGCCGTCATCGCCATCCCAATTGTTACCGTGCCATTGAAAATTTGCTGAAACACCGTCGACTCGCCGACGCTCATTTGAAAGACTTCGCCGCCTAAAATTTCTTGCAGTAAATCTTGCGAGAAAATTCCCATGAAGCATAGTGCAATGAAGAGGAAAAATTTTTGTGCTGTAGGATTCTTTGTCAGCAACTGCAGTGAATGGTGGACGGGATTTTGGTTTGTCATTTTTTCGGTGTCTAATTTTTGGAGCGCTGCCAGTTCTTCTTTGCTACGGCGTTTTTCCAAGCCCAACACGCTTAGCACCCCCAGCGCCATGACCACAAAAGGCGTGAGCGTGTAGAGCTGCTGCATAGCATCTTGACTAAATTCAGGCATGAGCCATCGGAACAGGCTTGCCCACACGACAATGATGAGCGTCTGCCCTGTCCATGCCGCTGCAAACACGCTGCTGCGCTGTTTTTCTTCCGTGCATTCAGCAATTAAATCCAAGTAAGTATTTGCCATCAGGGCAATCGATAAACCAAAAATGAAGAAGAGCACAAAGCCTGTTGCCATTGCCCAGAGCGCTCCTTCTGACATGGCACGCAGCACAGTGGGCATCGGCGGAAAGACCAACGCGCCAATCAGTAAGCCAAGCAGCAGATAGGGACTGCGCCGATAGCCAAAGAGTGGATACCGACTCGTCAGCCGACCAAAGAGCGGCTGAAATGGACCGAAGAGCGGATAGAGCCCAATCATCGTGGCAATCACAATCGCCGAGATGCCGAATTCCAAAATGGCGATACGATTGAAATTCACTGTCACCAACGCAAACATCCACGCAATAGCGAACTTGGAGAGCACGAATTGAATGGTAACACGCATAGTTTATACTCCTTAGGTTAGGTCAGTATTTGAGCCGAATAGAAACAAAGCAAGGTGTCGTTATCCATTGCAGTTTGAATATTAAACGACAGCTTATTTTTGAACAGCCGTTTGAAAAGTAGCTGCAATGCGCCGCCGTAGAAGTAAGCACTTTCCTGATATGGCATTGCTTTGACGAGGATTTTGGCACTAATCGTGCCTGCGACTTGGTATTCAAAAGCGCCGCTGCCTGCAAATGTCCAAGCATGTTTTTTTATTGCCCAGAGCAGCAATTTGGCTGCCCACCGTGTTGGCAAGCGTTTTAAGAGTGCTTGAAAAAATTTTGGGATTCTGGCTTGAAGCAGATACTCTGCCGTGCGCTCCCCTGCCTCAAGCAAAATTTGTTTTTGCTTCTCTGGCTCAAAGGTCTCGCAAACTGCTCTGACAAGATTATGGAATTCCTGCTCATTGACCATTTGATGTGGCAATTGAGCGATGTATTTTTCCAGCCCCGCTTGCCGCAAGAGACGATTGGCTTCTTGCTCTCCGTAATGCGCTTTCACCGCATTGAAGGTTTGGATAATTCCATTCGGTCCCATCTTTGCCGAAGTCTGATGCGACTTCGTTGCAGCTATGTCCCAGCGCTTGGGACTTTCCATCAAAATCCTCTCGTGCATTTTTCTCTCCCAGCTCTAGTCGGTTTCAGCCGCCAGTGCAATGGATTCCGTCAGGTTGAATTTTTTCTTCTCATCTATGCCTGCTTCGGAAATCTGCTGCAAAAGCCACAGCGAGACGCTTAGCAACAGCGCCTGCGCAAAAAACACACTCACATAGCCCATTAGCGGATGACCCAGCCAATGGGTGATGGCATCACGACCAAACCCGCTTAGGAAATTTCCCAAAGCGCGAGAGAGTGCATCGGCAATCCCCCATGCGCCCATATACATGCCTGTCTGTCCTTCTGGTGTCATGCCCAGCATCAATGCCAGATTCGATGATGTGGCAATACCTGTGCCGAGCCCCAGTGTTGCTAAGCCGATGAGGAAAGGTGTTTTCATGCTTAGCAAGCCGCTGGTTGCAATGGTGAGCAATCCGCCCGCGGCAAGCACAAGACCGAGTTGTGCGCCTTGTTTGCGAGCAAGAAAACGATTGAGCACAAATCCATAGAGCAACATGGCTGAAAGTGTTGCCGTCCCCCAAATGGCGTTTAGTTGCGTGGTTTCTTTGACGCTCATGTCAAAGGCTTTTGCGGCAAAGGGCTCGAGCAGGACATCTTGCCCTAAGATTGAAGCAAGCATCAAGACGAGGTAGATAAAAAAGCGCACCACATTTGGCTGCTGGGCTAATGCCGAGAAGATTTGTCTTGGTGTAAGGCGCTCATGCCTTTGCAGCGGTTGGTCTGTGCGTGGCTCTAAGCCCCACAATCCCAGCGCGATGAGCCCGAGTGAGATGAGTCCCACGACTTGAAAGACCCTGACCAGTGCTGCATTAGAGTAGGGCGAGAGTGCACGACCAATCAAGATGGAAGCGGCAATTGCACCGACAATCATCATGAACCACATAACCGATACCACACGCGGTCGGTCTGCAGCATTAGAGCGTTCGCTTGCCAGCGAGAGGTAGGAGACCACGGCAAGGTTGTATCCAACGCCCCACAATCCGAATCCTACTACTGCCAGTGGCATGGCTTGCCATGATTTTTCTGCCATCAAGAGCGCGGCAAGTGGCGTCAGCTCTAAGCCACCGATGCACAGCAGTGCGCCAAGCACAATGTAGGGTGTGCGTTTGCGACCAGCGATAGGATGCGTGTCGGCATAGCGCCCGATAAACACTTGCAGCGGCGAAAACAGGTACGGCAAAACCATCAAGAGTGCCACTACACTGGCTAAAATCTCAAATTCGTGAATCATCACGCGGTTGAGCACGCCCGTTACGGGCACAAAGGTTAGCGTGATAGAAAGATGCACTAACCCAATCGGAAATTTTGAAAGAGACTCATAGTTCATTGATGTCTTTAGGCTACATCCAGCCACTGATGGTGTCAAAAATTTCTCGTTCGCCCATTGGTTTTGGCACGCATACGTCAAGTTCATTGTTCAAGATTTTTCGTGCCACTGTCTGATATGGCTTTGTGCATTGCTCTTTGCCTTCCCCTTCCATCTGAAAGAGCGTCTTGCCAGCTAATCGGCTTCGGCGAATCAGGTCGTGATACGGTATCTTGGTGGCAATAGTGGTTTGCACACGATTGGCGAATTTTTCTAAGAGTGCGGTGCCGCCGCCATATTCTTCATCGACTTTATTAGCGATGATGCCCGCTAACTTTACCTTGCATTTCGTGCTTTTCTCTTCAATGGCAATGCAGAGACGATTGGCAGCAAAGATGCTATCAAAGTCATTAGTGGCGACGATAAACGCCATATCGGCATAGTTGAGCGGTGCGCTAAATCCGCCGCAGACCACATCGCCCAACACATCAAAGAGAATGACATCGTAGCGCGAATAGACGCCAAATTCTTTGAGCAGCTTGACCGTCTCTCCTACCACATAGCCGCCACATCCGCTTCCTGCTGGCGGTCCGCCTGACTCTACGGTATCGACCCCTCCGAATCCTTTTTTGATGATGTCTTCATACTCAACTTCTTCATGATGAAAGTTGACCATGCTGAGCGTATCAATCACGGTATTTTGCAGCATGCCTGTCAGTGGGAATGTGCTGTCGTGCTTGGGGTCGCAACCGATTTGCAAGACCGAGGCGCCCTCTTGTGCCAGCGCCGCCGAGAGATTCGCACTGACGGTGCTTTTACCAATGCCGCCTTTGCCATAGACCGCTAATACCAGCCCCATATTTTTCCCTCCTTTTGTTGTGATGTTGTTTAAGGTTGATGGCTTTACGCTTTTGTGAAATTGTATGTGTGCGATTTTTATGCTCCGATGTGCTCCTTTGCCTTTCGCACTACCTCGGGCGTAATGACCGCCAGCGAATTTTCTTGAGCGTATTTTTCAATGTTGCGTTTTGCTTTTTGGCGCACGAAAAATGGCACACTCTTCAGCAGTTGTTGCGCCTCCTCCGTCCAAGTGATGGCGTTCTCGGCTGCATTTGCTGACAGAGATGACGCTTTTGCTTCAAGCGAGGCTGTTTCATCTTTTTGCGCGCTGTTTTTCTCGTGAGCAGTTGATTTGGTCTCATTTTCTAGCGATGAGCGAGCGCTCGAGTTTGACACATTTGGCTTTTCATGTTCTTCGTAATCCAAGCCTGCACTACCGAAGTAATCGATGAGATGCTTTTCTAAGCCAAGTTTAGCGGTGGTGTAGATGCGGTCGGCAATGACATCTGCTCCGTCGAATCCGATGAAGGGATAGTAGCCCAAGAGGTGATTTTCAATGTGTGTTGGTGGTGAGATGACCATGCAGGGAATATCAAACTTGCGGCAGCTATGGCGTTCCATTTGTGTGCCGCACACGATGTCAGGCTGCTCGGCTTCAATGCGTTTGGCCACATCTTGAAAGGCTTCCGTAACCAGCAATTCGCTGGGCAAATAGCCCTCGAGCTCTTTTCTCACCCAATCTGCATGCTTGACAAGGTAGGTGCCGGCGCCTGCGATTTGTGTGCCGAGTTCATCACGCAGAAATTTTACGATGGCGACAGTGCGTGTGGCATCGCCGAAGACGAAGGCACGCTTTTGTGAAAAACTGTGCATATCTGCGGTTTGACTAAACCATGGCACCGAGCTTGGTGCGCTTAAGCCATCGAGCGAGAAGGCTTGCAGCGGCGGCATTTGTAGCGGTTTAGCGTTCAGTTTGGCGCCCACCTCATTTATCATTTCCAGTAGCTGGCGAAGCCACTGCAGTGTTGGTTGCACACCGATTGGTGTTTGCAGCAATGCAGGGGTGCCAAACTCTGCTTCTAAAAATTTTGCGGCGTCTTGTCCCGTTTCGCGGTAGGGCGCCAGATTGAGCCATGCGGCGGGCAAGCGTTTCAGGTCGTCAAGACTTGCGCCCAACGGCGCAATGACATTGAGTTCAATGCCGAGTGTGTTGAGCAGGCGTCGCATGGCAATAACATCGGACCGTACATGAAACCCCAGCGAAATTGGACCCAGAAAATTCACGCTTGGCTTCTCTGTTAGCGGCTGCGCCGTTGCAAATCGGCGCACTAATGTTGTAAAAAGTCGGTCGCTCGATTCCGTCTCGGTCATTCGGTATGGATTGGCATCGTAGAGCATGACTGGGGTTTGAACTTGTGCGCTATCAATAGCTTGCTGCAAATTCTCTTGCAAGAGAATGGTGCTGCAGCTGGCGCATACCACAATCAGTTCTGGTTTGAAGCGCGCCTCAACTTGTTTGAGTGTCAGCGGCAGACGATTGATACCTTGCGCAAGGTCGCGCCCAGTAACCAGACTGGTGGTGGCATGAACAAAGTCAGGCATGCGCTCCAGCATGGTATGAATTGGCAAGGTGTAATCGTCGCCCAGCGGCGCATGATAGACGGCATGCACATTTTTCAGGCTATTGGCAATGCGCCCTACACCGTGGTGGGCAGTTCCCTCATACATCCAGTAAGTCAATCGCATCGTTCTGCTTCTGCTTTAAGGTTTAAGATGTTGTTTTACTCGGCGCCTTTTGCTTCTTAGCGAGCGGTATTTGCACTGGGCATGGCGTTCATGGTCCAGAGCTGTGCATCAAATTCAGGTAGATGCGCTTTGCGCAGAATGGGTCGCGTGAGCAGTTCCGCCAGCGATACCGTGCCACTCCAGCCGTGTAAAGGCGTAAGGACAAACTCCATGCTCCACTTGACCGTGATGCCTTTTCCAATGAGCGGATTTGCCGTCATCAGCGATGTGATGACAAGGTCGGGCGGATTGACTTGCATGTCGCTGACCTGACGGTGAAAGTTCGGTTGCTCCACGATGCGCACGCCCCTTAGGCGCTCCAACTCTTTGGCATGAAATTTTTTGTTGATATACACGCTACTGACTTCGGCAATTTCTGCCCCTGCACTTTTGAGAAATCGTGCCAGTGGCAGTTCTATGAGCGAATCGGCGGTGATGAATACTCGCCGACCTTTGAGCACCTCGCAGTGCGATTTGATGCGTTCCCATGCGGCATGCTCACGCTCGCTTAGGTCAATGCTTATGCCAAATTCTTTTGCCAAATCTTCCCAGAACTGGCGTGTGCCGTCAGGACCCAGTGGGAAGAGTGAAGAGAGCACTTTTGCGCCGCGCTCACGGCTGATGCGTGTTGCCACTTTGGCAAGGTAAGGTTGCAGTGGTGCGATGATGGTGCTTTTGCCAATCGGTGGCAAGTCGCGCAGGTGATTGGCAGGCAAGAAGCCCGCGACAGGAATACCTAACGCTTCAGCTTCGCGTCGGAAATCTTCGGCAGTCGCGTCGTTAATTGAGCCTAAAAAGACCACGCGCTTATCGTCTGGTTCTGCAACCGCGCAAAAGGGCAAGAGCGCTTGCAGCACGGAATCTTCAGACTGACTGAATGCAAACTCCAATCCACTGGCGGGCGCAAACAGCACAGGCAATTCGGGCGTACTTAGCGCACGCGCCAATTGCTCAAAATCGACTTTCATCACCTCTGGTGTGCATGATGAAAAGAGGAAAATCACCGAAGGGTGATGGTCAGCTTTGATTTCTTCAAGAATAGGTTTGAGATTGACATAATCTTTGGATAGGTCGGCTTCCTCGAGCATTGCCACGGCAAAACGTGGTTTAGCGAAAATCATGACGCCCAGTGCATACTGCAAAAAGTGTGCGCAGGTGTGCGTGCCCAAGATGAGAAAAAAACTGTTGTGGATTTTTTGATACAGCCATGCCACACTTGCCAGTCCGCAAAAACTGTGAATGGCATTGTCTTCGCGAAGAATACTTATATCGTTCTGCATAAGGCTCACCAAGTTTGTGGTTAAAACAAACCTCGCCCCCCTATTACTGCTTGGGAAGCGAGGTTTTCTTCAGCAAGGCAAAAGAACAAATCACCAGAGAGAAGTATCTGCTTACATTAGTGTATGCAGGGCAGTATTTTCTACTCGCCTTGTGCTTCGAGCGAGAGCATTAGCTCACGCTGATTCAGGCGCTGAAACTGCTCGACATTGATGCCAAAGAGCATGACTGCACCGACCAGCAAAAGTGCCGCTTCAAAGAGAAAGATGATGGCGTATCCTACACTTGCCGATATGCTCATCTGTTCAATCAGTAGTGTAACTAGACCGCCAGAAAGCAGACTTGCCACACCGTGACCAATCATGATGGCAAAGCCCCAAAGTCCCATGTAGGTAGCTTTTGCGTGCTCCACTGTTAAATCCATCATGGTGGTTACGGTGCCTAAGGTGTGCAAGCCTGTGGCGATGCCCATGGTGAGCAATGCCGCATAGAGAAAGGTTTTATCGGCAGACAGTGAGACCATGACAAGAATCAGCAAGCCCGCTGCAGTGCCATAGTTCCCCATCAGCGCAATGTGGACTTTGTTCATTGGGCGCACAGCCGTTACGATGCCCATTATGACCATGCTTAGCAAGGCGCCGCCGCCCCAGATTTGCTGGAATGCCGTCGTTTCCTTGACACTCATTTGCAAGACACTTGCACCGAAGACTTCCAGAATTGAATCTTGCAAAAAGATGCCTGCCGTAGAAACCAAGACGAAGAAGAAAAACTGCTCAATGGCTTTATCTCGCCGTAGCATGGCGCTCATCATCTTTAGCACGTTGCTTGGCAGTTCCGATGCAACCTGCTTGCGTGTGGCATGTTTGTCTTTAGGCTCTACGCCCAGCAAACCCAGCACGGTGCTGACGCCGACCACCAGTGGCGTGAGCGCATACAGCTCTTGCATGGCTTCAAAGGAATAGACTGGCATGGCTGATTTGATATACGCTGCCGATAGAATCGTGCTGGCAATGGTCATTGTGAACATGGCTGTTACGGCCATGCCGCGCAGGTTGTAGGGCAAAACTTCTGCGGCCAGTGCGTAGTGAGCCGAGCCTGCCATATCCAAGCCGATGCCATAGAGCAAAAGCAGCACATAGCCCAAGACAAACGCCCAAATGATGCCTTCGCTCATCTGCACTGCCAGTAGCGGCAATGCTGGGAAAATGATTGCCGAGAGCATAGAGCCCATGAACAGGTAGGGCGTGCGGTGGCGTCCCCACAAGGGTCGCTCATCCGAGAGTTTGCCAAACCACACTTTGAATGGCGACGCCAAGTGGTAGACGCCCAGCATGGTGGTAATCAGCACGGCGGCAATACCCAGTTCATAGATGGTGATGCGGTTAAAGTTGCTGCTTAGCAAGGCATACATCCAGCCGACGCTGACCTTCAAGATTGCCAGCTGTGCAATTTTGAGCGCATGCCATCCGCGCTGCCCTAAGGTTACTGGCATCGTTTGTGCGTGTTTTAGTTCAGACCAAACTCAACGCCAAGATGGAAACTGCGTCCGGGTGCGCGGTAGGTTTCCAATTCTTCGTATTGCGTATTGGCTAGATTGAGAATCATTCCCGTTAGAGTGATGCGTTCAAAGAGTTGCCAGCGCATGGTGGTATCCAGCAGGAAGAAATTGCCCGGATAGTTCAATCCTTCGGAATTGGCGACGATGCGCACGGCATTGATTCGGCTGACATAGCGCCCGCTTAGCGATAGCGTTCCGCCCGCTAAAGCATCAGGCAGCCAACCCTTGAACGCCAGTTCAGCACGGAAACTTAGGTTGTGCTCAGGTCGGTATGGCAACCAGTTTTGATACTGTGGTGGATTGCGATTCCCGCCCAAGATGTTGTCGGGCGTCGAGCCTGTGGCGCGCATCCACGCATAGTTGAACTGAATGGTCAGTGGGTCAACAGGCTGTGCAGTCAAGGCAACTTCTACGCCAAGAATGTTTGCATTTGCCGTATTGATGAACTGAAACACACTCGTGGAAATATCCAGCGAACTGGCATTAGGATTGATGTTGATGGATTCAATCAGGTTGTCGTAGTGATTGAAATAGGCGGCAACATCAATCGAGAGCAGGCGTGAGAACGACTTAAAGAAGCCAATTTCAAAGCTGGTGAGCCGTTCTGCATCCAGTGCAGGATTTGGATTCCCCAAGAAGAATCCAGCTTGAGTGATAAAGCGCTCACCGATGGTTGGCGCGCGGAAACTGCGTCCAACCGACGCTCGAAGTGCAGTGGCATCATCGAGCTGGTAGCTGGCAGCAAGTCTCGGGCTAATCTGCCAGAGGTTTTGTGTTCGAATGGTCTCTGTGCGCTCTATTTCCCTGCCTTGCTGCACAAACTCAATTTGGTCGATGTAGCTAACCGTGCTGGGAATCAGACGATGGTAGTCGAAGCGCAAGCCAGCTGTTACCTTAAATCGTTCAGTTACTTGCACCTCATCTTGGAAGAATGCACCAATGTTGAAATCAGATGCGTTGCTATAGAGTGAAGAGCGTACAGCATTGAAAGCCCCTTCAATGCCTGCGCTTAGTTTATGTGCATCACGCATCCACAATAGGCGACTGAACAGTCCATAGCGCCGAGCATCAGAGTCATTGAAAGTGGTCGGGTCATTGGGGTCATACGGACGCCGAATGACTTTACCGAACGAGTAGCGCTGGAAGTTACCAATGAAGTTGCCGTTTTGGTCAAACTGGTCGAAGGCAATGTCTTGCGTCGGATAGTAAATCACCTTGAAGTAGGAGCGATTGAAATGCACTTTCGTCTCCCAGCTTGCCGATGAGCCTAAGAGCACATCATATGTTAGCCCCACCAGTTGAGATTGTCGCCGTATTTCATCGTCGGATAAAAAGAAGCGTCCAATCACTTCTTTTCCATCGACGATACGCGGTTGCCCGTTGATGAACACCGGTCCTGGCGGAACGCCCAGTGGGTCACCGACATTGACCCATCCGTAAGCCACGCCGCCTTGTGCCCAGTTTAGCACCGATGAGAGTTGCAGCGACTGATTGGCAGACAGTTGGTAACGCACACTCAAGTTGATGTTATCGCTGTAGAACTGTCCAGCATCGCGGTAGCCCGGGTCATTGATGCGTGAGTAGACAGCGCTGTAGGACCACGCGCCAACTTGGTCGCCAATGAGCACATTGCCACTGTAAAAGTATGGGCGATTGATACCGGGGAATGGCTTTACCCCAGCTGGCGGATTATCATAGACACCGTTCATGAATTTTGCACGAACGGCAAATTCTTTTGGCAAGAGACTGATGGCATTGATGACGCCGCCCATAGCAGCTGAACCATACATGGCTGATGTTGCGCCTTTTACCACTTCCAAGCGCTCGAGATTTGCGACATTGATAGCTTGCCAGACGACTGAATTGGCATCCGCTGAATTCATTGGGAAGCCATCGTAGAGCATGAGCACTCGCGTGTTTAGCCCGCCGCCTGTAAAGCCATTCGAGCCACGAATTTGCAAGTTTGACGAACCAATGCCACCTGAGCGTATCACATCTACGCCCGGGATAGTCTCCAGTGCGCGGTCTAAAGAGGGTGTCGGCAGCAGGTCAATTTTCTTCATGGGCACTACGCTAATCGTGACCGGTAAATCCAGTTTATTTTGCTCATAGCGTGAGGCAGAGACCACGACTTCATCGCCCGTGACACTTGCGGCTTGCAAAGCGATTTCTATGGTTTCCGTTTTGCCTGCGTAGATATGGACTTGTTTGAAGCGTGTTTTGTAACTTACTGCGGAGACGCGCACCTCATAAATTCCTTCGGGAATTTCTCGGATTTCAAAGTAGCCATTTGCATTAGCAATGGCTCCCAGTTTAGTTTGATGCAGTGCAACACTTGCTCCAACGAGGGGGTCTTTTGTGTCTGCATCCTTGACATAGCCTTTTAATGTTCCATTTTGGGCGTGTGCAAAGCCTGTGCTTATGAGCATCACAGCACTGAGGCATATCACGGCATGTGCAAATCCTCGAGTCATGGTAGTAGAATGTTGAAGTTAGCGACATTGGGGCAGGGCGAGCGCCCTACCCCGAACTTTTTTCCAATGAAATTGTAATGTTCCACACAGCTTGTCGATTGCTTGCATTCATGGTCATTTCATTACGACCATGTTGCGGGTGACGGAATTCTGCCAAAGTTGCCACGGTTTCAAAACCACCTGGTGCTGCCGAATTGACACGGTAGCGTGCTAAAACAATATTGCGATACGTTCCCATCGGGATGTTCAGCGCATAGGTTACTGTATTGCCCGAAGTGGGTCTGCCAATGACTTTGAAAATTCCGGGACCCATAGCCCCATCACGTAAGCCAAAGAGCGCAATAAACTCTGTGCCATTTGCCCATGCTGTCGGCGGTCCAACAGGTGCAGTAGGCCAGTTGTTGATATTGCCATTAGCAGTGATGGTGCCAGATAGGGTTGCTGTGCCTTCACGTCCGGCTTGCATTAAGGTTTCTGCCACGCGCATCTCGATGGCGTCCGTTATCCTCACACTTGGCGTGCTACGCAGGTCTGCAACCACACCGCTGTTGAGGAATTGCTGCGAGGCTTGCCCTGTGAAGAAGGGATTGACGTAGGTCACATATACCCCCATAGATGTCTTTCGGCAGACTTGCCACGATGTTGTTATTGACATCCCTTGCTTCCGTAGAGCTGAACTGCAACACCCCATTGTTCAGCCGACTGAATGGAATACCGGCGACGGCGCCCAGTCCCGGAATAGCGGCAATTGGACCTTGTCGTGGAGCCTTTGTGTTAGGATCGACTGGCACGAAGGCAATCTTTATACTACCTGGAAACGGGTCGTTGACGTTGGTGCTATTGGGCCACTTTGCCGGGTCGGTCAGCAGCGCCCCATTGTAGGTGAATGTAACCGTTCCTGTAATGACGTTGTTTTCTTCAGGTCCGCTGTTGTTGCTACAGCCGAAAACACTAAGTAGTGCGACCGCAACGGCTACCAAGGTAAGATGGTGAAGTAGCCGTCTCATGGTTGAAGAATGCATCCAGTTCATAGTTTTGCTCCTTTCTTTTTTGAGACTTTGTGAAGCTTTTCTTCTTTTGAAAGAACAGAAGCCCTTAGCCCTTCTCCCGTGCATCTGCTTCTAGGGCTGTACTAATGCTCGGTTTGCGCACTAATTGTCACGCACGCATGTTCTTTTGCCAGTCTGTAGGCATGCTATGCGGCCTTTTAAGCAGCGGTAGTACAGCACTCAGTAGGTTTGGTTAGGGTAGGCGCTCAAATACGAAGCGGGATAAGTTGTTGTAGCATGTTAAAAGTTAGGCACGGCGGGATACCAAAGCTGGAGGGGGCAGAATGTTGAACACGCCATATTGCATTTTGGTCATAGAGGAAAATTAACGACCAGAGACTGTGTAGGGGCTGCCGCGCTCGTCTTGCTGAATGAACTGTGTATTCTCCTTTTTCAATAGTGCCTACTTCAGTGATGCTGGCCTTGCGGCTTTGTGCCAGTGGCACGCTGCGCTCTACGGCAACCTTTTGTCGCTTGTCATGCGACTTGTGCACCACTGTAGAATGTTTAACAACTGCATTCCCCGCGAAGATGGATATTGCAAAAAAGATGTGCACTTCTATTAGCCGCATCATCTTAGAATGTTTAACAACTGCATTCCCCGCGAAGAT
>PHFL01000056.1:20054-23968 GCA_002794105.1 Candidatus Thermochlorobacter aerophilus | reverse complement strand
TTGTCGCCGGCTATTTCATCAGCACCGTTGAGGTGCGCGAGCGGCCGGTGCCGGCAGCGCGCCGCGCGCTGGGGCGCGTGTTCATGGTGAGCGGGACGGCGGGCTTCTTGTTCAGCGTCGGCGCCCTGACCGCGCTGACGTCAATCCCCG
Source organism: Candidatus Thermochlorobacter aerophilus (assembly GCA_002794105.1). Lineage (GTDB taxonomy): Bacteria > Bacteroidota > Chlorobiia > Chlorobiales > Thermochlorobacteraceae > Thermochlorobacter > Thermochlorobacter aerophilus. The sequence goes on along the minus strand of PHFL01000056.1, from coordinate 23,818 downwards.
GCAGATATGCTGCGCTGGGTTGGCTTCCTTTTGCCCTGACCCTGGTCATGCTCCTCGCCGGCGGCATGCTCTGGCGCATGAGCCGTCGCGATTGCGCCCAGGCGCTGGGCGCGAAGAACATCCACAGCGAGCGACTGAGCGGTTGGCTCTTCCTCTCGCCAAACCTGCTCGGCTTCGTCCTCTTCTTCGCCGGCCCGCTGCTCTTCTCGCTCTACGTCAGCTTCACCAACTGGGATTCGTTCAATCAACGCGACTGGGTGGGGCTGGCCAACTATGCGCGGGTGTTCAACCTCTCGGTGAGCGTGCTGGCGACGCCGGATCAGCCGCTGCGCGAGGTAATGGACGCGGGGCGCTACGATGAGCTGCTGCGCCTGAACATCCTCGGACAAGGCATCCTGATCGGCGCCGAGGACAAGCGGTTCTGGATCGCGCTGCGCAACACGCTGGTCTTTGGCCTGTTGGCTGTGCCGCTCTCTGTGCTGCCCGCGCTCCTGCTCGCCGCGCTCCTCAACAGCCAACTGCCGGGGATGCGCTTTTACCGCACGCTCTACTTCGTCCCTAGCGTGGCCGCCGTGGTCGGCGTGGCCCTGATCTGGCAGTGGATGTACAACTCGCAGGTCGGCTGGATCAACTACTTCATCAGCAGCGCCATCGGTTTTCTCAACGCCGTGCTGGGCAGCAACATCCGCGACCCGCAGATCCGCTGGCTGGCCGATAGCGACTACGCGCTGCTCTCGGTGGTGATCATGAGCGCGTGGCAATGGATAGGGTTCAACACGGTGCTCTTCCTGGCCGGCTTGCAGACCATCCCGCGCGAGCTTTATGAGGCGGCCACGGTGGACGGCGCGAACGCGCGCCAGCAATTCTTCAACGTCACCCTGCCGATGCTCGCGCCGACCACCTTATACGTGCTGATCACCACGACCATTCAGGCCCTGCAGGTCTTCGACCAGGTATTTATCGTCAGCAACGGCACCGGTGGGCCGGGCACAGCCACCCTCACCATGACGCTCAACCTGTATCAGAATGGTTTCCAGAGCTTTCGGCAGGGGTATGCCAGCGCCCTGGCCTGGGTATTGTTCATCGTGATCTTCGTCTTCACCCTTGTCCAGTTTCGCCGCCAGCGTCGCGCAAGCGGCGCTTATGACGAGTGATGGGCTATCGAGCGATTCGCATCGTCCGCGCCGTCGTGATCTACGCGATCTTGACGATCTTCGCGTTGATCATGCTGTTTCCATTTTTGGTGATGCTCTTCACCTCGCTCAAGACGCCTGCGGACACCTTCAGCTATCCGCCGCGGCTGTTCCCCGTTGAACAGGTGACCGCCGCAGTGGCCGGCTTTGATCGCCCCCTGCCTCTGTATCACGTGGTCAGCGAATCGGGCGAGCGCAAACAGATGGCGCTGGCCGAGGAGAACATCCGGGTGGGCATCTTTGCTCCGCTGGATGCTGCGGGGAAGCCGGATGACAGTCGCGCCGTCCTCCGCCGTTTTGGCGAGGTCAAGGTGGCCGGCGGTTCAACGCCCAAAGAGGTGGTGGTGAACGGCCAGGCTGTGCCGGTGTATGAGGTGCCGGTCGGCGACACCATCGCCGAGATGGTCGTGCTCACCCGCACAACGGTCGGTCGCTTCGTCAATCCGCAGAACCCCGAAGAGGTGGCCCTGGCGAACGTGCGCTTAAGCGAGCCGGTGACGCGCCTGACCGCGCATCCGGAGAACTACCTGGAGGTCGTCAACCTGTTGGGCTTTGACCGCGCCTTGAGCAACACGGCGATGATCACCATCCTCACCGTCATCGGCCAGCTCGTCACCAGTGTGCTGGGCGGCTACGCCTTCGCGCGGCTGAAGTTCCCCGGCCGCGACCAGATATTCTTGTTCTACCTGGGCACGATCATGGTGCCGTTTGTGGTGCTGATCATCCCGCTGTATCAGCTCATGGTGGCGATCGGCTGGGTGAACGCCATGCCGGCGCTCATCCTGCCGTGGCTCTACACGGCTTACGGCACCTTTCTGATGCGCCAGTTCTTCATCACGATCCCGAAGGAGATCGAGGAGGCGGCGCTGATAGATGGGGCCTCGCGCTGGTCCATCCTGACGCGCATCTTTCTGCCCGCCAGCGTGCCGGCGCTGGCGACCCTCGCCACGTTCACCTTTCTGTACGCCTGGAACAGCTTCTTCTGGCCGCTTGTGGTGGTCAACACGGGCAACACCCGCGCCCAGGTGCTGACGCTAGCGCTGAACGTGCTGCGCGGCCGAGCCAGCGATAGCCCGAACCTCATCCTGGCAGGCGCGTCGATCGCCATCATCCCGCCCACGTTGGTGTTCATCCTGGCGCAGCGTTACTACGTGGCCAGCGTCACCAGCAGCGGCGTGAAGGGCTAGCGTCGGGGGTGCTGCCGCCGAACTGGGCTTGGAAGTTGCGCGCCGTCTCGCGCACGACCGAGGGGATGATCGTCGTGGGATCAATCAGGCGTTTGACGCGATTTGCGTCCCCGCGCGCAGCGCGCAGCCACTCGTCGAAGAGGCGCTGCTGTTCACTCCGTCGCTCGCTTTCTTCCAACGGGCGCTCCTCTCGTCCGCGCGGCAGCAAGATATAGAAACTGCCGAACGAGGAGGTGATCACGGGCGTTGGCTGGTTCAGCGGCGCGCTCGCCAACTGCTCGACCACGGCCTCGCCGAAGCGGTCACGGACGCTGAAACGGCTGAGCAGCTCGACGCTGTCGCCGCTGCCGATCGGCGCCGGCTCGGTGATAGCGTTGGTCTGCGAGATCAGCGCAGCGAAGTCCACCTCGCCGGCGGCCAGCCGTCGGGCAGCTTTCTGCGCCTCCTCCAGGTTGTTGAAGCGCACGTAGTCGAACGTGTAGTGCGGCGCGGTCGTCGGCACATCGCGCTCAAAGGCATCTTGCAGCCGGCGGCGGTAGATGCCGTTGGCGATGAGTTCGCGCAAGTCCTGCTCGCTCAGGCCCAACGGCTGGTAGCTGGCCAGCGTGTTCTGCCAGAGCTGCTGGAAGTCTGCCTCGCTGATCGAGGTGGGTTGAAGGCGCGGGGTGGCCGTGGGCGCGGGCGTCGGCGTTGGCCGGCTCTCGGTCACCGTGCCGGTCGGCGTCGGCTCCGGCGTGGGCGGCGTCACCGGCGTGTAAGTCGGGAAGGGCGTCAGCGTCTTGCGGTAGAGGCCGTAGCTCACCTCCAGCTCCTCGGTCACCTCTTCGGGCGTCACGGTGATCCCGCGCTGGTTGGCCTCCTGCTTGATCAGCAAATCCTCGATCATCGCGTCCAGCGCGTCTTGGGCGATCCGTTCTGCGCTGCCCTGGGCCACCAGTTGTTGAAGCTGCTGCTGGTAGAACTGCTGGATGAACTGGGCGGTGTTGTCGTCGCCCTGGCCGCCCAACTGGGAGAGCTGCCCGGAAAGCTGGCTATAGCGGCTGAGCAACTGCGCCTGCTCATAGCGCATGCGCGTTTGTAGCGCGCGCACGCTGATCGTCTGATCGCCGACCGCGGCGACGGCCCGCTGGGGCTCCAGGACGAAAATTTGCAGCAGCGCCAGCGCCACCAGGATAGTGACGACCACGCCGAGGCCGAGGCTGCCATAGATGACGATCTGCCTGAGCAAACGCTCACGCTCGTAGCGCGAGCGCGGCGCGCTGACAACGAGTTTCCTCTTGAACATGCGAGCTTATGGCTGTGAGTCTGGGGAGTCTTGATGATTGGCGTGGCTGCTCGGCGGTGAGCGACGCTCGCCGAGCATGATCATCTCGCGGCCACGATC
>PHFL01000056.1:15189-19561 GCA_002794105.1 Candidatus Thermochlorobacter aerophilus | reverse complement strand
TTTGCCGCTGGGCGTGTAGCGCAACTCCGGGTCGCGCCCCAGTTGTCCAATGAGGATGACTTTATTCAAACCCCGCATGGCAACCCATCACTTTTGGCGCAGAAGCGCGGCTCGATAATCGCGAGCGACTAAGCCTCAGATGGTTCGTCAACCGGCGCAGCGGATGGCCCTTCAACCACAGCGGGCGGCTCTTCAATCACGCTGGGCGCTTCTTCAACCGGAACAGGGGGGATGTCCTGCTTGATGGCCTCGGTCGAGGGCGACGATGAATCGCTTGTTTGATCGGCCTCGTCTGCGCGCACCAGGAGATAGCGGATCACATCTTCTGTCAACCGCAAGCGCTGTTCTAATCGCGCCGGCGCGTCGGCCGGCAGCGCGAGCAGCGCGAAGATGTAGTGCCCTTCGCGATACTTGCGGATCGGATAGGACAGCGGGCGCAGCCCCCAACGATCTACTTTGATGACTGAACCGCCATCGGCGGTGACCATCCCATTCACCCGCTCAGTGAGGGCGAGGAGCGTTCGGTCGTCCAGATCAGGTTTTGTGATGTAGGTCAGCTCGTAAGTTCGCATCATCGCTCATTTCCTCGGTATGGCTGCCCGCGCGAGCGCGGCGCGAGCGGAAATCTGCGGCGTCGCAGCGATGCGCGACATGCCGGCCTTTAACTATATCACGGCTCGGTTTACAATCCCCTTCGGCATGAGCGACAACGTCGTGGTTTCTGAGTGTCGTACGCCGGCGGAACGTCGCCAGTTCATCACCTTTCAATGGGAGATCTACAAAGGCAATCCATACTGGGTCCCGCCGCTGGTCAGCGAGCGGATGGCCTTCTACGATAAATCGAAGAACCCCTTCTTCGCTCACTCCGACGCCGCGCTGTTCATCGCCCGCTGCAATGGTCGGGTCGTCGGCACAATCGCGGCGATCGTCAACAACCGGCACAACGAGTTCCATCGCGAGTGCACCGGCTTCTTCGGCGGGTTCGAGACGGTAGATGACTTCCAGGTTGCGTCGGCGCTGTTTGACGCCGCCCGCGATTGGGTCAAGGCGCGCGGGATGAACGTCTTGCGCGGGCCGGCCACGCTCAGCCTGAACGACGAGTGCGGCCTATTGATAGACGGCTTCGACAGCGAGCCGATGGTGCTCATGCCCTACAACCCACCGTATTACGTCAGCTTGGTCGAGCGCTACGGCTTCAAGAAGGCCATGGACCTGTGGGCCTGGTGGGTGTCGTCCGACACCGCCCGGAAAGTGATCGGCGACCGGCTGGAGCGCCTGGCCCAGTTGATCGAGAAGCGCGGCCGGTTTACCCTGCGCACGGCGGACTTTCGCCGCCTCCCCCAGGAAGTTCAGGCCCTGAAGGCGGTATACGCCAGCGAATCCGGCGCCTGGCGCGAGAACTGGGGTCATGTCCCGATGACCGACCAGGAGCTGGAGCACGTGGTCAATAACCTCAAGCAGTTTGCCGACCCGGACTTCATCCTGATCGCCGAAGCGCAGGGCAAACCGATCGGGATCGCCGTTGCGCTGCCCAACGTCAACCGCCCGCTGCGCAAAGCCTACCCAAACCCCAAGACGCCTGAGTGGTGGACGTTGCTTAAGTTTCTCTACTACCGCCGCAAGTTGGTGAACAGCGTGCGCGTCATCCTGGCCGGCGTGCTCAAAGAGTATCGCGGCCTGGGCATCGAGGCGCTGATGATGCTCAGGATCCTCCAGACCAGCATCCGCAAGGGCTACATCGGCGGCGAGATGTCGTGGATTCTGGAGACCAACGACGCGATGAATCGCGTGATCGAGCAGACCGGCGCACGGGTGTATAAGACCTATCGCATGTATGATCTCCCCATCGGTTGAAGCCCAGCCCTACGCGCGCTGCGAACGCGATGCGCGCTTGGCCAGCCATCGGCTGGCGCGCCGCAAAGTCCGCCTGTTCACCTTCATCAGCGACCTGCTTTTGATCAATCTGGCGTTCGTGCTGGGCTACGTGGCGCGCTATCGGTGGCAGTTGTTCCGCGACATCGCGTTTGATGCGTCGCTGGCCGACTATTGGCCCATTCTGGTCTTATTTAACGTTGCGATGCTGGGATTTTTCACCCTTGATGGGGTCTATGCGCCTCGCCGCGCGCTCTCCTGGTTCGATCAAATCTGGACGATCAGCGGCAGCGTGTTAAAGGCCGTGTGCATCGTCTGGCTGGCGATCTTCATCTACGGCCCGGCTGTCTATTCGCGGTTGCTGATCGCCGAAGCCGGCATCTTCTTGGTGGTCTTGCTCGGCCTCTCGCGGGCAGTGAAGAACGCCTACGAAGCCCGCCAGCGCGCGCAGGGGGTAGGGGTGTTCAACGTGTTGATCGTCGGCGCCGGCGAGCTGGGCCGCGCCGTCATGCGCACCCTGTTCGCCCGCCCTGACCTCGGCTATCGCTGCATCGGCTTTGTGGACGATGACCCACAGCGCGGGCACACCAGCATTGGTCGCTTCCCTGCGCTGGGGCCGGTCTCGGCGTTGCCCGACCTCTTGCGACGAGAGCAAGTGGATGAGGTGGTGATTACCTTGCCATGGTCGGTTCAGCCAAAGATCCTCGAGATCGTGGAGCTGTGCCGCAGCCATGGCGTGCGCGCCCGCGTCGTGCCGTCGCTGCTCCAAATCAACCTCGGCAGGTTGGACGTGGACGACTTCGGCGGCATCCCCATGCTCAGCCCGCGGGATGCGCCGAGCAGCATGGGCGGGCCGAACGGGCTGATCAAGCGCGCGATGGATCTGCTGCTCGGCGGCCTGTTCCTCCTCATCTGCCTGCCGATCATCGCTGTGGCTGCGATTGCTATCCGGCTGGAGTCGCCCGGGCCGGTGATCTTCAGCCAATGGCGCGCCGGCCGTGACGGCAAGCCGTTTAAGGTCTACAAGCTGCGCTCGATGTTCCAGGACGCCGACCGCTTGCAAGACCAGCTCAAACCGCTCAACGAAGCCGATGGCCCATTGTTCAAAATCCGCGACGACCCGCGCTGCACGCGGGTGGGGCGCGTGCTGCGCAAGCTGAGCATAGATGAGATGCCGCAGTTCTGGAACGTGCTCAAGGGCGAGATGAGCATCGTCGGGCCGCGGCCGGCCATGCTCTCGGAGGTGGCGGAGTATGCCGATTGGCACTGCGAGCGGCTGCGTGTGCTCCCCGGCATCACCGGCCTATGGCAGATCAGCGGGCGCAGCGAGCTGTCGTTCGACGAGATGTGCCTGCTGGACGTGTATTACATAGAGAACTGGTCGCCCGCATTGGACCTGAAGATCATCTTGAAGACCATCCCGTATGCCCTTTCCGGGCGCGGGGCGTATTAGTTAATAACAGCTTAAAGAAAACGTGCTACTGTGCTACTGAAAGGAGGATAACATGTCGAGAAGTCTATTGATACAGATTGCAGTAGCGTCTTTTGTCGCATCAGCATGTGCACTGCCGGCTGCGCCGCCAACCCCTGCGCCACCCCCAGCCAGCGCACCGAGCGCATCTACCCCTGAACCGGCCGAGCCGAAGGCGCCCGCCGCGAAACCAGAGAAGCTCACCGTGCTCTGCACCCCCCAAGAGGACTGGTGCCAGGCGATGACGAAAGCCTTCCAAGAGCAGTTCGGCATCCAGACCAGCTACATTCGTCTGTCTTCGGGCGAGGCGCTGGCCAAGCTGCGGGCCACCAAAGACAACCCAGAGTTCAGCGTTTGGTGGGGTGGCCCGGTGGATACCTACGTGGCAGCCAGCACCGAGGATTTGCTGGAACCCTACGTTTCGCCCAACGCGGCCGAGATTCCCAGCGAGTATAAGGACCCCAACGGCCTGTGGACCGGCGTGTACGTCGGCGCACTCGGCTTTTGCTCAAATCGGGACGCCCTGAGCAAGCTTGGCGTTGAGAAGCCGGATTCGTGGGAGGATTTGCTCGATCCGAAGCTCAAGGGCCAAGTGGCGATGGCGCACCCGGCCAGCTCCGGCACGGCCTATACCGCCGTTTGGACGCAGGTGACCAGGCTGGGCAGCGTGGACGCGGCGTTTGACTACCTCAAGAAGTTGCACCAGAATATCCTCCAGTACACCAAGAGCGGCTCGGCGCCGGGTCAGATGGCGGGCCGCGGTGAAGTGGCTGTGTCCGTGATCTTCTCGCACGATTGCGTTAAGTTCGCCGACGAGGGGATGAACATGCTGGAGGTGTCCTTCCCCGCGGAGGGCACGGGGTATGAAATCGGCGGCGTGGCGCTCATCAAGGGCGCGCCCGAACCAGAGGCGGCCAAGATGTGGATTGACTGGGTGCTCACCGCCAGCGCACAGGAGATCGGCCCAACGGTCAAGTCCTACCAGTTGCCCACCAACCCCAACGCCAAAGTCTCGGAGCGCTCGGTCAA
>PHFL01000056.1:11754-13180 GCA_002794105.1 Candidatus Thermochlorobacter aerophilus | reverse complement strand
GGGCGAGATGATGGCGCTGGTGAACCTGAGCGGCCTGGAGCACCGCCGGCCGGCCTCGCTCTCCGGCGGCCAGCAACAGCGGGTGGCGTTGGCGCGCGCGATGGCCGTGCGCCCCAAGGTGCTGCTGTTCGACGAACCCCTCTCGAACCTGGACGCCAAGCTGCGCGTGGCGCTGCGCGCGGAGATCCGCCGCTTGCAAAAGCAACTGGGCATCACCAGCATCTACGTCACCCACGATCAGGCCGAGGCGATGAGCCTCTCGGATCGTGTGGTGGTGATGAACGCCGGGCGGGTGGAGCAGGCCAGCGCGCCGGCTGAGCTATACGCCCGGCCGGCCACGCGCTTCGTGGCCGACTTCATCGGCCAGGCTAACTTCCTGGACGTCGCGGTTGAGCGCGTCGCGGGCGGCTGGGCCGAGATCACCCTCTGGGCGCACCCGATGCGCGTGCCGGCCCACGAGAACGTCAGGCCAGGGCCGGCGGCGCTGATGCTGCGCCCGGAGGCGATCTGCCTCGCCGGGCGCGCCGGCGCGTGCGCGGCGCGCTTTCAAGGCCGCGTGCGGGCGGTGACGTTCCTGGGCAGCGCCGTCGAATACGAGATCGAGACCCATGGCCAGACGCTGACCGTCAGCGACAGAGAGGCCGTGTGGGGCGGCATATTCGCCGAGGGCGAGTTGGTCGGCTGGGACTTTGCGCCGGAGCGCGGCTATGTGATCCCCTGACGCGGTGCATTTGGCGCATGCTCAACGTGACCAGCATTGAGCGCGCGGGGGTGCCATGATTCGCCGCATCCTGTCATTGCATAGGGTCACCGAGGCCCTGACTCCCTGTCGTTCTGGGCGTCAGCGTCTAAACGCGCAGCCGACAAAGTGCCAGGCGCGCATGTCGCTGTGCTCAGGGTGACGAGGTGGGCAGCGTGCCGGCGACGCCGTGCGGGCAGAGGCAAGCCCATGAGCGCACCCCCTACGCCCTGCCGATCAACTCGGCGTGCGCTCGCAGCGCGAAGCGGTCGGTCATGCCGGCGATGTAGTCGCACACCACGCGAGGGAGAGGTAATTCGTCCAGTCTGGCGCGCGCGCTTTCGGGCAATTGCTCAGGCCGGCGCAGATAGGTGGCAAACAGGTCACTGAGCACCTGTTCAGCCTGTGCAGCCATCTGCTGGGTGTGCGGGTGAGTATACATGTGCGCATAGAGGAATTGCTTGAGCGCGCGGTTCATCTGCTCGGTCTCGGGGGGATAGCCGATCAGCGGCGTCGGCCAGCGCCGCACGTCGTCCACGCTGACCTGTCCGCCGCAGGCGCGCAGCAGCGCATCAATGCGCCGGCTGCTCTCCGTTAACAGGTCGGTCACCAGCCCGTTAATCAGCCGGCGGATGACGCGATGGCGCGCGACCTCGGTCAGCGGCTCGTCCGGGCGCAGGCCGGCGG
>PHFL01000056.1:9503-11734 GCA_002794105.1 Candidatus Thermochlorobacter aerophilus | reverse complement strand
TTTCAGTCGTATGCGCTCTTCCCGCACATGAGCGTGTCGAGAACATCGCTACGGCTGCGGCTGCGCCACTGGCCAAAGGCGAGATGAGCGGACGGTGGGCGAGATGATGGCGCTGGTGAACTGAGCGGCCTGGAGCACCGCCGGCCGGCCTCGCTCTCCGGCGGCCAGCAACAGCGGGTGGCGTTGGCGCGCGCGATGGCCGTGCGCCCCAAGGTGCTGCTGTTCGACGAACCCCTCTCGAACCTGGACGCCAAGCTGCGCGTGGCGCTGCGCGCCGAGATCCGGCGCTTACAGAAGCAATTGGGCATCACCAGCATCTACGTCACCCACGACCAGGCCGAGGCGATGAGCCTCTCGGATCGTGTGGTGGTGATGAACGCCGGGCGGGTGGAACAGGCCAGCGCGCCGGCTGAACTCTACACCCGGCCGGCCACGCGCTTCGTGGCCGACTTCATCGGGCGGGCGAACTTTCTGGATGTCACCGTCGCGCGCGTCGTCGGCGGCTGGGCCGAGGTCGCGCTGTGGGGACAGCCGATGCGCGTGCCGGCGCATGCGAGCGTCGCGCCTGGGCCGGCTGCGCTCATGCTGCGCCCAGAGGCGATCCGCCTATGTCAAGACGGCGTGGGCCGCTTCCAGGGCCGCGTGCGGGCGGTGACGTTCTTGGGCAGCGCTATTGAGTATGAGATAGAGACCAGCGGCCAGATGTTGAGCGTCAGCGATCAGAGTGGCGTGTGGGGCAGCGCCCTCGCCGAGGGCGCCGTGGTGGGCTGGGACTTTGCGCCGGAGCGCGGCTATGTGATCCCCTGACGCCCCGGCTCACCTGCGAACGATCGGCAGATGCCCCTGCCATACCCTCAACTCCACCGCGCCCACGTCGCAGCGGCCGTTCTGGGGCCGGACCGCGTTGCGCTGGTCATCGGCGACGCAGCGCGCCGGCGGGATACTGCATGGTGCTCCTCCTTTTGGTCGGCAGATAAAACAAAACGGGAGCGCTTGGCGAGCGCTCCCTGTTTGCTGGTCAAATAGAAATCGCTCTGCGCTGCGGGTGATGTTTTAGGCCGGCCTTGATCACAAGTCTATCACAGCGGATGCGTTCGGGTGTATTCACGAGTAGGGGCGGTTGTTTAGTGTGTCATGCTGAGCGGAGCGAAGCATCTAAGCTCCTGACAAACCAAGCCCTCGAGGATTCACTCAACGCCCCGCTGCCTTTTCGCGCTGCGAAGCATCCGCCAGTCCGGAGCCGCGCGGCCCAGGTGCCCCCACAACAATTTGACGGCGCGAGTTTAGATTCTCAGAATGACAAATATGGAAGGCACTGCGGGGTCACTGAGGCGGGGCGTTGGTGGCTGCGCGGGGGGCGTAGCGCCGCTATGCCCCTACGACATGGTCGGGCGGGATTTCAGATGCTTCGCGTGGGGGCGTAGTACTGCTCTGCCCCTTGTATAACAGTGAGAGAGACGCTGCGGGGTCGCCGGCGCGTGCAACGGGGATTTTGCTGAGACACTATTTCTGGGATGATTTATTGCCCGTTATGCTGGCGACGAAGCTGCTTCTGCGCGCAGGCGCGCCCATCACTTCGCCTTAAGCTTTCGGCCAATCACCTGGGTCATCCGCTGGAAGCGGGCGGCGAAGCCCGCTGCCTTGATCGTTGGTTGGGCGATGCTCTTGCTGAGGAACACAGTTGTGCCGTAAACGGTGCGGGCGGCTCTCTGAGTATCCATGAGTATGGGCACCAGCTCCGACCGCAAGAACTGCGTCAACGCCTGGAGACGATAGAGCAGAATGATGAGCAGTAGGCTACTTATGCTGCTCGTCACGATCAATACTAGAGCAGCAACGATGATTGCAATATCGCGGATGTTTGCTGTGAGCGGTGGGTTTTGTAGCAGAAGATAAATGATGCCCACCATGGCTGCGATGATCACAGCCGCTGCGAGCACGGCAATGGCAGCGGCTCTGCGCCCGCTCTGTGGTGGGTGGGCGCGTTCTGGGTCGCCCGTCTTGACGCCGGCTCCGTCCTGCTGGGCATGCTCGGTGGACAAGTGGGTAGGAGTGTTCACCGCTTCCATTATAGCAACCCAGAGATGCATCCGCTCACGGGCAGGGGCGACGATGCTGCTCCCCAAGAAGCGCTGTGGCGCGGCACGGGCGGACCCTGACCCTGTCATCCTGGGCAGGGGCGGTTTGCGAACCGCCCCTGCGCGCGGCCGGCTGAGGCGCTGCGGGGTCAC
>PHFL01000056.1:0-8464 GCA_002794105.1 Candidatus Thermochlorobacter aerophilus | reverse complement strand
ATTGGTCATTCGCAAGTGCCGTCCATTCACTTACTCGTGAAGCCAACGATGGAAGCGCTGATCCCGCCGAAACCACCGATCGCCGACCTGCTGGAACGCCGCATCCTGGTGCTGGACGGGGCGATGGGCACCATGATCCAGAGCTATCGCCTGGCCGAAGAGGACTACCGCGGCGAGCGCTTCGGCGATCACCCAGTGGAGCTAAAGAACAACAACGAGGTGCTGAACCTGACGCGGCCCGATGTGATCCTCGACATTCATCGCCAGTATCTGGAAGCCGGCGCGGACATCATCGAGACCAACACCTTCAACGCCCAGGCGATCAGCCTGGCCGACTTCGAGATGGCCGATCCCGCGCTGATCCGCGAGATCAACCTGGCCGCAGCGCGCCTGGCCCGCCAAGCCGCCGACGAGTTCACCCGCCGCGACCCGACACAGCCGCGCTACGTGGCCGGCGCGCTCGGGCCGATGAACCGCACGCTCTCGCTCAGCCCCGATGTCAACGACCCCGGCTTTCGCGCCGTGGCCTTCGACCAGGTCATGCGCGCCTACTACGACCAGGCCAAAGCGTTGATCGAGGGCGGGGTGGACCTGTTGCTGGCCGAGACCGTCTTCGACACGCTAAACCTAAAGGCCGCGCTCTACGCCATCCAGCAATTGTTCGCCGAGGGCGCCCGGCGCGTGCCGGTGATGGTCAGCGTGACGATCACCGACCAGAGCGGCCGCACGTTGAGCGGCCAGACGCTGGAGGCGTTCTGGGCCAGCATTCATCGCGCGCCGCTGCTCAGCGTCGGCATCAACTGCGCGCTGGGGCCGGAGGAGATGCGGCCGTACATCCAGGCGCTGGCCGGCCTCGCGCCGACCTACATCTCGTGCTATCCCAACGCCGGCCTGCCCAACGCGCTGGGCGCGTATGACATGTCGCCGGCGCGCTTTGCCGATACCGTCGGCGAGTTCGCCCAGGAAGGCTGGGTGAACATCCTGGGCGGCTGTTGCGGCACCACCCCTGCGCACATCGCGGCCGTGTGCCAGGCCATCCGCCATGCGCGCCCTCACGTGCGCCATCGCCCGACCTCGCGCACCTACTTCAGCGGGCTGGAGCCGCTCGTCGTCGAGACGAGACAGCCCGTCACAGGGGACGACGCGCCCAGCGATGGGGTGGCCTCCGGCTTTCTGGTGGTCGGCGAGCGCACCAACGTGACCGGCTCGCCCAAGTTCGCTCGGCTAATCAAGGAAGGCAAGTTCGAGGAGGCGCTGGGCATCGCCCGCCAGCAGGTGGAGAACGGCGCCAACATTCTGGACGTGAACTTCGACGAGGGCATGCTGGATAGCGAAGCGTGCATGACGCGCTTCCTTAACCTGCTGATGGCTGAGCCGGACATCGCGCGCGTGCCGATCATGATCGATAGCTCCAAGTGGAGCGTGATCGAAGCCGGCTTGAAGTGTGTTCAGGGCAAGTGCATCGTCAACTCGATCTCTCTCAAAGAGGGCGAAGCGGCCTTTAAGGCGCGCGCCGAGGTGATCAAGCGCTTCGGGGCCGGCGTGGTCGTCATGGCGTTCGACGAACAGGGCCAGGCCGATACCTTCGAGCGCAAGGTTGAGATCTGCGCGCGCGCCTATCGCATCTTGGTCAACGAGGTCGGCTTCCCCGCCGAGGACATCATCTTCGACCCGAACGTGCTCACCGTGGCCACCGGCATTGAGGAGCACAACAGCTACGCGGTGGACTTCATCCGCGCCGTGCGCTGGATCAAGGAGAACCTGCCGGGCGCCAAGACGAGCGGGGGGATCAGCAACATCTCGTTCAGCTTTCGCGGCAACAACCGCGTGCGCGAGGCGATGCACAGCGTGTTCCTTTATCACGCCATCCGCGCCGGCCTGGACATGGCCATCGTCAACGCCGGCCAGTTGATGGTCTACGACGAGATCCCGCCCGATCTGCGCGAACGGGTGGAGGATGTCATCCTGAACCGCCGGCCCGACGCCACCGAACGGCTGATCGCCTTCGCACAGGAGATTCAGCACACCGGCCCCAGCAGGGAACGGGCCGATGAGGGCGCACAGCTCGCCTGGCGCGAAGGGTCGGTCGAGAAACGCCTGGAACACGCGCTGATCCATGGGATCGCCGATTACATCGAGGCCGACGTGCTCGAGGCGCTCAAGCAATACGGCAGGCCGCTCGCGGTGATCGAAGGGCCGCTGATGGCCGGCATGAACGTGGTCGGCGACCTCTTCGGGGCCGGCAAGATGTTCCTGCCGCAGGTGGTGAAGAGCGCACGGGTGATGAAGAAAGCCGTGGCCGTCCTAGAGCCGTATATCCAAGCCGAGCGCGAATCCGCCCCCGATGCCCTCCAGCAGGCCAAAGCCAGGATCGTCATCGCCACGGTCAAGGGTGACGTGCACGACATCGGCAAGAACATCGTCAGCGTGGTGCTGGGGTGCAACAACTACGAGGTGCATGACCTGGGGGTGATGGTGCCGGCTGAGAAGATCTTAAAGGCCGCGCGCGAGGTGGGCGCAGACCTGATCGGCCTCAGCGGTTTGATCACGCCGTCGCTGGACGAGATGGTCCACGTGGCGCGCGAGATGGAGCGCGAGGGGTTCACCATCCCGCTGCTGATCGGCGGGGCCACCACCAGCAAGGCCCATACCGCGCTGAAGATCGCGCCGGCCTATTCGCAGCCGGTGGTTCACGTGCCGGACGCCAGCCGCGCCGTGGGCGTGGTGGGCGCGCTGGTCAGCCCGGACTTGCGCGAGGCATTCGTCCGCAAGAACGAGGAGGAGCAAGCGCAGTTGCGCGCCCAACTGGCCGGCCCCAGAGAGCGCCGATTGTTGCCGCTGGACGAGGCGCGCCGCTGACGCTTCCGCTGGACGCTCGAAAGCCACGACTTCGCCAGCGAGCCGGCCTTCATCGGCGTCCGGGTGGTGGAATGGCCGCTGCGCGAACTGGTGAGCTACATAGATTGGACGCCCTTCTTCCGCGCCTGGGAGCTGGCCGGCCACTTCCCAGAGATCCTGGACGACCCAGCGATCGGTGAGCAGGCGCGCAAGCTTTACGCCGACGCCCAAGCGATGCTCAACCGCCTGGTTCAGGCCGACCTGAACGCGCGCGCGGCGGCGCATCGCCCCGGCGCTGAGAAGGTTCAGACCCAGGCTGCGCCAATGCTGCTCCAGGCGCGCGGCGTCTATGGCCTGTTTCCTGCGAACAGCGTCGGCGATGACATTGAGGTATACGCCGACGAGTCGCGCGCCCGGCTGCTCGTCACTTTTCACACCCTTCGTCAGCAGCACGACAAGCAGCGCGCCGGCGAGGAGAATGGCTTGCTGGGCCATAACCTGGCCCTTGCCGACTTCGTCGCGCCCAAGGAGAGCGGCGTCGTGGATTACATCGGCGCGTTCGCCGTCAGCATCCACGGCGCCAGGGAGATCGCTGAGGCATACAAGGCCGCCGGCGATGACTACAGCGCTATCCTGATCGAAGCCTTGGCCGATCGGCTGGCCGAGGCCTTCGCCGAGCGGCTGCACAAGCAGGCGCGCGACGACATGGGCTACGGGCTAAGCGAGCAGTTCACGAACGAGGACTTGATCGCCGAGAAATACCGCGGCATCCGTCCCGCGCCGGGCTATCCGGCCTGCCCGGACCATACCGAGAAGCGCCTGATCTGGGCGCTGTTGGACGTCGAGCGACAGATCGGCGCGACGCTAACCGAGAGCTGCGCGATCGCACCGGCCAGCAGCGTGAGCGGCTGGTACTTCTTCCACCCACAGGCGCGCTACTTCGGCGTGGGCAAGATCGGGCGCGATCAGCTCGAGGACTACGCGCGCCGCAAGGGGATGAGCGTTGAGGAGATGGCGCGCTGGCTGCGGCCAAACCTGCTGGACTAGCTCCAAAAGCCGACCCCGGCCAGCCCCAACAGCGCCAGGCCGGCGGCGATGCGATACCAGCCGAACGGCTTGAAGTCGTGGCGGGCGACGTAGCCCAGCAGGAACTCGATCACGGCCAGCGCCACCAGAAAGGCGCAGGCCATGCCGATGAAGAACGCCGGCAGCGCCTCGGCGTGGATCTTATCCAGGCTGCGCAGGAAGTCGAAGACCGTGGCCGCGACCATGGTCGGGATGGATAAATAAAACGAGAAGCGCAGCGCAGTGGGGCGGTCCATGCCGGCCAGCATCCCGCCGATGATGGTGGACGCTGAGCGCGAGAAACCCGGCCAAAGCGAGGCGATCTGGGCCAGGCCGACGACCAGCGCGTGCGGCCAGCGCGCGGCCAGCACATCCTGCACGGCGGGCTGGCGCGGGCGCTGCTCGATGATCAGCATGATCACCCCGCCGCCGATCAGCGCGAACGCCACGGTGACCGGGTTGAACAAGTAAGCTTTGATCAGGTCGCCCAGCGCGACGCCGACCAGGGCCGCCGGCAGGAAGGCGACCGCCAAGTTGAGCAACAGGCCGCGGGCAGCCGGCGCAGCCCGCACCTCGCGCAGAAGGTCGCGCGCGAAGTACACCACCACCGCCAGGATCGCGCCGAGCTGAATGAAGATCTCAAACGTGGCGGCGATCTCTTCTGGAAAGCGCAGCAGCCGGCCGGCGACGATCAGGTGGCCGGTGGAGGAGATCGGCAGGAACTCGGTCAGCCCCTCGATCACCCCCATGATCAATGCTTCGAGCAGCAGATAGATGTTCATGCTCATCGTTCAGCAGATGCGACAGTCGTCTCGCGCCGGCGCGCCCCCGGCCAGCCAGGCCGGCGCGTCGTGGTCAACCGGATGCACCCACAGGATCGGGCACACCTCTGGGACGTGCTTGCCAAGCTGGCGGAGATGGCCGACGATTTTCTTGTCTGTGGACAGGACGCGATGATCGGCCTGCAGCGCCAGGTCCACGAGGTGAAGGTCTTTCTGAATCGCGGACGCTGCTGCGAGCGATGCACTTGCTTGTATGCACTGATTGATGAAATCCTTGCGCTCAGGCAGCACCACCAGCCTTCTTCTCATCTTGAGAAACCATTCACTCGCAGAGGATGAAGCGTATCTTCTTTTTCTGCCTCTCCTGTCTTCTATCTCTTTAAACCATTCCCTCAGCAGTGATTGGTTAAAAGCAGCTAGGTAGGAGGGTTTCGCCAAAATGGCTTCTAGCGAGTTGAGACACGCTTGAGCGGTGCGGTCTCCACTATTACCTGCGGCGCGAGCCACCGAAGTATCTACGACGATGCGCATTACATCTTGAAGGTGGCTTTGAGATAGCTACTTACGGCGTTTAGTCGAATGTCCTCAAAGTCCACTGGAACGTCCTCACCCCAGTCGCCATTCGCATCGAGCGTCGTGCTATGGAGCACGCTCGCGCCGCGCTCGTCGCGCTGCACCCAGTGCAGCAGCACATCTTCGGGGCGAAGCGCGCCGCGCGCCACCTGTTCTTGGAGGCTGATCAATAACAGGTCGCTGTGCGTCTCGAGCACGACCCAGACGCCGCGCTCGATGGCGCGCCGGAGCGGGCCGGCCAGCGCGCGGACGGCGCGCGGGTGCAGGTGAAGCTCGGGATGCTCAACCAGGACCAACTGCCCCGGCTCGGCAACCAACAGCGCGACGAGGACGGGCAGGGCCTGCGACAGGCCGAGGCCGGTGTCGGCGATGTCAACCAAGTCGTCGGATTCTGCGCCAGGCGTGCGCCCGACGCGCAGCGCAAACTCGACGTCGCTCACTGGTTGCGCGCGGACGTTTGACGTCAGCCCAAGCTCGAACAGGTCATCTTTCAGTCGGCTCACGAGCCCATCTTGAAGGCGCTGCCATTCGGCGATGACGCCGGCGACGTAGTGGGTGAACGGCCCTCGGAAGGACGAACCGACTGCGGCCGCTGGGTAGGTGCGGCTTGGGTTGCCGCGCAGCCCCGGCAGGTGGATGATGCCTCGCACGTCTCGTTCCACATCGGGGCTGATGGGCGGGCGAAACAGGCTCAGGCTATCCGCCTGTTCGCCATCGCGTGCACGGGTGAGCGAAGGGATAAACAGGAAGAAGCCCTGGCGCTGAACGCGGCCAGAGGGAACAAGGTCCTGGCGGTTCGGCAACACAATGCCCAGGCTGCCGAGCAGCCGGAGATAGGCGGCGAATTGTTCCTGAGAAGGTTCGAGCGATAGCGCAGCCCGCTGATCGCGATAGACGTAGGTCGCTTGTGCGATCTCCAGCGGCAGCGTGCCCCCCTCGCCCTGCCTGAAGGTGACTTCGTAGCCGTGCCGGCTGCTGAGGTGTAACCCGAGGGTGAACTGCGCTGCGCGTTGTGGCGGCCCGGCCCACAGCATCTGCTCGACCCGCGAGAACGCGACGTGCGGCCCGTCCAGGCGCAGCGGGCCGGCGTCGTAGTCCGATTCGAGCGTTTGTTTGAGCAGCAGCAGCGCGTGCATGAGCGTGGACTTGCCGGCGCCGTTCGCGCCGGCCAGGATCGTCAGCGGGCGCAGTGCGACCTCCGTCCGTTCGGCGAAGGACTTGAAGCCGGCCAAGATCACGCGCTCGATGGTCATCTTTGCGCAATTCTATAGGGTGTGGAGGTAGCGGGTGCGTTCGGCTGTGTTTCTCACCCGCCACCGACGAGAGCATCCGGGTGCGGGTAGGGCTCGCTTTCTCACATTTGCATGATCACGTCACGAATCTCGCCAGGGTGTCGCACTACCGCCAAACGCCAGCGTCCAAATCCGCCGTGCGCATTGACAGCCATGATCCATTCTTTCATATACTGATGCTTCACCTCGTCCTGTTCGGTGTCCTGGCCCTTCGTTTCCAGAACGAGCATGTCGCCGCTGCGCAGCCGAACGAGGAAGTCGGGCCGATACTTTCGGACGACCCCGCGATAGACATAGAACACTTCAAAGCCGAGGTGGTCATTCTTGACCCAGGCTGCCACCTCGCTGCTGTCCTCGAGGGCGAAGGCGTCCGATGCCTCCCATGTGCTGTCGTAGACGCAGACGTTGATGTGCGACTTCCGCGTGCGCTCGCACGGCTTGCTGGTGTACCAGGTGCGCATGTCACCCGTTGATCGGATCGGGTGGTCGCGGTCGAAGACGGGCATGAGTTTCTCGATGTTCTCCTGCCGCACTGCCTCCCAGATGTGCTGGACGACCCGCGACATATTGAGCGTGATGATGAGCCGCCGGCGCAGGTCGTCCTGGTCGAACAATGGCGGGCGTGATGGTGATGCGGTCGGAGGCGATGAACTGCTCGACGATCCTCACCAGTTGCGCCAGCAAGACCTCCCGGCTGCCCCGCCAGGCATGTTTCACCTGATCGAAGACATCCCGCGCCGTCTCGAAGATGATGCGCTGCGTGCGGAACTCTCGCGCCAGCCGCTCTAGCTCGATGCGGCTGATCTTGGTCACATCGGGCTTGCCTTCGAGGATCGGCGCCAGCTCGGCCACCTGCGCCGTCTGTGCTGCGTCCAGCGCCAGCGGACGCACTTTCGACCAATCCAGCGTCAGCCTAGGTTGAAAGACACGGTCAATGCGCACTACGTTCGGCCAGCAGATTTCAAACTCCGCTTTGGCGGGGTCCGGCTCGACGGCGGTCTTTGGCGCGGGGGGAGGTGGCGGGCCGCCTGCGGTGCTTTCGTGCGGCAGGAACGTAAACGGCACGCCGAAGATGTTGACGTACTCCGGCTCGAGCAGGCCCGTCTCTGGGTTCACCTCGTAGGATATGCGCCGTAAGCCGCGCCCCACCACCTGTTCGCACAAGAGCTGGCTGGTAAAGGCGCGCAGGCCCATGATGTGGGTCACGGTCTTCGCATCCCAGCCCTCGCTCAGCATGCCGACGGAGATGACATTGTGAATCTTCTCGCCCGGCTGTCCGACCTTCCCCACCGTGTCCACGGTCTGGCGCAGCAGCTCTGCCTGCTTGGCCTTGGTCACCTTGCGCGCGACCGGCGCGTCGTCCTCCCCTTCCTGCTCGTTCTCGTCTGCTGGGATATCCGACTCGTCCTGTTTCTCTGCATCTTTCAGCACATCCGAGTCGATGTGCAGGATGCGCTCCGGATCGCACAGCTCCTCGATGCGGATGCGCCGCGAGTCGAAGGCGTGCTTGACCCGCGCCGCGGTTTCGGTGCGGTTACAGACGGTGATCATCACTGGCGGGGTGCGCAGCCCGGCCTCGCGCCACGCCTTCAACGTCTCTCGCCAGTCGTAGCCCAGCAGGTAGTAGGCGTTCAGCACCAGGTCGGGCAGCGGCTCCTCGGGGTTGGCCTTGCGGTTCAGGTCGTCTTTGACCTCCGGATCGTTGTAGATGTGGTAAAGCCGCGACTTGTAGGTCTTGGCGTCCGGCACGGCATCGTCGCGCACCACCACGCGCGGCGTCTTCACCAGCCCCGATTCGATGGCATCGTTCAGCCCAAAGTCGCTGACGATCCAGCCGAAGAGCGCCTCCTCGCTGCTCGTCTTTCCCGATGGCGTGAAGGGAGTGGCGGAGAAGTCGTAACAGGTGAGAATGCC
>PHFL01000055.1:8893-10463 GCA_002794105.1 Candidatus Thermochlorobacter aerophilus | reverse complement strand
TAGTGCCCGAACTCATGGGCGCTCAGGAAGCACAGCAGCAGCACGGCGTAGGTCAGCCCGTAGTGGAGATTGCTCAGCTCGGTGAAGTCCTTGCCCATCCACTGCACCCCTGCCAGCAGGACGGAGAAGAAGGTGAGCACGAACAGCAGCAGATGCAGCCACAGCCGTTGCGGGCGTGCAACGGTAGGCACAGAGGGCGATGGCAGCGGCGTATAGCCCATAGCGCTTACGGATTGGGAGACGTTCCAACTGTGGAGTGCTCCGGACGCAGATGCGGGAACAAGATGGCATCCCGGATGCTGTGCTGGTTGAGTAGCACCATCGCCAGCCGGTCAATTCCGATGCCGAGCCCAGCCGTTGGGGGGAGTCCGACCTCGAGCGCCTGCAGGAAGTCCTCATCCATTGGCATCGCCTCCAGGTCGCCCTTATCGCGCCAGAGCAGTTGCTGTTGGAAGCGCTGGCGCTGCTCCAGGGGGTCGTTGAGTTCGGAGAAGGCGTTTGCCAGCTCCATGCCGAAGATGTAGAGCTCGAAGCGTTCGGCAAGGTCCGGCTCGCTGCGGTGGCGCTTTGCCAACGGGGAGAGCACCACGGGGTAGTCCAGCACAAAGGTTGGCTCGATGAGCCGGGGTTGGACAACGGTGGAGAAGAGCTCGTCGAGCAGCTTGGGTACAGAGGCGTTGGCGGGTACCTCGATGCCGTGCTGCTGGCACAGGGCTCGCAGCTCCGATTCGGAGGCGTTCCGGATATCGCAGCCCGTTGCGTGGGCAACGGCATCGAACCATCGGATGCGGCGGAAGGGGCGCTGGAGCACCACCGTGAGCTCGCCTCGGCGCAGCTCTCTTGTGCCGTTGACGCGTTCAGCAACGAAGAGCAGCAGCTCCTCGACCAGCTCCATCATCCAGTAGTAGTCGCGGTAGGCAACGTAGAGCTCCAGCGCGGTGAACTCCGGATTGTGCAGACGGTCGATCCCCTCGTTGCGGAAGTTCTTCCCGATTTCGTAGACGCCTTCGAAGCCGCCGACGATGAGCCGCTTGAGGTAGAGCTCGGTTGCAATGCGCAGGTAGAAGTGCGTGTCCAGGGCGTTGAAGTAGGTGACGAACGGTCGGGCGTTGGCGCCGCCGTAGACGGGCTGGAGGATTGGGGTCTCCACCTCCAGCCAACCGCGCTGGTCGAAGAATTCGCGGATGGAGGCGATGATGCGGGCGCGAGCGCGGAAGAGCTCCCGTACCTCGGGGTTGACGATCAGGTCCAGGTACCGCCGGCGGTAGCGCTGCTCCTTGTCGGTGAAGGCATCGTGGCGGATGCGGTTGCCGTGCTCATCTACCTCCTCCTTGGGGGTGGGGATAGGACGCAGGGATTTGCACAGGAGCTGGTAGTCGAGCACGTGGATGGTGAGCTCGCCGGTTTTCGTGCGGAAAGCAAAGCCGCGCACGCCGAGGATATCGCCGATATCGAGCAAGCGCAGCAGTTCGTAGCGCTGCCCAAGCTCATTGATGCGGAAGTAGAGCTGGATTCGCCCGCTTTCGTCCTGGATATCGGCAAACGTCACCTTGCCCATCCGGCGGAAGGT
>PHFL01000055.1:0-1423 GCA_002794105.1 Candidatus Thermochlorobacter aerophilus | reverse complement strand
GCTGTGGTGCGTGACCGTGCCGCTGTGGGCGCAGCCGCAGGAGTTCCAGCTTGTAATCCCGAAGCGCTTCCCCGAAGTGTGGCGCGCCGTCAAGCAGGCGCTCACCGAACGGGGATGCCAGTTGGAGTACGACCGGTACCTGGAGGATACCGCCGGGACGCTTTCGGGGATGCTGCGCTCGGAGTTCTGCGTGCTCGTGCAGGGGGAGGATTCCGCGCGTGCGGTGATGGAGCGCTATAGCGTGCAGATTCCGCGCATCCGCGGGGCACGCTGGATGAACGGACGAGTGCAGTACACCGTGCGCCTACGGGAGTTGGATACCGCCGGAGTGGAGCTGCGCTTGACAGCGGAGCTCAGCGGCATGGAGGGCTACATCACCAACCGCGTGTACTTCTGGGCATCCAACGGGGTGCTGGAGCGGCAACTGCTTGCGCGGATCGCCGAGCTACTCCAACTTCCGCAGACGGCACTGACGCCGAAATCCTCCACCGGCGAGGAATCCACCCCTGAGGAAGAGGAGCCCTGGTAGGGCGCTCCATGGAGCCAATCCCCCTGAAACAACTGCTCCAGGGCATCCCGCACGACCTCGTCGCCGGCACGGGCGAAGAGCGCATTGCAGCAATCTGTGAGGACTCGCGCCGCTGCACGCCTGGAGCGCTCTTTGCGGCGCTGCCGGGGCGCTCCACCGATGGACATCACTTCATTGCCGATGCTGTGCGCAATGGCGCGGTTGCCCTCCTCTGCCGCGACCTGCCCGATGAGCTCCCTCCGTGTGCGGTTGTGCGCGTTGAGGAACCTCGCCAGGTGCTGGCACAGCTTGCGCAGCGCTTCTACGGCGAGCCCTCACAACGGTTGCAGGTCATCGGTGTCACCGGAACCAACGGCAAGACCACGGTGACCTTCCTGGTGCGCCATCTCCTGGAGGCAGCGGGCATCCCCACAGGGCTCATCGGCACAACGGGCGCCTATATCGGAGCCGAGCGGCTTCCCACCGCGCACACGACACCGACCGCGCCGGAGCTTGCCCGGTTCCTGCACGAGATGTGGTGCCGAGGGCTCCAGGCGGTAGCTATGGAGGTGAGCTCCCATGCGCTCGACCAGTATCGCGTGGATGGCGTCCGCTTCCGCGCCGCCGCCTTTACCAATCTTTCGCACGAGCATCTGGACTACCACGGCAGCATGGAAGCCTACGCGCGGGCAAAGCAGCGCCTCTTCGCGCTCCTGCCCGCCGATGCCGTTGCCGTGATCGCTGAGTGCCCACCATGGGATGAGTGGATGCAGTGTGCTGCCCGCTGTCAGGTCCTTCGGGTGGGGCAGTCCGAGCAAGCACATGTGCGGTTCGTTGTAGAGTCGCTCGGACCCCACGGGAGCATGTGGAGGATGCGCTTCCCCGGGGTTGACCGCTGGGTGGACTTCCAGGCGC
>PHFL01000054.1 GCA_002794105.1 Candidatus Thermochlorobacter aerophilus | reverse complement strand
GTCCGCGCATACGCTACCTTGGTCCTGAAGTCCCACAAGAAGACCTGATTTGGCAAGACCCTATTCCAGCTGTCACGCACGAGCTAATTGACCAGAACGATATTGAAGCGTTGAAGCGACAGATTCTTGCCTCTGGTCTTTCTATTTCTGAACTGGTCTCTACGGCTTGGGCTTCAGCTTCCACATTCCGCAGTTCAGACCGACGCGGCGGTGCTAACGGCGCACGTATTCGGCTTGCCCCGCAGAAAGATTGGGAGGTCAATAATCCACCGCGACTTGCAAAAGTTCTGCAAACCTTGGAGCGCATTCAGCAAGAATTCAATAACTCTGCCACTGGCAACAAGCGTGTCTCCATGGCTGATATGATTGTCTTGGGTGGATGTGCCGCTGTCGAACAAGCCGCAAAAAATGCAGGCTTTGATGTGCCCGTGCCTTTTGTACCCGGACGCGGAGATGCTCTGCAGGAACAGACCGACGTTGAATCCTTCGCTGTTCTTGAACCTCTGGCTGATGGGTTCCGCAACTACATCAAAGAGGGCGTTACCGTTCCTGCTGAAGAATTACTAATCGACAAAGCGGAACTGCTTTCACTGACTGCTCCAGAGATGACCGTGCTCATTGGCGGCTTACGCGTCCTCAACGCCAACTATGATGGCTCATCACACGGGGTCTTCACCAAACGTGTTGGTGCATTAACAACAGATTTCTTCGTCAATTTGCTTGACATGAGCACTGTTTGGCATCCGACTTCACCTTCTAAATACCTCTTTGAAGGACGCGACCGCAAAACTGGCGAGCTGAAGTGGACGGCCACTCGAGTTGACCTGATTTTCGGGTCAAACTCTGAGCTACGCGCACTGGCTGAGGTCTATGCCTGCGATGATGCTCACGAGAAGTTTGTGCATGACTTTATTGCCGCTTGGAATAAAGTCATGATGCTCGACCGCTATGATGTGCATCATAATTAAGCACATTAAGCACACTGCACACCACAAACAAGGCAGTCGATAAGACTGCCTTTTTTATTTGACTATAACGGTAACAAGAATACACAGATTAGCTTTGTGCTCTTTCGTAAGTGTCTCGGTGTTTCTTTGTGTTTAAAGGAGAGAACGCCTGCACCAAGCAGACAGAGTGAGGGGTCGTTCCGAGCGAGAGCAAGGAATCCAGTGCGTGGATGCTTCGCTTCGCTCAGCATGACAATTGCGATGTCATTCCGCACACCTTCTCGTGTCATGCCGAGCACCTTTTTCGGTCATTGCGAGCGCCAGCGAGGAATCCATAACATTGTTTGTCATGGCAAAAGTGGATTCTTCACTACGCTACGCTCCGTTCAGAATGACGAAACTGAAAAGGTCATTGCGAGCGCCAGCGAGGAATCCAGCATGGATGTTCATTATGCACAGCAAGACAGGCTGTAACAGCCTTTCTCAATTTCGGTATAATCTTCAAAACCCCACTGCGGTGTCTTCATTTCTGGGGTCAGCACCGCCGTATAGCAAACCGTCTGGACCTATCATAATTGCATTGGCTGCTCCAAAGTAATTAGGCAATTCTCTCAATTTCCAACCTCGTCGCTCGAGCGCTCGAGTGACATCTTTGCGCAACGAATCTTTTTCATAGCGCAATTCATCTGGCTGCCATTGATGATGAATTCGCTTCGCACTGACTGCCTCTTGGATGTTCATGCCAAAATCAATCACGTTAGTAATCACTTGGAAGACTTGCGTGATGATTGTCGGACCACCGGGTGTGCCTAGCACCATAAAAAGCTTGCCATTTTTTGTCAAGATAGTAGGCGACATGGAACTCAACATTCGCTTTTCAGGCACAATGCTATTGGCTTCACTGCCCATCAGTCCTACATAGCCTTGAATACCGGGATTCGGAAAGCCCGGCTTGAGACTAAAATCATCCATTTCATTGTTGAGCAAAAATCCAGCACCTGTGACGGCGACAAACGAGCCAAACCCGCCATTGAGTGTTGTCGTGGTTGCCACAGCATTACCTTCGGCATCGACAACGGAGTAGTGCGTTGTCTCCATGGATTCTAAAGCGAGTGGCTTGCCACTTGAAATGCTTGCACTCGGTGTGACGGTGTCAGGTGAGAATGATTTCCAGCGTTCTTGGAGATACGATTTTTCCAACAATCCTTTCAAAGGGATTCTAACAAAGTCAGGGTCGCCCAGTAGCATGCGGTCAGCATAGACCCGACGCATGGCTTCCCCAAAAAGATGTATGGTTTCAGAACTCTGAAACCCCATTTCTTTGAGGTCATAAGGCTCTACAAATGCCAGCAACTGCAGCAAGCCAATTCCACCGGCACTGGGCGGCGGCATGGAGATAACCTCATAGCCGCGATAAGTGCCTTTTACAGGCTCTCGCCATTTTGGTTCATATTTTTCTAAATCTTCTTGCGTGATGATTCCGCCGCCACGCTTCATTTCTGCTACAATCAGCTCTGCAGTTTTACCCTTGTAGAAGCCATCACGCCCTTTATCGCGAATACGCTTGAGTGTTTCGGCTAAATCTTTTTGGACAAATATGTCGCCTTCTTGCCACTTTTTGCTGGTATCGCCTTTGGTAAAGTATCGGCGCGAGCCCTCAAATCGGACAAAGAATGGCGCAAACCGATTTAGGAGCTCAGCTTGCAGATGCGACAGTGCAAAGCCTTTTTCTGCCAGCTCAATTGCTGGTTGAATCACCACTTTGAATGGCAGACGCCCAAAGCGCCTGTGTGCCTCAAGAATTCCTGCCACTGTGCCCGGCACACCAACTGCCAAATGCCCAATTTTGCTTTTTTCAGGCAACGGTCTACCTGCACTATCTAAATACATAGTGCGTGTAGCTTTCAGCGGAGCTTTTTCACGATAATCCAACGCATAGGTTGTGCCATCGGCTAAGCGAATTAGCATAAACCCACCGCCACCTAAATTTCCAGCCACAGGATGCGTGACTGCCAGCGCAAGTTCCGTAGCAACTGCTGCATCGATGGCATTTCCCCCTTTCTTGAGCATGGCGACTCCCGCCTCGGACGCCAATTTTTGTGCAGATACGACCATTGCCTTTTTTGCTACGGTTGGACGCATCTGCGCCGATAGCGGACTACCTATGAGCCAAAATGCAAAAAGGCACAAACATGCTTTGAAATATCTGCGATGCATGGCTTTGCAGGATTGATTGAGTTAATGCTGAATTTTGTCATTCTTGACATCGTTTTTTCATCACAGTTCATTCTCAACGGAGCGATTCTCCCTCTCCTGTCATGCTGAGCGTAGCAAAACATCCATGCGCTGGATTCTTCGCTAACGCTCGGAATGACATGACTTTGGTCTTCGCAGTTCGCGTCTGTTCTTCAATTTCATTCAATCACATCAAAGTGCGTGTATGGGCGCAAGACTTCAGGCACAATCACTTTGCCCTCTTTGGTCTGATAGTTTTCAAGCAGCGCAACTATTAGGCGTGATGTTGCCAAACCTGAACCATTGAGTGTGTGCACAAATTCTGGCTTTGATTTTTCATCGCGCTTAAATCGTATCATTGCTCGCCGTGCCTGATAGGCTTCGAAATTCGAGCAGCTTGAGACTTCTAAAAATCGCTGTTCAGCTGGCGACCACACTTCAAGGTCGTAGCACTTTGCGGCATTTGCACCAATGTCGCCTGAGCAAAGTAGCACCACACGGTATGGCAATTTCAGCGCTTGCAACACTGCTTCGGCATCTTCACGCAGGCTCTCCAATTCATCGTATGATGATTCTGGCAAGGTAAATTTTACCAACTCCACTTTGTTGAACTGATGCACCCGCAAAAATCCTTTTACGTCTTTGCCATAGCTACCGGCTTCACTGCGAAAACATGCCGAATAAGCAACATACTTGATGGGCAAATCTTTGGCGCGTAAAATTTCTTCACGATGCAAATTTGTGACGGGCACTTCAGCCGTCGGGATTGCAAAAAGTTGCAGTCCGCTTTCTTCGTATCTCTCTTGCTCGTCATATCCGACGCGATACACCTGTCCGACAAACTTTGGAAATTGTCCTGTGCCGCGCAAAGAGGCTTGATTGACAAAAAACGGCGGGAAGACCTCCTTGTATCCATGTTTAGAGATGTGTAAGTCGAGCATGAAGTTAATCATTGCGCGCTCCAGTGTTGCGCCCTTGCCGATGTAGACGGGGAAGCCAGCCCCTGTAATTTTTGCACCGCGTTCAAAATCCAAAATGCCAAGTGCCTTACCCAGCTGCAGGTGGTCTTTGACGGGGAAATCAAACTCTCGTTTGAACTCTAAGACCTCTTTATACACTTTGTTGTCGCTGGCATCTTTGCCGATGGGCACGCTTTCGTGCAGCATGTTGGGCAGCGTGAGCAAAATTTCTTCTTGTGCCGCTTCGTTTGCTCGAATTTCAGCATCTAATGCCGCAATTTTATCCGAGACGATTTTCATCTCGGCAATTTTTTCACTTGCATCTCCCTTGTTTTTCTTGATGAGTGCAATCTCGTCTGAGACTTTGTTGCGTAGGGCTTTAAGGGAGTCGGCTTCTGTCACCATAGCGCGGCGTCGTTGGTCTAAGGTTAGCAGTTCGTCAACCTTAGGTTGCTCGCTCTGCATTTGCCGCGCGCAGAGCATGGCTTTGACTTTTTCAGGGGCTTCACGAATGAGCTTAAGGTCAATCATTGACAGCAAAAAATAGACTTTTGTGGTGTGTGCAAAAATAGTATGAACTTTCCTTTGTAAATCGGCAGTCTATACAGGTAGGAAGATACGCAACCAAATGATTAACTGAGTAGTATGAGCTCGCTTTAGAAAATTTTAGAGCGCACAAACACATCGGGTTATTTCCGATGTCGTCTATGCGCTCTTTGGATGAAGAGGGCTTTGATTATCTATTTCCTTCAAGCTTCATCACTTCAGGCACTGGCTCAAGCACTCCTTCTTTGATTTCCACAGGCTTGCGCACTTTGAGTCTTGCAAAGGCGTTGCCAATGTTATCAAACCAGTAGTAGACCACTGGAACGATAACCAGCGTCAGGAACATTGAGCTGGTCAGACCACCAACCAGCGCCCAAGCTAAGCCAGTTTTCCACTCAGAACCTGCAGCACCTGATAGTGCAATTGGCATCATACCAAAAATCATGGTCAGTGTTGTCATGAGAATAGGACGCAGGCGTTCTCTGCCAGCTTCGACCAAAGCTTCCACGGTGTTCAAGCCTTCTTCTTTGGCGCGATTTGCAAAATCCACCAAAAGAATAGCGTTTTTACTGACCAAGCCTAACAACATGATGAACCCAAGGATGGTGAAAATGCTCAGGTTCTTCCCTGTTAATGCAAGCGCTAACAGTGCACCAATGACCGCAAGCGGAATAGAAAAGAGCACCACAAATGGATACTTGTAGGAGTTGTAGAGTGCAACCATAATCAGATAGACAAACAATACACCTGCTACAAGTGCTATTCCCAAGCTGCCAAAGCCTTCTTGTTGATTCTTCAGGTCACCTAATGGTGACACAGTTACTCCTACAGGTAAGGGATGCTCTACCAGTTTTGCCTTGGCATCTTGCCATACCGAGGTCAGTGAGCGTCCTGCTAACTGGGCATAGACAACGATAGCGTAGTTACGGTCGCGGCGCTGCAACTTTGTTGGACCCGTAGCCTGATAGATGTTTGCAAACTGTTTGAGCTCGACTACTTGTCCGCGTTGATTGACAAAGGTAAGGCTACCAATGTTGTCAGTGCTTGAGCGGTCAAATTCATCGAGCTGGATGCGAATATCGTATTCGGTGTCTCCTTCTCGGAATTTGGCATCGTTATCGCCTGCCAGCGCAATGCGAAGCGAGGCGCCAACTTCAGCCATCGACAGTCCGAAGAACGCCAGTTTATTGCGGTCAATCTCAATGCGTGTTTCAGGATTGCCATCTTCGGCAGAGAGACGCACATCAGTTGCACCTTTGGTGGCTTTCAGGATTTCCTTCAGTTGCAGGGCACCTTGCTTTACACTGTCATAATCTGGACCGCTGACAACTAACTGAATCGGTGTCTGGTTTGCTGTCCCAAAAACGCCAATGTCGTTGATGCGCACCTTGACACCGGGAATGTCTTTGGTCATCTGCTTGATT
Source organism: Candidatus Thermochlorobacter aerophilus (assembly GCA_002794105.1). GTDB lineage: Bacteria > Bacteroidota > Chlorobiia > Chlorobiales > Thermochlorobacteraceae > Thermochlorobacter > Thermochlorobacter aerophilus. The sequence goes on along the minus strand of PHFL01000054.1, from coordinate 4,682 downwards.
TGCATCTGTACATCTGTTGTCGAGCGCATGCCTCTTGCCGCTCGTTCTTCTTTGCTCAGGAGCTTGACGCTGATGTCGACAATATTGCTTGACGAAGTAGTCAGAAAGCCATCGCTCGATGCTCCAACATTTGCTGCAACTTTCTCTACTTCAGGAATATCCATCAGCATGCGCTCGATTTTTTGCGAGACTGCATTGGTCTCCTCGAGCTTGGTTCCCGGTGCAAGCTCCAGCGCTACAGAGAATTCTCCTCTATCGGTTTGGGCAATAAATTCACCACCGATAAACCCTAGTGGAATTAGTGAGCAGGAAGCAAGCAGCATGAGCACAGCTGAGCCCACAACTTTCCATCTATTCTGCAGTGCCCACTTGAGCAGTTCAACATAACGGTCACTTACACGCTTAAAGATACCTTCAAACCATATTCCAAAGCGTCCCATTAGGGTATCTTTGGTCAGATGCTCCAGTCTGGAGATACGCGAGGCAAGTACTGGGGTCACTGTAAAAGAGACCAACAAGCTAAACAGTGTGGAGGTCACCATCACAATTGAGAATTGGCGCATGATATCGCCAATAATCCCGCCAGACAAGTGCCAGTGGCACAAATACCACCACATCGACCAGTGTGATAGACACTGCTGTTAAGCCGATTTCATCGCGTCCGCGCACAGCGGCAGTGATTTTGTCATCACCCAGCTCCAGCCGACGGTAGATATTTTCCAGCACCACAATGGAGTCATCAACCCAGATGCCTACTGCCAACGATAGTGCCAGCAGTGTCATCAAGTTGAACGAGTAATCCAGAAAGTGCATGACGCCAATTGTGGAAATCAGCGAGCAGGGGATGGCAATCATGACGATGAATGAGTTGCGAATGCTGTGCAGGAAAACCAACATGACCAGTGCCACCAGTAGCACTGCCAGCATCAAATCTTCTTGCACAGCATGAGCCGCATCCAGTGTGAAGATAGAAGCATCTTGTGCAACATCAAACTTGACGCCTCTGTCGGCATATTCCTTTTCAATCTTAGCAATTTCTTCACGCACCTTTTGGCTAACAGTCACGGCATTGGCATTAGATTGCTTATTGACAAACATGCCAATCGATGACTTGCCATTGATGCGGTTGATGTTGGTTGGCTCCTTGACCCCATCTTGCACTTCAGCAATATCGGCAAGGCGCACTTCTCCGCCTTGCTTGGAGCGCCCTATTACCAAGTTGCGGATTTCTTCCAGCGAGCTGAACTTACCTGCCAAACGAACGACAAACTGTCCATCGCTGTCCTTAACTCGTCCTGTAGGGAAATCCAGGTTGGCATTCTTGATTACATTTGCAACTTGCAGCGGTGAAAAGCCATATGATTTTAGTTTTTCGGCATTAAGGTTGACTTTGATTTCACGCTCTTCGCCGCCAATTAAGGTAATTTGGGCTACGCCTGCGATGCGTGCTAAGCGCGGTTGGATTTTTTCTTTTACAAACGTGTAAAACTCTGTTTCAGGCATCTGGCTCGTCAAGCCCATGCGCAGCACAGGAATCTCATCGAAGGCAAACTTGGACAATACCGGTCGTTTTGCTTCAGACGGCAGGCGTGGAACAATTGCATCGACCTTACGCTGCGCATCTTGCAGCACAATATCTACATTTGCCTCTTGCTTAAATTCAATCGTTATAAATGATACCCCTTCACTAGATGTTGCCGTGATAGCATCGACTTTGTCAAGTCCAGAGACTGCATCTTCAATCAGCTTAGTTACTGAGTTTTCTACCTCATCTGGTGATGCTCCCGGATACGCTGTCGTAATCGTTATGACTGGCGGAGCAAACTTTGGGAGCAACTCGTAACTGAGCTGCGTGTAGCCATACAGTCCAAATACACCCAAAACCGAAAACAACACCACTACCAGTGTTGGTCGCTGAATTAGTAGCCGTGTAACAGACATACTCTTGTTCCGTTTCGTTTTGTGATTTATGATTTAGTTGTTTATCACATTGATTGCGTAGCCATCGCGCAAGTTGTTCTGGCCGCTGACAATTACCAGCTCGCCTTCCTGCAATCCTTCCAAAACTTCAAGCATTTTGCCCACCTCTTGCCCTACAGTGATAGGTCTTAACCTTGCCACGCCATTTTCAGCAACAAAGACCCGTGCAGAACGCACGCTACCTAACAGCGCTTCGCGCGGAATAGCTAAGGTCTGTCGCTCACCTAAAGAAGTAAAATGTACGCGCCCAAACATCCCTGCCTTTAGCGGATATTCTTTGCTATTGTTTAGTGTAATCTCTACAGGATAGGTATGTGCTTCGTCACCTTTGGCACTAATTGAAGCAATTACACCTTTGAACTTCACATTCGGATACACATCCGTTGTCACTTCCACTTCTTCCCCCGCCTTGAGCTTGAAGACATCCTTCTCCGCTACATTGACTTTAACTTTGAGTTTTGCAATATCCACGACGTTTGCTACAACCATTCCATTGCTGACCACGCTACCAATGTCGACTCTTCGCTCAGTAACAATGCCAGAAATTGGTGTTGTAATGCGTGTGTCTTGCAGTTGCCGACGCGCCACAATGTACTGTGCCTCAGCAGACTTGAAATTCAGCCGTGCCGATTCTACTTGCGCATCAGAAATTCCGCCTTCCTTTAGCAAGGCTTCATAGCGCTCAAGGTCTTTTTTGGCTTTCTCGTAGGCTACTTCTGCAGACTTGAAATTGGCAAGTTTGAGTTCATCGTCGACCTGTGCAATAACTGAACCAGCAGGCTTGTAATCGCCTACCTTCGCGCCAATCGCCACCACTCGACCTGATGTTTCGGAAACAATTGCCACATCATTGTTCGCCGTAATAGTTCCTATTAGTGAAAGTGTCCGACTCAGTGTCGTCTTACCGACAGTTACCACACTTACGGAAACAGCTTTCTCCGTTTCTTGACTTTTTGCTGCTTTAGCATCGGACTTTGCCTTGTTATTAAGCAGCACTGCAACAATACCTGCAAGTACAGCTATACCTATCCCAAGATTTCTTAGCGTTCTTAGCGTTTTCATTTTCGTTTGGTTAGCGGTTTAATTTTTGTTAGTTGTTCAGCTTTTATCTACACTCGTTCATAGTAGCGGAACCGTTCCCTTCGTGCGGGTTTTCTGCGATTCCGCAATCCGACTTGGTTCAGGTTTGAGTTTGATATACTCCAGAAAAACCTGTGAAATATCTCTGACAAACTTTCGGCGGTCAATGCCTTCAAACACGGTCGTGCGATGACAGCCTTCAGATGTCATCATAATCGCTCCCGTAATCGAAGACCAGACCATTAGCACTACTTCTCTTGGATTGATGTCTGGGCGAAAGATGCGCTGCGCTATTCCCTCTTTGAGCAATTCCTCTACTTGCCTAAAGCGTTTCCACTTTGCATCTTGAAGTTGAGCCAATCGTTCTGGCTCCACTTTATCGTTCAGCACTCCGGCATGAATTGCCATAAAAATCCGCATGTAAGCCGGATGCGTTTGCGCAAAATCGTAGTAGGCTTCAGTATGTGCGAGCAGTTTTTCTTCAATGGTCTTTGCATTGCGCAGCGCTTCATTGACCATGCTATCAATGACGGTCAAACCTTCTTCCGCCAAGGATACATACAGTTCCTCCTTGCTTTTGAAGTAGAGATAGATCGTGCCTTTTGCCAACTCTGACTCAGCGGCAATCATGTCCATTGAGGCATGCTCAAAGCCATGCTTGAAAAACACTTCCTTTGCGGCTTTGAGTATAGCCTGACGGCGTTCGGCTCTTTCTCGCTCTTTGCGTTCTGCAATGCTCATAGAGTGTTGTAAAATGTTGAGTGATGCTTACCTTAGCCCGTTGCTTTCATGCTTGGGCTTTTCGGGCTTTTTTGACGCTGAGTCAGTAATTGACTTGCGGTCATTTTACGACGCTAATAACCAAAGTTTCGGGCTTTAAAGTTTTTTGCAGAGAAATTTTGTGCGGCTTTAATGAAAGCGTTGGGGCAAATGGGGCTTCCATGCCCCTGTTGTTAATGCGATGCAGGTCAGGGTAAGTCGTCCGGAGACTATGGGACGATTTTTTTGTCGGTGTAGTTCACCACCTTGTAGAGCCCGTTCATTTCAATGATAGCGCTAAAGTAGCTGAGCTTATGCGTGTTGCCAGCACTATCGACGGCGATGAGCAACGGTTTCATCTTGAGCTTGAAACTTTGGTATTCGTCATCAGGCGCTCTGAACTCCAAAGCAGCAAAGGCTAATCGTTTTCCGCCGTAGTTGTAGAGGGCTTTGTTCAACCCCTTTACAGAATTGTTCCAGTTATTTTCCCATACAAACTCCAGCGGGATGTTGAATATCGGTTTGCTTGCTGGCATTTCTACCCAAAGCCAGTTCAGATATTCATCTCGTGTAAGCGTGAGGTCATAGAGGCGTGCAGTGTCACGCTTTTCTAAGGCACTCAGGAAGGCGTCGCAGAGAGCTTCAGGAGTTCGAAATCCATTTTTCAGTTGCCGTGCTTTTACACTATCTGGCAATGGTTCGGGGTAAGGTCTCGGTTTGGATTCATAAAATGCCTTCAGTCTATCCAGCGAATCAAGATAGGCTCTGACTTTAGCCAAGGAATCATCTTGCGGTGAGCTTGTTTGATTTTTCTTTGCTGTGCAGCTACATAGTAGCAACACTGCTGCAAAAGTGATAGAGAG
>PHFL01000053.1:4371-6864 GCA_002794105.1 Candidatus Thermochlorobacter aerophilus | reverse complement strand
GACGGCACAAGGAAGAGCCGAATGGGGCGCCCCGCAGTGCCCAGCTCCTGCTCCCGAAGGAGCGGCGCCACCGAAAGCCGCACAACCCCAGCAAGCGCAATAATACCGTAGAGCAGCGCCAAGTGCAGAAGCCGCTGCCGGCGTCTGTACGGCTGGAATTCCATAGCTTTGCACCCGTCTTGCACGGCAGTTGGTACACCAAATTACGGCAAACCATGCGACTCCTTCCGCTCCTGGCACTGGTCCTGGTTCTCAGTTGTGCTCCTTCGCGCCAGCAATCCGAGCCGGCAGCGCAACCCGAAGAGCTGCGCCTGGATACCCCAAGCGTTGCTCCTACACCCGCGACACCCACCGACACCACGGCAGCACGCACTGACACCGCCACCCAAAGCAAGCAGCAGAACGCTGCTGCCAAGCCGAAGCGCTTGCCCAAGCCAGAGACCCAAACCGCTGCACCGGCATCCGAGGGTGGGGTCGAAGTCCGCACAACTAAGAAGCCGCGCGAGGGCGTTGCTGCTCCGCAGCAATCCCAACCCACTCAGCCTGAGGAGGGCGGCGTCGAGGTCCGCACCGAGAAGAAGAAGCGTACACCGTAACGCTGCATCGGGCACGATGAATCTCCACGAGTTCCAAGCCAAAGAGCTGCTCAGCCGCTTCGGCGTCCCGATTCCTAAGGGACGCGTCGTCAGTTCAGCCGAAGAAGCCGGTCGGGTAACGTACGAGGAGTTCGTCCTCAGCGGTATCCCCGCAGTGCTGCTCAAAGCACAGCTCCACGCCGGGGGACGCGGCAAGGGGCACTTCGTGCATGCCGATACGGGCGAACCGCTCCTCTTCAACGGAACCCCCGTGCGTGGTGTGATGCTGGTGCGCGAAGGCAATATCGCCGACAAAGCCTACCGGCTGGCGCTGCTGATGCTGGGCAACCGATTGGTGACGGCTCAGACCGGCGCTGAAGGACGCCGCGTCCGCCACCTGCTCATCGAGCAAGCCGTTCCGATTGCCCGCGAATTCTACCTTGCCATCACGCTCGACCGCAGCCGGAACCGTCCTCTGGTGCTGCTCTCCACCGAGGGCGGCGTGGAGATCGAAACCGTTGCCGCTGAGCACCCCGAGGCGATCGTGCGCGAGCACATCCATCCGTTCTGGGGACTGCAGCCCTTCCAGGCGCGCCGAATCGGCTTCCGCTTGGGGCTGGAGGGCACGCAGCTGAACGCGTTTGTGGAGCTGCTCGCCAAGCTCGCCTGCGCCTATGAGGAGCTGGAGTGCTCGCTGCTTGAGCTCAATCCTCTGGCGCTGACCGCCGACGGGCGCTTCCTGGCGCTGGATGCCAAGGTCGTGCTCGATGACAACGCTCTCTTCCGCCATCCCGATCTGGCAGCACTACGCGACATTGCCGAAGAGGACCCGCTGGAGGTCGAAGCCGCACGGCACCAGCTCAACTACATCAAGCTCGACGGCAACGTCGGCTGCATGGTCAATGGCGCCGGACTGGCCATGGCAACGATGGACATGATCCAGCTTGCCGGCGGGCGCCCGGCAAACTTCCTCGATGTGGGCGGGGCTGCCAACGTGGAGCGCATCGCCCATGCCTTCCGCATCATGCTCTCCGACCCCAACGTTCGCGTTGCTCTGGTGAACATCTTCGGCGGCATTGTGCGCTGCGACCGAGTCGCCAACGGTATCGTCCAAGCCCTGCAGCATGTGGAGGTCCGCGTGCCCATTGTCATCCGGCTGGAAGGGACCAATGCCGAGGAGGCAGCTCAGATTCTGCAGCGCTCTGGGCTGCAGTTCCACGTTGCCCGAAGCCTGGATGACGCTGCGCAGCTGATTCGCCAATTGCTTGCCCAATTGGAAACGGCTCCCTCGAATGTGCCATCATAGGCTGCTGCCCACACCATGGCAGTGCGTGTTGCTATCAACGGATTCGGACGTATCGGTCGGCTCCTGCTGCGCGCTGCGCTCCAGCGCCGTGCAGCCCTGGAGTGGGTCGGCATCAACGATTTGACCGATGCCTCAACGCTGGCGCACCTCTTCAAGTACGACTCCGTTCACGGGCGCTTCTCCGGTGAAGTGCGTGCCGAAGGCGACCAGCTCCTCATCGACGGGCATGCCATCCCCGTCAGTGCCAGCCCGACGCTGGAGGGCATCCCGTGGAAGGACGTGGATATCGTGGTCGAAGCCACAGGGAAGTTCACCCGGCGTGCCGACGCTGAACAGCACCTGCGCTACGCCCGCAAAGTCGTGCTCACTGCCCCGCCCAAGGATAGCGCCGATGCAATCGTAGTGCTCGGCGTCAACGAGCACACGCTCACGGGCACCGAGCGCATTATCTCCAATGCATCGTGCACGACCAACTGCGTTGCCCCGATGGTCAAGGTCCTCCACGATGCCTTTGGGGTCGAACGCGCCTTCATGGTTACCGTGCACGCGTACACGAACGACCAGCGCATTCTGGACCTGCCGCACAAGGACCTGCGCCGGGCTCGGGCAGCA
>PHFL01000053.1:0-2819 GCA_002794105.1 Candidatus Thermochlorobacter aerophilus | reverse complement strand
CGAGCTGCTGCGAACGGCGCGCACGATCTTCTGGAACGGTCCCATGGGCAAGTACGAGGAGGAGCGCTTCCGTTCCGGCACCGCTGCTGTGGCGCGCGCAGTGGCACAGGCAACACAGCGCGGGGCGTTCACCGTTGTCGGTGGAGGGGATTCCATTGCCGCCCTGCAAGCGCTGGGAGCCGATACCGCTGTGAGCCACTGCTCCACCGGCGGAGGTGCAACCCTGGCATACCTGGCAGGCAAGCCGTTGCCAGGGCTGCGTGCGCTGGAGCAATCCTAAGCGCTACCTGACGTCTATCGCGCTGGCATCTGTCAACACGCTCGCATGCGATGACACTGTACGGGCGAAGATTTCTGGGCGACACACCAGCGCTGCGCACCTTCATCCTGCTCAACATCGCCGTCTTCCTGGTGCAGCATCTCTTCCTGGGGCTGTTCCGCTACCACGGTGTGCCGGTCGGCGAATACATTGTGCGCTACTTCGCGCTGCAGCCGCTGCTCAGCGGGGATTTCTACCCCTGGCAGTTGCTCACCTACCAGTTCATGCACGCTGGGCTGGACAACATCTGGCACATCCTGTTCAACCTCTTCGTGCTGTGGATGTTCGGCACCGAGCTGGAGTTGCTGTGGGGAAGCCGACGCTTTGCAACGTACTACCTGCTGTGCGGAATCGGTGCCGGCATTGTGCACCTGCTGGTGCAGCTCTTCTGGACCTATCCGGCGCCAACCGTGGGCGCCTCCGGAGCCATCTACGGCATCCTCCTTGCCTTTGGACTGACCTTCCCGGACCGCCCCGTGCTGATGTTCCCCTTCTTCATCCCCATCCCCGCGCGCATCCTGGTGCTGCTGATGGCGGGGATTGAGTTCATCTCCGGCATCACCAGCGCGGGCTCCACAATTGCGCACTTTGCACATCTGGGCGGCGCTGCAACGGGATTCCTGCTGCTGCGCTTCGGGGACCGCTGGGGGGTATTCGCCGCCGGTGACCACTTCTGGAATTGGCTGCGCGGACTTCCCCACCGTCGTCCCTCCCCTCAGCGGCGTCGGGGGCTGATGCTCGTCCGCCCCGCACCCCCAGCGGAGGAGGTGCTCTTCTACTTCCAAGGCGCCCCGATCACGCAGTCCGATATCGACGCCATCCTGGACAAGATCGTCACGCACGGCTACGATAGCCTCAGCGAGCACGAACGCCAAATCCTCTACGAGTTCAGTCGTCACGTGCACAACGGGCGGTAACCATGCAGTTCGAACTCGGAGTTCTCGAGCAGCAGCCAATTGCCACGCGCCCCTTCCGGCGGCGCAAGACACGGCGCGTCATGGTCGGGAACGTCCCCGTCGGCGGGAATGCGCCAATCTCGGTGCAGACCATGACCAAGACCAAGACCGCCGATGTAGAGGCAACGGTGGCGCAGATCCTGCGCTGCAAGGAAGCCGGTGCGGATATCGTGCGCGTGACGGTCAACGATTGGGAGGCTGCCGAAGCCATCGCCGAGATCGTCCGCCGTGTGGATATCCCCATCGTTGCCGACGTGCACTTCAACCACATCTTTGCACTCAAAGCCATCGAAGCCGGTGTTGCCAAGGTGCGGATCAACCCCGGCAACATCGGCTCGCGCGAGCGCATCCGGCAGGTCCTCGAAGCTGCCAAAGCACGCGGTATCCCCATCCGTATCGGGGTCAACTCCGGCTCGCTGGAGAAGGACCTGCTGGAGAAGTACGGCTACCCAACGCCGGAAGCGCTCGTGGAGAGCGCGCTGCGCCATGTGGAGATTGCCCAGGATTTCGGCTTCGACGACATTGTCATCTCGGTTAAATCCACCGATGTCCGCTTGATGATCGAAGCCTACCGGATGCTCGCCGACCAGGTGGATTTCCCGCTGCACCTGGGGGTGACCGAAGCCGGCTTACCCGGCACGGGCATCATTAAATCGGCTGTGGGGATTGGAACGCTCCTGGCTGAGGGCATCGGGGACACTATCCGGGTCTCCCTGACCGATGAGCCCGAGCGCGAGGTGGAGGTCGGCAAGGAGATCCTCCGCTCGCTTGGACTGGCGCAGCGGAGCGTGGAGATCATCGCCTGCCCCACGTGCGGGCGCATCGAGGTGGATCTCTTCCGCATCAGCCGTGAGCTGGAGGAGGCGATTCGCCGCGCCGGTATCCGCAAACCGGTCAAGATTGCCCTCTTGGGCTGCGTGGTCAATGGTCCGGGGGAAGCCAGCGAAGCCGATATCGGCATCGCTGCCGGACGCGGCGTTGCGCTGCTCTACCGCAAAGGGGAGGTTGTCCGCCGGGTCAGCGAGGAGGAGATTGTCCCCGCCATCCTGGAGGAGCTGGAGCGCTTCGAGCCGGAGAGCTGAGCATGCCGGCACCGGAGCTGAGCCTTTCGGGCATGCGGGCATTGGTGTGCGGGGGCACCCAGGGTATTGGGCGTGCCATCGCCTTCATGTTCGCGCGCGCCGGTGCCGAAGTCACGCTGCTGGCGCGCAATCCCGAACGGCTCGAACAGGTACGGCGCGAGCTCCCCACCCCCGAACAGCAGCAGCACCGGATCCTGGTCATGGACATGGCGCAGACCGAACAGCTCCAGCGGGTGCTCAAAGAGCATCTGCAGCAGAGCGGGCTCGCCTACCACATTCTGGTGCACAACACGGGCGGTCCCCCACCGGGACGGCTCTCGGAGGCACCGCTGGATGCCTTCGAGCACGCCTTCCGGCAGCATCTCTGGAGCGCCCATGTGCTCATGCAAGCCCTGCTGCCCGGGATGCGCCAGTTGGGCTACGGGCGGATCGTGAACATCCTCTCCACCTCCGTACGCCAGC
>PHFL01000052.1:14521-22008 GCA_002794105.1 Candidatus Thermochlorobacter aerophilus | reverse complement strand
AAAGAAGGGGTCCAGTCTATTTCTTTACCTTGATAGGTTACCCGAGGAGAACCGCAAAACTTTTTGAACGGTCTCGTAGAGTAGCTCTTCTACCAGGTTTTTCATCCAGTAGTAATCCTGATAGGCGACGTAGAGTTCTACCTAAGTGAACTCGGGGTTATGGTAGCGGTCGATGCCTTCATTGCGGAAGTCTTTGGAAAACTCATAGACGGCGGAAAAGCCCCCGACGATGAGGCGCTTGAGGTAGAGCTCGTTGGCAATACGCAAGTAGAGCGTCATATCCAAGGCTTGGTGATGAGTCGGGAAGGGGCGAGCAAAGGCGCCTCCATATACGGGCTGGCGAATGGGGGTTTCTACCTCCGGAAAACCTCGGGCATTGAAGAAGTGAGGCGGCATTTCATCCCCGGCGGCATGTGATTCTTCGGGCATTAGGGATTGCACCTAAGCCAGAAGTAGAAGTAGCCCCCCAGCCTATCCCGGTCGCCCCCGGGGATGTGCTGCTTTTATGTACAGATGGGCTGACGAATATGCTCTCTGAGGCAGAGATAGAAGCTATCCTTAGCTTACCTGACCCCCTTCATCCGCGAGCGGATAGACTCATTCAGGCCGCCAATCAGGCCGGCGGGGAAGATAATATCACTGTGCTACTTGTGGAGTTTGGCTGAAGCTTGTATAACTTTGTTTCATGCGCATTTTTTGGATAGGGCTGCTGGTTAGTGCCTTAGCATGGGCCCAAGAAGAAGGCCGCACGCGACAGCGGAACCGCTCCCAAGAAAAGAAAGAAAGTGCGGCGCCGACTATTCAGGCGGTCACGATTCGGGGACGTGTGGTGGGCGAAGATGGGGAGCCGCTGGCCGGTGCCTACATCCGGGTGAGAGGTACAGTCCAGGGCAGTGTCGCAGGGGTGGATGGGAGTTTTCAGATTATGCTGCTCTCACCGAAAGAACCCATAGAGCTGGAGGTGAGTTATGTGGGATATGAGCCGCAGGTGATATCCGCATCTCTGGAAGAGGGGCAGAAGGGCATTACGATAACCCTTCGGGAGACGGGGGTACAGACGCAGGAAGTGGTGATCTCAGGTAGTCGGGTACCCGAGGCCGTCATGCAGTCGCCCGTCACCGTCCTCAAAATGAGCGCCCGAGAAATTCTCGAAGCCCCAGGGGTGAGCCTTTTTCAGAATATCACTTTTCTCAAGGGGGCGGAGCAGGTATCGTCCAGCCTGACTTTTCAGATTGTGAATACCCGGGGCTTTAACTCTACCACGAATACGCGTTTTGTACAGCGGCTGGATGGGATAGAAATGCAGGCGCCGATATTGAATTTTCCTGTTGGGATGATCACGAATGCGGGAGATTTGGATGTGGCGTCGGTAGAGTTTATTCCGGGACCGGCCTCAGCTCTGTATGGTCCAAATGCCTTTAATGGGATTTTGAACGTCTATACTAAGGATCCTTTTCACTATCCTGGACTGAGTGCTTCGGTACGGGTAGGCGTCAATCATAGTGACCGTATAGATACGACGCCGCAGCCCTTGTATGATGTGGCCTTTCGGTATGCCAAGGTCTGGAACAATCGGCTGGGCGTGAAGGTGTATGCGAATTTCTTTGATGCGCATGACTGGGTGGCTTCAGACCCTACGGATCAGGGCCCTTATGCGGGGGCGGTGGGGCGGTATGCGATTCCGGGACCGCAAAATCCCGGCTACAATGCGGTCAATATCTATGGGGATGAAGCTCGGGTAGCTCCAGCCAGGGTACGCGCCATAGCCATGAACTTGGGACCTAGCTTAGGTGGGGGCATGCCGCAGGATACCAACGACTTAGGCTTTTATTTGGCTCGGACAGGATACTGGGAAAAGGACATAATCCGTTACAATGCCAGAGTCCTCAAAGGCAGCCTCGGGATCTATTATCGTCTGACCGATAAACTCCAGCTGAATTATCAGACTTTTGCTTCTACGGGCGCCACGGTATATCAAGGAGTCAATCGCTACAGCGTTCGGGAGTTTGTTTTCACAACGCACAAGGTGGAAGTAGCTGGGCCTGATTACCGAGTATGGGCATATGGCGCATGGGAAAACGCTGGTAATAGCTTTGACTCGCGCTTTGCAGCTTTGAATATGCTGGACTCAGCTAAGCCGCACAATGCCTGGATGGTGCAGTATGTCTTGACCTACACGGGGCAAATGCGCCGCATAGCGCAAGCCTTAGGGCTGGATCCAGACGCGTTGGGCATTCCCATGGGTGGGGATCACGCGGCGGCTCGCGCTTTTGCTGATTCGGATAGGGCAAATAGGCTCGCTGACGTAATGAGACAGGTTGGATATCCTTCCCAGATTATCCCGCTCTTCCAAGGAGAGGCGCGACCGGCACCAGGGAGCCCGCGCTTTGAAGAACTCAAAAAGGCCGTCGTAGCCCGGCCTAACTTCGCCGCAGGGGGAGCGCAGTTTTTTGACAAGAGCTCTTTCTATCATATTGAGGGCCAGTATGATCTTTCGAGAAGGGTGCGATTCGTACAGCTGCTCTTGGGCGGGAACTTTCGCTACTTTTTGACCAATAGCCGCGGCACTATTCTTTCGGATAGTGCGGGTCCCATAGGGGTGTGGGAAGGGGGAGGTTTTATCCAGGCAGGAAAGGCTTTGTGGCAGGAACGGCTAAGACTTTTAGCCTCCATACGTTACGACAAGAATATGAACTTTTCGGGGCGCTTTACGCCGAGAATAGCCACAATCATAGCTTTAGATAAAGCACAAAATCATAATCTACGCCTTTCTTATCAGACGGGCTTTCGGATGCCTACGCTCCAAGCGCAATATATTGACTTAAATGTAGGTTCTTTCAAACTTATTGGTGGGCTGCGGCCATCGGATGAAGCTTATGGTATTATTGGCAATAACTATTCCCAAGAGTCCGTCAATGCCTTTTTAGACTCTCTTAGGGCTCGCACCCGAGGTAGTAGCAATCCGAGCGATTATGCCGATCTTTTGCGCGTGCTTCCCATCACTAATGTCAAACCTGAGCGAGTAGCGGCCTTGGAGATCGGGACTCGGCATCTCTTGTGGAATCGGCTCTACATTGATTTAGACTATGCGTATTCTCGCTTTACGGACTTTTTGGGCAGTATAGACTTCGTAGGGCCCCGAAGATATCCCCAGCCAGATGGAAGCATCGTCATAGGTCGGCTCACCCCAGACTCTATTGCAGCAGGAGCGTCTGCTAACTATAACCGCTATTACAATACATCGTCGGTGGTCTTCACGCATCATGCCGCTATTGCTGTGCAATACACGATTAGCCGGCAGTTTTTCCTCAATAGCAACTTCACTTACGCGGACATAATCCTGACCGAGGAGGCCAAAGTGGATAAGCTCATAGCTCAGTTCAATACCCCGAAGTACCGGGCGAATGTGAGCCTATCCGGACGCGAGCTCACTTCAAGTAAACGCTGGGGTTTCATGATAGGCTATCGCTGGATCAATGCCTACCTCTTTGAGGAGTCGTTTCATCAACGAATCATCCCCACTTACCAGCTTGTAGACTTACAGATAAGCTACAAGATACCCAAATGGAAGTCCATGTTTCGCGTGGGTGGGCAGAATATTCTGAATAACCGGCATGTGGAAGTGCCAGGTGGGCCGACGCTGGGGTCGCTGTACTATGTGCAGTTTGTGTACGATCCATTCATGCCGTAGGCAGGTCTACTCTGCCGGTGCCGCTTGTCTCTATCGGGGCTAAGGGCGGCCGCTGCTGAAGCCGCAGATTGGCTATTACTTTGAGGAGATATGGGCTGGGTGGCCTTCGGGTATGGGCTATTCCTCGTAGCCATGGGATGGTGGGTGGCCAAGCGGCGGGGCACCGACCTCGGCGCCTTTTACAACGCCCACCGACAAGCCCACTGGGTATGGGCTGGCCTCAGCATGATCGGGACCGCTATCTCCGGCCTCACCTTTCTCTCTTTACCCGGCGCTGTCCGACAGGATGGCTGGACTTACCTGCAAGTTCTGCTGGGCTATCTCGTGGGGTATACCCTGGTAGCGCTAATCCTCCTACCCCGCTATTATCAATTATCCCGGGCCTCCATTTATGAGTATTTTCGCCACCAGCTGGGCCCCCAGGCCGAAAAGGTCGCCGCTATTACCTTTCTAATCTCGCGGCTCTTAGCCAGTAGCGTCCGACTCTATCTGGCTCTTATCGTTTTGCAGCTATTTTTCCCACAGGTTCCTTTCCCAGTGCTGGGACTACTTTCTTTGATGTTGATTTACATATATGCCGAGAGAGGAGGAACAGGAACACTCATTTACACGGACCTCCTGCAGACGCTTTTATTTCTTGGAGCAGGTGGACTGACGCTTCTTTATATTTTGACGCCCGAGGTACGAGCTACGCTGCGTTTGCCTACGATAATCGACCTATCAATAGAGAGTCGGCACTACTTCTGGAAGGATTTTCTTGGAGGTGTGCTTTTATCATTTACGATGACTGGCTTAGATCAGGACCAGATGCAAAAAAGCCTCTCTATGCCCGATGTAACTTCAGCCCAGCGTATGATAGGGCTGTATGCAGGGCTTTTGGTGCCGGTGAAGCTGCTCTTTCTTTTGCTGGGCAGTGCGCTCTGGGCGTATGTGGAGGTAAATGGCTACCCTATACCGGCGCGTAGCGATCAGTTGTATGCCTCATTGGCCCAGCAGGTGTTTCCCTTTTGGGTGGGGGCAATGTTTGTGGTGGGGCTGGTGAGTTCGACCCTCTCCAGTGTGGATGGTGCTCTGGTGGCCTTGACCACAGTAACCCTACGCAGCCTTTTTCCCCCAAGTTGGGAGAAGCTCTTCGTCAAAAAGCTGGTTTTTGTGGGCTGGGTTCTTTTGAGCTGGGGTATTACGGTGTACTTTTACTACTTTCCGCCGGAACGTCATGCGTTAGATACCTTTCTGAAGCTGGGGGGTTATACCTATGGGCCGCTGTTAGGGCTGTTTCTATATTCGCTGATGCGGGGAGCGCCGGCGGAGAAAACGGGAAGGTTTATCCCCTGGGTAGTGCTGGGGGGCTTTGGGGCAGCGATAGGTCTGGAGCGGGGACTAAACTTGGACCTGGGGTATGGGGTGATTGTATGGGTGGCAGTGGCCGTGCTGGGAGGCCTCCTCCTCATGCAATGGGCAGTAGGCAATAGAAGATAAAACCCGCAGCTGCTTTCACCTACGTATCCCCATCCTGGGCGCCGTAGCGGGCCTTCCACGCATTGACATACCTGCGGAAGCGCTCTCGATTCACCCCGATGATGATGAGCCGCTTGGCCTCGCCGGGGTGCACATGCGGCTGCCAAGGCACCGAAATAGAAAGCCCCCGCTTGTATGTCTCGTAATCCTTTCGGTCGCAGAAAACTTCAAAGCGAAAATACAGCAGGAACTTATCGTCTAAGTAGAAAAAATATGGTCGCACATAAGCTTTTCCGGGGGGGAAGTGGCCTTCTACCTGACTTTTGACAGCCTGGTAAAGGGAATCGCGATCCACCCGCCAGGATACGCTATCAACCGCTATGATAAAGCGCCCTTCGTAGAGATAGGGCTCCGGCTCCTCGTAGAAATACACGTCGGGGGCTTCCAGAAGTGCAGCGACGGCGGGGCGGAGATACTCGTTTTTGTGGAACCAGACTTTAGACCAGACGATGGGAGTAGCGTGTGGGAGGAGCGCTTCAAACCACTCCGGCCGAAAGGTATAAGAAAAGACGCCTTCGGTGGCATAGCCGCAGCGGAGGTTTATCTTGAGGGTTTTTTTGAGGCGGCGGTTCTGGTAGAATTTGAGCACGAAGTGGTAGTCGCAGTAGTCTTCGTAGAAGGATTGGCCGTGCCAGGACTGCTGGAGCTGCTGGAAGAGGTTCGGGTCTCTGATGATGAAGGCGCTAAGGCGAGCTTGGAGGGGATGGGGGGCATAGTTGGGGAGGTTGACGCCTACAAGGGTCCATTCCCCTTGTGAAAAGTCCAAGCCGCTAAGCAGGGCGTATAGGAAGAGGTTTAGCATCGAGGGGAGGGGATTTGGGCGGCGTAGAAGAGCTCTTCCCAGAAGGTTCGGGAAGGGGTGTGCTTTTCGGGGAGGGTACCCAGGACGGTGAAGGTAGCGCCGGCATGAATGAGGTCTGCGAGCTGCTGGGGGGTTTGGATGCCGCCGCCTACGAGAATGGGATAGGGCGTGAGGGCACGCAGGGCGCGAATGGCTTCGAGGGTGGGTGGGGAGGCAGCACCACTGCCGGCATCCACGTAAAGTAGCCGTTGACCGAGGTAGAGTCCAGCCAGAGCTGCCGCTACGATGAGCTCCGGCTTATGGGTCGGGAGCGCAAAGGTCTGCGTCATGTAATGCGCGGCTGTAGGAGGCCCCCCCGTATCCAGTAGAAGGTACGTGGTGGGGATGACTTCCAGGCCCCACCGATGCAGGTGGGGGGCGGCTTCCAAGTGGTGGGTGATGAGGTACTGGGGGTTTCGGCCACTGGCTAAAAAGAGAAACAGCACGGCTTGGACGGCGGGGGTGAGGTGGGCGGCGCTACCCGGAAAAAGCACCAGCGGAAGGGGATGCCGCTGCGCAGCCGCCTGGCACCAGTCGTGCATGATGGTGGTCGTGAGGAAGCTTCCTCCCACAAGGGCCCATTGGCCGCCGGCGCTCTGATAGGCATCAGCGAGAGTGGGGTACTTTTCCAGCGGGAGCTTATCCGGGTCAATAAGCCAGCTTTCCAGCACACTGGGGTCATAGCTGTTTCCTGATCTAGGTGACCATCCTAGCACAGGGGGATCGATCCTCTAGAGTCGACCTGCAGGCATGCAAGCTCTGCATTAATGAATCGGCCAACGCGCGGGGAGAGGCGGTTTGCGTATTGGGCGCTCTTCCGCTTCCTCGCTCACTGACTCGCTGCGCTCGGTCGTTCGGCTGCGGCGAGCGGTATCAGCTCACTCAAAGGCGGTAATACGGTTATCCACAGAATCAGGGGATAACGCAGGAAAGAACATTCGGGCAGCGTTGGGTCCTGGCCACGGGTGCGCATGATCGTGCTCCTGTCGTTGAGGACCCGGCTAGGCTGGCGGGGTTGCCTTACTGGTTAGCAGAATGAATCACCGATACGCGAGCGAACGTGAAGCGACTGCTGCTGCAAAACGTCTGCGACCTGAGCAACAACATGAATGGTCTTCGGTTTCCGTGTTTCGTAAAGTCTGGAAACGCGGAAGTCAGCGCCCTGCACCATTATGTTCCGGATCTGCATCGCATGATGCTGCTGGCTACCCTGTGGAACACCTACATCTGTATTAACGAAGCGCTGGCATTGACCCTGAGTGATTTTTCTCTGGTCCCGCCGCATCCATACCGCCAGTTGTTTACCCTCACAACGTTCCAGTAACCGGGCATGTTCATCATCAGTAACCCGTATCGTGAGCATCCTCTCTCGTTTCATCGGTATCATTACCCCCATGAACAGAAATCCCCCTTACACGGAGGCATCAGTGACCAAAC
>PHFL01000052.1:12410-14501 GCA_002794105.1 Candidatus Thermochlorobacter aerophilus | reverse complement strand
GCAGACCCGCACGGGCCAATGTCATCCGATAAAGATGGCGCCCCGTCTGAAAGCGCTTATGCAGGTAAGGCCCTAAGAAAAAGACACTGGCGCTGGCAACGAGAAGCCAGAAAAAGCCCGCCAATAGCAGGGCAAGAGGCGGTCCTATGAGGGGCTTGATAGCCAGTACCAGCGCGGCAGACAGGCACAGTAGTCCTACAAAGACGGCAAGGCCTATCCAGACCAGGCGGATGGTTTCAGCCAGAGTATGACTCAAGAGATAACTCAGGCGAGCCTCGGTGTACCAGGTCAGGAGACGTACGTACCGTAGCAGCCAAGAACCACGCATCAGTCAGGGTTTTGGTAGAGGCGGGGGTTATGCCGACGAACTTGGAGCGTGGGGTCACTGGTGGGTTCTATCGTGGGCTGGGAGGCAGAGGGAGGCGGTGGGGGCGTAGGCGGCGTGGAGAGAAGGGTCTGGTTCCTCTCATAGGCAGGGCGGCTGTAAGCCTCTCGCAAGGCCTGCTGAGGGTTGCTTTGGATGTGGCGGATGCGCTCTTGCAGAGGCGGTAAAGTCGCTGGCGGGGGCGACTGGGGAGTGGCTGGACTCTCCAAGGGCAGCCGAGTCTGAAGCGGCGGCGCTACGGACGGGGGCGCCTGCGGGGAAGCGGGCGATTTTTTGGGCTGCTGATACTTCTGCACGAGGGTCTCTATGGACGGCGGGCGTCCCAGACCGGTAATAATCAGCGTGAGGCTCAGGTC
The DNA here is from genome assembly GCA_002794105.1 of Candidatus Thermochlorobacter aerophilus. Lineage (GTDB taxonomy): Bacteria > Bacteroidota > Chlorobiia > Chlorobiales > Thermochlorobacteraceae > Thermochlorobacter > Thermochlorobacter aerophilus. The sequence goes on along the minus strand of PHFL01000052.1, from coordinate 13,760 downwards.
ATCGCCGGCTTCGTCGTCATAGACCTGCCCCATGATGATGCGGGCCTCGGGCGCATCCGTAGCGCTGCCACTGAGCGCCTCGTTGATGGCCTGCATGATGATCTCGGTTTCGTCCATGCGCAGACTCTCTTCGGAGGCAGTGATGTTAACCAGCACATTTTGAGCACCCCGAATATCAATATGATCCAGGAGCGGCGAACTCAGCGCCTCTTCTACGGCCAGCTGCGCCCGGTCAGCCCCACTCTGAATAGACATCCCCAACAGCGCATAACCACCGCCTTGCATGACAGCCTTTACATCGGCAAAGTCTACATTGATGTAGCCAGGCTTGGTGATAATTTCAGCAATGCCGCGCACAGCTCGATAAAGCACGTCATCAGCCAGGAGAAAAGCCTCTTTCTGGCGAATATCCCGCCCAGCAATTTGCCGGATATTGTCATTATGGACGACGACTAAGGCATCCACATGAGGTTCCAGCGCCAAGAGGCCCTGGATGGCGTTTCGGCGGCGAATCTCCCCTTCAAAGCTGAAAGGCAGCGTCACCACAACCACCGTGAGCAGGCCCAGCTCTTTACACTTTTTCGCAACGACGGGAATAGAGCCGGTACCGGTTCCACCGCCTAAGCCCGCCGTAAGAAAAACCATCCGAATCGGGGACTTACAAACAGCCAGAATATCATCCAAGCTTTCTTCGGCGGCCTTAGCGCCGAGAGAGGGGTCAGAGCCACAGCCTAATCCCCCCGTCACCTTTTGCCCCATCAGAATGCGCGTAGGAACGGACAACCGATCCAACGCCTGCCGGTCTGTATTGCACACCGCAAAGGCCACATTGTGTATGCCCCGCAAAAACATGTTATGGACGGCATTGCCGCCAGCCCCCCCAAGCCCCATCACGAGAATGATGGGCAGTTCCGATCCATTTTCGCGAAAACTCAAACTCATAGGCCTCAGTCAATAAGGTCGTTTGGAATCCGGATCGTTTTCTCCATGTAAGTGCGTATCTTATCAAAGAACTTGCTCGTTTTTGGTTTGCTGTTTTGGGGTATGACGTTCTGCGTGGGTGGAGGCGCATCGGCTGCGGGTAGCGAAACGGCGATAGAGAGGGCGAGCTCGTGGAGCTTGGGCGCCTGATCCAGGATGGCGGCGAGGTTGGCGAAGTCAGGCCGATTGAAGGGGTCCATGATGCCGCTTGCCACGAGGTGCTGCGCAGAGACGATGTGGGCAGCCAGGCCTGTGGTATATTCCACCAGCTGCTGAAGGCCCCGAAAATAGGCCGTCCCCCCTGCAATATAAAGCCCTGCGTGCAGATCGCTAAGCAGTTGAGCTTTATCTATTTCGGCGGCAACAAAC
>PHFL01000052.1:7199-12390 GCA_002794105.1 Candidatus Thermochlorobacter aerophilus | reverse complement strand
ACCACGAAGCGCTTGATCCGCCCCTCATGATATAACACCACGCTTGTATGATTGCCCCCTATATCCACATAGCCCACACCGGTGTTTTTCTCTTCGGGGGTGAGAAGCGCCTGAGCCGCCATCAGCGGCGCCGCCAGAAACCCTTTTACTTGCAACCCCACCCGCTCAAAACAGCGATACAGCGCAGTAAGGTAAGCCTCCGGCGCATAAAAAAGCAAATACTCCCCCTCCAGCCGAATACCGCTCATCCCAATCGGATCAGAGAGCCTATCCCGATGGTCTAACCGATACCAGATGGGAACGGCATGGATGAGACGATAGCCCGGTGGGACGGGGCGATGTATCGCCTGTTCCCGCAAGCGCAAAAGGTCATCCCACCCCACTTCATGATCGGCCCGAGGAAAGGTAATAATCGCATTCGCCGTCTCGGTGCGGATCGCTTCGTGCGTGATGCCCACCCACGCCTGCTGGATCACGATAGACGACTGCCGCTGCAGCTTATCCAGTATCCCCTGCAAAATGCCCACCAGCCGTTCTATGTGGGCTACGCCTTTCTGGTCAATGGCGCCTCGCACTTCGTCGTGGGCCACAGCCAGCACGCTGAGGCCTTGTCTTTCATCCACGCGACCTATGGCTGCACGAATGCCATAGGTTCCGACATCGAAAGCGGTGAATATTTCGCTCATAACTATATTGGTTTAGCTTTTTGGCAGATAATCTCGTTGGGAACGTGCAAAAGTACAGACTTGCAGGTATTGGAGCCGAGGCGGGGTCGGACGAGGCTGTGGTAGTAGTACCACTGGCGTCGCGCCTGCGGGAGGTCTTCCGTGCGCCCTAAAACAAACTGCTCGGGAAAAACCTGCCCATACCCATACCACACGTGCCGACTATCCTGAGAGATGTGGCTGGTCAGACGATAAAAGAGCGTGTCCGTCTGCCACCACTCTAAGAAAAAGGCCACGGCGAGACTATCCCATCGCGGCATTTCCAGGATGGGTAAGTCCAAGGCGCGCGTATAGGGTAAAAGACGACCTTGGCTATCTACATAGAGGAGCCGCCCAGGCAAGCGCAGCGCCGCCACTGGTATGCGGGTTTGCAGTCGGAGCCGATACGTAAAGTCCGCCCCCAGCCAGAGAGCCTGCTTTTCAAAGAGCTGCTGCTCCCACAGATCGATCCAGAGCGACCACACATCCCAACCGCGCCCCGCCTCCCCATGCGCCTCAATATGCCGAGCCACCCACACACTATCCCACAACGGCCCCCAGCCTTCCACCACCCATCGCCCCTCCCGCCGAAGCCGCTCCCCCACATACCAGTTACTCCCCCCCCACGATACCCCCACCCATAAAATCCCTATCCCAAGCCCCCACACCCTCATGCGCCAAAATGCTTAAGAAGAGGGTGCCACAGCGTGTAAATGTCGCCCGCCCCCATTAAGACGATTACGGCGGGGCGCTTTAACAAAATATCTACCTCCCTCATACCTTGCTCCAAAGCTACGACCTCTCGGGCGGGCTTAGCAAGATGTTGAGAAATTGTTTTTACGGAGATGTGGGGTGTGTACGGCTCCCGAGCTGGGTATATGGGGAAAAGTACAACCTCATCCGCCCTCTCAAGAACTACGGCAAACTCCTTAGCAAAAAATGCTGTCCGACTGAAAAGATGGGGCTGAAAAAGCACAATGATTTGCCAGCCTGGGAAAGCCTCCCGAAGCGTGTCTATCGTGCGCGCAATCTCCGTCGGATGATGTGCATAATCCAGCACGGCTACCAGATCAGGCGCCAGCCGCTGCCATTCCAAGCGGCGCGCTACACCCGCATACCCCGCTAACGCCTCCCGAAGCGCAGTCGGCGAAAAGCCCAGCACTTCTAAAAGCGTCAAGGCCAAGGCGGCATTCTCCGCATACAGGCGCCCTAAATGCGACCACTCCACCTCCCGCTCCCCCCCATCCCACCTATACACAAATCGAAAGCGCCCCTCCCCTACCACCTGGTAATCTCGCACTTCCACTCGGATAGCCTCTCGGATCCCAACCACCTGCGCAGGCACTACACAATACCCCCCCACCCGCTCCCGAAAAGCCTGATAGGCCGCCAAAACCCCCGCCGCATCCCCATAAATCTCCAAATGATCGGGCTCCGTGCTGGTAATAATCGCATGCGCCGGCGAAAGCCGCAGCATCGCCCGGTCATACTCGTCGGCCTCCACTACCGCATACGGCCCACTCCCCGGGAGGTATGTGCCGCCGAAGTTTCTCATCTGCCCCCCGACAAAAGCTACAGGCAAAGCACCCAGCCTATGAAGGAGCCAGGCTAGGATAGCCGAAGTGGAGGTTTTCCCATGCGCGCCAGCCACGGCCAAAACTTGATAGGGCTCTACCGCTTGGGCGAGGGCTTCCGACCGGCGCAAAACCCGCAGACCCAACCGCCGCGCCTCCAAAAGCTCCGGAAAATCCTCCGGAATCGCCGGCGTATACACGACCTCCGTAGCTTCCCGTACCCGCTCCAACCGAGGAGAAAAATCTATCGGGATACCCAGCGCTGATAGCCGCTCCGTCTGGGGCGAAGGCTCCCGATCATACCCCGACACCTCCTGCCCCTGCCGATGATAATGTTCAGCCAGCGCACTCATTCCTACCCCACCAATCCCCAAAAAACGCCAGTGCTTACCCGCCATACGCTAATTCATACAAGGTTTGCGCAATCTGCGTGGCCGCATCCGGCCTCGATAATAGGCCTATCGCCGTTTCCAGGGCATATCGCCTATTCGGCTCCTGCAAAAGCCTTAGTACACTCTCTGCCAGGCGCTCCCCCCCCTCTGCTTCCTCTACAACCAGCGCAGCACCAGAAGCCTGGTAGTACTTGGCATTGCGGCGCTGATGGTCCTCTGCCACATACGGCGAAGGCACCAGAACAGCGGCTTTTCCCCACCAGGTCAGCTCCCCTAAGGTAGAGCCCCCCGCCCGAGAAACCACCACAGTTGCCGCCCGATACGCCGCCGCCATGTCTGTAATAAATGGCCGCACCGCAATATGCGCTTCCGCCATGGGGATCACAGGCGCCTCACTGCCCACCTGCCAAAGAATACTCACAGGCTCCTTCCCCCACCAGCGAAGGGCCTCCGCAACCATCCGATTAAGCGTAGAAGAACCCTGACTTCCCCCCAGAATGAGGATCAGCGGCCGCTCTGGCGCAAACCCCAACACCTGCCGCGCCGCCTCAGGCGTATAACGCGCCCTATCCGCCTCGGTAAAACGTACAGGTACCCCACTCCAGACGACCTTCGTACCTACAGGCACGCCCCGTAGCTCGCGAAAGGCCGAAAAAACCACTTGGGACCGGCGAGCCAGCCAGCGAATCGTCCGACCAGCCGTGCTATTGAGCTCTAAGAGAACCAGCGGTATGTGGCGCCAACTGGCCATCCACCCCGGTAGAAGTCCCGGATACCCCCCCGTCGTAAACACCACCCCCACCGGCCACCGACGAAATACCCCCATCAGCTGAAAATAGCCCAGCGGTAGCTTGTAAAGAAGGGCCAGATTTCGCCAGGGACGCTGGCGCTGCCACCCCGCACCATAGACCCCGGCATACGGAACCCCCAGCGGAGCCACCCAGCTTTCTTCTCGAGCACCGGGGCGGCCTACCCACCAGAGCGGCACCTCCGGATATAAACGTTGCCAAGCCATGCCCACCGCCAGCGCCGGAAAAACATGCCCACCCGTCCCCCCCGCCGCTATCAAAAGCCCCTTCATACCACCCGCCGACTAATGCCCAGCGCTATCCCTAAACCCAGCGCCTGAATAAAAAGCGACGAACCCCCTAAACTAACCCACGGCAATGGCACCCCCGTAATCGGAAGCACTTCAATATTAACACCAATATGCACAATCACTTGCATAAGCCCATGCAAGATAATGCCAATCAAAAATAATCTGGCAAACCCCTCCACCACACTGGCTAAGGCCGCCAGCCGCCAGAAGTACAAGGTATACAGCCCCCACATCAGAAGCCCCCCTACAAGCCCATACTCTTCCACCAGGATAGAATAGGCAAAGTCCGAGTACGACTGGGGAAGGTAATAGCGCTGCGTGCTACGCCCCGGCCCCTTCCCGACAACCCCCCCGGAAAAAACCGCAATAGAAGCATGTACCCGCTGGTAATCATCCGCCATGCCCGTAGAAGGAGTGTTTTCGCCTTTCAGATAAGCGACAATCCGACTCTGCCAAACGCGGGCTCGCGGCGCTACCAGAAAAAGAACCCCCACAAAAAAAAGCCCTACAAAAAAAAGCCGCCCTATTTTACCCAACGATAGCCCCGCTATGTACAGGAAAAGCACCACCGTAAACAGCAATAGCATCCCCCCACTGAGATTCTGCGGCGCAATCAGCAGAAACGTAAGCCCAATACGCACCAGCAAAGGCCAGAGGGACTGCCACGAGCAAAGAACATCTGGCTCCCGAGCTATCCGATACGCTAACATCCCCATCAAACTAAAGCGCGCCAGCTCCGACGGCTGAAACGACATGCCCCCAATATAAAGCCAGCGCCCACTCCCCCCACGAAAGAACAAATACCCCCAGTAGAACAAGACTTACCCCACCCAGAGAACCTCCAAAATAGGCCCCCCACCGTCGGTAGTCTGTGTGATGAATAGCATAAGTCCCTAAAAACGCGATGAGGAGCGTCAAAAAGTGTTTGATGAGGTAGTACTCCGGAAAAGTCGGGTGATGCCGAAAAACGAGACTCACAGTGGCGCTATACACCACTAATAGCCCCATGAGCGAAAGGGCCCCTGCTACACCCCATAAAAACCGATCACCCGAAATCCAGCGCATGAGAGGCGCAAAGAAAGCTAACCTCCCTCCTCAAAGCTATTTTTCCACTATGGCCCCGAAAAGATATGCTGCGAAGTGTAGAATGAAGATAACTATCTCGCCTGGGACTTAATCTCTCCGGATTTTCGGCGATAGGCCCAAGTAATGATAGGCCTGTGTGATTGCTGGTATATCGGAGTCTTACTTATCTCAAAGCTCTGAGCCAGTATCTGCGTAAATTCACTCTCCCAACCCTGAAGGACGAGAATCACCGTGTCCGACTGAGCCAACCAGTTAGGAAGCCTCATTTCTTCCGTACCTAACCATATTTGCTTTTTATCGGCGCTCTCTCGTATTTTCTCAAAGGGGCTGAGTGTA
>PHFL01000052.1:2979-4372 GCA_002794105.1 Candidatus Thermochlorobacter aerophilus | reverse complement strand
CCTCTGACTACCACAATATTGTACAGCCCCTACCGCATCAGCCCTAAATAACTATCAATATCCGCATCACCCAAGGAGGAAAAGCTCATGTTCTATATTCATTTCCTCAGCCTACCTATAAGCTCCTTGATTTCGTTGATTACCTCTTGGTTATATATTTCTTTTTTGTCTCCCCTCTTGATAGAGAAAATAGTAAATACCTTTCCATCAAACTTTTCCTCAAACTTTCTGTGGGTCTTGCTTAACCATTCTTCCCACTTATGGATCTCTGGTGTTTGCTTGTAGGTGATTGGCTTTATTTGTAGGCCTATGTATTTGCCCCCTACCTCTATGTAAAAATCCACATTATAGAGCCTGTCCCATTCATCTGGTGCTGGCTTTATCTCCACATTTAATTCTATCTGCAGCTTTTTGTAAACAGTATCCACTTCATTTCTGTAACCCTCAAAGGTTCTGTTTATGACGAGGCTATAAATATAATCTATACAGTCTTCTTCTGATACCTCATCTATTTCTGCTCTAATTACCTCCGTAATCTTTGTATAAAGCTTTTTTCCGAGGTCCTCAAGATAATCGGATGGTTCTAGTGGAATACCCTTCTTTTGAAGGAATACTCTTAGTTTGTCAAAATAGTATATTTTCCATTCATCTACGCCCTTAGGTGCACATTCTCTTATCCATTCTGAGACAGGACCTACTCTATCCTTCTTATTTAGCCCCCATCTGTTGGTGGCCATGTTAAGTATCCACTCCTTAGCCATATTTTCTCTGATTCTCTATTTCCATAAACTTCTTCCTTAGCTTATATTCCCTCTTCTTATCCGCCTGAGCTATTCCAGATTTTATGAGGTAGGCATTGACGAATATTTTATTTTTCAGATATACATACGCAAAAATCGTATTTTCACTCACCAGCGAATTCTCTTCTACTTTTATTATGACATCCTTCTTCAAGACATATTCTCGCAGATATTTTACAGCTCTCTCCTTATCAACGACGTCCAGTCCCAAAAACTTCACAAAAAGACCCGTGTCAAGCTCTATTGTATCTTCGCTCACTATGTTGACAACTTTGTACATTTTACCCCTATTAAGGTCTAAATTTCTTGGATCCAGCAGCGGTTTAGCATCTGGTACTGATGGTTCGTAGGGAATGCTGTCCAGCTCAATCTTTTGTGTCCTTTTCACTATTTCCAGATCGAAAAGCTCAAGTAAGAGGTTATTTCCGATTTTATCGTTTATTATCTTGACAAAATCTTCATTTATCTCGTATCCAATCCCGTTTCTTTGTAGTTCAAGGGCGGCCTTAATGGTTGTTCCACTTCCTAAGAAGGGGTCAAGCACGACATCACCTATGAGAGAATACATCCTTATTAGCCTCCTTGGTAACTCT
>PHFL01000052.1:0-2407 GCA_002794105.1 Candidatus Thermochlorobacter aerophilus | reverse complement strand
GTTCGGTAGATGCTGTTTATGACATCAATAAGCCTACATAGGGGCCATCATTCTATCAATGGAGCTGTCTCTTGTCCGTCTTCGTAATGCAGTCATAGATGAAAAAATCAAGATACCCCTAAAGATTGCACTGGGATGGGATTAATGTAACTCCGCCTAAGAGCTTACAGGCTGCACGGGATGTGACACCTGGGCAAACCCGACCTATTGAGGCAAGCTACGAAAATACTCCTATGCTCCTTCTTCGCCAAACTATTCATGAGTCGATGGTTTGGATTTTTACAACCGCCTTAGGCCACTGGACACGCCAAGACATCCCTCTTTGCATCCAGGAAGCTTCTCTGTTAGGAAGGTATATCACTCAACCTGTTTTCGTCTTATGCCATTTCTAAAGACACGGCTTCTTAATCTCATCTGCAAACACTACCTCTTCCCCTCGCCTTAGGCCCTCTGCCTGCAAGGCTCCAAGGCTCCCCCTTTTTCCACGCCTCCTGCACAGGTGGAGGGGCCGGGAATGGAGCCCCTCCCTAGCGGGGGGCTATTGATAGCCGCACCCTAAGCTACCTGCCCCCGCACTCAGGCTGACATCAGCTGAAACACCTTTTTCCGACTGGTGTGACCCCGAATGAGCGCAAGGCGGGAGGGCGCCACCGTTAGCGCCTCAGCCAAAAGGCGCTGCACGGCCTTATTAGCCGCCCCGTCGGCGGGCGCTTCGGGCACCCAGACCTCATACCTATTTTCGCCGCGCAGCGCTATGCGGCGTTGGCGAGCACGAGGATGAACGTACACCGCTATGTACTTTCCGCTCACGGCTCCGTGTAGGTAATAATCAACGAGTCGCCTTCCCGAATCTCATCCGAGGTGAGGCGATTCAGCTCCCGAAGCTGCTCTATCATCACGCCGTACTGGCGAGCGATGCCATAAAGGGTTTCGCCTTTCTGGACTTTGTGGATGCGGGCACGGGGAAGCTTCGGACGTTGGGGCAACTCCGCCCGGATGCGCGGATCATCCAAGAAGAACCGCCGCATCTCCTCGGGCGTGAGGTCCCGGCGCTTTTTCTCGTATGCCAGGTCAATTAGCGCCTGCTCGTTGGGCAGAACTTGGTACAGCTCAATGGTATTTTTCGGGCCGGGTACGGCTAAAAGCTTGCCATCCGGCGAAAAAGCTGGCCAGAAAGCAATGTGCGGCGGGAAGGGATACTCTGCGAGGCGCTGGAAGGTATGGGCATTCCAGAGGATGGCCTTTTGGTCGGTGCCGATGGAGAGGATATGCAGGCCTGAGGGGCTGAAGGTGACGGCATAGGGAATCCCTTTATGGCCTTTTTCGGAGAAGGTCGCGAGGAGTTTGCCGGAGGGGATTTCGTACAGGCGCAGGAGGGAGTCTGCGGCGGCGATGACGACCCGGTCGCTCGTCGGCGCAAAAGCCGCTGCCTGCAGCGCATGGCGTGCCCCCGTAAGCCGGGCCAGGAACTGCCCCCTCCAGTCATAATAAGCCGCTGTGCCATCCACACTGAGCGTTAGCACGCCTTGCTGGTTGGGCGGGAGAGCGAGGACCGTGATAGGCTGAGGGTGGGCATTTATCCGCAAAGGTCTGGGGCTTGTAGGGCTGGAAAGGTCCCAGAGGGTCAGGGCACCGCTACGGGTAGCCGTAGCCGCATGGCGGCCATCCGCCGTAATGACCCCATACAAAACCTCCGAATCGTGTGGTAGCACCGATAGCAGCTCGCCGGACGGCCCTCGGTATAGCCTGGCCGTCTTATCGAGCGAGGTGGTGAGAATCAAGCTGGCATCCTTTGTCAAAGCCACACAGGTCAGGTCATCTTTATGGCCGGTGAGGTGGGCCACGGCGCTGCCCGTAGAAAGGTCCCATACCCGAGCGGAAAAGTCCTCCGCATACGAGACCAGATACCTGAGGTCTTCGGAGAAGTAGACGCGGTCAACAATGTGGGAGTGGCCCCGCAGGACTTCCTTTGAGGTACCGCTCGTCGTATTCCAGAGGCGGATGGTTTTATCCCAGGAGCTGGTGGCGAGGGTTTTGCCATCGGGGCTAAAGGCGGCATATACCACGCGGTTTTTGTGGCCAATGAGGCGTTTGAGAGGTTTGGGTTGCAGAAGGCGGTCCATGGCCAAGTAGAGGGCGGCTTCGGCCTCGGCGACGAAGGGACGTTCATTCGGATCACCCACATGGCGGGGAAGCGCCGCCAGGGCTAAAAGCTGCCCCACTTCTGGGTGGCCTTTTTTCGTCTGCTCTTCGGAGAGGGCCGCTAAGAAAAGCGCCTGGAGGATGAGGGCCTTGTTGCGTTCTAAGAGGGCGAGGCGAGTCTGATACTCAGCCTGGGCCTGGTTGTATTCGGCGTTGAGGCGGGAAGCTTCAGCGATACGGGTTTGGTTTTCGGCGATGCGCTGCT
>PHFL01000051.1 GCA_002794105.1 Candidatus Thermochlorobacter aerophilus | reverse complement strand
TAGTGCAGCATAGTCTTAATGTCAAGTTATTATTTTGCTTTCGCTTAAGTTTAGATTCCGTCTAAAACGGCTGTATCAGTTTCGCCTCTGGCTTGGGACCAAACATGCTCTCTTCAAGTGCATAGAAATACACTTTGCTTATTTCGCTAAGGTTAGCCTCAAAGACTTTTTGATGATTGATGGTGATTTTGCACTGCTGCCCGCCTGTTATGCCAATTTTTCGGCACTCAATGCCGAAGGTTTTCGCCAGCGACTCGACCGCCTCTTGCTTATCGCACGCTACACCTACTACTACTCTGCCTTGCGCTTCAGAAAATAGCACCGACTGAATGGCTGTATCTGACGATGCTACATGTAGTTCAACGGCAAAACCGACCTGCAAATTTTCATTCATGATAGCGCTTTCCAGTAGCGCAATCGCCAAGCCACCGTCAGAGACATCATGGGCTGACTGCAGCAGTTTTGCTTTTGCCGCCTCGACCAGAAATGTCTGTAGAGCTTTTTCCTCATCCAAATCGCATGGCGGCGCATCTGTGCCTAATTCACCATAGAAGTATGAGAGAAATTCAGAGCCATTGAGGTCTTGATGAAGTTTTCCCAGCAAGTAAATGACATCTCCTTCCTGCTTGAAGGTTGCCGTTACAATATGCTCAGTATGCTCAATGAGACCAATCATGCCAATCGTTGGTGTAGGATATACAGCCACATTTTCTCCACCAACCGTTGATTCATTGTAGAAACTGACATTTCCGCCAGTTACAGGGGTATCAAACTTCAAACACGCTTCGCCCATGCCTGCCACCGCTTCTTTGAACTGAAAATAGACTTCAGGCTTATACGGATTGCCAAAGTTGAGACAATTCGTAATGGCAAGCGGCTTTGCTCCTGTGCAGGCAACGTTACGCGCACATTCCGATACGGCAATCTGTGCCCCCTTGCGCGGATTGAGATAGACATAGCGCGCATTGCCGTCGACTTTCATCGCCAGTGCTTTTGTTGTGCCTTTGATGCGCACGACCGCGGCATCCGCTACACCTGCACTGACTACTGTGTTTGTGCGTACCGACGTATCATACTGTTCATAGACCCAACGTTTGCTTGCAATGTTTGGTCGTGCCAGCATTGCTAAAATTTCCTTTTGGAAATCTATGCTTGCATCAGGTTTTAGCACTGGAAATTTGGTATTTGGCTTCTTCTCAATGGCTTCGCGGTAATAGACAGGTGCTCCTCCGCCTAAGACGAGCGCCAGCGCTGGAATTTCTGCCACAACTTTTCCATGCCACTTGATGCGCAGCATGCCATCACTTGTTACGTGACCAATCACCACGGCGCTCAAATCCCACTTTGCAAAAATGTCTATGATGTGTTGTTCATAGCCTTTCTTTGCTACCAGCAACATTCGTTCTTGCGATTCTGAGAGCATGATTTCATATGGCGTCATATCTTTCTCTCTTGTGGGAACAAGCTCAAGATGAAGTTCCATGCCACCTGAACCTGTTTTCTGAATTGCGCGTGCCGCCATTTCTGATGATGAGCATGTCAGTCCTGCCGCCCCCATATCTTGAATGCCTACGACATATCCGCTTTCAATTGCCTCCAGTGTAGCTTCCAGCAACAATTTTTCAGCAAATGGGTCGCCAACCTGCACATTTGGGCGTTTATCTTCAGATTCTTCCGAGAGTTCCTCTGATGCAAAAGTCGCTCCGTGAATGCCATCTCGCCCCGTAGCTGAACCGACAATCAAGACAGGATTGCCTTCCCCACTAGCAATTGCTCGAGCGATTTTTTGTTTTTCGACAATCCCGACTGACATTGCATTGACGAGAGGGTTATTTTGGTAACAGCTTTCAAAATAGATTTCTCCACCTACCGTGGCCACTCCGAAGGAATTGCCATAGTCGCCAATGCCACGCACAACGCCATCCAATAGATACTGTACTTGAGCATCATGTGGATTTCCAAAACGCAGGGAATTTAGCGTCGCAATAGGTCGCGCACCCATCGTGAAAATATCGCGATGGATTCCACCTACGCCAGTTGCAGCACCTTGATATGGCTCTATTGCTGAAGGATGATTATGCGACTCAATTTTGAATGCCACGGCAAGCCCATCGCCAATATCGACTAAGCCTGCATTTTCTTCTCCAGCACTCGCTAACAGCTGCTTTCCACTTCTCGGTAATGTTTTCAGCACCGCAATGGAATTTTTGTAACTGCAGTGCTCTGACCACATGACTGAAAAAATACCGAGTTCTGTGTAAGTGGGCGTCCGACCAAGAATACGCAGAATCGCCTCATACTCTTCCTCCAGCAGTCCATGGCGTTTAGCCAGTTCAAGTGTTACAGTCGGTTCGTGCATTTTTAGAAGGTCTATGCCGAGTTCAGCAAAGTTTTTAGCATCTGAAAATAAAAAAGCCTTTGTAGAACTGTGCTACAAAGGCTTTCTTGCCGTATCAAGTTTTTCTTATTTCCCGTCAGGCTTTTTCTCTTCGGGTTTCTTTTCTTCTTCTTTCTTTTGTGTCTCTGTTTCTTTCAAGATAGAGCGCAGCAGCTCCAGGTTCTTTTCGATATCTTGACGGCGGCGACGCAGTTCTTCAATTTTTCTTGCCGTAGATTCTTTGTCGTCACCAATATCTTCGAGTTTGCGCAGAATAATGTCCGACCCTTGCGACCCTGTGGTAAAATCAATCAAACTCGGGTCTGCTGTCTTGCCAAAAATTGGCAAGATATTGAACTGGACGCCAAACAGCACGCGCCATTCCGTGTAGTTTGTTGGTGAGTTTGGTGGGCGACGCACAATTCCGAATGCACCATACAGCGTTTTGTCCTCTCTGCCAGTAAGCTGATAATCAAAGCCTAAGGTGAGTGCGAGAAATTCTATGGGTTTCAGTCGCACACCAGCAGAAATGAAGGTCATGCTTTCACGGGTGTAGGCTTGAACAGGCGGTTCAAGGAAAAATGCCCATCCCCAAATTTCCAGCATCAAATCCACTGATGTGGTTGGATACTTCAGACCAACGGAGTATGTAATCGCCGAGCTATTGCTTGGCACCAAAAAGGTTTGATCGGGCGTGTTGGAGATATTCTTTCCTGAGTCGAAGTAGTTGTAGAGACCGATGTTAAGGTTGGCGTTAAAAGATTCATTTGGAAAGAGATTATCGGCATAGTAAGAAAGCAGAAAATTCAACCCGACTTCTGGTCCACCAGCTGAATACGGGTTACCGAAAGTGTTCCAGCGCTGTGCTAGCGGAAGCATCACCGTCGCCATACCGCCGAGATAGACATAATCATTTGCGATACCAAACGAGGCCACTTTTGCCGTCAGAAAAATGCGCTCAAGCACATTTCCAGCAGCATCTTGGTGATGAATATCGGTATAAACAATAGGGTTTATTGCCACCAAGATGTTGTTTGTAAAAGCGTAATCCAAATGCACAGAGTTTGTTACAATAGAGTGCGCCACAAGATTTCCTAACTGACCAGCGTAGGCGCCTCCGATAGTATTAAAGTCAAAGTGTGTAAAGAAAGTAAGGCTGCCTTGTTTCGGGTTCAGGGCTTCTTGGGCGCGAATGAGCCGCCCGCTTGCGGTAAAGACATACTGAGCTGGTAACTCCGCTGCAACGCCTGCCAAAAGAACAGTAAGCAGAAGTATGTAGAATTGTTTTCTCATTGTTTTGCCCTCCAAATTGAACGAAGTTTTCTATGCAGTTTTACCCCCTTCCAAGTTCTCTGTTGAGGATGATGATAAGGAATATAGCATTGACGATGCTAAAAATTGCGTTTGCTACGGTCACAATCGTGTTTAGCACACTGATTGGACCGCCGGGAACAATTACCGTATCGCCCCTTATGAGTAGGGGGAAGTTTTGTTCCCCTGTTTCAATAAATTTTTCGATATCGACTCTGACCACTTTTTCGATCACAGTTGTATCTGCTCGTGCATACCGTACGATGCGTATATCGTCTAACTTTGCCGTCACTGCTGGTCCGCCAGCAATAGAGAGCAAGGATACAAGGTCTATGTTGTAGGGTACATAGTACTTTCCGGGTTTGCCCACTTGTCCCCAAAGATTCACATCAATTAAGATGCCTTCCCCTCGATTAAAAAAGTATGCTGACGGTATGTCGCTTTGGGTCTGAGGAGTTTGCTGCGGTGCTCCAAACACTTGGGCTTTTAAGTTTTGTGCGCAAATTACGCAAACCGCCACAATAAAGCAAACTCTTTTCAGCATGTTGCTTGAAGTTTTGACTTTTAGTTGATACGTACGCGAAATTCCAAAAATTCTGATGCTACACCGTAGCGCCGGTCAATATCTTCTGGAAATGCTTGGACTTGCCATCGATACTGCACCCCATTTTCCAATCGCTTAAAGACTCGTAACCCGTTCGGGAGACGCCGCACTGGACTTGGAGCTTGGAAGACCTGACCAAAATTGATTCTCACCGTGTCAGTATCTCGGAAACTTGAGCCATCGTAGACGATTGCGACACAGTCGTCCTCGAGAAAGGTATCAAACCCTCTGAACTCATAGAGCTTGAGCACATAGAAACCGCTGACAAAAGGCGGTTTGCTCCACTCGAAGCGAATGGTTGTATCTTGGCGCGAGAAGACCAACTGTCCAATCGGTGCTTTTGGATTGACACGCGTAGCCAAGCGAAATGTCTCTGGCAAAGACCGCTCACTTCTTGCCCCCCTGCGCGTATAGGCTTCAACTTGATAGAAGTACTGCACATCTGGGACCACATTGGCATCAATGAATACTGTGTCAGGCAAGCCTATCGCTTCTTGCGAGCCCAAAGGGATTTCGCGCAGCAAACGAAAGTTGATTGGCACTGCAGTGTCTCTGGCTACTTCACTTGTTCTGAAAATGCGATAGCCTGCTATATCCCGCTCTGGATTTCTAAACCATTCTAATCGAATAGCATTTTGCCCAGGCACTGCACGAATCCCATGTTCTACTCTTGCTGTATCTGATGATTTTGGCACAAATTGCGGTCGACGTGGCCGAGGCGGTTCAGGGTCGGGCGTGCAGCTCAGTAGCCCAGCACTTAATACGATTGCACTACACAGGCCAAGGAGAATTTGTCTTGTCATTGTTGGAAAAGCTCTGCTAAATCTATTGTTAGTCCAATCCGATGCGGTGCCCCTAATTCGCTAGATTGATAGGCGTAATCGATGTAGAAGGCGCGAAAGAGGAAAATCCCTGCGCCCAGTGTAAGGTTACGGTCATAACTGCCAATACGCAGTGCCAAAATATCCCGAAAGCGATACTCTGCTCCTAACGAAGTGAGACCCTCGTATTTGGTATCGCGTGTGATGAGCACAATAATAGCACTTGAGAGAAACTCCAAAGGCTGCTTGTAAGAGGCATGAATAACTAATGAACGCGGAATGGCCACTCGCGACCGCAAGTCCGTGTTCCAAGCAATCGTTGTGTTGAAAAGATCCTTGATTGTTACACCAAATACAAAATCACCAAAGAGCTGCTTGCCCACAAAGTCACCGAACTTGAATTTGACAAGCGTGCCCACATCGACACCAATGCCATTGCCTGAAAAACTCACGCGTTGATCGCCACCAAAACTTTGAGACACATACTTGAAACTTACGCCTAATGGAATTTCAATTGGTAAGCGAAAATACTGCCAGCCAAAGTCGACAATGTTGATGATGGTTTTTGCAATAGAGAGAAAGAGTGCATCATCGTTGTTTGAAAAAGTTGCGCCGTTGTTGTCTAAAATTCCTGAGCGAATTTGTCGGAAGTAATCACCACGCGCACCAGTTGGCTCATCCGTTAGCGGGATATTTGCGATGCTGTTGCGAATCCAGTTGAAGGATACACCAATGCCGGGACCTAAATCTTGCGAGTAGCCGATGTGAAAATAGTTTGAGAGTGGCTTCCCAATTGAGCCAAACTGATTTGAGTACATGGTCGAGATATACTTGCCCTTAATCAGGGCTAAGGCTGAGGGGTTCCAAAAGAAGGCAGACCCGTCTTTGTTGTCGATTGGCGTAAATTGCCCACCGACGCCTAATGCCCGCACACCCAGCGGAATATCCAAAAATGCTGCGGCATAGCGCTCTTCTTGCGCCATGGCTAGGCTGGCAGCAATACACACAAAGTTGATGAACAGAGCGTATTTCTTCATTGGATTGCTAATTTTAGAGACACAACTTTATCGCAGGCGTGCGATTTTGATGATGTCTTCCAACACGCGTCCGCGTAGCACAAGACGCACTTTTGCATAATAGACGCCATTTGCCACAGGATTGCCACGCTCGTCTAAGCCCGTCCACTCTACGACACGACCGCCTACTTGTGTAAAAGTTAGGTTCGCATTGCTCTCAAAGCCCGGTGGCGGTACTCCCGGTTGTCTGAATGTGTTAATTAATCGTCCCGATGCCGTGTAGATTTTGATTTCAAACTCATCAGCTGGCTCTTGACCAATAATTTCATAGCCAATAAAGGTGCGGTCTGCAAATGGGTTAGGATACGCGCCATAGACTCGCAAGCGGAAGTTATCCTCTACTACGAAACGCAAGGTATCGCTGCGGCGCATGTTAAGATTGGCATCATAGAAGATGAATGCCACTTCTTGCCGCCCGCTTGGAAATTCATCGTCGTATGTGATGCCAACACTGTTTGCATTAGCTGTGGCGGTAGGAATATTGAGTTTTTCTTGTACTGCTGCAGAGCTGTCGCCGTTGCGAATGACGCGAATAAATCGCCTATCCAAGTAAATGCCATTTTGGTCTTGCAAAATGGCTACAATTCGCGGTCGGCGTGGCGCAAATCCGCCGGGCACATATTCTTGACCTTCAATGCCCAGCGTAATTTGTGGCTGGGTTTGGTCGTTTGTATGCATGACGGAAAATGTGCCAAAACGCTCGCTGTTCATAACAACTGTGTTGATGTCTGGCTTGGACTGAGCGGGAATTCGTAGCCAGCGTTCCAGTTCTTCTGCAAAGAAGTAGCCATTGACAAAGGCTCGTCGTGTGGCAAAATCTCTTGGGTTGAGCCGCATAGTTAGTCGAATCTGCCGCAAGAGTGCTAGTGCTGAATCTACTGCCGTTACACGATAGGCAAAGCGCGCAGTAGCTGTATCTGACTGTGATGCCAACCTTACAAATTCATTATCAGGCTGTGCAATTTTTGGCGGGTTTTCAAGACGCTCTATTCGGATGAAGCCATTTCTTGAGAACGCCGCTGGTTCATAACTCAAGGTGCAATTGCTATCGATTTGGATACTTGCCGCGGTATTGCGTTGCACAAATACAAGATTGTAGCTAATCGGGCGTTGATTGGAAAGATTATTTCTGGCATCGGCATCTGGTGCCAGACTGGAATCTGCCACGACTTGCACTGCAACGTTGTAAGTTTGTAGCAATTGGAAATTGGCTGGTACGGGCACTGTGGCAAGTGTCTTTCCTCTTGCAGGAATGCGTACAGTTGTTGTACCAATTACGCGCCGTGTAGCTCGCAGTCTTGGTGGAATATTTTGAATAAGTGAGTTATTTACAGAGTTTTCATAAAAGATAACTTGTGCCACACTGGGCTCATTGCTCCAGTTATACACCTCTGCTCCAATGACCACACGATTGCTATCAGGATAAAAATCAATTGTGGGGTTATCGTAGAACTGGTTGAGCCCTGCACGTGCTTGTTCAACTGCAGCTACATCAGTTTGCTGCCCGATGACAACCTCCACACTCTCAGAGCGTCCTTCTTCATTGCCAGCGCGTGCTATTGCCGAGTAAGTAACTCTATTACCACGCTGCATAACAGTTGCTGGCACCGCGCTGGTTGTTACAAATGTATTGCTTCCACTCGGCACTGCTGGCAGATTTGCATTGAAGAGTGTTTCATTTATCAGTGTGGTGCTGTTGGCTCGCGTAACTGTGACACGCACGCTCACACTTTGCAACGGCTGACGTGCCTCGACACGCACAGTGAAGCTCACAGCACGGTTTTCACTGGTGCGAATGTCACTTGATGGTATCACACTCTGGATAAATGGTGCCAGATTGCTAAAGCGCACAAACCCGCTTACATCTGTGCGTCCATCATCAGAGATGATATGCGCTTTGAATTGACCGCCGCCGCGTGAAAAGTTCAAAATGTTCGTCGAAGTAATTGCTGGCGGCTGTGGCACTATGAGTACCAGACTGTCGACAAACTGTCCGCCAATGAGCTGACCAATACGACCGTTCCTTACCTGAAAGAGAATTGTTGTCGAGGTTACTTCCAGATTGTTTTGGTCAGTGATTCTGCCAAATCCAGTGCCATTTGTGATGCCGTTGACTGTCCCGCGTATGACCAAGCGATTGCCCACGCCGACCATGTGTGTTGGCAAATTCCAGTTGATGGCTGGTGCGCCCGTCGGTGTGGTGCGTCGTGGCAGCGCCAACCGGAGTGCCGGGTCGCCAAATACACCGTATTGATACATCATGGTCGGGGCTTGCAGCACGTAGAAATCGCGATACTGCAAGTAGTAGCGAATCTTGCCGCGAAAGAGCATGTCACCAATGGATAGGTCTTGGAAGCGCTCATTGAGTAGAAACTCGTATATCGCTTGCGCCATGAGAAAATCATTGATAAACCAGCCCAAGCCTGCCGATGCAATCATGCCAATACAGCCGCGCTCTGGTGATAGCAAAAGTTTTTCAGTTAGCGTAATCGGGCTGTTGACAAATGTTCCACGCACGCTTGAAAGGTCATCAAACGCACCGACAAAACAGGTCATGCTAGTAATGAATGGCAGGCGTGTACCATTGCGCAGTCGGTCCACCGCCTCGCGTGTCAGCACTTGGCTATCGCCCCATATTCCGCCCCCGCCATGCCCCATGAAGTTGACCACAACTGCTCCAGTTTGATTGAGTGTGTTGATAAGCTGGTCTTGTCCACCGCGATACTTATCTGGCGGCGCTGTAAAATCCAATCGGTTTCGTCCTGTTGAAGTGTGCAAGCGGTCAACAAACACAGAACGGTCAATGTAGCGATCGATGAGTTCATCGGTCTGCACCACTTTATCAACCAGTGTGCCTTCTGCAATAGATCCTCTGCCTTGTTCCGCTTCCCCCGCAATGAGTAACACTCGGTTTCGCCACTCGCCCAAAGTTTGAGGCTGTTCATAGACGATGAGCTTCTGCAAATACGCCAGCACATCATCTTGCGACTGGGCAGGAATGCGCGCAATTTGCAAATCTGGAATCAGGTCAAGCTGACCAGATACATCCACACCGTCGACCATTGCAAACCATGCATCTGAAGCTGTTGCACCAAAAATGTAGGTTTGTACATGCATGGTGGGCACATCGGTTGGCGCAATTTTCCCAAAGACTGCATCGCCAATCAGGAGCACATATGTTGGCGCTTCTCGCCACTCGTGGTAGGCATAAGACAAAAACTCACGAATAGCATATGGACTTTTTATCCCATCATTGAATTCGTCGTAGATATTATCGACTGTGGTCACAAGCACTCGATTTGGCTCGCCGAGAGCACGCAAGCGCGCTTCTCTGTTTTCTTTGTATTGCCTGATTGGACTAAGGGGATTTTCAGCATCTCTTTCCGTGAAGAACGCTCGTGAAGTGATGATGATGAAGTTGTAAGCATTGTTTTTGTCACGCAGCTTGATTCTGGTATCAAAGAAGTTGGCAGCGGTTACTTTTTCAATGCGTAGCGGTAACAGTTTTTTTGCATTTGTTAGCGCAATGTACTCAACATCCCTTGGTGTGAGCACTTCGTCTTGAAAAATGGCACGAAATTCTTGACGCCCTGTTTTTTCGCCGCGCTCATCCACCACTTCATACTGCTCGACTGTAAAGTTACCCAAGCGCCCGACGCCTTTTTTGTAAATTTCAATGTCAGGCGTAGTAAATCCGGATATGGTAAACTGGTATCGTCCCGGTCTTGTATCGGGCGGTGTTGTAAAGACAATCTCATCTTCCACAGCGCGATACAAGCGTCGATAGGTTACTTCTATCCAGTTGAAGTAAAACAGTGGGAAGGATACCGTTGGATTGACCTCACCACTTCCAATACGGACTGCTGATACACCGCCCAGCAGACGGTGAAAAAGCGGCGAGAGCCCTGCGCGCGCAATAGTCGCCAATTGTTCCGGTCGCCCATCGCCCCACTCTGCGCGCATGACTTGGAAGAAATCGACTGGCAAGCTAAAGAAAACATTGGCTCTAAAACGTGGCACACCTGTACTAATGCCATGAAACGCTGCACGGATGATGATAGAGTCGGTGCTGTTGTTTGTTTGCGGTGCTGGGATGCTTATCGGTGCACTTGCACCACGGTCAGTTAAAATTTGATACCAAAAACGTTTGTCTCCTGCATCGCTATGATTTCTTGTGCGCCTATATCCCGGCGAGTTAAACTGATAGTGAAGCAAGGCAAAGCGTTCAGTTACGCCATCCACTTCGAAATGCACGGTGCTACGAAAAGATTGATTGCGCAGATTGATAACTCCTACTGTTCTTCTCGGTTCAGCTGGAATTTCTACCAAGCGCAGTCCACGATTTTGTGGGGTTAATGTCTGTTCCCAGTAGAAGTAGTAGACATTTTCATCGGTGTAGGGGTCATTATACATATCAGGTCGGTCTGGGTCTGAAAAAGCTAATCGGTGTGGCTCACCAATAAACTCAATGTAGTCATCGCGGTTGAAGCGCCCGTCTTGTTCTCCCTTGACATAGATTGGTACTTCACGCCCTTTGTTGAAGAGCCGAAAAGTGCGTGGGTCTGCCGTAAAAAAGTCTGCTGGAAACTCTGCATCCTGAAATTCAAAAAAGCCTAAGCGATAGACCCCATCTTTATTGACGATGAATCGATACTTTGGCACCACAGGCAATCTTCCCCACACATTTTGCTGTACGCCCATGGCTTCCGAAAATGATAGCGCTCTTCCGCCCCACATTTTTCCAAGGGGCTTGTATGGACTGCGATGGCGTGGGGTTTGTTGCATCAGCTGTGCTTCATCAATATCAATTTTGAACGTCTCTGGCGAAGACTCTTGAGCATCGAGCTGGCACTCAATTACCATCTTTTGCACATAGCGTAGCGTCTTAGTCCTTGGCGAGTAGATGTAAGGTGAGACAGTTAGGCTGGTCAGTGGTGTGCCACGCATGGAGCCAGCATAGAACCACTTTAGTTTTTCTTTTGGAAAATTTTCCTGTTCATCTACTTTTGTGCTGGCTTTCAGCTCTCGTCGCTGTGCTTCAGACGCTCCAATAGGCACATCCTCTAATGCCTCAGGATGAAACTTGAGCGACACATTCTGCAGCACACCCACTCCTTCTTCCGCCACCACCCTTGCTGATTGCACATGTGCCTGCACAATGTAGTGGTATGATGGAATGCGATAGACTCGATTCATCAAAAGATGGTCGGTAGTTAGTGACGCAATTTCAGGTTCTGCATGCCCCGCATTATCTTGTGCATATCCTGTTTCTTTCACGAAGGGGATATCAAATTCCAGCACCAGTTGCACCCTGTCGCGACCTGTGCCGACCACTGATGCAACAGATGTTTTCGTCGATACCTGTGGCTTATTTTCAATTTCGGGCACTACTGTTTGCGCTGGTAGCTTTTGGGAAAAGAATATCGTTAAAAAGCAAATCACTATGGTTAGGCTTAGCAGCTGCTGAAGACGAGTGCGTACCATTAAAAGTTTGAGTTTGTTATCGATGCATACTACTCTTTGCGGTGATGAGGCGGCAGTTGTGTTTTTTGCTTTTGCAAGATAGATGTCTCTGCACAATCTATCAAGTTCTCATTTTGTCTCTTTTGCTTGCTTTATCGGCTCACCACAGCTCTACCATGGCAGTTTTTATACTTTTTACCACTACCGCATGGACAGGGGTCATTGCGCCCTGGGGTTTTCTCTACGCGGATAGGCTGCGGTTTGGGTGGTTCTTCCTCGGCTACATCGGTATCGGTCCTACCTTGTGCTGTCACTGTGCTGTACACGCTTTGCGCTTCGGCATGAATCGCTCTTAGTCGGCTGCGTTGCACACGGCGTGGCTCTGCCAGCGTTTGTGTGGCTGGATACATCTTAAATGCCATTGAAAGCGTTTGCACAGCAATCTCATCTAGCATCTGCACAAAAAGCTCGAAGGCTTCTTTCTTGTACTCTAGCAGTGGGTCTTTCTGACCGTATGCACGCAGATTGATGCCTTCCTTGAGGTCATCGATATCGCGCAGGTGCTCGCGCCATTTCTCGTCAATGACACTTAGTGTGGCAAAGCGCTCAATGCGCCCCATCATTTCTGAGCCTAAGTGTTCTTCTTTGCGCTTGTAAAACTCACTTGCCGTGTGATAGATTAAGTCTTTGACACCCTCTTTGCCTAGCGCAGCAAACTTCTCTCGCGTCAGTTCAATAGGGACGCTTAACTCACGCAGCACCTGTTCTTTTAGTCCATCAGCATCATAGTCGGCGATATACTTTTCAGCAACTTGTTCAGCGTAGGAATCAAGCAAGTCGAAAATCTCCAGTCTCAGGCGGTCTTTGTATAGCGCATCACGGCGCCGAGCATAGATAATCTCTCGCTGTTGGTTCATCACATTGTCATATTCCAGCAACCGTTTTCTGATGCTAAAATTTTGCTCTTCGACCCGCCGCTGTGCCCGCTCGATTGACTTCGTTATCATTGGGTGCGTGATAACCTCACCTTCCTGGTATCCCAATTTTTCCATGATTGATGCAATGCGGTCCGACCCAAAGAGCCGCATCAAATCATCTTCGAGAGAGACATAGAACTGAGAAACTCCCGGGTCGCCTTGCCGGCCTGCACGTCCACGCAGTTGTCGGTCAATTCGGCGTGATTCATGCCGCTCTGTTCCAAGAATGAACAATCCGCCCAGTTCCTTGACCCCTTCTCCGAGTTTGATGTCTGTGCCACGCCCAGCCATGTTTGTTGCAATCGTAACCGCACCTTTCTGCCCAGCTTGCGCCACAATTTCCGCCTCGCGTTGATGTTGCTTTGCATTCAGTACATTGTGCGGAATTTTGCGCATCTTCAAAAAGCGTGACAGCGTCTCGGAAACTTCCACACTCGTTGTGCCTACCAGTACAGGTTGCCCTTTCTGTCGCAACTCCTCAATTTTGGCAATTACTGCATTATACTTCTCTCTTTTGGTCTTGAAGACAAGGTCTTCTCTATCTTCTCGTATGACTTTCTTATGCGTAGGAATGACCACCACATCGAGCTTGTAAATTTCATAAAATTCTTGAGCTTCGGTTTCAGCTGTGCCGGTCATGCCTGCCAGCTTCTTGTAGAGACGAAAGTAGTTTTGCAGTGTAATGGTTGCTAAAGTTTGTGTCTCGCCCTCAATCTTGACGCCCTCTTTAGCTTCTATAGCCTGATGCAACCCGTCACTGTATCGGCGACCGGTCAAAATTCTGCCCGTAAACTCATCGACAATTAACACCTTGCCATCTTGGACCACATATTCATCATCTCTTTCGTAAAGCGAGTAGGCTCGCAGGAGCTGTGAGACATTATGAATGCGCTCTGATTTTTCGGCAAACACTCTGTAGAGCTCATCTTTCTTTTCTTGCTTTTGTGCTGGCGTTAGCGTCGGGTCGTTCTCAATTTTTGCTATCTCTGTGCCCACATCTGGCAGCACAAAAAAGTCTGGATCCTGATTGTCATCGGTAATGAGTGCACGACCTTTGTCAGTTAAGTCAATTTGATGAAAGCGCTCATCAATTGAGTAGTAGAGTTCGTCATCGACCTCATGCATGCGCCGAGCATTATCGCGCAGGAACTCATTTTCGACCATCTGCATCAAGCGCGCATTAGCCCCTTCGCCGATGAGTTTGAGAAACTTTTTGTTCTTCGGCTGACCGCGCTTAGCACGCAATAGCCCCAACCCAGCATTGAACTCCCAGTTTTTGTCTGCTTTCTCCTTCTCAGTGAGCAGTTTTTCGACATGGCTTAGAATTTTTGCCACAAGATTTTGTTGGGCTCTGACCAGCCGCTCAACTTTTGGCTTGAGCTCCAAAAATTTGCTTGTATCGGATTCAGGCACAGGTCCAGAAATGATGAGCGGCGTTCGCGCCTCATCAATCAGTACCGAGTCAACTTCGTCAATGATTGCATAGTTGTGCCCGCGCTGTACAACTTCTTCTTTGTCTGTTGCCATATTATCGCGCAGGTAATCGAAGCCAAACTCGTTGTTTGTACCGTAGGTGATATCTGCTGCATAGTTCTGGCGCCGCTCAGCAGTACTCATCTCTGAGAGAATCACGCCCACTTTGAGATTGTGAAACTCATAAATCGGTCCCATCCACTCACGGTCGCGTTTTGCAAGGTAGTCATTGACCGTAACGATATGGACGCCCTTGCCTGTCAAGGCATTGAGAAAGGCTGGCAGTGTGGCCACCAATGTCTTTCCTTCACCTGTTGCCATTTCTGCAATCTTGCCCTCATGCAAGACAATTCCGCCAATGAGTTGCACATCGTATGGAATCATATCCCACTTGATTTTTGTCCCACCAGCCATCCACTCTTTACCGACTAGCCTGCGACATGTATCCTTGACAATTGCAAATGCTTCAGGCAGAATCTCATTGAGAATCTCTTCTGTCGTCTCGTGCAACTCTTCTTCGAGCTTCTCAATTCTTTCTTTGATTGCTTGTGCCTCTTCTAATGTGATTTCCAAGTTGTTCAGCTTCTCTCTTTCAGCGGCAAGCTCTTCTTCAATCTCACGAATGCCTTCCTTGATGCGCGCCTTGAGCTCTTCGGTCTTGGCTCGCAGCTCATCGTCACTTAGTTTTTGAAACTCCTCGTAGTAGCGGTTGATTTCCTCGACAATTGGCATCAAGCGCTTGACATCTTTCTCATGCTTTGAGCCAAATATTTTCTGCAAAAATTTTAGCATATCCTTGCTTCGTTTAAGTTGTGCATATGGTTTAAGCAAACTGCACGACTCCACTTTATACGATTTGACTTAGAGCACTTGCTTTGCTTCTCGTTTTGCCACCCATTCTTTAATGTAGGCTACAATCTCTGCCGTCGATGCGCCGGGCAAAAAAAGTCGTCCCGTGCCCATCTCTTGAAGCTTGGCAATATCCTGTTCTGGAATAATCCCTCCGCCAGTAAGCAGCACATCATCCAACCCTTTTTCACGCATCAGTTTTAGCACCCGTGGAAAAATCGTCATGTGTGCACCACTCAACACACTGATGCCGATGACATCAACATCTTCTTGCAATGCAGCTTGCACAATCATCTCTGGAGTTTGACGCAAGCCCGTGTAAATGACTTCCATGCCTGCATCGCGCAGTGCAGCTGCAATCACTTTCGCACCTCGGTCATGACCGTCTAATCCTGCTTTAGCAATGAGCACACGAATGGGTCTATTCATTGAAGTTTATCGGTTTGTTTTCCACTTGTTGTACTGCAAAGCCACGAATGTTAAAAATAGTGAAATCACTTTGCTATTGCTAATCATTCATGAGATTTACCACTTGCATCGAAGAAATTTTTTTTGCATATTTGCGGCTGACTTATATGGTAAGTCCATGGAGTGATGCAATAACAAAACGCGAGAGTAGCTCAGCTGGTAGAGCATCACCTTGCCAAGGTGAGGGTCGCGAGTTCGAGTCTCGTCTCTCGCTCAATACTCTGCCTCGCTTCTGCGAGGCTTATTGTTTGATTCATCTCTTTCTTCGTAGAGACAAAAAACATCCGCAAACGGCGCAGTATTGTAGCCCCCTGATGCTTTTTCAATGTGCACAGAGTATTTCGTAGCTTTGCCCCTACTACTTGCTCGGCTATACTTCGGAGAGGTGCGAGAGTGGTTTAATCGGTCGGTCTCGAAAACCGATGTAGTCGCAAGACTACCGTGGGTTCGAATCCCACCCTCTCCGCCCCTATTTTCTCCACCACAAATCCAAGAAAAGCAGAGATACCCAAGAGTTACACCTTAAAATGAGAGCACTTATGCAAGTGTTCAATGCATAGAAAGTCTGCTGCAACAAGCCACTTTTTACAGTTGCTTTGTAGGCATAAAAAAAAGAGACCGCATGCCACAGGCATATGCGGTCTCCCAAAAAAGGCGTCACAGCGGGACAAAGCTTTTCAGCTATTTTTCGGCTCTTGCACCCCTTGGTTTTGGTTTGCATTACCACCGCCTTTCCCTTGGTTCGTCCCCGATGACACCGGCGTAAGTTGCCGTACATTCTGCGCTTGCAACCCTTTGGCGGTCATGACAAGTTCATACTCCACGGGTGCTCCGGCATCTAACATCTTGTACTTGCGATCCGAATTGATTGCAGAATAATGTACGAAGATATCTTCGCCGCCGTCTGGATTCAGAATGAATCCATAGCCTTTTTTGCCGTCAAACCATTTAACATTGCTACGGTTTGCCATAGCTTATACTCCTCTCGTTTACTGCGTTTGAAAGTTCTGCCCCGCTACTACACAAATGTTCTATTCACTTCCTTGCGTAATCTAGAGGTTACTTTCTGCTTCATCAATTCAATCTCTTAAAAATCCTTGCTTCTCTATAGTCGATACAGCCGATTTTTCGTCCTACCTATTGAGTCTGTGGCGCATAGAGCTTTCGGGCTTTTCTGCGCTCTGACAAAATCGCTGCACAATTTGTCCCATACCCTAAAATTTGTCTTTTCCATACATCAATTTTGTCATAGCTACTTGTTTTGCTGCCAATTTCATGCTGGTGTTGACCCCTTAACTGATTTTTTCGCGAAACTTAAAAGTTGGCATAGCGTTTGTAGGTGTAAGCGCTGAGAGAAGTTATACAGAAAAAGCTACCACAACCAGAGGGGCAAGAGGTATGGAGAACTTTTCAAGTGGGGTACAATCGGCATTACGCTTTAGCCGAGAAGAAGCCCTGAGGCTTGGGCATGATTACATTGGCACCGAGCATCTTTTGTTAGGGCTTCTTCGCGACAGAGACAATGTCGCTGTTAGGTCTTTAGAGAACTTAGGCGTAAATATCGACGAGTTGAAGCAATCGGTTGAGGCTGCCGCCGGTCCCTCGACACGGGCACCGCTTTTTGGCAATCTCCCACTGACCAAATCAGCTGAAACCGCTTTGCGTCGCATGGTGCTTGAGGCCCAAGCCATGAAATGCTCTTTCGTTGGCACCGAGCATCTTCTACTTTCGCTGATGCACGATGAGCAATCTATTGTGACACAAATCCTTTCACAGTTTGGAGTAACTTACTCCGATGTGCAGCGCGAAGTTTCCGAACAATCCAATCGCGCCTCTACATTTAGTGCATCAGACAAGCAAGATGAGCCCGAGCTAGTTGGCGCTGGTGCCCCATCTTCTGCGCCTGAAGCACCGAAGTCATATTCCTACTCTGCGCCAAGAGGTCGGAGCAAAACTCCTGCACTCGATACATTTGGGCGCGACCTTACGCGACTTGCTCAAGAAGACAAACTTGACCCAGTCATTGGACGCGATAAAGAGATTGAGCGCGTCGCCCTGATTCTGTCTCGCCGCAAGAAGAATAACCCTGTCCTTATTGGCGAGCCGGGTGTTGGTAAGACTGCCATTGCGGAAGGCTTAGCCATACGCATTGTCAAGCGTCAGGTTCCTGCGGTGCTCTTTGGCAAACGCATAGTCGCCCTCGATATGGCATCTGTTGTTGCGGGCACAAAGTTCCGCGGGCAGTTTGAAGAGCGCATGCAAGCCCTGATGCAAGAACTTGCCAAGTCGCCCGATGTCATTCTCTTCATTGACGAGCTCCATACCATTGTGGGCGCTGGTGGCGGACAAGGCTCACTTGACGCCTCAAATATCTTCAAGCCTGCTCTGGCACGTGGCGAGCTGCAGTGCATTGGTGCAACGACCTTAGACGAATACCGTGAGTATATCGAAAAGGACGGTGCCTTAGAACGGCGCTTCCAGAAAGTGATAGTTGAGCCACCGACTGCCGAAGAGACACTCCAAATTCTAGAGCAAATCAAAGCTCGCTACGAGGCTCATCACAATGTGCGCTATACCAAAGCGGCTCTTGAGGCTATTGTGAAACTCTCTGGTCGATATATCCAAGACCGCTACTTCCCAGACAAAGCTATTGATGTGCTGGACGAAGCAGGCAGTCGTGTGCATCTGTCTAACATCAAAGTGCCACAAGACATCGTGGACTTAGAGGCGAAACTTGAAGCCTTGCGCCGTGAAAAGATGGAAATGGTCAAGCAGCAGCGCTTTGAAGAAGCGGCACGGCTGCGAGATGAATATCAACGTCTCTATGCCGAGCTTAAGGCTAAGGAAAAGGCTTGGGCTGAGTCTAACGAGGTTTTTGAAGTCACGCCTGAAGCTGTCGCTGCTGTTGTTGCCAGCATGACGGGCATACCTGTCGAGAGCGTCAGTGTTAATGAGTCGCAGAAACTGCTGCGTATGGCAGACGAGCTCAAGCGACAGGTTATCGGTCAAGATGAAGCTATTGAGAAGTTGTCGCGTGCCATTCAGCGCAGTCGTGCAGGTCTGAAAGACCCCAATCGTCCTATTGGCTCGTTCATTTTCTTGGGTCCGACTGGCGTTGGCAAAACCGAACTTGCCAAAGCACTGGCCCGTTATCTTTTCGGCAGTGACGATGCGCTCATCCGCATCGATATGTCGGAGTACATGGAGCGCTTCAACGTCAGTCGCTTAGTTGGTGCACCGCCCGGATATGTCGGCTATGACCAAGGTGGCGAACTGACAGAAAAAGTGCGTCGTAAGCCTTATAGCATCATTTTGCTTGACGAAATCGAAAAAGCGCATCCCGACGTCTTTAACCTGCTCTTGCAACTTCTTGACGATGGGATACTGACTGATTCACAAGGTCGCCGCGTTGATTTCAGGAATACGATTGTCATCATGACCTCTAACATTGCGGCACGCGAAATTGAAATGCGCGCCAAAGGCAAAATTGGCTTTGCTATCGAGCGTGAAGACGATAAATACACTTCCATCAAATCTACTGTTGATGACGCTTTGCGGCGGTTCTTCTCACCTGAATTTTTGAACCGCATTGATGATGTGGTCGTCTTCAAGCCGCTTGAAAAAGAACATATTGCCAAGATTATCGACCTGATGCTGGAAAAAGTCTTTGCCAGATTCAAGGCGCTTGGCATCTCTGCACGTCTTACAGATAAGGCAAAGCATTTTCTCATTGAAAAAGGTTATGACCCCAAGTATGGTGCGCGTCCTTTGCGCCGAGTTCTGCAAAAGTATGTTGAAGATCCACTTGCAGAGGAACTTCTTCGCCAGCGCTTCAAGTCAGGCACTACTATTGAAATTGACTTCAACGAGCAGGATGAAAAACTAATTTTTGTTGAAGTTGCATCCAGTGTGGATGTACAAGCTAATGTTAGCACTGTCGACAAAACTTAGTGCAGCGCTACCAGGCGGAGAATAACTGCTCTGCTACGCTCTTGTCAGAAGTAGTACTCCGCCTGAAGCACGCCGCTTTCTTGCCTGCTCGAACCAGACTCATTACATTGCGGAAGATGCACCGAGCACACCCTTTGCCGCTGTGGATAGAGCTACCAGCCTCACTTGAAATCTTCACTGCCCTGCAAGACGAAGTTCAAGTTGGCTGTTTTTCAACACCCTAAACTTGTGTGTAATATCGTACAGACACTTTTCAGGAGGAGCTATGGATTCTGGGTCTACTGAACATCGCTTGCAAGATAGCATGCTTTTAGATGCCTACTCTCAGGCCGTTACTGCTGCGGCTGAAAAGGTAAGTGCATCGGTTGTCAAAATTGAAGTCGAACGTCCAGAGCGACGCAGTTGGCGAGGGCGATGGTGGAACAGCGCAGGTGCAGGTTCAGGATTTATCTTCACGCCAGATGGCTACATCATGACCAACAACCATGTAGTCCAGAACAGCAAGTCACTTTCTGTTACCTTGATGGATGGTCGGCGTTTTGCTGCTGAAGTTATTGGCAGAGACCCACATACCGACCTTGCCATTCTTCGTATCAACGCGCCTCAACTTCGGCATGCCAATTTTGGAGATTCTTCCAAACTGCGTGTCGGGCAGTTGGCTATTGCTATCGGCAATCCCTTTGGATTTGATTACACGCTTACTGCTGGCGTAATTAGTGCTCTTGGTCGCTCTATGCGTGCCACATCTGGTCGGCTCATTGACAATGTTATCCAAACTGATGCGGCGCTCAATCCGGGCAACAGTGGCGGTCCGCTGGTAGACTCCTGCGGCAACGTTATCGGCGTAAATACAGCTATCATTTTCCCTGCACAAGGCATTTGTTTTGCTATTGCTAGCAATACTGCACAACAAGTTGCCGCTCAAATTTTGAAGTATGGCAAAGTCCGGCGCGCTCTTTTGGGTATTGCTGGTCAGAATGCAACGCTCCCACAGACACTTGTCCAACAATACCGTCTGGAGCAGACCACGGGTGTTCTTATCAATGCGATTCAAGAAAACGGTCCTGCTGACCAAGCTGGACTGCAAGAAGGTGATATTATTATCGGATTTGATGGTCAAGTCATCAAAAGCATTGATGATTTACATCGTCTGCTTACGGAACAGAAAGTTGGAGTAAGCTCGACAGTAGAGCTCCTTCGATCATCGCAGCGTCTGACCTTGAACATCACGCCAACTGAGACCTTAGACTGAAAGTGCTGTTTTGGCACGGCTCAGTCAGGCAAAGCGCACATATCTTACATGGGTTGAGATTCTGGCGGTGGTGTAAAGCCTAATTCTTTTGCCATCTTCTCGTTATGCACCAGCTTTCTCACCTTCACAGGGCGCAACCCGACAGCGACTAAATCACCCGTGTCGAAGTATTCTGCTGCCGCTTCACCAGCCTGATAGCCCCACATGTAAAAATCTGCACCATAGGCAATGGTGGCACCGCGTTTGACCAATCCAATTTCAGAGGTTACAATAGGCACTTTTTTTTCGGAGGTTTCTTTCAAGATTACTTCAAAGCTGGCAAAGACAAGATTGTCTGGTAGCGCAAAGAAGACATCGGGCTTTCTGTTGAGAATTGCCTGCACTGCCTGCTGGGTTTCAGCTGTTGAAGTAATAGAGCGTTCTATGAGTTTGAGGTTGTTTTGCTTGCACTTCTTACGCAGTTCCCCCATTGCGTTTGTAGAGTTCGGCTCTGCACTATTGAAAATGACTCCAATGGATTTAGCATTTGGAAAGGCGCGTCGAATCAGCGCAATGCTTGAATCTATGTAAGCTAAGGTTTCATAGACGCCAACAAGGTTTGCAGGCGCTTTGACATTGCCGTCTTTCCTGATGACCAAGTCGTTGATTGTCGGTGCTGGTCCGACCATCATAAAAATCGGAATTTCTTTTGTTTTCTTAAGTGCGGTCATCATTGGCAATGTAGCATTAGCAGCAATGCAAGTAACTTTATCTGCAATAAATTTGTCAATAATTTGATTGAGTGTAGGAATATCGTTCTGCGCATTTTGGTAGATGATTTTTGCTGTACCGGCGCTGTCGGAATAGCCTCGCGCTTTGAGTGCGTCAATAAACCCTCGGCGTGCCTCATCGAGCGTCTCGTCATCTACAGGCTGAACAAAGCCAATCACTACCGGCTTTTTAGCTGGCTTTTCAATTGAACTTTCTGGCTTCTGAGGCTCTTCCTTCTTTGAAGCACACCCAGCAATTGCAACCACTAAGGTAATCAGTAACACGATTCGTCCAACTGTGAAACCACGATGGTTGTGCATCATTTTTGGTGTGTTTTTAGTTGTCTTTTTGTTTTGCTAATTGATGGTCTCGTTTTTTACTACAAGTTTTTTTGTCAGGTCAGTGCTCAACACGCCTTGCAATGTCGCCCACATTGATGGGTTTCGGTTCAGCAATTTTCTCAGCTCTTCTTTAGACCATACCACACAGCGTGTCTCTTTGGTAGCTTTCACAGTAGCTGTTGGCAAGTTACCTGTCAAGAAACTCATTTCTCCAACAAATGCCCCATCTTTTAGCGTCGCGATTTTTCGGTCTCTCACCCAGACTTCGACTTCTCCATTGTAGATGAGCATCATGTCATCTGTTGGCTGATGTTCTACAATGAGCACCTCGTTTGGCTGACAGACTTTCCACTTTCCAATGCGCATGAGTTTCATAAACTCCACTGGCGAGAAGGTATGGAACACTGTGCTATAGAGTTCTTTTTCTTCGTCAGTAAAATCTACGCTTCGCCGCTCCTTCAAGATTACTGCAATCCATACAATATTGACAGCAATGAACACCATGTTCCAGATGATATTAATCCAAAGTGGTTCAGATAAGGCACTATAGCCATAGATGATTCCTGCTAAAGAAGAAAGAATTGAAATTGAGCGTAGCCAAAAAATATCTCGCACAAGATACGATAGTGCAATCAGCGCAAAGGCTAAGTGCCCTAAAAGAGAACCTACCACTTCGTTCACACCTTCTCGACCTGAAGAGGTTTTGGCGAAAATACAACTTTCGCAGGATTATTCTTTTTCAGCTTTCTTAGGCGCCTTGGGTCGCGGGAGCTCAAAGCGGTCTTTGATACCCGAATACCATAAGCCGCCCAATCGACCGATAGGGTCTAGGGCATCCATATCAATTTTGCCGTTTTTGAAGACTTTTTCAGACAGGTGTACCAGCAGAATTTCGCCCATGACCAGAGTACCGCCCATCGGCTCTTTGCCAATTTCGATGAGCTGGTAGAGCCGACACTCAAAGTTGATGTAACTTTCAGCAACGCGCATAGGCTTGACCAAAATTGATGGCTCGCGTGTCAATCCCGCTTCGTCAAACTCACTGACATTAGGCTCATAGTCATAACTGGTTTGATTCATTGGCTCTACCAAATGCCGACTGACAATATTGACCACAAACTCGCCTGTTTCCCTGACATTGACCAGCGTATCTTTTGGCACTCCCACCGTTTTATTTTCTTCTCTATTGCTTTTGATAGCTGGCGCAAAGCATAACACTGGCGGATTGACACTTGCCACAGTAAAAAATGAAAATGGGGCTAAGTTATCGACCCCCTCTTTACTTTGGGTCGACACCCATGCAATTGGGCGCGGTAAAATTGAACTAATTAAAATTTTATAGAAGTCTTTTGGAGAGCACTCTCGTGGATTTATGACGCTTTTCACAAGTGTTGAATTTATGTTTTGAATCGGATACGAAATCGAACTATTGTGCCTTTGTCAGAAAATTCATAGCGCACATCTTCTGCCAGTTGCTTAATCAAGAACACGCCTCGTCCGGAAGGCTTTAGCAAGTTTTCTTCATCGAGCGGATTGGGGAGCGTTGTGGGATCGAAGCCTTCGCCCTCGTCTTGTACTTCTACGCATAGCTCATCGCCACATATCTGACAGCGTAGCCATGCCAGTTTGCTACCATCCAACTTGTTACCATGCAAAATGGCATTGTTAGTTGCTTCAGTAATGACAAGCATAATGTCATGCAAGCGCGATTCTGCAAAACCTTGCTCTGCCGCCATCTTCTTGACAAACCGCTCTACTCTACGAACCTCTCCAATGTGACTTTTAAGTTTGAGCTCGTATGTCTTGTTCATCACTTTGCAATCTGGGCTATTTACCATGAGAATCGCACGGCTATGGTTAAGTTAGGAATGATACGCTGCACAGTGCCATTTATCTGCTCAATTTGATACCAGCCGCTGGTTTCCAACTCCGCATAATCAATATGGTACTGCACTCGAGCTGTTGGTCCAATGTAGAGCACTTGCTGCTGCAATAGGCTCTCTGCACCCAAGAAACCAAATTGCTGACGCCAAAATAGTTTTACGCCAAGTGCAGCGGTTAGTGTTTCTGTGGTGAGCCAAAGCTCTGCAAGTGCCAGTCGGTCGTTGAACGCATTGAGCGGTCGCTCAGCAAACTCTCCCCAAAACAGTTCCGCCCGTTCGTAAATGCGTTGGTCGTAGAGAAATTTAATAAAGAAGCGCTTGGAAAGAAACACCTCGGCAGAATCAGTCATGCTAAATTGCCGAAACGAAAAGCTGCGCACCTGAAGCGCAGACTCAAACGGATAGACCGTGTAGTTTGCCAGCACCCCAAACTCTGCATAATTTCTAAACCCTTCGCCAATCTTCCATGCCGCCGATGGCGACAAACGCAAGATGAAGTTATTGGTGCTGTTTGCACTCTGTTGCCGAAAAATGAATACATTTTGGCTTATGGCACCTGACACGGTCAGATTCACGCCTAAAAATTCGCTGATGCGCACGCTATCGG
The DNA here is from genome assembly GCA_002794105.1 of Candidatus Thermochlorobacter aerophilus. Classification (GTDB taxonomy): domain Bacteria; phylum Bacteroidota; class Chlorobiia; order Chlorobiales; family Thermochlorobacteraceae; genus Thermochlorobacter; species Thermochlorobacter aerophilus. The sequence continues at coordinate 38,670 of PHFL01000051.1, read as the reverse complement.
ATACTGCGAGAAAATAGCTAACCTCATCACGGTCATCGTTATTGTCGGGCGATGGCGTATCGAATCGAAACCCTCGCATCTGATACTGCACACTAAGCAGATTGAGCGTCTGCTCATCACGGTCCTTTATGCGCCACTGCAAGCCTAACGCTATCGATGCGACTTCCCATGCATTATCTCTTAGGCGCTCGATTCGTACGGCTTCGGCTAAATTTTGCGATGCATTAATCGGTCGGTAGCGTTCTAACTGCTGTTGATACAAGAGCGAGAGTGCCAGATTCAGCGAGGCATTTTGATAGACGGCTCCTAGCTGTGCCAACAACCGCTGCTGTGTGATTTCATTGTCATAGAGATTGCGCGTTACATCCAAAAATTGCTGACTATTTTCACGCGTAACCGTGCGATACCGCAATTCCACACGCGCCACACCATAGAGAGTTTCCCCAATTCGGTAAGCAAGCGAATCCAGCGTGTAAAGATTTTGGTCGGTTCGCCGCTCAACTGTTGCTGTAAAGCTCTCGGTGGCATTTGCTGTAAAAATGTTGGAGAAAAAATCGCGCTGCACTCGCTCCAACCCGCCCGAAAGAAAAACTGTGGCAGCCTGACCATAATTCTGACGCAGTGAGAGCGTTGAAGCCAGTACCTGATTATGCCGGGGCGATAAAAATTCCTCATTTACTTTTGCACTTGCCGTTGCCAGAAAATTGCCAAACCGCAGGCTATCGAGTGCTCCTGCCAAAGCATAAGTCCAGCCGCTTGATGGCTGCCCGAGTTGTTGCTCAGCTTTTGCGCCAAGCATAGCATTTAGGAGAAGCCCCATAGATGGCGTGTAGGAAACACCTGTGACCAGTGAATTTGCCAGCGCATCGTTGCGAAATAAACTGCGGCTATCAGAAAGCGCAAAATTCGTTAGCTGCAACTTCAACTCCCATCCTCTTCCCAAATCTTTCCTTGCCTCTGCCTGAAACTGATTTTCATCTCGAGCGGCTTTTTCGCCAATCGTGCCAAGAAATTCAGCAAGGTTGGATGTAAAGTTCTCACTTGCTGAAATTTGCCAATCGGCAAAGCGCTGACTATGCGTAATTTTTGCTCGCCAAAAGTATGTAGTCAGAAATCGCTCAAATGAGAGGTCGGCAAAACCGTTTGCGCCCGAGCTGGTGTAGTGTTCTTCTACGCGCTGTGAGTCAGGCAGACTGACATTGCCTTTGCTCAGAGAATCACTAAACTGCGCCCGTGCATGGAGCGATAACACACAAACTAGTGCCAAACTGCCTGTTATCACTTGCCCGACTCTCACATCTTCAGCTTGCGCTACTTAGCAGTTTCGGCTTTCACCTCGGAGACAAAGTTGTGCGCGCGGTGCGCCCCGTCGCAGAACGGCTTTCTCTGACTATATCCACACCGACAGAGAAACACGGTTGTTTTACCTGATAGGTCAAATGTCGCGCCGCTGGCATCGCTGATTTGCACGTCTCCTTCAACTTTTAGCGGTCCGTTGTTAATGACAGTGATTTTAACTGACATGGCTTCGTTTTGAATGTTAGCTTGAAAAATTTGTTTGATGCAAAATACAAAATCTTTGCTATGAGATGGCGCCTATATTGCCACCCAGTGCGGTGCGCAATTTACTGCCTTAGCTACAATGTTTTTGTTTAGATTTGTCGAATGATTGCTAACAACTTCAAATCGCTATGCCAACATCATTTCAGATTGATACCAACTTTTTAGACCACATCAAGCCCACGGTCCGCCGCATGTCCGCCTACACGGTTGAAGGCGGTCAAGAAGCTGAAGTCAAGCTCAATCAAAATGAAAATCCCTACGACTTGCCAGAGTGGCTCAAGCGCGAGATTGTAGAAGCTTTCGTGAAAGAGTCTTGGAATCGATATCCCTCTACATTTTCCGATGCTGCTGTGGCGCGCTATGCCGAGTTTATCAATGTTCCGAAAGAGTGTGTCATCATGGGCAATGGTTCTAACGAATTGATATACACAATTTTCTTAGCCACGTTGCATCGCCATGCTTCTGTGCTGATTCCAGCACCATCGTTTTCGCTTTACGATAAAGTTGCCGCCTTGATGGAAGCCGAGATTCTTCACGTGGCAATGACTCCGACCTTAGATTTTGACACCGAGCAGATTCTTGAAGAAGCTCATCGCTCTCGTCCGAATTTGATTGTGCTCTCCACAGCTAATAATCCTACCAGCCGTTCTATGAAGTTTGAGGATATTGAACGCATTGTGTCTCAGACTCGCTCGCTGGTATTGGTCGACGAGGCGTATGCGGAATTTTCGCGCGAGCGCTCTGCACTTGAACTTTTGGAGAATTATTCCAATGTGATTGTTTTGCGCACGCTCTCTAAGGCGTTTTCCATGGCAGGATTGCGCATCGGTTTTGCTATTAGCAATCCCATGCTCACGGCTGAACTGCTCAAGCCCAAAATTCCTTTTGCTTCCACGCGTCTGGCAGAAATTGCTGTCATCAAGGTTTTGGAGAATTATCACTTGGTTCGGGCAACGATTGAGCAGATTTTGTCTGAACGCGAGCGTCTTATGCAGGCGCTTCGCACAATTTCGCAGATTCAGGTTTTGGACAGCGATGCCAATTTTCTGATTGTGAGGGTTGAGCATCCCAAGCGCATTTTTGAGGCGCTAAAAGCCAAAGGCGTTTTGGTGCGCGATGTCTCAAAATATCCGATGATGGAACATTGCCTGCGCATTAGCATTGGCTCGCCTGAAGAAAACAATCGTCTGCTTGCGGCGCTAACCGAGATTTTTGAGTAGGTTGTTTTTATTACTGCAAACACTTTATCTGTTTAGCCTATGCGTTGCACTGTACGCCTGCCAGCTCTACTGACTGTGTTTTTCTTCTTTACACAACTATCCTGCTCACAGGTTATGCAAAGCCATCGCACTTTGCGCATTGAGGATGATGCGCCTGAACTGCGCCGCGTTCCGACCTTGCCGGGGATTCAGGCTCGCATGGTTCAAACTTCTCGGTTGCGCACCCGTGTGCTTTTTTCAGGGTCGCAGACTGGTACTCCAATTGTCTTCATCCATGGCAATCTTTCTTCTGCAACATGGTGGGAAGAAACAATGCAGCGCCTTCCTGCTTCATACTATGCGATTGCTCCCGATTTACGTGGGTTCGGTGCTGCCGACACCAATGCTTTTGTCGATGCTCAGCGTGGCACACGCGATTGGGTAGAAGATATTCTGGCGCTAGTTGATGCGCTGGGTATTTCACGCTTTCATGTTGTTGGCCATTCGCTTGGCGGCAATGTGGTGTGGGGCTTGCTTTCAGCTTGTCCCGAGCGCTTGATAAGCGCAACACTGGTAGCGACAGGCTCACCATTTGGCTTTGGCGGCACGAAGGATACACTTGGCACGCCCTGTTTTCCTGACTACGCCGGGAGCGGCGCTGGACTGGCAAACTCCTTTTTGCTCCAAGCTATCAAGGCTGGTGACCGTGGGTTATCGGCGTTTTCACCGCGTACGGCTTTGCGCAACTTCGTCTTCAAGCCCGGCTTTATTGCACCGCGTGAAGAAGATTTCATCAGTGCCATGATGACCGTGCATATTGGCGAGCGTGCTCTGCCCGGCGATAAAGTGCCCAGCCCTAACTTTCCGGGCTTTTCACCCGGTCTTTATGGCGCCGTCAATGCTATTTCACCAAAGTATGTGCGCTTTTCTCTCCAAGATTTCATGCGAATTGCTCCTAAGCCTCCCATCTTGTGGATTCACGGTGCGCTTGATAAAGTGGTCTCAAATCGTGCAGCATCGGATGCGGCGGTCTTAGGTCAAGCCGGTCTTTTGCCAAACTATCCCGGTGCCGACATCTATCCGCCCCAACCTATGCTTGACCAAATTCGTGCTGTCTTGCGGCTTTATGAGCAAAACGGGGGTGTTGTGCAAGAGGTCTTGCTCGACGACTGTGCTCACGCCCCACACATTGAGCAGCCCATACTTTTTGACCGCTATTTCCATGCCCATCTCCGAGGTGAGAAATAATTTTTTTCGAGCAAGAGTTTTTAATCAGCCAAACTTTTGGAAAACATCAAACGCTTATTTATTCTCACGCTGTACCTGAACATTCTTCCAATTAACTGACAAAGGAGGACAACATGCAAAATGCCCTGCATTATGCTATTTGCGTCTTCATCGCACTTTTCTTCTTTGGCGTTACCAGCTTTGCACAAACTAGCTCACTTAGCGGCAGCATAACCGATAAGGCAACTAAATCGCCACTGCCCGGTGCCAGCATCCTTATTCGTGGCACCACCAAAGGCACCACTTCCAGACCCAACGGCACCTACAGCCTCAGCGGACTTCAGCCCGGACGCATTACCCTTGTGGTCACCTACATGGGCTATAGGACAGTTGAACGCACCGTTGAGCTCGTAGAGGGCAATAATGTGCTGGATATTGCTCTTGAAGAAATTACGGCACAAACGCAGGAACTGGTCGTGTTTGGGGCTTCTCGTCGCACCGAGAAAGTAACCGATGCGCCTGCCTCGATACAAGCTGTCAGTTCCGCTGAGCTTGACCGCACAGCTTATGCAGCCTATGGACAAGCCTTAGCCACACTCAGAGGTGTAGATTTTGTGCGCTCTGGTGTCGATGGGGTAGGCATCAATGCACGTGGATTTAACTCGGCGTTCAATACGCGTATGCTTGTTATCACGGACGGACGATTTTCCATTTTGCCCGGCAACGGCTTGCCAATTGGCAACCTGAACACCAACATCAAAGAAGATATTGCCAGCGTTGAGATGATTTTAGGTCCTTCCTCTGCACTGTATGGACCGAATGCACACAATGGTGTGGTCAATGTGGTCAGCAAAGACCCGCGCACATCGCAGGGCACCATGCTTGTTGTAAACGGCGGCTTGCAGTCCTACTTTTCAGGTCGTTTCCGACATGCTGGCGCAGTTGGAGATTTTGCATGGAAAGCCACGTTTGAATACATGACAGCACGAGACTGGGATTTTGTCGACACAGTTTATCAGACGCCTGCCAACGGCGGCAATATCCCGCACTTCAATCCTGCCAATCCTATCATCACCCGCCCTGGCTTTGATGCGCGTGCCACAGGACGCATTGATACAGACGAAGATTTATTTTCCATAAAACACATCCGTGGCGAAGGTACGCTCATTTGGAACCTGCCTTTCGAGCTCAACTTTCTTGGCGACCGCCCTGACCTTGTGCTCTCATATGGACAAAGCAACAACTGGGGCGCCGCACCAACCAACGCTGGACGCAACTACATCAACAACTGGCTGTTTGCATACTGGCAGGCGAAGTTTGTCTCACCACGACTTTTTGCGCAGCTCTACAACACTTGGAACAACTCTGGCAATACTTTCCCGATTCAAAATGTAACCAACATTATGAACGGTAACATTGTACCTGTGCCAACGCTCTTTGGTCCCTTGCGCGATACCAATCGGGTCAATCGTGTGCTGCGCGGCACCATCACCGCCCGTGAAGCTATCGAAGCCGCGCGCTTTAGCGAGCTCTCCTCCCGCCTCAATGCAGAAGTGCAGTATAACAACCAAATTGGCGATAGACTGCGTTTTGTGTTAGCGTTTAACTATCAAGCCGATAACCCCCGCAGTGATGGCACTTACCTTGGTGATAATGTTGCTTTTCGTGGCGATGGCTCTACGACACTCGGCTCAGGGCGACTTCTTCCCGAAAGTTTTATCAGTATTCCGTCTATCAAACAAATCGGTGGCGCTGGGCAAGTTGAGTTTAACGCTACAGACCAACTACGTTTTCTTGGTGCGCTGCGCTACGACAACCATGATGTTTTTGGGGGCATGCTTGCACCGAAACTTGGCGCCACTTACAGCATTGAAGCTGGCACGTTCCGCGTAACATATGGGCGCGGGTATGTTGCTCCGACCGTTCTCAACATGTTCATCTTTGTTCCGGCGGCTGTGGTTGGTGGATCTACGCTTGCTATCACGGGCAATTCCGAAGGCTTTACGCTTCAAAATGGCACCGTGTTCGATAAACTTCGTCCCGAGAGAGTCGACACCTACGAACTGGGCTACCGCGGCATACTTGTAGGCAATCTCTTTCTTGACTTTAGTGCCTACTTCCAAAATTCAGCGGATTTCATCAGCCCAGCAGTGCCACTTTATTCCAGCTTTGCCCCTGACCAACGCGTTGTTCGCATCGGCAACACCGATGTTCAACCGCAGTTTGTTCAGACATACGTGAACTTCGGTCAAGTTACTGCCTTTGGCATTGACTTGGGCTTGAGTTACAACTTCGCTAACAAGTGGTCGATTGGCTTGAATTACTCATGGTTTCGCCCTGACTTTGACCCCAACAAGCGAGATGGGAACCGTTTGGTCTTTGATGTCAACCGCGATGGCGTGGTTACGCCGAACGAAATTAGTGTGAACACGCCAGAGCATAAGGCATCGCTCTTTATCAATGCCACGGATATTGCCAACGGTCTGCTCTTCGGGTCGCTTGTTGTGCGCTATGTTTCCTCTTATGATTTTGTCTCGGGCGTGCACTATGCGGGTCGATTCGGCGAAGGCACGCGCACGATTGTGCCTCGTGACCCCAGTCAGCCACTTGGTCCAAATAACCCTGCGGCAGCGACCTTTCTTTTCAACCGCGGACCTCTTGGCGGCTTTGTAACAGTGGATTTGAGCGCTGGTATCAACATCACAAAAGAGCTGCTGTTTTCAGTTTCTGTAACAAACCTCTTCAACACGGTTCAGCGCGAGATGGTCGCTTCGCCTGCAATTCCTCGCTTCTTTTTGGGTGAATTGCGCTATACGATACCTGCATTTTATTGATTCTTCGTCTCTTTGTGGGTTGCACACAGAAGGTTTGCCTGCCGGCAAACCTTCTCTTTTTTCAAGTAATGCCAACTTTGGCGTCTCTCTCTTGAAGAGTTTTGTATATTGCAGTAAGTTTTCTCACACAAGAACGGAGTTTCAACATGGAGCTTTCACTTAATCACTACCTGTGGCTTTCCGCCTTCATGTTTACAGTCGGCGTTGTTGGGGTGCTGGTGCGGCGCAACGCAATTTTGATTTTCATGTGTGTTGAACTGATGCTCAATGCGGTCAATCTTTCGTTTGTGGCATTTTCACATTTCCTTGCCGATATTCAAGGTCAAATGATGGTGTTTTTTGTGATGACGGTTGCCGCTGCCGAAGTGGCTGTTGGACTTGCAATTGTCATTTCACTTTTTCGCAATCGGCAAACGATTAACATGGATGAAATCAATTTGCTAAAAGGCTAAAAGTTTGCATGCATAACTACATGCATAACTAATTATTCACCTAATCCGTCTTCTTATGCACGAGCATATCTTGTTTGCAGTTCTCTCTCCGCTCGTCGGCTTTCTTTTGTGCGGGCTACTTGACCGCCTGAATTTCATCGGCGAAAAACAGGCTTCGCGTGAGTTTTTGTTGGGCATGCTTTCAACGCTTAGTGTGGTGATTCCATTTGTGTTTGGCATCGGCTTTTTGCTCGAGCTTCTTTCCCTTCCTGAAAACTTGCGTCTCTTCGTTGTGCCTGTCTATGAATGGTTCGCCGCTGGCAACATGCAAGTCGCCATTGCCTACCAGATAGATACGCTTTCTGTGACGATGATGCTGGTGGTAACTGGCGTCGGCAGCTTGATTCACTTCTACTCAATTGGCTACATGCACGGCGATGCAGGTTTTGCAAGGTTTTTCAGCTATCTCAACCTTTTCATTTTTGCCATGCTCAATCTTGTGCTGGCTGCCAATATGCCGCTGATGTTCCTTGGCTGGGAAGGGGTGGGACTCTGCTCATACCTGCTGATTGGATTTTGGTATGACCGGCGCTTCGATGGCGTTGGCATTTCTACGACAACTGATGCTGCCAACAAAGCCTTCGTGATGAATCGCATTGGCGATTTTGCCATGCTTGCGGCGATGTTCCTTATCTTTCAGCGCATTCACACGCTTGACTTCAACGCAATTTTGGCGCAACTCTCCGCTTTTGACGACACACATCTTTTCTGGATTACTCTGCTGATTTTCATCGGTTGCACGGGCAAATCTGCACAGATTCCGCTTTATACATGGTTGCCCGATGCCATGGCTGGTCCAACTCCGGTTTCCGCGCTTATCCATGCTGCCACGATGGTTACCAGTGGCATCTACCTGATTTCACGCTTGGCACCGCTCTACACGCTGGCTCCATCGACCATGACGCTCATCGCCATAATTGGCGCTCTGACGGCTATCATCGCCGCTACGATTGCCCTTGCGCAAAACGACATCAAGAAGGTTTTGGCATACTCGACGGTGTCGCAGTTAGGGTATATGTTTTTGGCACTGGGCGTTGGTGCATTCTCGGCGGCGATGTTCCATTTGGTTACACATGCTTTCTTCAAAGCTTGTTTGTTTTTGGGCAGCGGTTCGGTTATCCATGCTTTAGAAGATGAACAAGACATTCGAAAAATGGGCGGCTTGCGCACCGCCATGCCTGCAACGGCGACCACATTCTTTGTTGGTTCATTGGCGCTGGCTGGTTTTCCTCTTACAGCCGGATTTTTCAGCAAGGATGAAATTCTCATGCATACTTTTGCTTCTGGTCAGACACTACTTTATGCCATCGGCATTCTTACCGCTGGTTTGACGGCATTTTACAGCATGCGGCTCTATACACTGACCTTTTTAGGCTCTGCTCGATACGACTCGCACCAACATCCTCACGAATCGCCTTTTACCATGACTTTGCCACTATGGATTTTGGCGGCACTTTCTGTATTGGGCGGCTTGCTCAATTTACCAGCGGTTTTGGTTGAGCACGGTGTTTTGCATCGTTGGCTGCTGCTGCCTGACATTACGCATTCCCTCTCGCATGCTGCCGAGTGGATTTTGCTTGGCGCCTCAAGTGTGATTGCAATCGGCGGGCTATTTTTTGCTTATTCAATTTACTCGAAATCTCCGCTGGAAGCCGAAAGCGGGTGGCGTCTTCTGCTTGCCAAAAAATACTATATTGATGAGCTCTATGACATTCTCGTCGTAAAGCCCTTTCAAAGCGTGCTTACACGCAGCACTGATGCCGTTGAACGGCTGCTTTTGAATAACACATTTAATGGGTTAGGAACAGCTATGCTTGCGCTAGGACAAGTCCTGCGGCGCCTGCAGTCGGGCGTCGCACAAAGCTACGCGATTGCTATCATGTTTGGGCTGATGGTTATCCTTACTTTTATACTGTTCAACATTTCATAGCATGATTTGTTGGTAGGCTATGTCGGAGTTGTTGAAATGGGAGAGAATCATAGACCATGGCAGAACGTCAATCCAATACATCGCCCCACAGTGTGAGCTCTGCTTCATCTGATGCGTCTCAAGCTCCACGCTTTTCAGCACTAAGCTCAGCTATTCCCAGTTTTTTTTCAGAGGCATGCAGTGAGCTTTCTCGTCAGTTTTATCCTCGTTCCCCTAAGCTGCTATCTGATGACTTGCAATCTGAACTGCAAGCCTTGCAGCGCATACATTCTGTGCCAGACCAGCTGCGCCTTGTTTGTTCTGCTCTTACGCAAATGCTATCTGTGTCATTTGCGGCAGCGGTTGTGTTTAGGTCCGACTTTTCAGTTTATCATGCGCATTTTCATTCACTGCAACCTCGTGAAGTTCAGCGTACAGCTTTTCTTGAATATCTTTCCCAGCCAGCTCACTGTCTTCAAGAGTTCTACAACGCCCTTCCTCGGCAGAAGAAGTATCGGGTTCAGAATACTTACTGCCTCGAAAAGCATGATATAGAGACGATTCCTGGTGCGCCCTGTTTGCCTTTACCTTTCGTGGTGTTTACTCCTGTTGCAAATCCAGTAACCACGGCGTCTGCACATAAACCACGTTCTTTACTTGAGTCAACTCGTCAAATACCTGACTCTGCATCTACACGGCTTGCTTTGCGCAAAATTCCGCTCGAGATTCTTTTCATGTTCTACAACAGTAGCGCTCGCCTCAAAGCCAGCGGCGCCTACGCTGTGATGCTACCTTTGTGCAAATCCGATAGCTCACTTTTCGGCACTATCTTCATCGGCGAAAGCCTGCACGATATAGCGTTCTCTCAAGAGCAGGTTTTAGAGTTGCAGCAGGTTATTGATAGCTTTATTCGTTCTGTTGGATTGACTATAGAGCAGGCGCTACAGGCTTTCTCAAGTAATTTAGAAAGCCAAGTTTCAGCTGCGTCGTCGTCTTCTGCAGCGCTCTCCACCGTTGCAGATAACGCACCTGTGCCACCCAACGCTGCGCCAGCCGTTGATACACCCTTTATCTCTGATTCAGAGAGCGGCACAACAAATTTTTTGGAGCTCATCTTGACCATTTCTCAACAGATTAGTGAACAGACGACGATTGAAGCCAAAGTCCAAGTTTTTGGCTACGCATTGGTTAATCTATGTGGCTTTTCTCACTGCGCGGTTATGCTTTTTCAGCAATCCGATGAGCTCCCGCAAATGCAGCTTTATAGTGCTTCCAACGCACCGCCTCTGCGTCCTTTTTTGTCCGAGAAATTTGTCTTGCCGCGCTACCTTTGTGATTTTATTGCCTCATCTCCCACGCTGCAAGTTGAGCACATCTACTGCCTTAGTGGTACACAAATTTCTGCCATTCAATCTGCACTGGAAAACGGCATCAAAGTTCCAGATGAGTGGCTCTCTTCTACGCTTTGCCGTCATCAATTAGAGCGCTTTTTTTACGACCGTGATATTGGATTGTTCCTCTTTTTGCTCTCTGGCAATACGGTCTTAGGCTACATTACGCTCGAGCTTGATGCGCCGTCAGATGATGTTCATCACCGCACGGCGTTTTTACAGCATCAATTGCGGATTGCTTCGCTTTTAACCGATATTATTGCTCGCGATATTTCTCGCCTGCAAGCGCAATCGGAGTGCAAACAATATGCTATACAAAACAAAACCCTGCATGAGCTTTTAGATTTACTCTTCACTACTAGCTTGCGCATACAGTCTGCAAAAAACATCTCCGAAAAGTTTGCTATTGCTTCTGAAGCGATAGCCTTAGATCTAGGCTTTACCTCTGCTTCTATTGTTTTGTATGACCGCACGGGGCATATTACACACGCTCACAGTTTCGTTCATCCACAAGCCGATGTCAGGCATGAACAAATGCGGTTTGAGCGGCGCTACCGAAAAGGGGCTCCAGTTCCCTTGCGCACCTTAAGTATCATTTTTTCTTCCAGCTTTTCTGCAGGATATTGCTATGCCTTCGATAGCTTGCAGATACGCGCTGCCGCTTACAATCCTGCGATGCACTTAGGCACCCGCCTCTTGCAAGAATATTTTAGTGGCAATGAACATGTTGGACTGATGTTCCCACTGCTGACCGAAAACAAAGAGCTAACTGGCTTTATTCGCTTGGGCAAGTGGATGCTGCCCGCCGATGAACAGCTCACTGCTGAGTTTGTTGAACGCACCAAAATTATTGCTCTTTTTGCCGAACGTCTCTCGCAAGATTGCTCTCTCATTCAACTCGAAGCGCAGCGCGAGCAGGAAATGGCTGCCAAACTGCGCCTCAGCAAAACCTTAACACATCTCTTTGAAAGCAGTAGCCTCATCTCACAAGCCACTTCGCTTAGCCAGAAGCTTCATCAGCTCACTCATACACTCGTCAGCGCCGCGGATTTCGACTTTGTTGGTGCTGTGCTGTATGACTCTGCTGGCAATGTGCGCTATGGCTCAAGTGCGGTCTCCAGTAGCGTCCCCAGCCAGTTGCAAACCCTTATTCAAAATGCTTTTCGTCCGGGCTCAAAACTCCGTCCTGAAGCCTATACTGCCATTTTCCAGAACGACTCATTTCGAATCTCCCCGCTGAAAGTCTATTGCTGCGATTTACGACAAGTCAAGACGCTGATGAATATCTCATCACTTTCTGCTCCCGGCACAGAACATGGAGGGATGATTGAAATCAAAGATGAGGCATCACCAACTGACGGTCACCATAACTTTGTCCAGTATTTTCAACTCAAGCAGGCTCATTCGCCTGACGCTGACTACTACACATTGGTTGTTCCCCTCAATGTTGGCGCAAAAACAGACCTGCAAATCTCTGGCTTCGTCTCCCTTGGCAACTTCATCGATTGCAAAGACTTGAACGAAGCCATGACGCGCCTTACTGCCATTGACCTTTTTATCAGCGTCGTGGAAGCGGATTTAACCAACTTTTTGCTCACAGAAAACCTTGCTCAAGAATCTCAAGACCTGTTCCAAAAAAGTCTGTTCATTCAGCGGCTTTTGGAACTTGATGTGCAGCTTGCTCAGCCCATCTCGGTGCATGAAAAAATCAAAATGGTCTGTGAGCGCTCCGTTGAGCAGTCAAGTTTTCGTTATGTGCTTTGTGCGCTGATTGATAAGAATAAACAGCAACTGACCGACTTTTATTACATGGAACATCCAGAGCTCATCGCATGCTCTGATGACCAGCCCAGTAAATCTATTGCTCCGCTTATTCAAAGTTACTCTCAAGGTGTAGCCATCTATAATCCATTGTTCTTAGAGCTCTCTATGAGCGAACAAAATCGCGTAAAAAGCGCTGGCAATGCTTACTGCTATGATTTGCGGTGGCTTGAAAACGAGATGCGTCGGCGCGCTCATATCCCTGACCCTGAACTTGAGCCGTTGCCAGCACTTTCTCCTGAAGAAGCCTTTGCTGTATTCTGTGGTCATATTGAGCGTGAAGATCACCTCATCAATTTCATCATTCCGCTTGTTAGCTCTCAAGGCAAGCTCTTTGGCTTCCTTTCTCTTGGCAGAATGCTTTCTCGAGTTAAAAAATCCGTTCAAGAAGTTTTGGATGATGTGCGCCTCATTGAACTTATTGCCAGTAGCTTAGCCACTCATCTTGAGAACATGGAGCTCAACACGAGCCTGACGGTATCGGAAGCTAAGTTTCGCAATATTGTTGAAAATGTCGAGTATGGCTTTATCATTTTTGACCAGAATGGGAAAATTGAGTATGTCAATGCGGCGCTCAAACGTCTGCTCAACCGTGGCAATGACCTGCTGATTGGCTATTCACTTGAAGACATTGCTCACCCCAGTTCCGTGGAAGCTGTGAGGCGACAACTCCATTTGCTTTTCTCAGGCAGTGTGTCTTCTGAAGAAAATATTTTACTCGTTACCAGCACTGGCGATGCCATCCCTTTCAGAATCTCTGCTGAACCGCAGCTTATTCTTCGTGCCAGTGGTGAAGTCTCTATCACTGGTGCCTTTGCGGTGCTTGTCGATATGCGCAAGCAATTGGAACTTGAGCGGCAGCGCAAAGAGCTGGAAACCATTCGTAACAACTTCTTTGCCATGATAGTCCATGATATGAAAGTACCGCTCTCTGCCATCTTCGGCTACAGTGAAATGCTTAAGCAGACAGATTTAGCCTCCATGCCGCTCGATAAACTGCGCAACATTATGGACCAAATCTACCTTTCTTCTTCTAACATCACTCGCTTGGTGCAGGAAATTTTGGATTTCTCCAAGTATGAATCGCGCATGGTGAAGTTAGACCTCACCAAGAGCAATCTTGAACTCTGTATTGACTTGGTGTTAGAACAAAATCATTTTGATTTGCAAGCCAAGGGTATCACAGTCAAAAAATTTATTGCCCCTGAAGATTTCTTGTTCTACTTTGATTTTGACAAGGTAGCGCGCGTTATCAACAATCTCGTCAGCAATGCCATCAAGTTTTCTTACCACAATTCACAGATTGAGGTGCGTTTAGAAAAGGTCTTGGAGCACTCTGCTCCTTTTGCCAGAGTGATGGTTATTGACCATGGCGAAGGTATCCCGTCCGATGAAGTTGAGTTTATCTTTGATGCGTATCGGCAGGCCAATTCCAAGCATGGCTCGCGTGGCACTGGACTTGGTCTTTCGATTGCCAAACAAATCGTTGAGCTACACGGCGGCAAGATATGGGCGGAATCCCAGCTTGGTAAAGGCACGACCGTCTCTTTCATGCTACCGCTTCACTACCATCTTCCCGAGAAACTTTCGCGCTAAGCAATTCGCTCTGCAATACTTTTGCCCTGCACAAATAGCAATAAGTAATCTTCACTGCCAGTTTTACTGCACGTTCCCGAAAGGTTAAATCCACCAAACGGATGCACGCCAACCAATGCGCCCGTGCATTTACGGTTAAGATACAGATTGCCCACAAAGAACTCTCGCTCTGCACGCTCTAATTTCTTCGCATTTCGACTATAAACGCTCCCCGTCAGTCCATACTCCGTGTCGTTAGCAATTTTTAGCGCCTCATCAAAATCTTTGGCTTTGATGCACGCTAGCACAGGACCGAAAATTTCTTCCTGTGCAATACGAGCATGCGGCATGACATCCGCAAAGACTGTTGGTGCAATGAAGTATCCTTTGCTCTTGTCGCAGGTTCCCCCTGCAATTAGCCGCCCTTCTTTTTTGCCAATTTCAATGTAGGCTCGGATTTTCTCGAATGCGCGCTCACTAGAAACTGCTGTCACAGCGGCGTTACTTTCTGCATCACCGACTTCCAAGCTTTCCACTTTCTTTACCAGTCGGTCCAAGAACTTGTCATAGATTTTTGCATCGATAATTGCACGCGAGCAGGCTGAACACTTTTGTCCTGAAAATCCAAATGCTGATACCACTACGCCTTCCACAGCTGCTTCAAGGTCGGCTTCTCGGTCAATGATAATTGCATCCTTGCCACCCATTTCGGCAATCACACGCTTTATCCATTTCTGACCCTCTTGCATTTTCGCTGCAACCTCGTTGATACGCAGCCCTACCGCCTTTGACCCCGTAAATGCAATGAATCTGGTTTTAGGATGCGCCACCAGTGCTTCACCAACATCTGCCCCACCATACACCAAGTTTAGCACCCCCTTTGGTAGCCCAACTTCTTCCATCACTTCATAAAACATGTGTGCAATGAGTGGTGCATCAGGTGAAGGCTTCAGCACAACGCTGTTTCCCGTAACCAAGGCGGCACTGGTCATTCCGCAAAGAATCGCCAGTGGGAAATTCCATGGCGGGAGCACTACTCCTACGCCCAGTGGGATGTAGACCATCTTGTTTTTTTCTTTGCCTAACCACTTTGGTGCCGGTGTCACTACTTGACCCTCGGCAAGTTGCATTGCACTGCGGGCGTAGTATTCCAGAAAATCAATTGCTTCGGCAGTGTCCATGTCAGCTTCTACCCAATTTTTGCCCACTTCGAAGACCATCGCCGCTGAAAATTCATGCTTGCGTCGGCGAATTTTATCTGCAGCTTTCAGTAGCAACTTGGCGCGCCACTTTGCTGGGGTGTATTTCCAGTACTCGAAGGCTTCTGATGCTGCTTCAATTGCTGCATGAGCATCTTCAATCGTGCTCTTTGCAAATGTACCCACAACTTGTCGGTAGTTACATGGGTTGACCGAAATAATTTTCTCATCGCGCCAGATTTCTTTGCCAGCAATCATGGCAGGGTAGTTACCACCGAGTCGGGACCTTATCTTTTCCAATGCCCGTTCCATTGCTCGGCGATTTGCAGGTTCATTGAAGTCTGTTGGGGGTTCGTTGACGAACTTATGAAGCTTTGTGCTTTTGTGTTTTGCTTTGGCGTTTTTTTTATCTTTCATCTGTTGCTGTGGTCAAGTGATTATTTGTGTGAGACGCAAAATAGCATAGGTCACTGAAACTCGCCACAAGGTAGAAGAGATGTTTGGGGGAGCTTTTTGCGGCGAGTCCTACAAACTTTAGGGCTTGAATTCCCCTCTGAAAACCTTCGCTGGGTCGACTTCAAAGCGCGGTTCTAACTCTGACTTGATAATCTTCTCAAAAGCTTCTTTCTGACTGTTTTGCACGCGAATAACTGCCACATTGCGTCGGATAGTCTTCTTTCCCTTAACCGTCACCACACTGTTATAGAAGAAGTGATACTCCACGAAGTTTTTTTTAGCCTTGCAGAAGTAGTCTACGATAGCTCCCCATTTCAGCAGGGCATTACGACGCAAGTTGACGCTCAAGTAAATGCCTTCGTTCGTTACCACACGTTGCTCTGATGCCCATGCACCCAAGAACCAGAAAATGCTTGCTAAGAAGTAAAAGCCAAACTTGATTGCCGAGTTTTCATCCCCAATGCCATATGCAATTACTGCACAAATTACTTGCACCAGCGCATAGATGCTGGGCATCAGCGGATAGCCCCAGAGCGCACCATGTCGGATAGCCAACTTCACTTGCTTGATACGAAAGCGATTGATTAGGGAGACTAACGCAAATAGGGGCATGAGCAATATGACAATGAAAAAGAAGTAACTCTCTATAGTCATCACGAGACTTTTCAAGTCCATAACAGTTTACTCCCGACAAAGTTTGTCTTGTCCATTTTTACTTTATCTTGAATTTACTTTAGTAGAGTAATTTTTCAAGGGCATAAATCGTTTTTCATCAGAAATAATTCTCTATGCCTCCCTAGCTCTGTGCTGTGCACCACGGTTTTTTACAATCCCAAAATGTCTTAAATTAGTGAATTATTTTCAGGGGAGCTCGTTCGTTTCAGCGACATCCCTTCATCCTCAATCAAAACATCTTGAAACTGGAAAAGAAGCCCTTTATGGACTTTGAGCAGAAGACTTTGGAGAACGGAATCACCAAGACGGGGGCACATAAAGACTCTTTGCATTCAACTGCACCATGTCGGCAGTTCTTACCTACGCTTGACCCAAAACAACTCTCACAAGCTTATCAGTACTGCAGTAAAGTCTCATCCAAGCATGCTAAAACCTTCTACTTTGCCACTCATTTTCTGCCTGCACATAAACGTTTTCCTGTATATGCGGTCTATGCCCTCTGCCGCTATGTAGATGACCTAGTTGACCGCTCTGACGAAACCCGCCAGTCGCTTACCAAAGAAAAAATTTTTGCCTTGCTCAATCAGTGGCGCGCCGACCTTGAGTCGTGCTACAACGGTCTCATTGTCGATCACCCCATCATGATGGCATGGTACGACATGCTTCAACGCTATTCCATTCCCAAGTCTTTGCCGATGGAATTGATTGATGGAGTATGCATGGATTTGCAAACAAACCGTTACCAGACCTTTGACGACCTGTATGTCTATTGTTACAAAGTTGCTTCTGTTGTTGGCCTGATGACCTCAGAAATTTTTGGCTACTCTAGCACCGACGCTTTAGACTACGCCGCCAAGCTGGGCATTGCTATGCAGCTCACCAATATTCTGCGTGATGTCGGTGAAGATGCTCGTCGCGGTCGAATTTACTTGCCACTTGAAGACTTGGAACACTTTAAGTACACCGAGCAAGACCTATTCAACAACATTCTGGACGAGCGCTTCATTGCACTGATGCAATTTCAAATTGAGCGCGCGCGCCACTACTATGCAGATGCCAATATGGGCATTCCTCTTCTCTCCAAAGATAGCCGCCTTGCCGTGCGCATCAGTAGTGTCAACTATAGTAGAATTCTCGACTCTATTGAAAAAAACAAATACGACGTCTTTTCTCGACGTGCATATGTGTCTTTTTCAAGAAAGATTCTAAGTTTACCGTACCTTTGGCTCAGCACAGTTCTTTCCTGATACCTATTTATCTGTGCTATCTTTGAGAGCATAGCGAGAAAGGAGAATAACTATGGAAGTCATTGGCAAGTCGCACGGTCAAGTAATACTTGACAGTAGCTTAGACCGCGTCTATCCATTTTTTGCTGACCCTAAAAAGCTCCTCTCTTTCAATCCCTTCTGCAAAGAAGTCTCACCTACAGAGCTCGAGAATGTGTATCGCTGGGATTTTGAGATTATGGACCCTCAGTCTCACCCTATCCACCTTATTTTTTTCGTTGAGCAAATTGAGCACCCTTGGCCTGATTTTTCTGGCGGGCAAATTTTTTGGAAGGATTACCCCGTTATCATTGAGGGAGAGATGCCTGACGACCACACTTTCATTGGAAAGGCACATGGCGAAATGCTCTTAAAACCGCTATCGCTTTATCAGACCTTTGTTGATGTGAGCATGAAAATTCATGTCAACTTTGCAGTTCCCATACTCTTGAAGTTTTTTCCTGAACCAGTCATTAAGCTTATGTCTGAGACAGCTATGAGTTTGGGCATGCAGCATGTCTCGCGCAGGATGTTAGACCGCATTCGCCAAGAATTTCGATGTACGGTCTTGGACTCTACCAACTTTGGTTCTGCTACTGTGCATGATTAGGTTGCGCCGTTTTGTCTGTGCGAGATTAAACTTTTGGAAAATTTTGAAAGGTACTGTATATTGCTAACCTAAGTACGCTTGCACCCGTAGCTCAGTTGGATTAGAGCATCTGACTACGGATCAGAAGGTCTGAGGTTCGAGTCCTCACGGGTGCACACTTTTTTGTTACGCTGACCAGCGTGAGGATAAAAAAGTCAGTGTTTTGCTGAGGAGTAGCCAAGTGGTAAGGCACCTGACTCTGGATCAGGCTACCGCAGGTTCGAATCCTGCCTCCTCAACCCTATCTCACCACAAACTCCAACAAACCGAGGCAAAACAGCAATAGCAACCTAAAATCCTTGCGCAGCAAAAGTCTTTTAGCGTAGCACTTGCGTAGTTTCTGCCATCTTGAACTGGCGGATAGCATTTTGTAATTGTTCAGCTTGAGTGATGAGGTCTTGAGACAGCTGGTTAATTTCTTCTGATGCGGTTTTATTTTTGGCAGTAGTCTCAGAGAGCGTTTCAATTGCTTTCATCATCTTCTGTCCTGTGGCACGCTGCAGTTCAGTCTGCTCCATCATTTGCGAGGTGCGAATGGTCATGTCGGTCGTTTTCATCGTCACTTGCTGTCCACTTCGCATCTGTGCATCGATTAGTCCCGACAGTCGGCTCATAATACTACTTGAGCGTGAATAATACTGGGTAATTTTGTCTAAAGTTTTCTCCGCATCTCTAACAATTGCTATGCTATCGAGTGCTGCCTGATTGGTTTCGACTACACTGTCGACAATTTTCATCACGTTTTGACGAATTTCTAGAATCATATTTTGAATTTGCTGCGCTGCTGCCGCTGACTGTTCTGCTAGATTGCGTATCTCAGAGGCTACTACGCGAAAGCCTCTGCCTGCTTCACCTGCAATAGCTGATTCAATCGAGGCATTGACAGCCAGTAGATTTGTCTGTTTAGCTGTTCTAGCAGCAATGTCTGTTGTTCCCGCCACATCTCGTGTGTTGCGCTCCAGCACTTGAATCTGATTAATTAGCCCTTCCAAACGCTCCGAGATAGCTAAGATGGCTTGACTGATTTGTTCAATACCAAATCGTCCTCCTTGTACTTCATTGATAACTTGACTAAAGACTTGGTTTGCATCTTGGATGCTGCGTGCTGATTCTTGCACGGTGCTAATTAAATCTTCAATCGTTGTTCTTGTCTCGCGCACATTGATAGTCAGCCCTTGAACATTCTCTACAATTGCATTGAGAGACATGTTCATCTTCGAGATAATCTGCGTGATATCCTTAATGGTCAGATTTTGATTTTCAGCGCTTTTGGAAATGCTTGTAGCGGTGTTGCTAATATCTAAAGCCACTTGGTTAAGCTTCATGGTTAGGTCAACAATCTCTCGCACTGTATCCTTTACACTATCCACCAATGTGTTAAAGTATGTTGTAATTTCACCCAACTCATCAGATTTGTCGTACAGCAGTCGCTCGGATAGGTCTCCTTGTGCAACCCGTGAGGCCTTGCTGGCCATTTCTCTTATTGGCTCGACGACAGTCTTTTTTACAGTCAGAAACACCATTCCTACAATTCCTGCTCCGCTAAGTAGTGTAATTACGATGATGAGCAGTGTATCATATAGACGGCTTTTTTGGAACTCTTGTGCTGGCACGATAATTGACACAGCACCGCGCAGGTCGCCTGCCTTGTAGCCATATCCTGTTTCGTAATGATTTTGAACATACTCCGGCGCGTTGGCTTTATCGCCATGGCAGGTCAGGCATGCTTTCTTGACTATGATTGGTTGTGTATAACGGATACCTTCCTGCCCATTTATTTTAGCTTCGCTCCATATAGCCACTTTTTTGCGCAACTCTGACTCTGACAATCCGCGCGCACGGTTTTCAATTATGCTTTGCTGCAGCTTTGCTAGTAGCTTTTCTTCTTCTAGGTCAGCAGGTTTATTGCGCGCATTGCGAAAGTTTTGAGAAATTTGACGCACTTCGTAGCCCTTGGGTAGAATTGTTTCTACTGCAGAGCCAGCAGAGCCTGACTGATGCATAATGCTCGGATTGTAGTGTATTGTCATCAGCAGCGCAGAATTTGTGTCGCTAAGGGGAACATGTGACTTGACAAATGTCTCAGCATTGAACGCCCACATATCTTGAAGCATCTCTGCTGCTTGGACGAGCTTGCTTTCGAACTCACTCTTCACCCTTGCATCGTGGCGATTTTGAAATACTACAGCAGCCAGAGTGAGCAATACAGTCACCGTCACTACAAGTATGGTCAGCAACCTCCTGTCGAGGCGATTATTTTTTTCTTCCATGGCGTTGAATGATATTCACAGGCTACAGTGAAGCAGCAGCACTTAGTATGTGCTCAATAATCTTTAACCATACACTTTAGTGAGAATTGGCATGCGTTCAAACTTATAGCCTAACTCTTTCATCGCCTTTACCATCTTTTCTGTTTCTTGTGTTAGGCGCTGTTTTGTCTCAGCTATAGATTTTGTCGACACACCAATCTCTGCATTGAAGTAATCCAGTACGGCTTTGCTTAGGACATCGAGCTGTGCTTCAGCTTCTCCTTCTACCACTAAGCCTGTGCTACTCTTCTCATCTGGTGTGATTGCGTAGCGGAAACTGAAGTCAATAAAGTTCAGGATGTTGGGGTTTTGTGTGCTTCTTACGTCAGTAGAACGATAGCGCTCGATGAAGTCACGCACTATCAAGTCGGGGCGTACTTTGTTGGCTTCTTGCAAAATCTCGGCAAATGCTTTTGTGTATTCAATTCGGAGGGTGCTATTTCTAAATGGCACATCAGCTTTCATAGCATCCATCCGCTTTTGCCATAGGTCAATAGTGTCAATAAATTTCTTGAAGCGCTGGTTTTCCAGCTTGATTCGTTCTGCTTCATCTTTTGCGCTTAGTTCTTTCTTGTCAGGCGTCTGATAGCGTGAGCGCAGTTGAGCTGTATCCGACTTGAAGCGTCTTTCCATAAACTTCTCGGCATATGCTGCATCTTTTTTGCGAAGAGTCAGCAGGAAATCTACCCCATCATTTTCTACCAGCGGTAATGGCACTTTGATGTAGCGGCAGGCTTCGTCGAGACGATTAACTTCAAGGTAGAAGTTTGCCAGCGCAATTTGGTACGGATAGTAGTTAATATCTGAGGCAAAGGTCATGAGCCAGTAGAACTCCTTGCGCGTGAGGTCGACTTCTTGCAATGCTTTTTCTTTCCAGTAGAAGCTCTTTTGCGCTTTGTCTTCTGGTGCTGGTACTTTGATTTTTTTGAACAATCCTGCTTTGATATACGCTGGTCCGCCAACACCTTCGCGCTCGATAAGTTTATCAATCACAGCTTTCATATCTTGGCGCAGCTTTTCCTGTCCTGGAAGCACTTGCTGGTCGAGTGCATTGTAGAAGTGCATTATGGCGCTTAATTTGTGCTCAACTTGCTCATCCCCCTTGGTCATTTTGGCTTTTTCGAGATGGTCATAACCAATGCGGTAGTTACACTCGAAGAGAATTTCATCTTGACGGCGTACGATTGCATCAGAGCGTTTTCCTACACCTTGTTTGAAGCGGATGTTTAATGCCAGAGCTACTGCCAGTGCCTTGAAGTAATCCTTATTGCGATAGTGCTGCTCGACTTCGAACATCTTGGCTTCTTCGTCTATGCCCTGCTCAAGCTCTTCGTCGATTTCTAAGACAATTCTATCGCCATCGATGCGTAGGAGGTCTTCCGTGTCAGTGTTAAAAACCGTAGCAACTGCTTTTTCATCAGCCAAAATATCGCCCAGTACGCCTTCGAGGTCTAAGCCCAGTATATTGTCGGCTCCCGCATCGCTACTGTCATCCAAGATGGAAGAAGATGATTGTGCTGGTGTTGTGGCAGCAGTGGCTTTTGCAGCAATCGTTTTTGGAGTCGTGGAAGTTGCTTCTTGTTTCTGTCTCTCTTTAGCTACTTCATCCAGAATTCCTAGATACTCCTTGAGCGTGCTGTCACTGATTGAGCTATTTTTCACATAGTCTAGTAGCTTTTTCTGTTCCTCGTACAGCGTTCTGAGAAAGCTGTTGTTACTATCTGCTTTTAGAGCTTGTTCCAAATCAACCACGTTAGAGAGTAACTTCTCCACTAGCTTTGCTCGCAGTGCTGCATTCTCTCTCGTATTCATATGAGTTTTGTAAGATTTGGGTTTGGAATTGACATTTACTGGAATTGCATCAGTTCTCTGGTACTTAGTAACTTTTCTGTATCGATTAGGATAACGTCGTTATCTCGTCCTTCTTCGCCTACTCTTGTAAAGAGACCTCTTGCAAACTGTGAAATATGAGCCAGTTCGCCATCTGCGGCACTAATCTTGACAATACTGCGTTCTGCAACGCGCAGCACGTCTAAGACGGAATCTACTATGAAGCCTACTGAATAGAGCTCGCCGCGCAAAATAATCATTTTCTCTGCAGCACGCTCACGGCGTGTTTTTTGCCGCTGTACATTGATACCTAAAATCTTCCGCACATCTACCACAGACGTGATTTCCCCGCGCACATTGCAGATTCCAAGAATGTAGTCTGGTAAGCCGGGCACAGGTGTGATGCGTGGTACATCAAGAATTGCTTCAATATCTATCACACGAAAAGCTACTTCCTTTTCACCAAGCAATACTGCAATGTATCGCTCATATTCTTCTTCCTCGATTTCTTGTGATGCTTTATCTGGCTTTTCGAGACCGCTTATCCACTTGACTGCACCACTATCTAGGGTGTTCAGGTCTTCGAGGTGTATCTCATTCTTTTCGTTATCCATTTGACTTTGCTAGCATTGTTAGTGACTTTTTCGCAGCGGCTTTCACATTTTTCTGCTACGACGCTGCCATGGCTTTGGCTTTGTTTACTGCTGATACCAAATCTTCTTCATTAAATGGCTTGACCAGATAGGCGATTGCACCCTGCTTCATTCCCCAAAACTTATCGCTATCCTGATTTTTGGAGGTAATCATGATGACAGGGATTTTCGCTGTCTCTGGCATTTTCTTGAGATTGCGGCACACTTGAAACCCGTCTTTCTTTGGCATCACCACATCGAGCACAATGATATCGGGCTTAAGTGCAATAGCTTTCGCTTCGCCTTCCTCGCCGTCGTTAGCCTCCACGATAGTGTAGCCTAATGCCGTCATTACTTTGGCAATGATGGTACGCTCTACGGCACTGTCATCGACAATAAGAGCTTTTGGCATATAGTAAAGAATTTTTGATTATTTAATTGGCAACAGGTTCCGTTTTTTTCAAAAACCGTTCAACCACCTGGAGCAGTTCTCCATCCTTGAATGGCTTGGTGATATAATCGTTTGCTCCAGCATGTAATCCTAAGTTTCTATCAATTTCAGCATCTTTGGCAGAGAGCATAATGATTGGTGCATCTTTGATGGCTTCATATTCAGCATCGGTGCGAATGGTCTTGCAGATTTTGAGTCCAGTGGTATCGGGCAACATGACATCGAGCAAAATGAGGTCAGGTCGGTGTTCTCGGGCTAATTCTAAGGCGGTTTTTCCATTTTCAGCAGTAATCAAACTATAGCCAGTGTCTGACAGCGCCAGCTGAATTGTTTTGAGAATGACTTTGCTATCATCGACAGCAAGAATTTTCTTTCTGGTATCTTTTTGACCTTCTACGAGCTCAATCCACTTTCCGTCGAGTAGCACTACCAAGGCTTTTAGGACGGTTACTTCTTCCATTCGCAGCTTGAGCGCTAGGGTTTTGATATCTGTTTTGCCGTCGATTGCTAAGAACACTTTCCATTCAGCCAACTTTAGGGCAATTTCATTCATTTCTTCATCGCCGCGCTTCGTCCTGCGTGGCACAGCATCCATGTTCGGAATGCGCTGTCGCATCAGCCCCAGCTCGTCTACTTTGACTGACGCACTAAGCATAATGCCTTGAATGTCGACACCATTGCTTAAGCCTTGCACAGTTAGTGGGGCATCGGGTTCGAAGGAAACTTTTGCACTTTTTTCTTGCAGCAGCGAAGTAATGACGCGCTCGATTTGAATGCGTATTGCCTTGACCAGCTTGGGCGCATCGACTTTCTTCATAGCCAAGAGAATTTGTTCGATGCGCTTGTCGCGATGCTGCTTCTGATATGCAATCGCCTGGTCTAGGTCGGCGCGCGTAATCATGTTTTCTTCCAAAAGGATAGCGCCAAGATCCTCTGAGCCTGTATCGACAGCAATGACAAGTCCGTTTCTAAAAAAAACTTTCCTTTGTGTTCCGTCTTCTGATGTTACAATCATTGCGCCAGTCTTCTTCATCTGGCGAATGAGCTGAAGCATCTCCGTAATGGTCCATCCCTTGATATTTCCTACAAATGACATAGCAGGACGCTAATTTTCCGTGAGGCGTTGGTTAAGTAAGTCTCTTCTAAAAAGCACTGATGTCATGTTAATATATTCCCTGATATGATAAAAATCAAACTTGCTGATTTTTGCCCTCCTGAAAATGATGTTGCGACTTGCTTTGCAATATCCTTTTGCATAAACTTTGATGGCCCCCATGTTTTTTTGCTATATTCGCTTGCAGACTGAGCGCCTCAACAGAATTCTAAATCCGAAATCAATGGGAAAAGTTATTGCTATTGCGAATCAGAAAGGTGGGGTAGGCAAAACTACAACAGCCATAAATCTTGCCTCCTCAATTGCTGCCGCTGAAATGACTACTCTACTGATTGATATTGATCCTCAAGCCAACGCCACCTCTGGCTCTGGCACACAAGTCAATGATGAGACAAAGACCATCTACGAAGTCCTGATTGAACATGTCGATATCGAGGATGTGATTCAACCTTCAGTGATGCCGTACATGGATATTGTGCCGTCACATATCAATTTAGTTGGCACAGAAATTGAGCTCATTGATGTTCCTGAACGTGAGAAAGTCATGCTCAAGGCGTTGCAACGCGTGCGCAAAAAGTATGACTACATTCTGATTGACTGTCCGCCTTCACTTGGGCTCATTACGCTTAACTCTCTGACAGCGGCGGATTCTGTGCTTATCCCCGTCCAGTGCGAATACTACGCGCTGGAAGGTCTTGGTCAGCTTCTCAACACCATCAACATTGTCCGCAAACATCTCAACCCCTCGCTTGAAATTGAAGGTGTTTTGCTGACTATGTACGACAGTCGCTTGCGACTTTCAAATCAGGTTGCTGAAGAAGTCAGAAAGTATTTCAAAGATAAAGTGTTTAACACGGTCATACGCCGTAATGTCAAAATATCGGAGGCTCCCAGTCACGGCAAACCCATTATCCTTTACGATGCACAGAGTATAGGTACGAAAGACTACATGGATCTTGCATATGAAATGTTCGAGCGCGATGGCATTGAGAAATTCAGCAAGAAAAAAACTCACTCCACTCATAGTGCTGTAACCAGCTCACCTACTTCTTCTGAGGCAGAGTCTTCACATGTCTCGGGGAGCGATACTCACGCAAGTACGCCTTCAGAAACTGCGGCTAAAGTTCATTCACCACATTCATAATTCATGGCAGTTGTGTGTTTATTTGCTCATCAACATCAACAGCACATCTTATGGCAAAGTTGGTACTTGGTAAGGGTCTAAAGGCACTGATTCCAGATGAATCCATAGAGGTTATTTCCAAGAAGGAACACCGCTTGCCTGGCGGTCGTGGCTACCAGTTTCGCGACATGCGCACTGGTGAGGTGGGTATGATTGGTCTCATTCCCATCGAGAAAATAGCACCTAACCCCTTCCAGCCACGCATAGATTTTGACCAAAGTGCCCTTGCAGAACTTACAGCCTCTATCAAGGAAAAGGGAGTAATTCAGCCAATTACTGTTCGTCTCAAAGGTGATGGCTACGAGCTTATCAGCGGCGAACGACGCCTACGTGCCTCTATTGAAGCTGGCTTGAAAGAAATCCCTGCATATGTGCTCGATATCAAGAGCGATCGAGAAATGCTCGAGCTTGCACTCATTGAAAATATTCAGCGCGAGAAATTGAACCCGATTGAAATTGCTTTAGGCTACCAACGCTTGATTGAAGAGTGTCATCTTACGCAAGAAGAAGTTGCCCAAAAGGTCAGCAAAGACCGCGCAACCGTGGCAAATTTTCTGCGCCTTCTTAAACTGCCACAGCCAATTCAAAAAAGTTTGCGCAACGGTGAAATTACCATGGGACATGCTCGCGCTCTCATCTCACTTGAGGATACCGAGACACAAATCGAGATCTGGAAGCTGATTATGAGCAAAGGCTTGTCGGTGCGCAAAGTCGAAGATTTGGTCAGCCGCACCACACGCACCGCCAAGAAAAACAAGTCCAAGCCAAAGCCATCACCCGAGACAAAAGATGTCAATGTCTCCGAAGTAGAATCCATTTTGCGCAGCCGATTAGCCACAAAAGTCAAAGTCGTCCACACCAGCAAAGGCTCTGGCGAAATCATCATAGAATACTACTCGCCTGATGATTTAGAGCGCATCGTTGACGCCATTGGCAATTCAGAGATTTAGACCCGGAGCATGGTTGCACGGTCCTTGTCGTTTCTTTTCATTTTGACGTTTCTATCAGCTTTTCAGACGACTCTGGCACTTGCTGTGTCCGCCCCTTCCTTTTACCCATCTTCCTTCTGCTCGCCCCTCTCTCTGCCCACACCACACTTTTCTTGCGATACCGCAAAAGCTCCTCTGCGCACCGCCGATACTCTGCAAGCCGATACCGCTGCGCGCCGCGCCACCGCCAAAACTGACCCCACTACACCTGATACCACTAAGCCAGATTCGTTGGCATGGCGATTGAAGCCAGAACTTGTCGCACTCGGTGCCGCAATTCTGCCGGGATTTGGACAAGTCTACAATCGCGCGTATTGGAAACTTCCAATTATCTATGGCTTATTTGCATGGTTTGGCTACAACTACATCAATCAGCAACAGAAATACTTGGAATTTCGTCAACGCTACGAAGAAGACCTCTCTAAGACCCCTATACCCGCCAGCGCTGAAGCCAATCGCCGCTTTCGTGAATTCTACCGCGAGCAGCGCGATGAGACCGTCATCTACATCCTGCTTGTCTATCTTGCCTCTATTGTTGATGCGTATGTCGATGCACACTTGTTTGACTTTGACATCAGCGACGACCTTTCGCAACATCTGCCCGCCACTTATCCGATTGTGCCCATTTTCAGTATCAAGCTAAAGTTCTAAACCTTCATGAGCTTAGATAGCGTTGACATGTGTAGGTTTTGCGACACTGTTCTGCACCTATCTTTTGTCGCTGCAAGCGCAGCGAAGAATCCATTATGGATGCTTCACTTCGTTCAGCATGACAACTGCGCGGTCATTCCGAACATTCTTTTTTGTCATTCCGAGCATAGCAAGGAATTCGCTACGCTGTGCTCCGTTCAGAATAACGGTACATCTGCGAGGCACCAGGGCATAATCGGTTCAATTCGTATCCCTTTTTGAGCGTGTATTCACTCATTCTCAACACACTCAGGTTTTTATTATCCGTTTGAAACTTCTAACTTTATTTTTGCGCATGACTTTAATGCTGCGCTACAAACCAATTTTTTGGAGATAACTATGCCTGCAATGCTCGGAGAATCGGACTTTCATGCGGCACTCGAACCTCTTTCCGCATACGAGAAAGCCGCAAAGGACGGCGCACTTGACCCGCGCTGCATTCCACAGCATTTGGACGCTCCTCCTCCGATTGGCGACGACATTCCCTACCCTGCATACAGCGAAGACGAACATCAGATTTGGCAATTTCTTTACCAGCGTCAGCGCCGGCTTTTGCCCGGTCGTGCTTGTCGTGATTTTGTCACGGGCATCTCACTTTTGGGTTTGAGAGAGGACCGAATTCCAGCCCTGTCGCAAGTGAGCCGTCAGCTTGAGAAAGCCACAGGTTGGCGTGTGGCACGCATTCCCGGACTTTTGCATGAGCGCGATTTCTTTTCGCTACTTGCGCAGAGAATCTTTCCCTCCACAGACTACATTCGCGGTCGCCATGAGCTGAACTACACGCCTGCGCCTGACCTCTTTCATGATGTCTTTGGGCATTTGCCCATGCTTACTCATCCTGACTTTGCTGATTTCTATCAACTCTTTGGCAAAGCCGCTCTTCACGCCGAAGGACAAGACCGCGTCAGTTTAGAACGATTGCACTGGTTTACTGTTGAGTTCGGGCTCATTTACGAAGAGGGTCAGCTTAGGATTTTTGGCTCTGGCGCCCTTTCCTCGAGCGAAGAAGTCGAGCATGCGCTCTCTGACAAGGTTACTGTCTATCCATTTGAAGTCGAGCGCGTGATTCACCAAGATTACGATGTTTGGCACTTGCAAGATGTGCTGTTTGTGCTCGATTCGTTTGAGCAACTTAAAACCGAATTTTTGCGCTGGACACACGAGCGACACTTGCTCTAAGCTCAAAACTCAATGCCTAAGCGTGCTGGCAAGCCCTCATCAAAGTAATGCTTGACTTTGCGCATTTCTGTGATGAGGTCAGCACGCTTTTCTAACTCGTCCCAGATTTTGTGCCCCGACAAGACCAATTCACACGGTCGTCCTTTGGCTTCGTAGTAGTCCAAAAGGTTCATCAAGTCCGATTGGCTGAGCAGGTTGTAGGCTACGGCAGCCAGTGCTTCATCGAGCACGAGCAGGTTTAAGTCGGCGCTATCGATAAACTCCTTTGCTGCCTTGAGCCCGCGCTGCGCTTCTGCAAAATCTTCCGCTTGATTTTTGAATCGGAATGTGCCATCAGGCATCATGCGCTCGCATCCTGTTGGCACGAGTTCAATAGGATAGCCCATATCTTTTAACTTTCGCAAAATGATGCGCTCGGAGTAATGTTCATTCTGTCCATCATATCCTTTGTCAAACTGGATGATTGCCACACGGTGTCCAGCTCCCAGTGCACGAATCGACAAGCCCATCACGCATGTTGTTTTGCCCTTTCCGTAACCGTAGTAGAGATGAATTTTGTGCATTGGCTTTGAACTTCAATGTTTTTGAAAAACTTCTCAGTATGATACGCTCACGCTTAGGCGAAAATTTCTTCCGGGCATAGGAAAACTGCGAATGACTTCATACTGCTCGTTGAACACATTGTTGGCATCGGCTTTCACGGTAACATCCACGCCCCAAAGCGTCTCTTGCAAGCGTAGCGAAATGTCGCTCACCATGTAGGGAGGCAAGAGATTTGCCATGATATTTTCACCTAACTGATAACGATAACCCACAAAGCTCCACATCCACGATAGGCTCCACTTTTTCCATGCAAGAACCACCATAGCGGAAGCGTTTTCAAATGGCGTGTAAGCAATTTGATTACCAAAGGTCAGCGACTCGGGCGTAATATCGAGCACGGTTTGATAGGTATAGTTTGCTGCCAAAGAGACTTGCACTTCATAAAATTTTTTGAGTACGCTTTCCAGCCGCACATCTACGCCTGTGGCTTCAACGAGCGCAATGTTTTGCATAGACCAATTGAACGCATCGCGTGGAATAGCCAGAATTTTATCTACAGTTCGGTTTCGGAACGCATCCAATCGCACGGCGGCATATTCCATGATACTTTCGCTAAGCAGTTCGTAGCCGATTCCCAAGTTAAGCTGCTCGACGCGCTCGGGACGCAAATTGACATTGCCGACACGTGTGTAGTAGAGGTCGTTGAAAGTTGGCATTCGGAAACTTTGTTTGTAGGATGTGCGCAGACGCAGTCCGATGTCTGCAAATGGCTTATAGGTTAGCGCCAAGGTTGGTGTGAGCACACGCCGCTCTGGTGCCGCTTCATTTCGTACGGTGGTTTCACTGACGAATGTGCCTAAGAGATTGGCGTCTAATGCCCATGCGCCGTAACGCACTTTTGCGCCGATTACCGAGTAATTGCTTAGCCGTGTAGGGGTTGCAAATTGCCACAGTGTGGCATCTAAGGTGTTGAGGACAAAGTCTGTTGCCGCATTGAACGTGAGCCCCGGCATTGGCTTGTAGCTTAGGCTTGCAGAGAGGTAGCCTTCGCGCTGGGTGTAGCGGTCATCAATGCCGCCAGTGGTCAGTGCAATCGGGTCTTGAAAGCGCAGGTAATTTTGTGCGGCTTTTGCATAGATGCCCATCTGCAGGTCAGCAGATAGCGGTGTTTCAAGCGCGGTTTGCACAAATGCGTCTCTGACCCAGAGTCGCTGTTGTGAGTTTTCAAAATTGCCAAGAATGGCGGCATTTGGCAGTCCGCGTTCGGAATCATAGAGATAGACTTTTGTGCGCACGCTCATGCGGTTTGCCAGTCTGGCATTGAGGTCGGCTTCGAAGCGTGTGGCATGCAAATCGCTGTTTTGACGCTGCAAGTTTATCACCTGCGCGCCATCTCGGAATGTGTAAGGATAGCGCCCGCTTGCCGTCTGACGCTCCATGCTCACGGCAACTTCCAGTGCCTTGCTGACAGGCACACTTGCACTTAGGCTTGCACTAACCCAATCAAATGAGCCCAGCTGCACCATGGTTCTTAGGTGAAGCGGTCGGTCGCGGCTCTCACTTTCGCTTTGTGAGCGGCTGATGAGGCTAAGCAGACTTGCACTGCTATAAGCACGAGCTGGACTGAGGTCGTCAGTTGGATTGCCATATGAGAGCTCAATGCTCTGAATGTTCTCCAGAGAAAATTTGCCCAAATCGATTTGACCGGTTTGCGTGTCTGAAATTTTGATGCCGTCGAGTTGCACGGCGGTATGCTCTGCACCGAGGCTACGCACAGAAATGGTTTTTAGTCCGCCGATGCCGCCGTAGTCTTTGAGCATGACGCTGGGCAGTTGGCGCACGGCGTCTGCCAGCGTGTTGGCGGCGCTTCGTTCAAGGTCTTGCCGCAGTAACCTTTCCAGCGGCACGGCAGATTCTGCGGCGCGCAAGAGTCGCTTAGCTTTAACCTCAAGCTCTTTGACTTCAACGGACTTAAGCGAATCGGCTGGCTGGGCTAAAAGCATGCAGGTTTGCACGCAGAGTGCAAGCGCCATGAAATGAGCTTTCCACACAGACATGCTCAAAATTAGAATTTTGTTTGCACATCTGCGAACGCTCTTCTTCGCATTGTGTATCTTTGGCAAACTTATTTTTCCGAATCCTTAACCGTTGAAGCACAATCCGCATGGCACTTTCTCGTGAGGAAGTTCTCTCGATTTTCAAATCGACTGGCGCCCTGCTTGAAGGGCACTTTTTGCTCTCATCTGGGCTACACAGTGCATACTACTTCCAGTGTGCCAAAGTCTTGCAGTATCCGAAGTATCTGACGCTGTTTTGCAAAGAGATTGCCGAGCATTTTGCCGATGCGCAGCTTGATGTGGTGATTTCGCCAGCGATTGGCGGCATTGTGGTTGGCACGGAAGTGGGTCGATTGCTGGGCGTGCGCACCATTTTTGCCGAGCGAGAAAATGGCGTGATGACGCTTCGGCGTGGCTTTGAACTTCACCCCAACGAGCGCTGTCTTGTGGTTGAAGATGTGGTTACCACGGGCGGTTCGGTGCGCGAGGTGATGGATATTGTTGTCGCAAATGGCGCTACGGTTGCAGGTGTCGGTTTCATTGTCGATCGCAGCAATGGCAAGGTGAAACTTGCTGACCGACAGTTTTCACTTTTGCAAATCGATGTGCAGACCTATAAGCCCGACGAAGTGCCGCCTGAACTGGCACGCTTACCTGCCATCAAGCCCGGCAGCCGCCACATTTCTCGCGCTACATGATGCTTTGCGTATCGACATCGATATCGAGCTTGACTTTATTGCGCCAGCGTTTTTGAAACTGCATTTGAAGGCTGCGATAGACTGGTTTTGTTAGACGCGCACCATTTTTTTGTTTGAGCAACAGATGATAGCGAAAATTGCCTTTGAGCTTTGCAATCACGGCGGGGGCTGGACCCAGCACATCAAACTGCGCAGCGTTTAGCACTGGCGAGAGCAACTCGGAAAATTCACATGCCGCTTTAGCCACCTCGCTTTCGTTTTTACCTGAAAATTCAATTTTGACCAAGCGCGAAAATGGCGGATACTGCACCTGCTGGCGCACTGCAATTTCGTAACCGAAAAATCGGCGATAGTCCTGCGACAGAAGCAAACGGAAAATATCGCTTTGCAAATTGTAGACTTGCAGATACACTTCGCCTTTTTTTTCTGCCCGACCGGCTCGACCTGCCACTTGCAAGAGCAGTGCGTAGAGCCTTTCGCTTGCACGAAAATCTGGCAGAGATAGCCCGATATCAGCGGCTAAGGCACCGACCAGCGTCACATTGGGGAAGTCTAAGCCTTTGGCAACCATTTGTGTGCCGAGTAAAATGCGTGCCTTGCCTTGAGCAAATTCCTGCAAAATTTTTGCGTGAGCATCTTTGCGCGATGTTGTATCCAAATCCATGCGCAGGATGCGTTCATTTGGGAAAAGTTCTTGCAACTCTTG
This sequence comes from Candidatus Thermochlorobacter aerophilus, assembly GCA_002794105.1. Classification (GTDB taxonomy): domain Bacteria; phylum Bacteroidota; class Chlorobiia; order Chlorobiales; family Thermochlorobacteraceae; genus Thermochlorobacter; species Thermochlorobacter aerophilus. The sequence continues at coordinate 6,035 of PHFL01000051.1, read as the reverse complement.
CTCAATGCGTTCGGTGCCACTCGACTTGAAGGAGAGTTTTTCAGAGCCACAGCGCCGGCAGTGAGTCAGCATGGGCATGGTTTTGCCGCAGTAGTGGCAGCGCAGATGATGTTCTCGCAAATGATATACCATCGGCACACTGCACGAGCCACACATTTGAATCCAGCCACAACTTTCGCACTGCACACTGCCTGCATAGCCTCGCCGATTTTGAAACAAAATGACTTGTTCATTTCTTTCAAGGCGCTTGCAAATTTCTTGATACAGTGGCTCAGAAATGGAGGGTGACACTTTTGGGGCACGCGCAATGTGAATGAGTTTCAGTTCTGGCATGGAGCCTGCATCGGCGCGCTTCGTCAGGGTTAGCAGCTCATACTTGCCGGTCATTGCATTTTGAAACGATTCCATTGATGGCGTTGCCGACCCCAGCAAACAGACCGCTTGTTCAAAGCGTGCGCGCATGACGGCAACATCTCGGGCATGGTAGCGCGGCGATTGGTCATGCTGCTTGTAAGAGGCTTCATGCTCTTCATCGACAACAATCAACCCCAAGTTTGGCATGGGCGCAAAAACTGCCGAGCGCGGTCCCAATGCAATTTTGGCACGACCCTGCTTGAGACTTTGCCACGCATCGAATTTTTCTCCGTCAGACATTGCACTGTGCAGCACACGCACTTCATCGCCAAAGTAGCTGCGAAACCGTGAAGCGGTTTGCGGCGTCAGAGAAATTTCAGGCACCAATACAATCACCGACTTGCCCATCTGCAGTGCTTTTCGAATCGCTTCGATATAGACCCATGTTTTGCCACTTCCCGTAATGCCGTAGAGCAAAAATGTCTTGAACTCTTGCCGTTCCAGCGCTTGATGCACCCGCTGCACAGCAACTTGCTGTTCTTCGCTTAACTGAATTTCTTTTCGTGTCTCTGAAAACGATTCGACAAACTGGCGTGCTACTGGAATTTTCTCACGGACGAAAATGCCTTTCTGCACCAAGGCATTCAGAGTGGCGGTGCTTGTGCCCAATTCATCGGCGAAGGCGAAGGGCTTTGCCAGTGCAAGAAATTTCCGAACTGCTTCTTGCTGTTTTTTTGAACGCTCCAGTGCTTGCATCAGCTCGTGGGAGTCTGCACAGGTCTGGGCTAAGCGATATGCCACTTTCAACTTTGGTTTGGCGTGCGGCACAAAGGTTTTTTTGACTTCGATAAGTCCAACACGCTCCAGCTCACGCAGTGCCAGTCGGATGTGCTTTGCACCCAGACGTCGCTGCAACTGTTTGATAGTGAGTTTTTTTTCTTTTTCCAGCACCTGCATGATGCGGCGGCGCAATTCCGTTTTGACTATTTTTTCATCGGGATGTTGCAGCGCAAACTCACTTAGGCTTACCACTTCTTTCGGACGAATGCGCATTGCCGAGGGCAACGCCGCATAAATGGCTTCAATCGGAAAAGCGATGTAATACTCCGACATCCAGAGTGCCAACTGCATAAGCTCGGGCGACAGCGCCGGCTCCCCGTCATCAAAGACATCGAGAATTTCGCCTACGGGCTGCGCTGGCAATTCATCTTCCCTTAGACGCGAGGCAACAAACCCTAAGCGTTCCGATTTTGCCGCCCTACGACGCCCAAACGGCACCAATACCCGACTGCCTACCTCAATCAGCTCCGCCAACTCTTCAGGCACCGTATAGGGATACGCCCGGTCGCTGAACGAATGCTCAACATACACCAAGACATAGCGATAGTCTGGGGTCATTTTCTCTACCTAAAAAGTTTGATGCAAGTGCGATTTTCAGCGACCAATATAGAGCAAGTAGGGGTTCGCTACCGTTATCTCCAAACATTTTTTGTCATTTCTTTTGAGCTCCGTCCATGCGCTCTTTTTCGCAATTTCCTGCCCTTTCTCTCGTGTTATTCCGAGTGTCAGCGAGGAATCCACTCATGGATGCTTCGCTGCGCTCAGCATGACAAGCGATGTCATTCCGAGCGTCAGCAAGGAATCCACTCACGGATGCTCCGCTGCGCTCAGCATGACAAGCGATGTCATTCCGAGCGTCAGCAAGGAATCCACTCATGGATGCTTCGCTTCGCTCAGCATGACAAGCGATGTCATTCCGAGCGTCAGCAAGGAATCCACTCACGGATGCTCCGCTTCACTCAGCATGACAAGCGATGTCATTCCGAGCGTCAGCAAGGAATCCACTCATGGATGCTCCGCTTCACTCAGCATGACAAGCGATGTCATTCCGAACGCCAGTGAGGAATCCAGTATGGATGCTTCACTGCACTTACGCTGCGTTCAGCATGACCGCTTTGAGTTACCTTCTCTGAGAAACCACAAAAAAATACGGAGGGCACTACAGCACTGCCCCTCCGTTTCTTTGCCTTTTTATACGCTTTTTAGTGACGGTGTGCTTTCTGAATCAGCTCACTTGATGAGCAGCATTTTCTTAGTGGCCACAAAATCGCGACTGCGCAACCGATACAAATACATCCCGCTCGCCATCCCCGACATATTCACCTGATACCGATAACTCCCCGCACTCAACTCCCCATCCACCACCGTCATCACCCGCTGACCTAACACATTATACACCTCCAACACCGTCCGACCCGGCAAACGCAAATTAAACTCTATCACCGTGCTCGATTGAACGGATTCGGATAGTTCTGACTCAAACTATACTCCTTCGGCATCGTAAATTCTTTCACCTCCACAGTGTGAATGACCCCGTTGAAATCCACATCTTCCAGTTTGTAGTAGTAGGTTTCGCCGGGCAATAGTTTGCTTTTATCAAGCCATTCGTATTTGCCGCCGGTGGCAGAGGTGCCTTTGCCGACCAGGGCCTCGTGCGTGCGGTAGGAAGCGAGTTCTTCAAAGCCGCCGTCTCGGAAGCGAGAGCGCGAGAGGATGAAGCCGGCGTTTTCGACTTCGGAGGCGGTTTCCCACTTAAGTTTGACGCCTTCATCCACGGCGGTAATCGCAAAGCTGATAAGCTCCACAGGCAACGGGTTGTCGGATAATAATGTAGAAGCCAGCGTGGCATAAAATATGCTACCCGAACCGCTTGCTGCTACAGACTGGCTAAACGGTTGCGTGGAAATGTCAATCGGTAAGGTGGTCGTGTTCGGCACAGACAACAGTGTTCTTCCCGTCCAAACTGGTGATGCATCACTCACTGCTGTGCCGATACGCAACGTGTTGTTGCTGGCAAATGACCCGATATTATCATCTGTATTGCCTCGGAAGTTTTCTATTTGCGTAACGGTCAGGGCTTGTCCAGAATTTTGGAACTGGTAGTAACGAATGGTTGAGACGTTGGTCAGCCCGCTTAGCGCTGATGTTACGCTGTATGCACTTGCGTTGATAAGCGAGCCCTGCAAGGTGGCAGTGCCTGTGCTGGTGTTGCCCCTTACGCCAATTCTGCGGTAGAGCCCGCCTGAACCAAACGGGTAGATACGCAGCGCGTTCGTTGTGGTATAGATACCGCCGATATTTCCTTCCACATAGCTGCTATTTCCGCCGCCAGCTACGGTAGAGGTGCTCCCCAAAATCAGGGCATTGCTACCTGTGATGATGTTACCGTTGGTGAGGGTTAGCGTACCATTGACTTGCTGGTCGGTTGTGCCTGCCAGCGTGAGGTTATTGCTACTCTTGTTGATGGTGAGATTGTTGAAGGTCGTGAACGAGCCGCCAAGGGTTTGTGCGCTGCCGCCGCTGAAAATCACGGTGCCAGTGCCTGCATTGAATGTGCCAGTATTGGCGAAGCTGTAATTGGAGCCGCCGCCATCGGCCCCTGAAATCGTGATGGTGCTGGTATTGGCGTTGAACGTGCCTGTGTTTGTGAGCCGTCCTGTAATGGGCATCGTGGCACCATTGGCGTTGAAGGTGTAACTTCCGCTTCCCGTGAAGTTACCGCCAATGGAGAGCGTGCCGTTGCCGGCGTTGTAAGTGCTACCGCCCGAGATGTTGAAATCGCCGCCGACGGTGATGTTGCGGTTGTCAGGATTGCTGACGGTGCCGCCGCCATCAACCGTGAGATTGCCTGCAAGCGTGAGGTCGACATTCGGATACGATGCCGTGCTACCTGCGCTGTTGCTGAAACGAATGTTGTTGTAGCTGGTTGGCGCAGGTGGCAGGTCGCCATTGGTGGTGCCGCTGTATTCGACGGTGCCACCGCCTGATGAGAGGAAGCCTGTCGCACTTCCGCCGGGGAAGACATATGAGCCGCCGCTGGTTGGCGTAAGCCGTAAGGTACCTTGTCCTGCAATGGTGCTGAAGTTATGCCCAATCGTGTTTTCAAGGTTGAGCGTGCCGCCTGAATTGATGGTGACGCTATTGCCGACTTTGCCGAGCGATGCCACGATGTTGACTGTTGCACCTGTGCCTGAACCGCCAGAAGTAGCCACACCTGTTGCGGTGGTATAGCCCGTGCCGCCATTGGTTAAACGAATGTCTGTAATTGCGCCATTTATATCGACAGCCTCTACCGTAACCTGTCCGCCTGTGCCGCCGCCTAATACCGTCAGCACATTGTTTTGGGCATAACCACTTCCGCCATTGTTGATGCTCACAGAGATAATGGCGTTGGGCTGTGTGGTAACGGTATGCCCGCTGTTAATGACCACGTTGCTTCCTGCGCGTGGTGGGGTGGAGGCATTCCAAGTGGCTTGGTCTTCCCAGAATCCGCTGGCAATGCTGGTGTAGACAGGGATAGATGAAAATTCGGCACTTGTGCCTGCGGTGTAATCGCCGTTGATGTAATTAACACCTGTTGTGGTAGTAATGGAGCGATTGGTGTTGTTGTAAGTCCAACCAGACCAGGAGCAAAACCGTCGATGGGGTCCCAGTTTGGTGGTGAGAGGTCAGGGTTGAGCCGTCCGACGCGGTCTGGCGTGCCTGTAACGGGCAAGTTTGGATCGCCCCCATCGCCGGGTGCGTTGTAAGAATGCTGAACCGTGGGATTTGAAAAGCCAGTGCTTCGCACAATCCAGTAGTAGCGCAAGACATTGGTGCCAAACTCCACGCCCGGATGCACATTATTGACGGGCACGACACGAATGGTGCCTGCGGCACCGGTTGCAGTTACATTGAGCCGCGCGGGCGTATAGCGCGTGCCTGTGCCAATCGGGAAAAGGAAGTTGCTTGCGCCTGCAGGGTATGATTTCTGCACGCCTTGGTCGGTGTTATTGCCAGTGGTGCGAATCATTTTCGTGCTGTTAAATGGTGCGCCCGCAATTGCAGTTTCACTGGTGTTGGTCAGCGAGAGCAGGTTTGAGCCGATGTCTAAAATGCCGTTCGTGAGCGTGAGCACACCGGCGACGGTCGTATTTGCGTTGGTTTTTGCGCCTGCGCTGTTATTCAGCGTGAGGTTTTGGTAAGTGCCTGTGCCGAAGAGTTGCTGTTGCACCGTGCCTGCCAGCGTGATGCTTCCTGAACCCGTGTGCGTGCCGTTGTGCGTGACATTGCCCAGCACGGTTGCAGTGTTGCCGCCATCGTTCAGTGTTTTGCCTGCGTTGATGGTGAGGTTGGAATTGACGCAAATGTTGCGGTTCAAGGTCAGCGTGCCGCTTCCGCCGGTCAGCACAAGGTTTGCAAAGTTGGTGAGATTAGCTAGCACAGGGGCTGTGCTATTGATGCTTTGCGCACCTGCACGGTTGAAGGTCGTGGTTTGCGTAGCGGTTTGTGGTCGGTAGCCCCCTACATTTAAGCCCGGAGTGGTTGAATAGTTGTTATCAATCAAGTTTCCGCCGATAAAGACATCGAGCCCGTTGGCGTCAAAGATGCTGTTATTGTTGCTGATGGTGAGCGTGCCTGACAGCGTGAGCGAGTTGGTCAGCGTCAGCGGATTGATGCGCAAGCGTCCTGTGGCAACATTTCCTGCACTTCCAGTGATGGTTAAGGCGTTCAGGGCGATATTGCAATCAATGTCAAAGGTTTGGTTGCTGCCCGCGCCATTAGCGTTGAGAATAATTTCGCCGCCGGTAACGCTTGCTGTTGGTGGGCGTAGGTAGAGGTCGCCGTAGGTGGTGCCGCCG